>CANQWR010000038.1 GCA_947627625.1 uncultured Ruminococcus sp. | reverse complement strand
ATGGGGGGTCTGGGGGGATTCTTCCCCCCAGCGGGGTCAAGGGGCGGAGCCCCTTGTGGGGGTTCAGGGGGCGAAGCCCCCTGCCCCTTATCGTTCTAATGGGGGGTGTGGGGGGCGAAGCCCCCCACAAAAAATCAGTCATCCGTTTCATCGGGGGAGACTCCCAGAATAAAATAGAGCTGATTTATGATCTCACTGAAATATCTCTCGTCCACATCGGAAATTTTTATCGGCTTTGAGGTGTATCCCGCAAGGTAAAATTCAAGTTTTTCTATGCTGACGCTCTCGCCGCCGCCCCAGTACATTCCCGAAAAACTTAGTTTTGCACAGAAGCCCTGTGGAATACTGTTGAAAATTTCCGATATATCCTTGTGCCAAAAATCATAGAAAGCTCCGCCGTCAAGGACATCTCCTGTCGTCCAGTTGTATTTGAGCATTCTGCTTCTCAAGGTCATACCCTGAGTGGAGACACCCGAAAATCTCGTGATTTCGGTAGAATTTTTTTCCTGCTCCGTTGCACGGTAAACAGGTCTTGAAAGCTGTGGGAACGGCTGATTTATCTCGTAGTCCTCAAGCTGTTGCAACCAAATTTCTTTTTCCTCGCCGGGAATTTCAATCGGGTGGACAAGTCCTATTTCGGCGTTTTCGGGAATTTCAAATTCCTCCTCGTCAGAAGTCGTGAAACTGCCGTCATCCATATAGCGGAAAGTCTGCAAAATATTGTTTTTTTCGTCATAGACCGCCCATATGAGACCGATCGCAAAACAGTGCATGACGGGATTTTTGACAAATAAATTTTTCCACTCCTCAGCCGTCCACTTCCTGTTGCACATCAGGACATATTCAAGCCTGTCTCTCTGTATTGCGACTATATTTTTTAACTGTTTTTTCATCTCCTTGAAATCCGAATAGGACTTCTCCGCAATTTCTTTGTCATCACTCGCACACGGTTTCGGCAGGTTCTTTACTCTCTTTTCGCCGTTGAAAATTTCAATATCAAGTGTCGGCAGAAGATATACGGAAAATTCCCTGTTGCCGTAGTCAAATTTACGGCACATATTCTCGTCAAAGCCGAGATTCGGGACAACTCTGTCCGCAAGCTGCTGAGTAGTTATATTCAGGCGTTTTGCTGTATTTTCCATGACTTTCTGTGCAGTAGTCTGTACCTGCGAATTTTTGAACTTCCTCGCCATTGCGTCAACCTGAATAAGAGCTTCCGAACTTCCGTTCATGGCAAGGGCTTGCACGGCTTCAGCGGCTATTGCACCCCTCTTGTTTTCGCTCCACTTTTTTATTGTTTTAACTATCTCCGTGACAGTTGAATTATTGCCGTTTACTGCCGTAAAGTACACTACCCACTTTGTTTTTGCGGGGGAATTTGCACCGAGCCATCTCGCAAAGACTTCATTTGCAAACTCCGCAAGGCTGTCTTTGTCGGTCATCTCAAAGAGTTTTTCCGCAAGAGTGTCAAAAACTCCGTTTGTTATGTCGGTGTAGCTGACAAGCAGAGCTTTCAGGAAATCCTCCCCCGCAACACTTCCGTCTTTGAGTTTCAAATCCCCGAAAGGCGAAGTAAAAAGCCACTCCACTTTTTTAGTCCTGTTCTTTCCGACAAATTTTTTGACAATATTTTCCGTGCCCTGTGTACTTGTGTCGGATTCTCCTCCGTCCGCACTCACTCCGAGCAGTGTCTCTATTTCGTCACGCATCTTTTCGGACTTCTCTTTTTTGAGAGCGTTTTCAAGTTCCGCCCTGTAGTTCTCAACGCCCTGTACAGCTATTATCTCCATTGCAAGACGTTTCTGTACGGCTTTGCCCGTCAGAAGTCCGCAAATATCGTCCCTCCAGTCGGTGTGTTCCGAAACTATATCCCTGACAATTCCCCTGACGATTTTGCTGTTGTCGCTCGCCATAGAGAAAATCCTCTTTTTGAACCTGTTTGGCTGTGCGGACATTGCTTTCAGAAATGCCCCCCTGACACATACATAGCTCTCCGAGACTGTCTCCTCCGAAAACTTTTCAATAATAGCGGGTTGCAGTTTCAGGACTTCCGATATTTTATTTATGCGGTCATCGTTTCCGAACCACCTTTCATACGGGGTGAAAGCCTCCAGAACAGTCCTCTCGTCAAGACCGCCGTCAAGTAATATGTTCAGCAATTTCAGCATTTTTTCGGGCTTTCCCGAATACGGCTCAAATCCCACCAGCGTACCCGTGAAGCTGTACTGAAATACCGGGTTCATACACATGAAAACTATACACCTGTCTATAAAATCGTCCTCGCCGAAGACGGTGAAATAATTCGTACTCTTTTCTTTATCGAACGCCATACCTTTTCCCTTGTAATTGTCGCCTATTTCGGTGATTATCTCGTCAATGGTCTTTTTGCCGTAGAGATAATCTCTCACGGAATTGCTGTATCCGGGCAGTCTGTAGCAGATCTCTTTTGATATTTTCGCACGGAAAATGTCCCTGATTTTCTCCTTTTCAAGAGCCTGCTCAGGTCTGACCTGTTCAATAATTCTGTTCACTTTGCAAGCTGTGTTTGCGTTCTGTTCCGTGCTGACCAGTCTCTTGAAGTCATAGACGTAATTTGAGACGGTTTTATGCAAAAGCTTTTCACTATGGCAGTTATAGTAGAAAAATTTGCAGAAGGAGAGCGTCATAGCTTTTCCGCACTCGCTCATAAGACTGAAAAATCTAAGTCCGTCGGGAATATATTTCATAGTCTTTTCACCGACTTCCGTCGCCTTGTCGGGAATCAGAGACATAAATTTTCCCCTTATTTTCAAGTCAAAATAACTCGCCTCGGCAAGTGCCATAAGATAATACGGGTTGCTATCCTTGACGGATTTCCCCGCTTTTTTTGTCAGATTTACCAATTTGTCTGCGATTTCGGAATTTTCCCCCGTCATACGCTCTCCCGAAATCTCCGCAAACTCCTTATTCAGGGCAAAGTCCCTTATGACACACCTTTCAAGTCCCATTGCACACAAAATCAGTGCCGTTTCGCACTCATCGTATTCAAGTGCTATCTCAGCAGAGATAAGTAACTCCTCTGCGGTGTAAGGTCTTGTAAAAATCCTGTTCCGGTAGTCACGTGTCTCGTATACAAACCAATTATACACCCTGCACGCAAGCATATAACATTCCCCTTTACTTCCGTAACGCTTTTTCAGAACGTCCGAGAGAATGTCCTCTTTGTAGAAAACGTTGTTCATCAAATACAGCACCTGAATGCCCGTCAGTGCAAAAAGCACTTCCACAAGCCGTTCCGTCAGCTTGTCGTCTCCTTTGGTGACTATGTGTGCGACGACATCGAAGTAAAATATTGAACGATGATTTCTTACGTCAGTCCTGTGTTTCGCAAGCGGACAGAATTCCTCTCCGCTCTCTCCCGAGAGATACTCCATGCAGGCTTTTACATCTTTCGCATCAAAACCTTTTTCAAGCAGTTTGTCGCTGAGGTCTTTAATATCTCCGCTTATGTCTTTGTAATTATTGTAAATCATTTTACATTCTCCTTTGATATATTGGGGGAATACCCTTTCTGTCTCACGTTTTTTCTTGTTTCAATCATGGGGGGTTCGGGGGGCGGGGTATGGGGTGTCCCCATTTTCAAATCATCCCCCCGACGGGGGTTTGGGGGCAGAGCCCCCAATGGGGGTTCAGGGGGCAAAGCCCCCTGCCCCTTATCGTTCTAATTAAAAAATATAATTTTAGGGCGTTCTTTTCGTTTTGCTGTAAACACAGCCACAGTAATTCTGTCTGTATAAATCATATTTTTTGGACAACTCTATAGAATGCTTATAGCCGTCGTGCTTTTTGAAGTCCGAAAACAGGTACTCCACACCGCATTTTTCGGAAATCTCCCCTCCGCACTTATTTATAAAATCGGAGTCCTTGTGCGGACTTATCGTCAGGGTAGTCGTGAAAAAATCTGCTCTCAGCTCCTGTGCCGTGAGACCTGTTTTTTCAAGTCTCAGGGCAATGCACCTCCTGCACCTCTCGCCCCTCTCGGGAAGATTTTCAAGTCCCGCCGAAATTTCAAAAAACTTCTCGGGACAGTAGTCCCCGTCAATAATTTTTATTTCCCTATCAAGACCCGTCTCCGAAATGAACCTGCAAAGCTCGCTCTTTCTGAAAATATATTCGCTTTCGGGGTATATATTCGGATTGAAAAAATAGAGAGCTATTTTGAAATATTTTTCCAGATACAGGACCGTGTGGCTTGTGCAGGGGGCACAACAGGCGTGCAGCAACAAAAAGGGTCTCTCGCCTGTCTCCTCTATGTATTTTAATTTCTCATCAAGCAATTTACCGTAGTTTATTTTCTCTCACCTCTTTTTATATCGGAACTTGGACTGTCGCCCTCCGAACTCCCAAAATTAAAACATTAGAATTGTTATGGAGGGGTCGGGGGGATTCACCCCAAAAAATAATTTTATTAAAATTATATTTTTTTAGAAATTTCCTTGACTTGTGGACTGTTGGGGACTGTGCAAATTTTTATTAGAACGATTAGGGGCAGGGGGCGTTGCCCCCTGAACCCCCATTGGGGGCTCTGCCCCCAAACCCCCGCTGGGGGGAAGAATCCCCCCAGACCCCCCATGATTATTCCCACACAAGAAACAAACCCCGCACCATGATGGAAACTCAGCCAATTTTGCTGATACTTGAAATATATAATCATGGGTTTCCAAAGGGGCTTTGCCCCAAAAAATAATTTTATTAAAATTATATTTTTTTAGAAATTTCCTTGACTTGTAGGCTGTTGGGGACTGTGCAAATTTTTATTAGAACGATTAGGGGCAGGGGGCTCCGCCCCTTGACCCCGCTGGGGGGAAGAATCCCCCCAGACCCCCCATGATAATCTACTGTCCTAATTTTGAAAGAGTGGGGATTATTTTTACAAAAAAGTCCGCAATAGTCCTCCACTGTAAGAGAGTCCACTAACAAAAATAGTCCCCCTCAAAAAAAATAAATTTATTTTCCCTCAAGATTTCTGAGTGCCTTTATCTCGTCACGGTTCAGCTTTATCTCAGCGTCTCTCAGAATTTTTACGTCCGAACGGCTGAGCGTCAGCGGAACTTCCGACTTGTCGGTCTTGACTTTTATTATTCCCGTTATCAGGTTCACGTCCTCCACCCTGCCCTTTGTGCCGTCGGAAGTCGAGACTATCGCACCGACTTTGGGAGTTATTTTCAAAAGTTCTTCATAGGAGTTCTGCTCGTACTTCAGGCAACACATAAGTCTCCCGCAAGTACCCGAAATTTTGACGGGGTTCAGCGACAGACCCTGTTCTTTCGCCATTTTTATAGACACAGGCTGAAAATCCCCTATATAGCTCTTACAGCAGAACTCTCTCCCGCATATGCCTATACCGCCGAGGACTTTCGCCTCGTCCCTGACACCTATCTGTCTCAGCTCAATTCTCGTCTTGAAAACCGAAGCGAGGTCCTTGACAAGTTCTCTGAAATCAACTCTGCTCTCGGCTGTAAAGTAGAAAAGAATCTTGTTGTTGTCAAAAGTACACTCCACTTCAACGAGTTTCATATTCAGTTTTCTCTGAGCTATTTTCTCCTCACAGACCTTGAAAGCCTCCATTTCCCTCTCCCTGTTACGGCTTATAATTTTCATATCGGACTGCTTTGCGACTCTCATGACAGGCTTTATCGGCACGGAAAATCTCTCATCATCTATAGTTTTTTTCTCTGTCACGACGTTTCCCGCCTCAACGCCCCTTGATGTCTCCACAATGACGATGTCGCCCTCTTTTATATCGAGATTTTCGGTTGAAAAGTAGTATATTTTTCCGCCGTTGCGGAATCTCACTCCCACTATTTCTTTCATATTTTTCACTCCTTGATTTTAATATATTTTTAATATATATTATTATAAATTACCTGAACCTGTGGTCTTTGTTTTTTATTGAACGATAAGGGGACAGGGACTTTGCCTCCAAAATTTTTATTAGAACGATTAGGGGCGGGGGGCGTTGCCCCTGAACCCTCAAAAAATAATTTTCTTAAAATTATATTTTTTTGAAAATTTTTTAGATTGGTGGACTGTTGGGGGGCTTCGCCCCCCAACCCCCCTGTTTTGAACGAACTGGGGGCTTCGCCCAAAAAATAATTTTTCTAAAATTATATTTTTTTGAAAATTTCTTTGACTTGTGGACTGTCGGGGACTTCATGCAAGTTTTATTAGAACGATTAGGGGCAGGGGGCTTCGCCCAAAAAATAATTTTCTTAAAATTATATTTTTTTGGAAATTCCTTTGACTTGTGGACGGTCGGAGATTTCATGCAAGTTTTATTAGAACGATTAGGGGCAGGGGGCTTTCGCCCCAAAAAATAATTTTATTAAAATTATATTTTTTAGAAATTTCTTCGACTTGTGGACTGTCGGGGACTTCAT
>CANQWR010000037.1 GCA_947627625.1 uncultured Ruminococcus sp. | reverse complement strand
TGAGGGGCAGGGGGCTTTGCCCCCTGAACCCCCACTGGGGGCTCCGCCCCCAGACCCCCGCTGGGGGGAAGTATCCCCCCAGACCCCCATGATGAAAACAAGAAGAAAATTTAGGGCAGGAGTGTTGTACCTGTGACAGTCTACTGCTTTAATTTTGGGGGTCAAGGGGGGTCACACCCCCCTTGTGGGGGGCTTGGGGGGCAACGCCCCCCAAAATTCCAAAGCCGTAAGGCAGTACAAATTATAATTTCCTGACAGAAGCCTCCCCCGAATTTAAGGCGATAATCTCCCCCGACTGAGTTTTAATCAAAATATTTGCGTTGTCGTCTATGCCGACAGCTTCTCCCGATATGCACCTGTTTCCCGAGACCGCCGTTATCGGGTTTCCCGTGAGAATTTCCCTTTGGCGGTACTCTTCAAGAAAATCTTTTGTCCGTATCTTTTGGAGATAAAAATCAAGAGATTTTATAAATTCCGCACAGAGAATATTTCTGTCGGGACAAAAACCAAGCTCATCATAAATTGAAGACGCTCTTGTGAGGAGTTCCTCCGAAAAAATTTTCTTGACGCTCCTGACGTTTATCCCCACACCCACAACGGCAAATTCAAGCGAATTTGTCTCAAGATTTACAGAACCCTCCGTGAGTATACCGCAAATTTTTTTACTGTTTATATAGATGTCGTTTACCCATTTTATCCCGCAACTACAGCCACAGAGACTGTCAATAGCCGATGCGACCGCACAAGCCGATGCGGAAGTTATAAGCTGAGTGTATTCAAGCGGAAAATCGGGTCTTATAATGACACTTATATAAACACCCGTTCCTTGTGGGGAGACAAAATTTCTGCCCGTGCGACCTTTTCCCGAAGTCTGTCTGTCCGCAACAACGACAGTCCCGTGAGAAGCTCCCGAAACAGCGAGGGACTTTGCATAGTCGTTTGTGGATTCGGTCTCATCAAGTGAAATGATCTCACGGCAAAGACCGTCACGGGCGAGAATTGCGGAGATTATCTCCCCCGAGAGCCTGTTGTTGTCAGAAGACAGCCTGTAGCCCTTTGCGGTCACGGACTCTATATTATAGCCCTGTTCGGACAGTTCCCTCACAGCTTTCCAGACGGCAGTGCGTGACACACCAAGCTGTCGGGCGAGTAAAGCCCCCGAGACAAATTCCCCGTCCGATCTTAAAAGATATTCAAGCATAGCTTCTCTCAGTCTTTTCATTCGGCAACTCCCCCATAAATAGCTTAAATATATAAATATTATATAAATATAAATATAAATATAAATATAAATATATAAAACAATAGCCCCGCAGGACAAGTCCGCACGAGGCAAAAACAGAAAGGTAATGGAAAACAAAAGGCGAAATGCCACCTTCAGAGCTTGTGGCCGGACTCGAACCGGCGACCTGTTCATTACGAATGAACTGCACTACCAACTGTGCTACACAAGCGTATGATATTATTATATATCATGAATTAAAAAAAGTCAATAGAAAATAAAAAAATTATTTTTTTAATTATTTAGAATCTTGTGGGGGTTCAGGGGGCGAAGCCCCCCAACACTCCACAAATTAAAAAAATCTCCAAAAAAATATAATTTTAAGAAAATTATTTTTTGTGGCAACGCCCCCCAAATCCCAAGGGGGCAACGCCCCCAAAATCTAAAAAAAGGCGTTTAGTATGAGAGGATTTTTAAGAACAACAAAAATTTTTATAAGGGCTTTACCGCATTTTATGGCGTTTGAGATAGTTTTCAGGCTTATGCTCTCTGCCATAGCTACTCCTGCACTGATACTCCTGCTGAGAGTTACAATGAAACTCTCGGGTATAAAATATCTGTCGGGAGAGGGAATAGCCGACTATATATCAAATCCGTTCACGATAGTTGCGATAGTGCTGATACTGCTTGTCTCGGCGATGTTCACCCTTGTGGAACTGTCGGGGCTGTCGGCGTGTTTTTCGTGCATAGGCAGGGGGAGAAAAATCTCCTCCGCCTCAATGATGCGGACGGGTTTCAAGGCTCTTGCAAAGGCACTGAGCGGAAAGGGTTTTATAAAATTCATAGCGTTCACAATATATATGCCCATGGCACAGTTCACTCTTTCGTCGGGAGTATTCCTGTCGCCCCTTATGCCCGTTCTGAGGACCGTTTTTTCGGACATAGACAGCAGTATTGCAATTGCGGTCTATATTTTGATACAGCTTATGTTTGTGATAATAATAGCAAGCCGCTGTTACAGTCTGCACTTTCTGATACTGACAGACAGGGATTTCCCCGACTGCACGAGAGAGAGCAAGAGAATTATATCCGGACACAAGGCAAGGACTGCCCTGACACTTGTCCTCTGGAGCGTCGCAATGCTTGCAGTCGCCTTTACGGTGACATTTGTACTGAGTTTCATAGTATTATTGTTTATAAAGGGATTTTCAAGTCCGAAAAAGGCGTTTTTGTCGTCGCTGAAAGTCATGAGATATGCGGGACAGATATTTTCGGCAGTATCCGTATTTCTATCCGCACCTGCAATAGTTTGCTGGATAACGGAAAAATTTTTCTCGGACATTGAACCCGATGAAAAGATAAAGTTCCCACAAAGGCGTACCAACATGGGCATTCCCGCAAAGGCACTGATACTGATTATAACGGCAGGTGTCGGAATTATGCTCAATATGACGTATCTGAGGGCAATTCACGAGGGAAATCTCAATCTCAATACGGGTCTGCTCTCACGCACACAGATTACCGCACACAGGGGCTTTTCGGGGATAGCTCCCGAAAATACGGTCTATTCGTTCGGCTCTGCCGTGGAGAGCGGTGCAGACTATATAGAACTTGACGTACAGCTCACAAAGGACAACCAGCTTGTTGTCTTTCACGACAAAACCATTGACAGGACTACGGACGGCAAGGGAAATCTCAGCGACTACACATATAATGAACTTCTTAAATTTTCAGTCGGAGAGTGGTACGGCAAGGAGGAGTACAACGACGCAAAAATAATGCTCCTGTCGGAGGTGCTGGAGCTTTTCAGTGACGATATTTTATTTAATATAGAGATAAAAAACAGCGGAAATGTCGTCCGCACAGCCGAAATCACCGCCGAAACGGTACAGGAGTACGGCATAGAGGACTCCTGCTATATAACGTCCTTTTCGTACTCCGCACTTAAAAAAGTAAAGTCAATAAACCCCGACATAAAGACGGGTATCATAGTCAACACGGCGGTCTCCGCATTCTCACAGCTCCAATATACGGATGCCGTGAGTATGAACTATCTCTTTGTGAACCACACAGCCGTCACCTCCGTACACCAGAACGGGAAAAAGCTGTTTGTCTGGACCGTCAACCGCACGGAGGATATTCAGAAAATGGTCGCAATGGGCGTGGACAACATCATAACAAACAGACCCGACAGAGCGTCGGAGATTGTCTATTCGGGGAGCGTGAGCCAGAAAATACTGACTCTTGTGAAGACGCTTTTTGAATTATAATTCGGAATGATAAGGGGAAGGGGGGTTCGCCCCCCTGAACCCCATTAAGACGATAAGGGGCAGGGGTTTCGCCCCTGAACCCCATTAGGACGATAAGGGGCAGGGGGCTTTGCCCCCTGAACCCCCATTGGGGGCTCTGCCCCCAAACCCCCGTCGGGGGGAAGAATCCCCCCGAACCCCCCATGATGTTCTACTGTTTCAGTTTTAGAAGTTCGGACGTTTTCTCTCTATTTGTAATAGTCTACTGTTTCTATTATGGGAGTCCGAGGGGCGTAGCCCCCCCAATCTCCAAAAAAAGCCGTGAGGGTACACGGCATAGGGAAATTATAAAATTAAAATTTATAAAATAAAGGGGAATTGGGGGATTTATTTCAAATCCTGATGAGATTATATAACCCGATTCTTAAAATAATCTTAAATTTTTACGGCAGTTTCAAGGGCAATTTCCATCATAGCCGTGAAAGAATTTTGTCTCTCCTGAGAAGTCGTTGCGAGATTTTCAAGCGGACAGTCCGAGACGGTGAAGATACTGAGTGCATTTTTTCCTGCTCTCGAAGCGTTCATATAAAGAGATGCAGTCTCCATCTCAACTCCGAGGACACCCATTTTTTTCCAGCCAGAGAGACTTCCCGAATCGTCATAGAAAGTGTCGCTTGACAGTACATTTCCCACGTGGACACTATACGTGTTGCCGTTTCGGGAGACATGATTTTCTGCCGTTTCCACAGCCTTTGAGAGGAGTTCCCAAGAAGCTGTGGGGGCGTAAGTTCCGTGGAGGGCGTACTGATTTCCATAGGAGGAGTTTGTACTCGCACTCATAGCTATTACAATATCCCTCAGTCGGACTTGCGGAGAAATACCGCCTATTGTACCCGTACGGATTATGTTCTCAACGCCGTACTCGCTGAAAAGTTCGTGGGAGTAGATACCCATTGACGGCATACCCATTCCGCTCGCCTGAACGGAGACTTTTACTCCCCTGTAAAAGCCCGTGTAGCCGTACATTCCTCTTACCCTGTTCACACATACTGCATTTTCAAGATAATTTTCGGCTATAAACTCCGCTCTGAGAGGGTCTCCGGGCATGATAACGGTTTTTGCGAAATCGCCTTTTTCCGCACTGTTGTGAGGTGTTGACATAAAAAAACAGCTCCTTTTTATTTTATTTAATTTAATCAGAACAATAAAGGACGGGATCTTTACCCCTCGGATTTCCAAAATTGAAACAGTAGAACATCATGGGGGTTCGGGGGATTCTTCCCCCCGACGGGGGTTTGGGGGCAGAGCCCCCAATGGGGGTTCAGGGGGCAACGCCCCCTGCCTCCTGTCGTTATAAGGGGGGTGGGGGGCGAAGCCCCCCAACAGCTTACAAATCAAGAAAATCTCCAAAAAAATATAATTTTAAGAAAATTATTTTTTGGGGCAACTCCCCCCAAATCCCAAGGGGGCAAAGCCACCGAGTTCACGCATCAGCAAGTCATGCTGTCTGTAGACCCTCCGACAAGCCTGCTCCCTCAAATTCGGCGGGGAGAGTATTTCAAGTACAGGTCCAAATCCGAGAAGTCTTATAAGAATTTCGGTCTCGTCAAATATGTCATACCAGAGTTTTACAATGCACTCTCCCGTTTCGGGGTTAAATTCGGTCAGTCTCTTATATGACGAAAATTCCATCAAAAATCTCTCTATTGCGTTCCTCTGCGGTTTTATTTTTATAACGGCAGGTTCCGTGCAAAGTCTGCTGTTGAAATAGTCATCGAGGGAAATTTTTGTCCGAAACTGTTTCCCCGTGTCGGTGACACTGTTTATCCTGCCGATATTTATAAGACCGTGTCCGACATCTTTGAAATTTCTGAGACGAATACAGTAAACCCTGAATTTGTCGTTTTTTCGGGAATACTCAATTTTGAGCGGTACAAAACTCCCCGTGAAAGTGTCGCCCTTGCCGGTTGTGTAGTTTATCATCAGAACTTTCCTTTTGCCGACAGCATATAAAATTTTTCTGAAATTCTCCCTGTAGACGGGTGACAGAAAATCGTCGCCATCGGAAAAAGTGTCGGTGTACCTGAAATGTCTCCTGTCAAAAAGCGGTCTCACACCCTGTTTTGTGAGAGTTTTTTTAAGTCTCTCTATGTCCTCCGAACCCATAAAAAGCCCCGTCTTTGAGTCCGAGAGAATTGACAAAATCCAACTCTTCTGGAGTGCCGTTATATAGGTGACAGGCTTGTTTTTTGTCACTCTGCGGAGAGTTTTTCCCTCACAGCGTTTCAGAAGTCCCCAGTCCGAGCCGTCCTTCTGCGGAATTATTTTTTTGGTCAGAAAAATAACGCTCTCCCCGAAACCGTATTTCCCGACTATCTCGTTGACTTCCCTGTCGCTGATCTCCTCCCTGCTAAGTATCTTCTCCGCAATTCTGTAGTAAATTCCGTATATCTCACTGAATATATTCATTTTTCCTCCCGCTAACTAAACTGCACTTTGTGTACAGGGGGAAATAAGTTTCCCCCTATAAATTATTTTATTTATATATACTGAACATCTTTTTCATATCGGAGTAAAATCTGTCACGGACACACGAATTACCGCCCTCCACGGAGAGAATACGTCCTGTGAAAGTTTTTAGCCAGCCCATAGGTTCGTTGCAGTCGTCTATCGAAAGAGAGAGTACGAAAATATTTTCCGACGGGTGGGAGACAGTCCCGCAACGCTTTTCACGCTCCAGTCTGTCTATGACAAATTTTTCGGAAATTTCGTCTATATAGAAAGTGATTTTCAGAGGCTGTACACCGCTGCTGCCGTCACAGGACGAACCAAAAGACACGCCGAAAGTTCTCTTTTCGGATGATAAATATTTTTCAAATATGCGGTCATAGTCCTTGCAGACTTCCCCTGTCTTTACCGAACGCATATAGTCAAGCCTGAAGGAGGTGAACTTTTTGAAACGGGTGCTGTAGCCCGACATATAGCGTCTGCCCGTCTGTGAGGAGGACAGTATGCGGAGGGGTACTATATCGGTCTCCCTGTGGACGGTCGGCTGTGAAGTACGGCTTCTTGAACTGAAAGACTCAAAGGATATATAATTTTTGTTGTCCATAGCCTTTATAATTTCGGTCAGGATATAGTCTTCAAGCGTGTGGACTATGTAGTTGTGTTTCATGGAAAATACGTCATTTTCAAGGTCTGCCGATTTGAGAATGCTGTCGCCTATGACACCAAACTCCTGTGACATTGAATAGAATTTTACAGCGTTTTCAAGTCCGTCATACTCACTGAACAGCTTTTCGGCATTGCAGTCTTCAAGACTGAAATACATCGCCCTCCCACGCTTTTCGGCTCTGAGAATGCCCTCCTCAACGTACTCCCGCAGTTTATTTCGGACCGTCTGTTCCTCAAAATACTCCCCGAAATTTTCGTCCAGAGCAGTCAGGATCTCCCTTAGCGACAAACTTCCCCCGTCCGAATCTGACAGAATATCTAAAATAAAAAAGTGGAGTTTTATATCATTGTCAGTAAAACTTTTTGAATAATAGGCGTTGTAAAGCGGATTTACGGAAAGGCGTGAACTGTCCGTGACTATTGCCGTCTGCCTGCCCCTCGGACTGTCGCTGTTTGTGACGTAACCGCCAAGCCAACTCTCCGCACGTCTCCTCTCGTCATCGTAAGTTCTCGTGCTTTTAAGACCAAAATCGCCCCTTGTCTTGTAGCCGTACACAAAAAAATCACGCAGATAGTCCCTTGTCTTTTCAAAATTTTTTATGAGTTCGGAAAAAACTCCCAAATAAACACCTCCTGTATAAACCGTGTGGGACACTCTCTGACATCTGTTGGGGGCATTGCCCCCTGAACCCCTACTGGGGGACGCTGTCCCCCAGACCCCCTGCCAAAGGGGCAAAGCCCCTTTGGAAACCCGTGATTATATATTTTTAG
>CANQWR010000036.1 GCA_947627625.1 uncultured Ruminococcus sp. | reverse complement strand
TCTCGCTCTTCCGAGTGCATGATTACTATTTCTCATGCTTTCTCTCTTTTGAAACGTCTATGAATACAGGTTCTCACTACGAGTACGACCGAATAATAGACAACGAGACTACGGACGATATATATGTCCACGCACTTGAAGTCGAAACAGCTTCGACGTTTGTCCGCAAAGAGGTAATTTTCAGGTGCGATTTTGAAAATTTCAGACTGGAGCAGGTTCTTGAAATACCGATAGGTGCTGAGAAGATGAAGCGGGAAAACATGATGATAAGTGCGTTCCGCATATACGGCGACACTGTTGAATATCTGTCGGACGACAACGAGGAGAATGTAATATATGTTTTGAAGAGGAGTATAGCGGAGACGGAGAGCGAAAATGTCGAAAAATTGTGCACTATAGACTTTGACAGATATTATGACGACTATGATAATTATGTTTCGGAGTATTCAAAGGAAAGGGAGACTCTGTGGTATACGGCAGAGGACCTTTGGTTTGACAACAACGGGGCGGTGAGAGCTTTCAGCAGTTCGGAGGGACCCTATCTTGAAAAAGAGACGGGAGTACTCAAAAGCGTTGCGGAACTCCCGCAGGCGGGAACTACCTATATTGAACCTGTCTGGGGGAAAAAAGAGGTGACGTGGAAAGACCCTGTTGGCAAAAAAGTTTATAATTATAATTATGAGAGCGGAAAGACTGTCACGGAGGCTATGACGGAGTTTTACAACGCCTCTGTTGCGGGACAGGACAGCGGTTATAAAATAACGCCCGATATGTTAAACGGTCTCACAAGCTATGGTGAGGAGGGCTTTATAGCTTATACGGAGTTGCCCGACGACAAAACAGATGACGGTGAAATAAGTTTCAGGTGCGGACTTGCGGTCAGCGAGAACGGCAGGGACATAAAGGTCTACCCGTCGCTGAGCTGTTCGGAGACCTATCTGAAAAGCGTATTTGTGTCAAATATGCTGGGAATGACGTTGATTCTGGGAATAATTTTCCTGTTGTTCTTCACGCTCTATGCCGTAAAGGAAATTGCAGGCTGTGTGTCACTGAGGTTTGAGATGGCTGTAGTTTCGGTCATACTGTTCGGGCTTGCACTGTCTCTGGCAACTCGGAGCATATCAAGGACAATGACGGCATTTTATTTGTCAAATTACGAAAAGACTCTGACGGCGATACAGAATGAAATTTTTGACGAACTTGATGTGTACATAGACAGCTGCCCCGATTTCAACAGCGATACTCTCTACTCGGAGGATTTCATAAACGGTCTTTTGTACGGTATAACGGTGGAGTACGCCTATTTCAACCCATATAGTGAAAAGTATGAATCTGCACCCGCTGTTGTGTTCCACGTCAGGGACAAGAGTGGAAATCTGATTGTTCTGGGCAGCAGCAAGTATCAGAACAACATACCGACTTCTTATTTATATGAAAATTCGTACATTGAGCAGGAGTTTTCAAAGGCATACAATACAGATTTGTCAACATCGCACATAGTCACAAATCGTTACGATGCGGACGGTGCATGGTATGTACAGCTCTGCCACTACCACAACGACAAGTACAATGTTGACGGAATACTTGAAATAGAGATAGAGAACTATGTGACCAACTGGCGTATAAGGGAGTTTATGACAAGAATAATCAGACTGTTGCTGTTGTTGTTTGTACTGATGGCGGGAGTTACGATAGCATATCTCGGAGGTTCACTCTCACCTATAAGACGTCTGAACAGGCAGATTAAGAGGGGAGACATAGAAAAACCTGTTTTGGGGAAACAGGGTGTTGAGATTGCGGACATCTGGGAGATACTTTATGTTATGCTGAGCAACGCCCACAGCAGGCGTGAAAGACTTGAAAAGAACAACAGGGAACACTACAGGTTCATCTCACACGACCTTGTTAAAATGCTTGGTCTGGAGGAGCTTGCGGACGCAGTTCCCGAAACGAGCAGGAAGTTCAACGCAGTCGTTGTCTGTGCGGTCTTCAGGGAGCAGGAAAAGGGAGCGTGTGCGGAGTTTCTTGGTTACATTCCGAAAGCTGTTTCGCAGTGCGGGGGAGTACTCCTTGACATGGACAGACACCACGCCGTGTGGCTTTTCACGGGGCGTAATGATGACGTGCTCACGGCTGTGGAGAGAATAAGAATGACTGCAAGGGAGTGCGGAATCAGTCTCGGAGCAGGTATAGGAAGCGGAATTATCACCCTGTGTGTGCAGGGTACACAGGACTGTGCGTGCATAACGGCAGACGGGGAGGAAGTTCTGAGTGCATACCGTCTTGCGGAGCGTGCCGAGAGGATAGGAGATTACACCTGTCTCCTGACAGAGAGTGTGGTTTCCGTCTTGGCAATTTCGGGCTGTATGAACCTTACAACCAGATTTTTTACCGCTATTGTGTGCTGATTCCCGACCTTGAAGCCCCTGACGCTTTCACAGTACCGATTGTAGCACTTGCAAAGATGACTAAAAATCTTGACTATATTTACAACTACATGACGATTATAGGGGACAGTGTCGGCAATATGACCCTTGCCGAGTACCGTGAGAATATGTCGATAATGATAGAGGAAATCAGCAAAGACCCCGATTTTCTCGATAAACTCAATCAGGAAGACGACTGAAAATGAGCATACCTGTTTACGATTTTCTGCGTCAGACTGCAATACTCGTCTCCTGTCGGCTTGAAAAAGTTCTCTCCACGGAGGGCGGACACCACGCACGTTTAACGCATTTCAACAAGCAGTTTGCCTCTCTGCCCGTGAACGTCTTTGCGGAGTATCTTGAGGACAACCCCGACTACATGACCGAGAGCAGAAGGCGTTACGAGCGGATAACGGAACGCATACCCGAGACACTCAGAGGAATTGCCTCTACTGTAATAGATTTGACAATTCTCTGTGCGGTCTACCCTGAAGTGAGGGACGCTCTCAGAGAGTCTGAAAAGGGTACGACAATTGAAACTGCCTTTTACATGGTCACAGGGGGACAGGTCTGTCCCGCAGAGCTTGCGGGTGCCGTGTACGAATGTCTCAGACCGATTTACCCTCCCGAGCCGGGGGAGGACGTGTGGTATGCGAGAATACGTTTCAACGCTGACAGGAGACTTCTGGACTACCTTTCGTCGGCAGACAAGTGCAGTCTGCCGATGGAGGGAGGGTGTGAACTTTTCAAAGCAGACAGTGAACTCCCCGAAATTTATCTCTATGGTGACGTGTGCAATCGGCTTGCGGAGAGGTTTTCGGACGGAAAGTGTGTCATACAGATATGCGGTGACGAGGGCAGCGGCAAGCGTTTCATGATAAAGCACATGGCACAAAAATGTAAAAAGAACGTAATTTTTGCGGATTTTCAGATGCTTTCGGGTCTTGACAACAGTGAGCGTACAGTGGCTGAAATTTTAAGGGAAGCTATTTTTTCGGATGCTGTTGTCTGCTGGTATCACGTCAGGACAAACAGCAATATGTCCGTAAATGATTTTGCGGTGAAGTGCATAAAACACTTCCGAAGTGCAGGCGTACAGGTCTGTTGCTGTACGGACAAAGACGTGAATATAATAAGTTTTGTGCCGTTGGTTGTGCGGTACGAAATTCCTCCGCTGACACAGCAGGACAGGATAATTCTGTGGGAGAAGTTCGCAGAGGGCAGGGACGGCATAGAACCTGTGCAATTTGCGGTGAGGTACAAGCTGTCGTGCCGTCAGATTGCGGAAGTTTTCAGACGCAGAGAGGAGTATTACTCAATGGGCAATCAGACCGAAAAGCAGGTTTTCAGCGAAATCTGCTCACAGGTGACGGCTCTTTCGGGGAAACTCTTCAACATAGTCCGCCCGAAATACACCCTTGACGACATAGTTCTGAAAGACGGTGAAAAGAAAAAAATTCTCGAAATATGTGCAAATTTCCGCTATTACAGCAAGGTCTACACGGAATGGGATATGCAGTCAAAAATGCCATACGGAAGAGCAATATCGGTGATTCTGTGCGGACCTCCCGGAACAGGTAAGACAATGACTGCACACGTCATAGCGAATGAACTCGAATTACCTCTTTTTCACGCTGATTTGTCGCAGATTACGGACAAGTACATAGGCGAGACCGAAAAACATCTTGACGAAATTTTCACGGAAGCCGAGAAGTCAAACTGTGTGCTGCTGCTTGACGAGGCTGACGCAATATGTGGAAAGAGGAGTGAAGTGACGGAGTCAAAAGACCGTTTTGCGAACAATGCCACGGCTTTTCTGTTGCAGAGGCTTGAGCAGTACGAGGGGATAGTGGTGCTGTCCACAAATTTCGTAAACAATCTTGACACGGCTTTTATGAGGCGTATGAAGTACATAATGCAGTTCTCGATACCGACCGCCGATGTGCGAAAAAAGATATGGGAGAGCTGTTTTCCCGTGTCAATGCCCGTCTCAGACGACATAGACACCGACTATCTTGCACAGCAGTTTGATTTTGCGGGAGCGAATATCAAAAATATAGTCCTGTCGGCAGCCTTTCTTGCGGTTTCGGAAAATAAACCCGTACATATGCGGCATATAATCATGAGCATTGAAAACGAGTATCTTAAATTCCAGAAACACGTTCTGCCGGGGGAGTTCGGAAAGTACAGCGAGATGTTTCTTGAATGTTCGGGCATGGATAGTTTATAATATTATAATATTTATATTAAACAAAAAAAAACACCGACATCGGGCAGATTAAATCCCAACGTCGGTGTTTCCTGTTCAGAAAAAACAGAACGTCTCAATATCAAATCGATGTACAGTGAACAGTCATGAAACACAGGCTGGCGACAATTGAGAAATATGTGCAAATAATGCTGTGTGACTGGAAACTGTCATACATGGTGTGAGGCGGGGAATTTTTTGGAGATTATTTCAAAGTATTATCTATCACTATTTGGCGAAATTCTGTAGTTTGCAGAAATGTTGATGCAAGATTATGTCACAAACTAAACTGTTGTTGACTTTTCAAAATCAATTTATGACCTCATTGAAAACACAGCAGAATGTTTGCAGTCTGAAGTTGAAAAAATGCAGGTGCAATTCTGTTGTCTGTTCGTGACACCGGTATCAGCATTGCAAAAGAAGAACAGGAACGCATTTTTGAACGTTTCTATCGTGTGGATAAGGCACGTTCAAAGGCGATTGGCAGAACGGGTCTTGGGCTGTCAATTGTAAAACATGGGAAGGTACAATCATTACGATTTCTTTTCCCATACCCGATAACAAATAACAGAACATTTTCATAAATTTTTTCAATCTGACCGCCTCGGCGGTCTTTTTCTTTTGGGTTATTAGGAGAAATTTTCCCCCTGGCAAGCAGGCGTATTTTGTCCACTTTTCCGAAAAGTGGCACAATACACCGTGTTTGTTGGCTTTAAGATAAAATCTACCACACGTTTTGACTTTAGAATGTCAGTATTTCGGTGCTTTTTAGCTTTAGTGCTTGTTGGGTTTCAAGCTTTTTCTACCATTTTGTCTACCAATTTTTTCTGTATTTTTTTCATTCGATACTCAAAGTGACCAAATAAACAAAGTATATTGCTTGTTGTATTCTACCCTTTTTGAATTATATTCCGGATGACTGTAATAGTTTGCTGTTGTATTGTATGTTGCATGACCGAGCCACTCCTGTCAGACTCTCACATGAATTGAGAAGCGTAATAGGGTGTAATCAGTTTACCGGTATTGTCACGACAAACAAAGTCCTCCCCAAGTAATTCAGAGTAATACTCCTCCGGTTAATTGCGTTCTCTCAACATCTTTTCAATGTGAGAAATCAACGGTAACGTCCTGACACTCGATTCTGTTTTTAATTCTTTGTCGACGTGAAGATACTCTCCCATGCCGTTCTTGTGTGAACCTGTGATTTTTTTGCGGATTGTAACCGAAAAGGCACAGCTGCCGAGAAAAGAAAAGAGAGAGCCGACATTTTATACCAAAGACGAGCTTGAAAAACTCCTTGAAGTATTTAAGGTTGACCGTCTTGGACTTGTTATCAACATTGCTTACTTGAACGCACTGTCCGGAGAAGCATGATAACAACGTTCAGTCAAAAATTTACACAGTGACTGATGAAAGTGGCACTTTTAGTACAATACATATTTACTAGACACAAAAGAGAAAATTTTTCATTTACGAATTGCTGAAAAAACGATATTCTGTCAGGAGTTTTTCATTTTCAAAAGGGAGACTGCCAACAGTACGTCAATTTCAGACATAAAAATAACTGACAGACGATGTACACAGCACCTTGAAAACGGAATATGAAACATCTACGCTGTTATCGTTCAATTTTTTTTCAATTTCAAGAAAATATTCACGGCAGCGTTTCCCGATTTCAGTACGCTGTATCATACACAGTTCTTTTGCCATGTCAATCGTGAGCTGATGGTCGGTGACAATTCTTTTTACACGTCTTTTTCCCTCAATTTGAACCTGCTCAATTTTGAGCGGGTTGAAAAAGCCATATTCGCACATTCCGGGAAACCAATCCTTGTAGGAGGTCTTGACTTCCAATGCAGCGTGAAGTTCACGTCCGCTGACAGTCGGTCTGTCATTTTCAAAATTAACGGCAATTACGATTTCATTCATTGTTATGTACCTCGTTTAATGAATTTCAGGAAATTCAAAAAATTCCCTGATGATTTTTATTTTACTGTCTGAGATGACCTCAAGCACTTAATCCGACTGCGTATAATAAAATTATAAAGAATATCAAAGCATTTTTCAATAGTTTTTAGTCCGCAAATATCGGAATGAAAATTTCAGAAAATCCCGTAAAATAGGCAATTTTCAGCTTTGTTGAATTACGCCCGGATAACTAAAAAGTGATTTTTTTGACTATAACACAAGGTTTTTTCATTCCGAAATATTCGGAATATAATGTGTATAATTTCTGAAATATAAATGATAGATTTGTGAAAACGTTAATCAAAATCATTTTCTGATTTATTATGGAAAAAAATACGGCAGCTTCCGTAACGAAACTGCCGCTTAACTTTTAGCGAAAATTTATTAAATTTTGATTTCAAGCAGAATCCACTTCATCAGCACATTATCATTTCAAAACCGGAGGTTTTAATTTTCCACCGAAACAAAACCTACACGCCACAGCCTGTTGTTGCTGAAGTTGCCCTGAAAAATGGTATCATATTCCTGCCGGAAAAATTCTAACACCGCAGGAGCAAGAGTATATTAGACCTGTTCGAAAACCTTGACAAAAGGAATAAAAGATAATAAAATAATTAATGGTGATATAGTTATGGATAATAAAGAAAGACTTTCAAGAATAAAAGAAAATAAATACCAGGAAATATTTGGAGTAAATAAAGAAATATTTGAAGAGATGCTTAAAATTTTAGAAACGGCATATAAAGAAGAGCATAAAAAAGGAGGAAGACCGTCTGTATTAAGTGTTCTTGATAAGCTTGTAATTATGCTCCAATATTATCGGGAATACAGAACTATGGAGCATATTGCATTTGATTATGGAACGAATAAAAGTACAGTATGTGATGCTGTACATTGGGCTGAGAAAACAATTATAAAAGATGGAAGATGCCATTTTCCATCAAAGAAAAGGCTTATAGAAGATGATACAATAGATCTGTTCGAAAACATCAAAAGCGGTGTAATTTATTATACAAAGCACAGATTAAAGAAAAACGAATAG
>CANQWR010000035.1 GCA_947627625.1 uncultured Ruminococcus sp. | reverse complement strand
TTACCGATATTTATTCTGTTTTTTGCATCCTGATTTCATTTCCACTATGCTTATCTGTGGACTTTTTTGACAGGCTGAAAAGCTGTCTCAGGACAGCTTTTTTGTTTATTTAATTTTATTTATTTTATTTAATTATAACCTGCTTTTGAAGTCCTCATAGCCGAAATTTTTCAGGGACTTTATTTCCCCCGACTTTTTCAGCAGGAGTATTTCGGGCAGGGGCATACCGTTAAAAGTGTTGTTTTTCACCATAGAATATATAGCCATATCGCAGAAAACAAGCCTGTCGCCCGTTTTCAGAGGGCTGTCAAAAGAGTATTCCCCTATAACGTCCCCCGCAAGACAGGTCTGTGAACCGAGCCTGTAGGTGCAATTTTTTTCGTCGGGAAGCCCCGAGTCCATAAGAGGAGGTCTGTAGGGCATTTCGAGTACATCGGGCATATGGCAGGCGGCGGACGTGTCGAGAATGGCGATAGGCATATCGTTTTGGACAATATCGAGGACTTCTGTCACAAGATAGCCCGCATTGAGAGCGACAGCCTCCCCAGGTTCAAGATAGATTTCGAGACTGTACTTTTCACTGAATTTTTTTATGCACTTTTCGAGCCTTTGAATATCGTAATCGGGACGTGTTATGTGGTGTCCGCCGCCCATATTGAGCCAAGTTATCTGACTAAATTGCAGTACGTCACCGAATTTTTCCTCAACAGCGTCAAGAGTTTTTTCCAAATCGTCGGAATTTTGTTCACAGAGGGTGTGGAAGTGCAGACCCGTCACACCGTTGAGATTGTTTATTAAAAAATTTTCTCTTGTGATACCGAGACGTGAGCGAGGTGAACAGGGGTCGTAAATTTCGTGACCCTGTTGAGTGGAGCATTCGGGATTTATTCTCAGACCTATTTTTCTGCCCGCTTTGAGAGTTCTGTCCCTGAATTTTTCGAGCTGTGAAAAGGAGTTGAAAATGACGTGGTTTGAGTACTTCAATATTTCGTCAAATTCGCCGTCACGGTACGCCCCCGAAAAGACGTGGTTTTCCTTTTGCATCTCCTCAAAGCCGAGTCTGGACTCAAAGAGACCGCTTGAAGCAGTCCCCGAGAGGTACTCCCCGATAAGAGGGTAGAGGTGATAGCAGGAAAAAGCCTTCTGTGCGAGGAGAATTTTCGCACCCGTGCGTACTTCAACACCGTGGAGAATTTCGAGATTTTCAACAAGTTTTTCCTCATCGATTAAATAACAGGGTGTTGGCAGGGAATTTTTTATTTTTTTAATATTTTCTATATTTTCAATATTATTTAACATAATCAGTCGATCAGCACTTTCTTTTTGCCGTTTTTCTTTTTGGGGTACTTGCGTACACGGATGACGTTTTCCATGTTGACGATACTCTGTGAGCCGTCGGTCTCCGTAATACTTATCCAGCCATCACCGACTTCTGTTATGACAGCTTCGAGTACATTTCCGCTGAGGGACGCACCGAAAGTTGTGTAAATCAGGTAACTCTCGCCCTCAATGACGAATTTCTGCAAAGATTCTTTGATATTCATAAAAAAAACCTCCTCAACAATATCTTAAATACTTCATATCTTTATATTCGTAGTCGGGAACTTTTCTGAAAAAAATTTTTTCCCTGTACTTTGATTTATCGCAGTTCAGAAAATTTATTATGTGGAGTTCATAATACCACCCCGATTCAAATGAAGCATATCTGTCATTGTAGACAATTCTCCCGTATTCATTATTTTTGAGAGTAAACGGATTTTTATAAAAACCCCGTGATTGTTTGTCTCTGTACATTATTTCATAATTTCCGCTGTCGGAATTTTTAACTGCTATCCTGTTACCGAAAACAGAATTATAACACTTTGGATTATATAAAACATCACTGTTATATTGCATGATTTTATTCAGACATTCTTGTATACCGTTTGTGCTTTGGAACAGAGATATTTTATTGAAAAATATTTCACAGTCGGGAATTTTTCGGGCAGTTATCGGTTCAAATTTTATGGAATTTCTCACGTTTGCATAATTGGCATAGCGGACATCTTTACAATAAGTCAGAGAAATATGCTGTATAAATAAAATTAAAAGTCACTCCTTTTCGTGATATTGCGAAATTCGGGACTGTCATCCGCCCCACATTTTTTTGTGCGGGACGGACTTGCTAAAAAAGTCTCAAAAAAATACGTCAGAAAAAATTATGTCTTTGTGTGAACAGCGGCGGAAATCAGTCGACGAACTTCACAGCCGTGCCGTAAGCGGTCATCTCAGACGCACCGGGCATAACTTCCGAGGACGTGAAGCGAACGTTCACAACGGCGTCTGCACCTGCTTTTTCTGCGTCGAGTATCATTCTGTCAGTCGCAAGCTCACGGGATTCTTCAGTCATTTTTGTGTACTCTGTCAGCTCACCGCCTGTCATAGATTTTATGCTTGAGATAAAATCTTTTCCCATGTGCTTTGTGAGGATAGCAGTACCCTTTGCGATCCCGAGCATTTCGAGATTCTTTCCCGTGATGTGGTCTGTAGTCACAACGAGCATGAAAAAAGCACTCCTTTCCTGATTATTTTTAATTTTTATATTAAACAGAAAATCTGTAAAATATACGAGTTTATTGAATATATTAAATCAGTCAACAAGGACGGGGTTGAAGTCCTCCTCCCACGGCAGACCCCATTTATTAAGAGCTTCCATAAAGGGGTCGGGGTCGAACTCCTCAATATTGTGGACGCCCGTCATGTTCCACTTCCCTGTCATAATCATCATCGCACCAATCATTGCGGGAACGCCTGTCGTGTAGGAGACCGCCTGTGAACCGACTTCCCTGTAGCACTCCTGATGGTCACAGATGTTGTAAAGGTAGTAATTTTTGTCCAGACCGTCCTTTTTGCCACGGAAAATACAGCCGATATTTGTCTTGCCGACAGTTCTTGCACCGAGTGTAGCGGGGTCGGGGAGTACGGCTTTCAGGAATTGCAGGGGGACTATTTCTCTGCCCTCATACATTATAGGTTCAATAGAAGTCATACCGACATTTTCGAGACATTTCAGGTGTGTGAGGTAACTCTGTCCGAAAGTCATAAAAAACCTGATACGCTTTATGCCTTTTATATTGAGTGCAAGGGATTCAAGTTCCTCATGGTGTAGTAGATACATATCTTTTTCGCCGACACCCTTGAAATTGTAAACTCTTTTAATTTCCATGGGTTCAGTCTCAACCCACTTGCCGTTTTCAATGTAACTTCCCTTTGCGGAGACCTCACGGATATTTATTTCGGGGTTAAAATTTGTGGCGAACGGATAGCCGTGGTCACCGCCGTTGCAGTCGAGAATATCAATGTAGTTTATTTCGTCAAAGTGGTGTTTCATAGCGTAGGCGGAAAAAACTCCCGTGACACCCGGGTCAAAACCGCTTCCGAGGAGGGCGGTTATACCTGCTTTTTCAAACTTCTCACGATAAGCCCACTGCCATTTGTACTCAAATTTTGCAGTGTCAAGAGGTTCATAGTTTGCAGTATCAACGTAGTGAGTTTTAGTTGCAAGACAGGCATCCATGATAGTCAGATCCTGATACGGCAAGGCGAGATTCAGAACGACATCGGGCTTGTAACTGTTTATCAACTCAATTAACTCCTCAACGTTGTCGGCGTTCACCTGTGCAGTCTCAATGACAGTTTTTGTGGTGGGTTGTAACTTTTCTTTGAGTGCGTCACACTTTGACTTTGTACGGCTTGCAATCATGATACCCTCAAAGACTTCACTGTTCTGACAGCACTTGTGTATGGCAACGGAGGCAACTCCCCCACAGCCTATTATCATACACTTTCCCATTTTTTTAACTCCTTTATTTCATGTTAAATTTTATTTTTTATTTTACACTCACGACATGGCAAGCAACATTTCCCTGATTATCTTGCACGCAACAGCCGTTGACACTCCCGATTGGTCATAGTGCGGACTTAGTTCAGTGACATCACAGCCGACAATATTCAGTTCACGGCAGACAAGAGTGACAGCTTTGCGGAGTTCCCCGAAAGAGACACCCTCTGCCTCGGGCGTACCCGTACCGCAGAATACAGACGGGTCGAGAACATCTAAATCAACAGTGAGATACACATTTTTATTTTTGAGTTTTTCGACAGTTTCGTCAAGACCGTCAAAATTGAACCTGTGCATTTCGGTGTGTTCACCAGCGAAAATAAACTCATCCCTGTCACCGCTCCTTATGCCGAACTGGAAAATATGCCCGTCGCCGACAAGTTCGTGACACCTCCTGATAACGCAGGCGTGGGAGAGTTTCTGACCGAGATAGTCGTCACGCAAATCGGCGTGAGCGTCAAAGTGGACTATATACAAGTCCTCAAACTTCTCTTTGACAGCCATTACCGCACCGAAAGTGACAAGGTGTTCACCGCCAATCATGAAGGGAATTTTGCCGTCCGAGAGAATAATATCAGTCCTGACGGATATATCGGCAATTGTCCTTGTGACACTCCCGAAAGGCAGTTCCAGATCACCGCTGTCAAAATAGCTGTAGTCTGTCAAATCTCTGTCCTGATATGGACTGTAAGTCTCAATGCCGAAACTCTCCGAGCGTATAGCAGACGGTGCAAACCTCGTGCCGGGACGAAAACTTGTAGTGCCGTCAAACCCCGCACCGAACAGGACTATTTTTGAATCGCTGTAATCAGCATCGCAACCTATAAAATTCTGAACATTTTTTTCAAGCATAGAAATCTCCAAATTTTTAATTTTATAATTTTATAAATTTAATAAATAAATATATTTTAATATTTAATATATAAATAAATATATTTTTTCACTCAACGTCACGGAGCATTTCCTCAACGTAGTTTGGCAGGTAAAATGCACCCGTGTGCAGGTGGGTGTTATAGTATTTTGTGGATATGCCGAGCATACTCCACTTAGTGCCGTTGTAGTCACGGACGGGGTGGTATTTTTTGGAGGCAAAGCCGAAAAGCCAGTGCCCGGAGGGGTAAGTCGGTATGTGAGCCTGATACACACGGCTTACGGGGAAACTCTTTACAATTCTCTTGTGAGACCTCTGCATAGCGAGAGCGTCCTCCGCATAAAAAGGGCTTTCGTGCTGATTTACCATAATGCCGTCACGTTTGAGAGCCTTGAAACAGCTACCGTAAAATTCCTTTGTGAAAAGCCCCTCCCCAGGACCGAAAGGGTCAGTTGAGTCGACTATTATGACATCGTATTTGTTTTCACAGCGTCTTATAAATTTGACACCGTCCTCGTAAAAAATATTTACTCTCTTGTCGTCAAGACGGCAAGCTGTGGACGGCAGAAATTTTCTGCTGACCTCAACAACAAGTTCGTCAATCTCAACAAGGTCTATATTTTTGACGCAGTTGTACCTTGTCAGTTCCCTGACAACACCGCCGTCGCCCGCACCTATGACAAGTATATTCTGGGGATCGGGGTGGACAGCCATAGGCACATGGGTGATCATTTCGTGATAAATAAACTCGTCCTTTTCGGTGAGCATCATATAGCCGTCAAGGGTGAGAAATCTGCCGAACTCCTTTGACTGAAATACATCTATCCTTTGAAATTCGCTGTTTCCGCTGTATAGCTGTCTGTCTACTTTTATAGAAAATTTGACATTTGGAGTATGACGCTCCGTAAACCACAGTTCCATAATATAAACTCCTGTAATTATAATATTTTAGAACGATTAGGGTTTGTAACCCCCATTGGGGGGCGTTGCCATTGTACCCCCGTTGGGGGGCTTTGCCCCCCAAGCCCCCCATTAAGTCTAAGGGGCAGGGGGCTTTGCCCCCTGAACCCCCACTGGGGGCGTTGCCCCCAGACCCCCATCGGGGGGAAGAATCCCCCCGAACCCCCCATGATTAACTGAAACCTCAAAAATTAGCGAAACTGACTGTTGTTTCTATTTTGGGGGTCTGGGGGTTTTTAACCCCCAGCGGGGTCAAGGGGCGGAGCCCCTTGCGGGGGTCCGGGGGTGGAACCCCCGGTCAGGGGTTCAGGGGGTGAAACCCCCTGCCCCTTATAATTCTAACAGGGGTTTGGGGGCGAAGCCCCCAATCATCGTTCAAATAAAAAGTTCCCAATATCCGCTATTTTTTAATTATATTTATTCTTTCTATGTTTATGTCCTCCGTACCCGTCATCTGACAGCCCTTTTCTTTGGCATATTTAATATATTTTATTATATCGTCCGTTATAAGCTCTCCCGGGGCGAGGATAGGTATTCCCGGAGGGTAGCACATGACAAATTCCGTGCATACTCTGCCCGCACTCTCTTCAAGGGGCAGTGAGACTTTATCGGAATAAAAGGCTTTTCGTGGCGGTTCGGCTACTATCGGGGAAATGTACTCCTGAGTGAGCATATCCGTACCCGATTTGCCGTAGAGACGTTTTATTTCGGACAATGCACTTATGAGACGTTCAATGTCACGCTTTCTGTCTCCGACCGATATATACGCAAGAATATTGCCTATATCGCCAAATTCTATTTGAATATCGTACTCGTCACGGAGCAAATCGTAGACTTCAATTCCCGCAAGACCGACGGGAAGGGTGTAGACGGACAGTTTCGAGACATCAAAATCAAAGACACTGTCGCCGTTTATAAGTTCACGGGAATAGGCGTAGTAACCGCCTATTTCGTTTATTTCAGCCCTTGCGTACTCCGCCATTTCGACTGTCTTTGCAAAAATTTCACGTCCGCTGAGGGCGAGTCTTTTTCTTGATATGTCGAGACTTGTCAAAAGCAGATAGGAGGCACTTGTCGTCTGAGTTAAATTTACTATCTGACGCATATAGCCCGAGTTTATATTTTTACCCATAAGCAGAAAAGAACTCTGTGTCAGACTTCCTCCCGACTTGTGCATACTGACCGAGGAGCAGTCCGCCCCTGCACTCATAGCGGACACGGGGAAATTTTCACCGAAATAGAAGTGAGTACCGTGAGCCTCATCGACAAGTACAAGCATATTGTGTTCATGGGCGAGTTCCACTATCTTTTTCAAATCGGAACAAATTCCGTAGTAAGTCGGGTTGTTGACCATTACAGCCTTTGCGTCAGGGTTTTCGAGTATAGCCTTTTCGACCTGAGACACCGACATTCCGAGTGATATTCCGAGTTGTCTGTTCACATCGGGGTTGACGTACACGGGAACAGCATCAGTCAGAATAAGGGCATTTATAGCACTCCTGTGGACGTTTCGGGGCATTATTATCTTGTCACCGCTTTTGCAGGCGTACATGATCATGCTCTGTACGGCAGAGGTAGTCCCCCCGACCATAAAAAAGACGTTTTCCGCACCGAATGCCTGAGCAGCGAGTAATTCAGCGTCTTTTATGACGGAAACGGGGTGACAGAGGTTGTCAAGGGGTTTCATGGAGTTGACATCTGCATTCATGCAGTCCTCGCCGAGAAATTCGGTCAGTTCCATATTTCCCCTGCCCCTCTTGTGACCGGGAACGTCAAACGGCACGACACGCATTCTCCTGAATCGTCGGAGTGCGTCATATATGGGAGCATTTGTCTGGTTCAAAGGCATTCACGCTATCTCCTTTCTTATACTGCCTTACGGCGTTGGAATTTTGGGGGGTGTGACCCCCCCTTGACCCCCAAAATTAGAACAGCAGACTATCAATGAGGGTTGGAGTTTGTTTCCTCTGTGGGAATAATCATGGGGGGTCTGGGGGGATACTTCCCCCCAGCGGGGGTTTGGGGGCAGAGCCC
>CANQWR010000034.1 GCA_947627625.1 uncultured Ruminococcus sp. | reverse complement strand
CCCCTGCCCCTAATCGTCCTAATTAAAATTTGCACAGTCCACAACAGTCCAAAAATAAAAAAAATTTCCAAAAAAATCCCCACAGACCGTGAGTTGTCCGCAGGGATTTCATCTTAATTAAATATTATTCAAAGCCAAAAAACAGATACTCACTTTGCACCGTTGAGCATCTTTGCAAGCTGAGACTTCTTTCTCGCTGCCTTGTTCTTGTGCATAAGTCCCTTTGCACAAGCCTGGTCAACTCTCTTGATTGCAAACCTGACAGCCTGCTCCTTGTCGGCACTGTTCTCCGAAACCGCAAGTTCAGCCTTTTTCAGGACTGTCTTGAGATTGCTCTTTCTTGACTTGTTAGCCATAGCCTTTGTGGCGTTTACTTTTACTCTCTTCTTGGCAGATTTAATGTTAGGCACAGTTACACCTCCCTCGATTTTACAGGCATATTTGCCCGTATATTGCAGATAATCTGTAAAGCACGGACTTCCTTAAATCCGCACCCCGAGGACCGCAACGGACAGCCCCCGTACTGAGACTTTATAATTATAACACATTTTTTTTTTAATTTCAATAGGCAAAACTGAAATATTCAGACAAATTTTAGTGTCCTTTTCAGGGCATTATGCACAAAAATTTTTTATAAAATATTTATAAAAATTTTTATATATAAAATTATAAAAATTAAAATATAAAAATTAAAATATTAAAATATTTATGGAGGTTTCTATGATAAGAACCGATCTGGCACTTGAAGCTGTCGGAGATATTGAAAAAAATTCCGAAAAAATAGTACAGACTGAGAGGGGGAAAAATTTCAGTGTCACGGAAATATTCCTCAAAGACGACTCTTTTCTGAAATCCTGCGGAAAACCCCGTGGGAGATATATAACTCTGAGTACAGGCTCTTTCAGCCGTTTTTCCGAAAATTATGAAAATATCGCAAGGGAACTCTCTGCCGAAATAGCCTCCCTTGTACCCGACGGAGATGTCTTTATTGCAGGTCTCGGAAACAGGGATATAACTCCCGATGCAGTCGGTCCTCTTGTCGTCTCCGAAATTCTCGCCACAAGACACCTCAAAGACGAACTCACAGACGAAGATATTTTTCTCAAATCTCTCCGCAAAACAAGTACTCTTGCGGGAGGCGTACTCGGTCAGACGGGTATTGAGTCTGCCGAAATTATAAAAGCCGTCTGTGGGAAAATAAATCCCTCCGCCGTGATAGTCGTGGACGCTCTCGCCTGTTCGGACGTAAACAGACTTGGTTCAACTATACAGCTCACGGACACAGGTATCTCCCCCGGCAGCGGTGTCGCAAATTCAAGAAAAGAAATTTCCAAAAAAACTGTCGGAGTACCCGTCATAGCGGTGGGTATCCCGACAGTCATTGATATTCACACTGTGATAAAAAATCTCGGTTCGGACAAATCAAATATACCTCAGATGATGGTCACTCCCCGTGATATAGACTGCATAGTCCAAAGGTCTGCACACCTTATATCCGATGCGATAAACCTCGCCATGCACCCGTCTCTCAGTCTATCCGAAATAAACAGTCTTTTTTGATTTATAAATTAAAAGAATTTGAAATCAAAAATTACATCAGTTCACAGACAAGATTTGAAAATTCAGCAGGGTTCTCTATGCTGACACCCTCTATTAAAAGTGCCTGTGTGTAGAGAATTTTTGCGTACTTGGACAGCTTTTCACTGTCTCCCGAATCGCTTATAGCTTTGAGTTTGGAGAATATATCGTGTTCGGGGTTTATCTCCAGAACCCTCTTTGCGTGTATCTTCTCGTCAGTCGGCATGGAGTTGAGTACCTTTTCCATCTCCATAGTTATGTCTCCCTCCGTCGACAGGCAGACGGGGTGCGTTTTCAGTCTCTTTGAGAGTATCACTTTTGTGACTTTTCCGTCAAGAGCATCCGTGAGTTTCTGGAGCATATCGGAGTTTTCCTCCTCCTTTGCCTTTATCTCCTCCTGCTTTTCGGTACTCTCAACTTCCGTGTCATCGGCTGAAATATTCCTGAACTCCTTTTCTTTGTAAGCGTTCATGGACTTCACCACAAATTCGTCTATGCCGTCCGTGAGACAGAGTATTTCATAGCCCTTTTCAAGCAGAATTTCAGTCTGCGGGAGTTGCTTTATACGCTCGAAACTCTCACCCGAAGCGTAATATATATACTTCTGCTCCTCTTTCATTCTGCTGACGTACTCCTCAAGCGTGACAAGTTTTCCCTCCGCAGAGGACGTGAACATCAACAAATCCTGCAATTTTTCCCTGTTTGCACCAAAACCGCTGTAAATGCCGTACTTCATCTGTACGCCGAAAGCCTTCCAGAAATCCTCGTACTTCTCTCTCTCGTTCTTCAGCATTTTCTTCAGCTCGCTGTTTATGGTCTTCTCTATGCTCTTTGCTATAGATTTAAGCTGTCTGTCGTGCTGTAACATCTCCCTCGAAATATTCAGCGACAGGTCTTCCGAATCAACAAGTCCCTTGACAAAACTGAAATAGTCGGGCAGCAAATCCGCACACTTGTCCATTATAAGAACGCCGTTTGAGTACAACTGCAAGCCCTTTTCGTACTCCTTTGAGTAATAATCATACGGGGCTTTTGACGGTATATAGAGGAGTGCATTGTAACTCGGCATACCCTCGTTCTTTACATGGGTGTACTTCAAAGGCTCGTTATAGTCGTAAAACTTTTCCGTGTAGAAGTGTTTGTACTCCTCCTCCGTTATCTCGTTCTTGTTCTTCTTCCAGAGGGGTGTCATGCTGTTGAGAGTCTCTTTTTCGTAGTAGTCTTCATACTCCGGTGCTTTTCCCGCTTTTTTGTCCTCCTCCGACTGCTCAAGCGGTCTGCTGTGTCTCATATCCATATTGATGGGGAATCTTATATAGTCGGAATATTTCTTGACAAGTGTCTTTAATCTGTACTGTTCAAGAAATTCGCTGTATTTCTCGTCGTCCGTGTCGTCAAGAAGTTCAAGTATAACCGTTGTACCCGCAGTCTCCCTTGTATCCTCGGTTATGGTGTAGCCCTCTGTTCCCTCAGACTCCCACCTGTAAGCCTTTTCGCTTCCGTAAGCCCTCGAAATTACAGTGACCTTTTTCGCCACCATAAACGCCGAATAGAATCCCACTCCGAACTGTCCTATAATTTGATTGTCCTCTTCAAGTTTGTTCTCGCTCTTGAACTTGAAAGAACCGCTGTTTGCTATCGTTCCGAGATTGTTTTCAAGCTCCTCCTCCGTCATACCTATGCCGTTATCGGAAATCGTGAGCGTGCGAGCGTCCTTGTCGGCGTGTAGAGTTATAGCAAAATCGTCTTTATTAAGTCCTACAGAGTCATCTGTCAGCGACTTGAAATACAGCTTGTCTATAGCGTCACTTGCGTTTGAGATAAGTTCCCTCAAAAATATCTCCTTGTGAGTGTAAATTGAGTGAATCATCATCTCAAGAAGTCTCTTTGACTCCGCTTTGAACTGTCTTGTTTCCATTTCGTACATCTCCGCTTCAAAATTTTTTTAGCACTCTCTGTATCTGAGTGCTAAAATTAGTATAGTCTTTTTTGGGCGGCTTGTCAATAGCCCTGAAAAATGTTTACAATTTGTTCACATTTACTGACGATCGTGATATTTTTTTGTCTCCGCAGACCGAAAATTTATATACTTTTCACATCAAAAGCCGTCCCAACACCCGAACGGCATAGAAAATACTCCCCATTTTTCACAAAATCGTAAATAAATTATCGGGAAATAATCATTGACTTTGATTTTCTTTTGTGATAGAATTACTTTGTAATGTTATTTTTTAGAGAGGAGATAAAATTTTTTATGGATAAAGAAAACGAAACCAAAGAAAATTCCGAGTCGATTTCCTCAGACGGTGAGAGCGAGATAACCGAAATACCGTCGGAGTCACAGGACTTTTCTTTTGACGATGAGCCAACGGAAAATACATCGGTTCGGGAGGAAAATTCGGGGGAAACTCCAAAAGCCCAACCCGTTCGGGAGGAAAAGACAGAACCGAAAAATGTCAACAGTGATGGGGAAAATACCGTGACGGAAAAAGATAAAAATCCCCCGAAAAACTACACCGACACAAGTACCGCTCCCGACGGGGAAGTCACAAAGAAAAATAAAAAAAAGAAAAAGAGATTCACTCTTGCAAATGAACTTCTCACAATTCTGCTGAGTGTCGCCTTTTGCTTCACGGTCTTTTTCTTCTCGCCCGTGGACATCTTTGTCGGAAATCAGCACGATTTTACTGTCGATGCGGTCTATATCTTCGTACCGCTTTTAATAACCGCCTCTGTCGCCTCCTTGGTGCTTATAGCCGTCCTGAACATCATTCTCGCCCTGCACCTCAAAACTTTCAGGGTGACGACTTCAATAATATTCGGCGTACTGCTCGCCTTTTACTGTCAGATGCTCTTCTACAACGGAAAAATGGTCTCAATGACGGGTGACGTTTCGCCCTACTCGCAGACAACTCCGTATAACATAATAAACATGATAGTTATGGCAGTGATCGCTTTTCTCCCCTTTATCGGCTACACTGTCATGAAAAGTTTCAAAAAGAACAGGATAGTCAAAAAATTAAAGGGGAACGTCGTGACGTACCTCTCCGCCGTCACCATAATCATGCAGGTCGTCGGAATGGCGGGACAGATAAACAAAAACGGCATCTCAAAGGTGGACAAGTCGCAGTACAACACCTTCTTCACGTTCGATGAGGCTCTTAACCTCTCCCCCGACCAGAATAACGTTGTTGTGTTCCTCACAGACCGACTTGAGGGCGACTACATGAGAGACGCTCTTGAGGAGTGCCCCGAACTCTATGATATGCTTGAGGGCTTCACCTTCTATGAAAATCACATCTCCTGCTACACAAATACTTTCCCCTCCATTGCACAGATGCTCACTAACAATATGTATCAGGGTGAGGACTGGGAGACCTATCTCGACAACTCATGGGCGGGACAGACCGTGCCGAGAGTCCTACACGACAACGGCTACAAAGTCAGTCTCATTCTCGACAATCTCACAACTTTCGACAATTTTGAACAGCTCTACGATCAGTGCGACAATATAAGAAGTTCCGACGACTACGGCACTATGAATTACACCGATACCGACGGAATTGTCCCCACTATGATAAATTTCTCCCTCGGAAAACTCTGTCCCTATCTCCTGAAATCATATTTCCTTGACGGCTATAATTCAAACTTCTCAAATAACTTCATATACGTAAAAGAGAATATCCCAGGTCGTCTGAACGGCTCTATAGGTTCGGAGACAGACCTCGATTTCTACAACTATGTAAAGGACTACGGCATAAAGGCAGACAGCGAAAAACCCACTTTCAGCTTTATTCACCTCTGTTTCGCCCACGACAACGACTACGATATTGCACAACTTTACGAAAAACAGTCCGTTATAGTAGAGGCTGCAAGAGACGCATATGACGGCGATCCTGATGACTTTGAACCAACTAAAACTCAAAGTATAATGGGCGGTTTCGCAGGTCTGAGTGAGTACTTTGACCAGCTCAAAGAACTCGGTCTCTATGACAACACCACTATCGTCATAGCTGCCGACCACGGCAGACCTCCCGCCGAAATAGAGTACGGAACAAGCGACAGGCTCATAAATTACAATACCGCTTCACTCATCGTAAAACCCGCAGGTGCAGAACACAAACCTCTGCAACTCAACAGCGACGCTGAACTCTCCGCAAAATATTTTCCCGCAAGCCTTGTCGAATACGCAGGAGTAGACCACTCCGCTCTCGGTACTTCCTACAATGACGTTATAAATTCGGGTGTCTACCCGCCAAGAGATTTTCACGTCTACTTCTTCCACGGCTACGGCAATGTTGAGGACATTATGACCTATGAAGTCACGGGTGATGCCTGTGACCTCGACAACTGGAAAATCTCCGCAAGGGGCGGTAAACCTGTCACCGACTGATATCATATTTATTATAATTATAAATTTAATCAAATCAGATTCACAAAAAACAAGAGACATGGGAAGTTTCCCCCGTGTCTCTCTTTTTTTAAGATAAATTACACAAAATATATGGACTTCTCCGTGACAATATGATATAATATATATAAATAAATATAAATAACTCACACTGGAGGAATGTCTATGAAAATAATGTTTATTGGTGCTACTCATGAAGTCACGGGCAGCTGTACTTACATTGAGGCGTGCGGAAAGAAATTTCTTGTGGATTTCGGTATGGAACAGGGTGCGGATATGTTTGAAAACGTGAAAGTACCCGTACCGCCCTCCGAAATCGACTTCGTTCTCCTCACTCACGCCCATATCGACCACTCGGGTCTTCTCCCACTCCTCTATGCGGGCGGTTTCACGGGCGAAATCCACGCAACTACCGCAACTTCTCACCTGTGTAATGTGATGCTCCGTGACAGTGCACACATTCAGGAGTTTGAAGCCGAATGGAGAAGCCGTAAGGCTAAAAGGCGTGGAGAGGACGATTTTGAACCCCTCTATACCACTGATGACGCTCTCGGTGCAATAGAACTCTTTGTGCCACACCCCTATGAGACCGAATTTACGGTCTCGGAAACTCAGCTCGGACAGGTGAAAGTCATGTTCCGTGATGCGGGACACCTTCTCGGCTCGGCAAGTATAATCCTCACGCTAACAGAGGGCAATCAGTCTAAATGTATCGTCTTTTCGGGCGACATCGGCAACACCGATCAGCCTCTTATCCGTGATCCACAGTATATAGAGTCCGCTGACTACGTCATTATGGAGTCCACTTACGGCGACAGGCTCCACAACCGCCCCACTGACTACGTCACCGCCCTTGCAGACGTTTTTCAGACCACTTTTGACCGTGGCGGCAGCGTGATTATTCCCTCTTTCGCTGTCGGACGTACTCAGGAAATGCTCTATTTTATACGCAAGATAAAAACCGAAAACCTCGTCAGAAATCACGACAATTTTCCCGTGTACGTTGACAGTCCCCTTGCCAATGAGGCGACCGACATTTTCATTAACAACCGTGAGAGTTGCTATGATGAAGAGGCTCTCAGCTATGTCAGACGTGGCATAAATCCCATCACTTTTGACGACCTCATAAGGACAGTCAGCAGTGACGAGTCAAGGGCTATAAACAGCGACAACAGACCTAAAGTCATTATCTCCGCAAGCGGTATGTGCGAGGCGGGTCGTATCAAGCACCACCTCAAACACAACCTCTGGATTCCCGAAAATACTATCCTTTTTGTAGGCTATCAGGCTGTGAACACTCTCGGCAGAAGTCTTGTTGAGGGTGCAAAAAAAGTTAAACTTTTCGGTGAAACTGTCAAGGTCTCCGCCGAAATAAAACAACTTCCCGGTGTCAGCGGTCACGCCGACATGAACGGTCTTGTAAAGTGGGCTGAAAATATAAAAAATGTCAAAAAATATTTCATAATCCACGGTGACGAAAAGGCTTCCGAACACTTCAAAAACCTCCTGCAAGAGAGAGGTCTCGACGCATATGCACCCTATAGCGGTGCGGAATTTGACATCCTCACGGGCGAAATAACTGTCGACGCAAAGCCCGCACCTATCGTCCACAAGACCACTAACGCCAACAATAACATTTACTACAGCGACCTGCTCGACGCTTCCGAACGCCTTTATAATCTGATCAAAAGATCGGGTGGACGTACAAACGCCGATATGCGGAAACTCGCCGAAAAAATCAACAAACTCTGCGACAAGTGGGAGATATGAAACAGTCAAATAAATAAATAAATAAAAAGACCGCCTGAAACAAAAAATTTCAGGCGGTTTTGCAAAATACCATATTAAAAAATAATCTAAGATTAAAACAAGTACACAATCGGTGAACAGTTCTTTAATATAATATCCGCAAACAGTTCATTTAATTATCTTTTACTCTCTTGACCGAAATTATTTTATAATTCGGCTTGGGTTCCTCCATCTCTTCCCCTTCATCGTTCATGACTTTCTTTGTCACAATCTCAAGCCTGCAATCAACCCTGTATTTACGTCCAACGTAACCGCTTGCACGGTGTGTGCGAATATCTCCCTTAGCCGTCGCCCAAGTTTCATAACGCTTTTCATCGTCAGTCCAACAACCAGCGTAATCGGGTTTTGTGACACGGGGGAACAGCTCAACGACAAAGTACTTGAAATCGTGGAGAGTACGATAAAACCCCTCGCTGTTACGCTTTTTGACAAGACGATGGTCGGACTCAATTATGTCTATCCAGAAACCCGTTGTATCGACGTTTTTCTGAATGTCACGCATTATGAACACCGCCGCCGAATCGCCATGCTCACAGTAAGCTATGTACTCGGGGTCGTATATGCCGTCCTTTCGCTTTTTCTTTTTGCCGTCTCCCTGACCCGAATTTTTCCTGCCGTCACCCTCGACGGGCAGATTTTTCTTGTTCTTATCCATAAAGAAACCTCCGTTTACAAAATCAGGGTGTTACAAAATAACACCCTGTGTCGGCATCGAACTACGTTCCCGGATTGTCTCCAATCAAGTATTATCGTCACAGCAGAGCTTAACTTCCGTGTTC
>CANQWR010000033.1 GCA_947627625.1 uncultured Ruminococcus sp. | reverse complement strand
CTCGCTCTTCCGAGTGCATGATTACTATTTCTCATGCTTTCTCTCTTTTGAAACGTCTATGAATACAGGTTCTCAGAGAGCAGTTTGGAAGCGGACGAAGTACCCCAAGCACAGCACATAATTTTGTCATTTGCCCCGAATGAAATACTGCCGGAAAGGGCAATGGAAATTGCTGATGAATTGTGCCATCGCTTGCTGAAAGAGCAGTACCAATGTGTGCTTGCCGTCCACGAAGATCACCAACATATCCACGCCCATATCGTTTTCAACAACACGAATTTTGTCACGGGAAAAACTTTTGAAACAGAGCATAATCAGGGCAAGAAATCAGAGCGAGCGTGGGCAGAGTTGCGGACTACCTCAGACAAAATTTGCAAGGAGCATCATTTGTCGGTGATTCAGCACCCGGAGCATACAAAGGGTAAGAGCCATTTTGAATGGGATATGAACCGACAGGGCTTGTCGTGGAAAGCAAGACTGAAATACGCTATTGACCAAGTGATTATGGAGAGCGAAAATTTTGAGGATTTTCTCCGAAAATGTGCCGATTTTGGTGTGCTTGTAAACTACAATCCCGACCATAAAATTGACCTGAAATTTATGCTTGTCGAGCAGAAAGAAAATAACCCTCGTGCCAAAATGACGAGGGCAAAAACTCTGGGTTGGTTTTATGAAACGGAACAAATCAAAAACCGCATTTTTCAGTATCAAGGCGTGATGACTTATGTGCCGAGGACGAAAATTCACCAAAATGTACAGCAATCCGAAAATAAATTTATTCAGGACGCTATCGACCGTGGCAATATGAAGGCCGCAAGCATTGCGAAAAACATCATCGCAGAGTACGGTGTAGAGCCTGAACAGATTCGCCAGATAGCCGTTTCGGAATACGCTCACAGCCGTCACTTGCTGTCTGAATTAAACTCCATAAATACGGAAATTGAGGACTTGAAAATCAAACTGAAAGTCCTGAAAAAGTACCGTAAGCTGAAAGTGTATGGTGAGGAGCTGAAAACTCTGGACGGCAGACAGGCGAAGAAGTACCGCAAAGAACATAGTGCGGAATTGAATGAATACGGGGAAATCCGCAAGCAAGTTCTTGAATTTTACCCCTCCGGACACATTCCGAAAGTGGAGAACCTTGAAAAGCGAATCAGCAATCTTGAAAATGATTTGTCGGCGAAAAATGTGGAGTTTAGGCAGGCAGACAAAAAGGCTCGTGAGCTTGCAAATGCACAGCAGACAATTGAAGAATATATCCGTCAGGAGCAAATCCAAGACCACCAGAAAAAGAAAAGGAATGACCTTGAATGACACATCATCAGTCGAATCTTCTCCCTTGTGGAACAGAGACCGTTCAAAAAAACAAACCTTCAGAAACACTTACAGAGCGTTTCTAAGAGCTTGCGGTTAATAGGGCACATACTGATTGTGGTATGCACTATAAGAAGTGGACTTGTATGAAAATGAAAATATCAACCGCACCTGTTTGCAGAAAATATTTTCCGTCAGTGATTTGGTTTCCTGCGATTCATAGCCGTTTTTGTGTTCACGGAAATACTCGAAATTTCCGCAGTAATCGAATATCAGGAAACGGCATTTGTCCTCATATTCTCCGTCTATGCTGTCCATACAGGAGAGATTTTTGCAAAGTCTTGTACCTCTGCCAATCATCTGCCGGAATTTTGTTTTGGAGCGTACTTTTTTGAAAAATACAAGATTGACACATTCAGGCACGTCAATGCCCGTATCCATCATATCGACAGAAACGGCGATAATTGGCATTCTGTCGGGAATTTTGAAATGGTCAATTGCTGTCCGAGAATAGTTTTCCTCACAAGTGATACGCCGGACAAAATTTCCGTGATAATTCGGATGAAGTGCGTTAAATCGCTTTACAATAAATTCAGCGTGTTCCTTGTTCCGGGCGAAAATGATTGTTGTCACCGTTCTGAACCTTGGTTCCACGCTCCATAAGGTCTTGCAGGACGACATCAACCGTCTTTTCGTTAAATATAAATTTATTCAGATTTTCAGGGGGGATAAAGTCGGGGATATAGCCGTCTTCTGCAAAATTGTCCTCATAGCGTTCTTTATCTCCATCTGAAATACAGCGGCAAATCGCCTCAAATCTCAATAAAATTACATTTATGCAAATGTTATCCTCAAAAGGATTTCCGCAAAGCTTTCCGTTATGGCAACAGGTACAGGCAAAACCGGAACGACATCAAGCCCGACGGATGTGTTGAGCCGTAGCGAATACTTGATTACAGTGGAAATTTTGAGTATTTCTGTGAACACAAAAACCGCTATGAGGACGACTTTGCAGAAGACGGCTATATCCCCGACTTTATCCCCCCTGAAAATCTGAATAAATTTATATTTAACGAAAAGACGGTTGATGTCGTCCTGCAAGACCTTATGGAGCGTGGAATCAAGGTTCAGGGCGGTGACAGGCTCGGAAAAACAATTATTTTCGCCCAAAACAGGGAACACGCTGAATTTATCGTAAAGCGATTTAACGCACTTTATCCGAATTATCACGGAAATTTTGCCCGGCGTATCACTTGTGATGACAGCTATGCCCAGACAGTAATTGACGATTTCAAAATTCCCGACAGAATGCCTGTTATTGCGGTTTCAATGGATAGATGGACACGGGCATTGACGTGCCGGAATGTGTCAATCTTGTATTTTTCAAAAAAGTACGCTCCAAAACAAAATTCCGGCAGATGATTGGCAGAGGTACAAGACTTTGCAAAAATCTCTCCTGTATGGACAGCATAGACGGAGAATATGAGGACAAATGCCGTTTCCTGATATTCGATTACTGCGGAAATTTCGAGTATTTCCGTGAACACAAAAACGGCTATGAATCGCAGGAAACCAAATCACTGACGGAAAATATTTTCTGCAAACAGGTGCGGTTGATATTTTCATTGCAGGATGGCAATTTCTCCGATAATGAATATCAGGCTTTTCGGCAAAATCTTGTTGAAATTTGCTATAATGGCGTAAATGCGTTGTCTTATGACCTTGTTTCAGTCCGTCTGAAAAAGGAATATGTCGAAAAATTCAGGAAAATTGAAAACTGGCAAGCACTGTCTGATATGGACAAGTACGAACTTGAAAATCACATTGCTCCGCTGATTACAACGGCAGACACAGACGAATATGCAAAACGTTTTGACAATTTTATGTATGGTCTGATGCTGGCGAATATTGGCAATCTTCCGACAATGAATTACCTGAAAAAGCAACTCTGCAAAACCGCCGTTTGATAAGTCTTACAGCTTTATCAAGATGTTTGATGCAAAGACGAGAAACGCTATCTTGCAAACAATTGAGAGTATCAAAAACAATGCTCTGCAAGTGGTGACATAAGATGTGCCATAGACCAAAGCCTAATGGCACACTCACTTTTCGTTCCGCTGAGGTTCAAATGAGCATTATGGCACAAGCCCTATTGGAACAAATAACCGCAAGCTCTCGGAAACGCTCTGTGAGCATTTTTGAGGGGTTTTCTTTTCATCGGTAGTGTCCCCCCTCACTTCGTAGCGGTGGACGGGTTCTGTGCGGTTTTCTCGTTCATCTGAGAGGGCTGTCAAGCCGAGATCTGCTCGACAATGCCGTTCTGGATTTCATATTCATGCACACGTCGATAAAATGTATTCGCCGACAAGTCCATTTTACGCATAAAATCACGTCCCGTGATGTTCTTTGATTTCCATTCTCCATATAGCCTTGAAAATTTGTCCCAATTGACCGCAATAGTGATTTCAATACTTGATTATGTGCGTGAGAAAGATATTCTCCATATCGAGAGTATCAGCCGTCCAAAAGAAAAAATCTATACTGATTCTCGCCAACAGGAAATTTTATCTTGACTGTGTCCGTTGTTACACTCTCAAAGTAAAACATGAACATTTCAAAAAGCGACAGCGTGCAAGCATAGTCTTTAATTGTGGTCGATCTTTATTCTCTCCCGAAATCTTCTCGGAGAAGATGCGGTCAGCCTTATAACCGCACATAATTTCCTGCTGACGGGCAGTTTCCTGATGTTCCATAAAAACACGAATATAGCCTATTTTACTCATAAAATCGTCATTTGTAAGAGCAGAATATCTGCAAAAATCGATCCTGCTTTTGAAACTCGTTTCCGCATATCTTCGGTTGATTGTTTCAAGTTCATCATCATCATTCACTTTGAAAGAAATCAGATGATTGCGGACTTCGCTTTTTTCTGTGATTGGCGGTAAATTTTCTTCTGAATTTTCATGCTGATTTTCAAAATCAACCTCGCCTGTTTTGGTGACTTCAAGCATTGGAATTTGCTCTGTTTTCGCATTTTCAGACAGCATATCCGCTTGCATTTTCTCCACATAGGTTTGGGCAAGTTCTTCGACTTGCTTGTGTTTGAACAGCTTTACAAGAAAGTCCTCGCCTGATTTGATATTGTGTTGTCCTCGCTTTCTCGATTGCTCCTGCAATCGTCATAGGGGTCTTAGGGGAAATTTCCCCTGACAAGCCGTATAAAGTTTACGATTTTCTATCATCGTAATACTTTATACCGTGTTTGTTGGGTTCCAGGCTTTTTCTACCATTTTGTCTACCAATTTTTCTGTATTTTTTCATTCGATACTCAAATTTCCCAAAATGTATATTGCTTGTTGTATTCTACCATTTATGACTTTTTCGTATCCTTGTATTCCTTAGATTTCTTTTTTGAATCATATTCCGGACAGCTGTAATAGTTCGTTGTTATACTGTATGTTGCATAACCGAACCACTCCTGTACAGGTACATCTTAGCGACCATTGTGTTTCATATTGGCTTTCTTGATTACAATTTTTGAAGTGATTAGAAGCGTAATAAGGTGTAATCAGTTTACCGGTATTATCACGACAAACAAAGCCATCAAAGGTTCTGTCAAAGTCATCCCCAAGTAATTCAGAGTAATACTCCTCCAATGTCGATGTGAAGATACTCTCCCATTTCGTTTTTGTATGAACCTGTGATTTTTCTGCGGATTGTAACCGAAAAAGCACAGCTGCCGAGAAAAGAAAAGAGAGAGCCAACATTTTATACCAAAGACGAGCTTGAAAAGCTCCTTGAAGTATTTAAGGTTGACCGTCTTGGACTTGTTATCAATATTGCTTACTTGAACGCACTGTCCGGAAAAGCATGATAACAACGTTCAGTCAAAAACTTACACAGTGACTGATGAAAGTTGCACTTTCAGTGCAATACATATTTGCTGGACACAAAAGGGCAGGCTTTTCATTTATGAACTGTTGAAAGAAAACGGTATTCTGCCGATTGTTGAGCAGAACGACGGCTGATATACTGTCGGGAGTTTCTTATTTTCAAATCAAAGTGGAGACTGCCAACAGTACACCAATTCAGGGCATAAAAATAACTGACAGACGGTGTACACAGCACCTTGAAAATTGAATTGAACATCAAAACGGCTGTATTTTTCTCCGCTGATGTAAAATAAATCTGTGATAAAATCCGATATTAAGACAATTTTCCTAATACCGGATTTTCAGATAAATCAAAATTTATTCTATATTAGATTCCTTGACAGCACCGATAAAAAGCATTTTTCACATAATGTTGTTGACATTCCCGGCAGAATATGTTATAATTGTGATACAATACTATGTTTGTGAAAAAAATTTTTTTACAGGAGGAATTTTATGAAAAACATCAAAAATTTCATGGCTGTCGGCATGAGTGCTGTTATGGCAATGTGTGCGACGATTCCGCAGGTTATACCTGTGAGAGCAGAGACTTCCGGCGGTGCGGTCCTGGAGTACCTCGACAGGGGTATCTCGGCAGTCGGAACGGGTTCGGGAATGCTTGTGAGCTGGCGTTATCTGGCAAACGACGACGACAATGCAGTCTACAAGCTGTACCGTGACGGCGAACTCATCTACACGAGTGAATCTGGACAGTCGACCTGCTATCTTGATGCAGAGGGTACAGCTGATTCAAAGTACCGTGTGGACACACTTTCGGGTACAAAAGTGGTGTCGTCGGAGGAGTGCAAGCTGATTTCGGGAAATGCCTACTTTGACATTCCCCTTGACCCTCCCACAGCTGACGGTGCGACTTACTCCCCGAACGATATGTCTGTCGGTGACGTGGACGGTGACGGGCAGTACGAACTCTTCCTGAAGTGGGACCCCTCCAATTCCAAGGACAACTCCCAGAAAGGCAAGACCGACAAAGTCTACATAGACTGTCTCCGCATGGACGGCACAAGGCTATGGAGGATTGACCTCGGTTGGAATATCCGTGCAGGAGCACACTACACTCAATTTTTTGTCGGGGACTTCGACCTTGACGGCAAGTGTGAGATGACCTGCAAGACCTCCGACGGCACTGTTGACGGCACGGGAAAAGTGATAGGTGATGCCTCACAGGTATACCGTGACGGTAACGGCTTTGTCTACACAGGAAACGAATTTTACACGCTCTTTGACGGCGAAACGGGTGCGGCTCTTGACACTATCGACTACGAACCCGGCAGAGGTGACCCCACAAAATGGGGCAAGAGTTCCGACAAGACAAACCGTGTAGACCGTTTCTGGGGTACTGTCGCATATCTGGACGGCGTTCACCCTTGTGTCGTAACGGGACGTGGCTACTACGGCAGAATGACCGCTACGGCTTACACGGTTGAGGACAAGAAACTCAAAAAGCTGTGGTTCTTTGACACAGGCACGGACAGCAGTACCCTCGGTTACGGTGACGGAAATCACAACACCATGCCTGCGGACGTGGACGATGACGGAAAACAGGAGATTATAACAGGTTCTACCTGCATTGACGACAACGGAGAACTTCTCTGGGGTCTGAACAGGGGACACGGTGACGCTATGCACGTCGGAGACCTTGACCCTACCAATCCCGGAATTGAAGCGTGGATTTGTCATGAGGACAAACCCTACGGTGTCTCACTGGTGGACTGCGACACAGGTAAAATAATATTCCACAATGACGGTCAGGGCGACACGGGAAGATGTTGCGGTGATAACGTCTGGGCAGGAAATCCGGGTGCGGAACTCTGGGGCAACAAAGAAGCTGACGGTTCGACACCTGTCAAAAATGTGAACGGTGAGACACTCTCTTGCAGAAGACCCGCTATAAATTTTCTGAGCTACTGGGACGGCGATTTGGAGCGTGAAATTCTGGACGGCTATACGGATTCCCCTGCGACTATCACAAAAATGAAAGAGGACGGTACTCTCACAACGCTCCTCACAACAGACGGTTTCTACACTTGCAACACTACAAAGGGTACACCCTGTCTGTCGGCTGATATTTTCGGAGACTGGCGTGAGGAACTTATCGTGCGTGCAGCGGACAGCAAGTCAATCAGAATTTACGCAACCCCCTACGACACGGACTACAGAATTACAACTCTCATGCACGATACACAGTACAGAATGCAGGTTTCCGCACAGAATACCGCCTACAACCAACCTCCGCACACATCGTTTTTCCTCGGTACGGGCTATGACCTCCCCGCAAGACCTGAAAACGTGACTGTAAACGGCGAAACTACCGCTGTCGGAAAAGTCGGTGCGGTTATCGACACGGAACACACTTACACTATTAAAAATTTCGGAAGCGGTCTCAATCTGGAAGTCGCTGACGGAAAAGCCGAAAACGGTGCGAACGTACAACAGGGTACAGGCAGTACAAACGGCTGGAAGTTTGAAGATGCGGGAGCAGGCTATTACCGTCTCTACTCGGAAGTCGGCGACGGCAAAACTTTCCTCCTTGACCTTGACTACGGCAAAATCGAAAACGGTACTAATATAGGTATCTGGGGCGATACCGCAAGTGACGCACAGCTTTTCAAATTCGTGGACAACGGTGACGGCACTTACACTGTCACCACAAAGGCGACCTCCGACAACAGCTGTCTCGGAGTTGAGGCAGGCAGTAAAGAAAGTGGTGCAAATGTCGTGGAGTGGGAGTGCGACGGCTCCGACAATCAGAAGTGGACACTCGAAATAAAAGTCCCCGCTCTGAACGGAAAACTGTTCAAAAATTTGACTGTAAAAGACACCACTACTTACAATAAATGGAAAATTGACGACAGTGCGGAAGTCGGCGACTTGGTTTTCGGTGACAGGGAAGTAAAATATATTTCTGTACCCGAGGAACTCGTCGGTGCGGAGATGGTTCAGACGGCTTGTGACGCAAAATTCAGCGAAAACGACCTTGCAGCCTTTACGGCAGGAGCTGATATGACGGTCTACACGGCTTTTGACACCCGTGTTGATCCTCTCCCCGAATGGCTCTCCGACTGGGAAAAGACGGAACTTACCCTTGCAAATGACGGCGATGTGACATTTGCGGTCTACAAAAAGACCGTAAAATCGGGTGATACTGTCACACTCGGCAAAAACGGGCAGTCCGCTTACTGCGTGAATTACACGGTCTTTGCAAAGGAAGACGTGAAAGCTCCCGAACCCGACGTGAAGCCGCCTGTTGAAGATGTGAAACCTCCCGTCGGTGATGTGAACAAGGACGGCGATTTCAATGTTGCGGACTTGGTTCTCCTTGAAAAATGGCTGCTTGACGTTCCCGACACTGTTCTTGCGGATTGGGAAACGGCTGATTTGGACAAAAACGGTCTCCTCGAAACGTTCGATTTGACAATGATGAGAAAGCTGTTTCTGGAGAAGTGATTGGACTCCCCCCCTTGGAATTTGGGGGCTTTGCCCCCCAAGCCCCCATTAGAACGATAAGAGGCAGGGGGCTTTGCCCCCTGAACCCCCATTGGGGGCTCTGCCCCCAAACCCCCGTCGGGGGG
>CANQWR010000032.1 GCA_947627625.1 uncultured Ruminococcus sp. | reverse complement strand
AAAGCGATTCAGGAATGGCTCGGACATTCAAACTACTCAATCACAGCGAACCTCTACAGTCATCTTGAATACAATGCCAAAGTAATCTCTGCGGAAACGATTGCGAGAGTACTTGACGGTGAATCAGAGTAGTCAGAAACCTTCTGTAAAGACAACAACCGAATCTGCCACAAAAGTATAAGTGGTAGAAAAAACAAAAGCGATACACCCCAAGTTATAGGTGAATTTTAATTGTCAACATTATATAATATAATTTCGAGAAATGAATTGTGAGAAAAAGAGAACAGAAAAAGAGTGATTTTGGTAGAAAAGTTGGTAGATAAAAAACGCTTTTCAACAATATATTTATCTACCAAAAATGCTGATACTTTCCTTAATTACGGCATTTATTGAAACAGAAAAAATAAGTTTTCATATAATATCATTGACATTTTCAGTATAATATGATATAATTATTATTGTAATAGTTACCGAAAAACGTGGACGAATATGTACTGCCGATGTGTACGGCGGGTAAATCTGATTACGGAACGTTTCCTGTAAACTCCTTTGCCTGTCACTCTGTCGGCGGTACGTCTTTTTTCGGCAGTCATTACAAGTAAAATAATTAAATCAAAAGGAGCGATTTCAATGCCTAAAAATCAATTTCAGAGAATGGTTTTCGCCTTCATCACGGTCATCATAACCGTACACGCCTTTGTTTTCTACAGCCTTTACGTTGTAGAGGGTGAGAGCATGAAAGCCGCCACGGGGGAGACAAGTGTCCTGTCCGCCATAGAAAAAATGGGCGGTGTGAGCGTTCTGGGCAAGGCTACGCCTATATGGGCGGTGATACTTATAGAGTTTATAATAGCTTACACTCTTGCGGTACTCGTCGGCAGTACCCTGTCTTTCAAACTCGCCTGCAAGGTCTTTGACCCTCACGACACCCACCCCGTGCTTTTTAGTACTGCCGTGACCTGTGCAACGGTCGGAATAATGTGTCCCCTTATGAGTTTTATAGCATCGATTCTCTACTACCCCTATGCAACTTCCGATATGAATTTGCTCGCACTCCTCGCAAGCTGGCTGAAACTCGTATGCATGAACCTCCCCTTTGCGTTTTTCTCACAGCTTTTCTTTATACAGCCTTTCGTCAGGACAGTTTTCAAGGCTATATTCTCACAAAAAGCTGTTGCAGTTTCCGAAACAGTGTGAGTTAATATAAATAAATATAAAATATAAATATAAAATATAATAATAAATAAAATTAAAACAAAAAAAACCGGACTGCACGCCCGGCTTTTTGTTTTTTAATTTTCACTTTCCGAGTGCCTTGTCAAGCCACACTCTCGCAAAGTCAAGTGCCTCGTAAAGTCCGCAGTCCTGCACGGCATTTCTCACAAATGCCTTCATAGGGTCTTTTTCGGTAGTGTCCATCTGCACGATTCTTATTCTCGATGCGACTTCCTCCCCGCCGACATTCTTGCTCTCCTCAATTGTGAGCGACACCACATATTTTTCGGACATATCGCCGTAATAAAGCTGGTTTCCGCTCCTCACAAGCGGATATCCTTTGTAGGTAAAAAACTTCATATCAATACTCCCCCTGTTCTGTATTTATAACAATATAATGTTTTACTTCCACGTTGTTTTGAGATCTTCGTCCGTGCCGAGAACCGACATATTTTCAATTATTGTCTCAACATATGATTTTTCGGTAAAGAATTTGCTCTCGCCGTCTATGACTATCTGGACCGTCAGATTTGAGTAGTCGTAAAATTCAAGAACTCTCGTTGTGCCGTCAGAGGAATCGGTGTACTCAATTCTCACAAGAGGTTCTGTGTCGGGGACAGGTACGTCAAGGGCGAACTCCTCCGCCGAACCGCTTATCAGAAAACTGTAGAACTTTCTGTATCTCTCCGCATCAAATTCCTCTCCGTTCAGGGTGACATTGAAATCATCGGCAGAGAGTGTTGCAGAACTTGTCTCCTCGCTGTCCTCTGAAGACGTTGTTTCCTCCGCCTGCTCCTTTTTCTCTATACTGAACTCCGCAGCCTGACCGTCCTGTGACTCAATTTTGAAGTCCGTTATATCCCAGACATAGTTCGCTATGAATATTCTCGACGCAATATCTATCGGCATAACGTCCACCCACTTTGCATTTTCGGCTTTAACTATATAGATAACATTCCCGCCCTCAAGCATTGCATAACAGCACCTTCCGCTGTCACTGTCCGTAAAAGGCTCACTCAGGAGGAGAATATATTTTCCGTCCTCTCCGCAGTCCACGGTTACACGGCAAAAAGGCTCTTTAAGTCCAGCCTGTGCAATGTCGGACTCGTCACAGTGTATGCTGTAAATTCCGCTTGAAGACAGCCCGAATATACCGTCTGTTATGTCCTGTGAACGCTCTATCGCAAGAAATGCCTCTGTAGGCTCTTTCATTATGTGTTCGGCGGAAGTACCGCCCGAAGTGTTGTCCTTGTCGGTGTGTTCAAGATATATGTCGTAGTCCAGATCTTCACGCTCTATTCTGACACTCTCAACAGTCGGGTTATCTCCCTCTGAACTTTCAACTATAGTCGATTGCACGAAATCCTCGGTAGTTTTGTCGTAGTTTGCAAGATAGGAGTCCGCAACAGTATAGACATTGTTATTGCCGTCGTCCACCATTACGTACTTCTGTCCGCCTGTGGGAGCGTCGTCCCCCACAAACATTCTGACACTCTTTCCCGACTTGTAAACGACCGTAAATTCAAGATATGGCTCTGCAAGACCGTATTTTTCAAGTTCCGTACAATTTTCCGCTATCAGTGATGATGAAGTCAGATTGTCCGCATTGTTGGCGAGAGTTCCCACCACCGAAGTATTCAGGTTCAAATCTTCATAGCCTTCAAGAGTATAAGTGGCAGCGGAGTCCTCCGTCTTTTCGGTGAGTACAACAGCGTGGAGTTCTCCCGACTTGTTCTGAACGTCAACCCTCTCTACAGTTCCGTCCTCACCGTCACTTATCAGCACAACGGAGTCTCCAGTATCGGAACTTGTGTCATCGGAGACAGTGCTGTCCGTGCTATCAGAATTTTCGGGTTCGGTCAGTTTCAGTCCCGCAAAAACTCCGCCGAGGACCGCAAGGACTCCCACAAGTGCAATAATTCCCTTTGCCGATTTTTTCATCTGTTCTTTCTCCTTAACAGTACGGTTATTCCGATACCTGCAATTATTATCGGAATTACATATACAACTGCTATCCTTATAACTCTCATCTCGTTCTCATTGGGAGCTATAGTTCCCTGCTCAAGTGCCTTGTCAGCTATGACTACTCCTCCCTCTTTTCCCGTCATGGTGTTCACCATTCCGGAGAGAACATTTGCGTTGTTGTAAGTGTTTGTATAAGAGAGTATATTTTCTTCCGCCATAAACGAACTTCCTATGACAAGGAGACTGCTTCTGACAGCACCCATTCCCGACTGTGTTTCCTTATGGGACACAACCGCAACGGGATAAGAACCTGTCTCCTCACTTGCAACCGTGTTGTTCAAATCGTACAAATATCCCGTGTCCGAACTTTTCAGGACTTCCGACGTAACTGCGTCGCTGTTCTTGCTTAAAATACTTACTTCCCTTGCATAGGGCATAGCTGTCGGGAGAGTTTCACTCGGCAGAGTTCCGACTGCCTCGCTGTCCGCTATTTCCACAACGGGTGCATAGTCGGCAGCTCCCGATATTATGACCTGCATCATGTTCTTCTGGTCAAGCACTATCGAATCCTCAACAGATATGCTCCAGTCCGCAAGAAATTCGTCAATGTTTGGAGTATCCGTCGCATAGAGGCTCGGTATATAGACCATGTTTTTTCCGTAATTTCCGTCATTGTAGAGAAAATCGCTGAACTTCTGTATTATATCCTGCGAAAAGTCCACGGACGGCATGGGCAGTACAAGCAAATCATAGTTTTCGGGTGTGAGGTCCTCACTGTCCGCACCGACTTCCGTGCAGTCGTAGCCGTTTTTGGAGAGGAAATTCTCCAGTGAGGAAACTACTCCCGTATATGCACTGTCGGAGAGACTATTTCCGCCAAAAGTTGTTATAACTCCCGCCCTTATCGGGTTTGAATCCGTCACAGCCATTATAGCCGATGTTATTGTACTCTCTCCCGCAAAGACCATGCTGACAGATGTCTGACTGCTGTTTGCCTGTGAGGGTGCTATCATATTCACAACTTCGTCATAGTTTATGAGTTTGACTCTCTCATTACAGTAAACCACTATGCTGTTTTCGGCAATCTCGCCGTTGTAGTACTGCTTGTACTTGTTTACAACTTCGGGATTTTTGTTCATGTCCACATACTCGACTTTTACACTTCCGCTTCCGCCCTGTGCATGGACAGAATATTTGTCAAGTATTTCGGGTATCATTTCATACGGACACTCCACGTTCATTCCGTAATAGCTAAGATACATCTGCTTGAAATAGTTTCCCATGCTGCTGAACGTGTCCTCTGTGGTCATGACGGTTATCTCAACGTCCTTGTCAAGATTTTCAAGAAAATCTATTGACTCCTGCGACAGTTCATATCTGTTGTCGGGTGTGAGGTCGAGTTTGAGGGGCTGACGCTCCGCAAGCACTGAGACTATCAGATTTATAACGACTGTCACCGCTATAACGAGTACTATTGTTATCGCCGAAACAGAACCAAATCTCAGCTTTTTGAAATTGTGAGGTCTCTTCTCTTTCGGAGACTTTTTATTTTTATTTTTTTCATTATTTTTATCATTTTTATTTTTTTTCTCGTCTTTCCTATCTGTCTCAGACTTCCCGGACTTCCCGGACTTGTCAACGTTTACGGGCTTTTCCTCCGCAAGTCCCCCCTCAACGGTCTTTTTCTCCTTGTCCTGACTGCTTTTCTTCATATTTCGCTACTCTCCTTTCATCAGCCCCAACGGCGTTTGTCAAGCACTCTCACCGTAAAGAAGTTGAACAAAAATGCAGTACTGATAAAAAATACCACACTCGGCAGACTGAAAACTCCCTGTGTGAACTCCGAATATTTTGAGTAAAAAGAGAGTGAGTTCATTATTTTGCTTATAAATTCAACAGACACTCTTGAAGAGAGACTGTCGAACATGAAAAGTGCGTAAAGTGCAAGCATACTGACTATTGCTGATGTTATCTGATTTTCTGTCACGGACGACACAAAAAGTCCGACTGCTATGAATGCCGAACCCAAAAACAACATGGCAAAATAGTTTCCCAGAAGTATTGACCATGCGACATTTCCGAGATATGCAAGTATCAGTGAATAAATAAACACTATGCTTTCAGCTATCATGAAAAGTGTGAGAGCTGCAAAATACTTTCCCATGACTATAGACCAAAGTCCTATAGGTGCAGTGAGAAGTCCTTGGTCTGTTCTGTTTTTCTTCTCCTCACTCAGTAATTTCATAGTCAGAATCGGTATCAGGAACAGCACCATTGTGAACATTGAAGTGAACAGCCCCGAAGTGTTTGTAGTTCCCATTGCGATTACGTTGTTGCAGAAAAAAATTCCCGACAGCAGGGCAAAGACCGACAGGAAAACATATCCCGTTCCCGAGGTGAAAAATGCCCCCATCTCACGCCTGTATATAGCCCCCATTATTTATCAGCTCCTTTTTCAGTTTTCGTCTGTCTCTCCTCAAAAGCGGTGATCTGTCCGTTTTCGTCCGTCTTTATGTCAATCTGGGGAGTGTCTCCCTTATTTGTGACAGTCGCACCGCCCGTTGTTATCTTCAGGAATATGTCTTCAAGAGTCAAATCTGACAGCTGTAACATCAGTATATTCCAGTTCTTTTCCCTACAGATAAAATTAACAGCCCTCCTGACATCAACGTTCTCCTCAGCCTCTACATCATAGTCATAAATGCCCTTCTCACGCTCCATATCTGCACGGACGTACTTCATTCCGTCTATGGATTTGAGTGCGGAGACAATTTCGTCCTTGTCCTTTGCGGTGCGTGTGGTGCCCTCTATACGGAGTACCATCTTGTGTTCATTAGTTATATTTTTTGCTATCTCGTCGGCAGTGCCGTCCGCTGCGACAACTCCCTTGTCTATAATTACAATTCTGTCACAAACAGCCTGAATTTCGGGGAGTATGTGCGATGACAATATTACAGTGTGTGTCTTGCCCAATTTTTTTATGAGAGTTCTTATTTCTATTATCTGGTTCGGGTCGAGACCGACTGTCGGCTCGTCAAGTATGAGTACAGGCGGATTGTTCACAAGTGCCTGTGCAAGTCCGACTCTCTGCTTGTAACCTTTGGAGAGATTTTTTATAACCCTGCTCCTCACTCCCGACAGCTGACACAGGTTGCAAACGTCTTTAAGATGTGCCTTTCTCGGGAGTTTGCACTTTTTCAAATCATATACAAAACTCAGATAGCCGTCAACGGTCATATCGGTGTACAGGGGCGGTATTTCGGGGAGGTATCCTATATTGGACTTCGCCTTTATGGGATCTTCGAGAATATCCGTTCCGTTTATTAGTATCTGTCCCGATGTAGAGGAGATATAACCTGTCAGCATATTCATTGTCGTGGACTTTCCCGCTCCGTTCGGACCGAGAAATCCGAGTATCTCTCCCTTTTCAACTCTGAAACTGATATTGTTTACAGCGAGTTTGTCGCCGTACCGTTTGGTGAGATTCTTTACTTCGATCATCTGCCGTCTGCTGTCGGAATATCTCTCAACAGCAGTCTTTTCAACTCCTTTTCTCTGGAATTTTGTACGCACTCCCGTGTTCAGGTTTTTTTCAGGCTATCGGGAGTGCAATAAATATATTAAATCCTGTATGTGATAAGATGGTGAAAGAAATACGAATTTTAATTAAAATACTCCCCCGACATACTGCACACTTTTTCAGTGTCGGTACCTATTTGATTTTTGAGTTCCTCCACAGAATTAAATTTCTGTTCGGGTCTTATAAATCCGAGAATTTCGGTGTCAATTTTTTTTCCGTACAAGTCCCCCGAAAAATCTACAATGTGAGTCTCCGCAAGGGGCAAGCCGTCATATTCAACCGTAGGTTTCATGCCGATATTCGTGACAGCCCTGTAACTCCTGCCGTCCACCCGCACACGACCTGCATACACTCCGTACTTAGGGACAAGCTGTCCGCTCTCAAAAACCTGATTTATAGTCGGGAAACCTATAGTCCTGCCGAGTTTTGCACCGTGGACAACTTCCCCCCGAATAAAATACGGTCTGCCGAGCAGTTTGTTAGCACCCGAAATATCTCCCTCAATCAGGCGATGACGTATCTCACCCGACGAAACAATCGTACCGTCAACGCAGACGTCCTCCGCTATTCTGACCTCAAAACCGTATTTTTCACCAAATTTGCACAAGTCGTCCACTCCGCAAGAAGCTCCCCTGCCAAAGCGGAAATCTGCCCCACAGCAAACCACAACAGCATTCAGCGTATTTTTGAGATAGTGCCTGACAAACTCCTCCCCCGTGAACGGTTTCACAATTTTGAAATCTGCGGAAAATACTCCGCCAAAGCCGTCAAGCAGACCGAGTTTCTGGACGTGACCGTATATAAAACCGCCTGCACCGCTGTTTTTCCGCAAGACAGCCTGCGGTGAGAATGTGAATATCACAGGGGAAATTCCGTTTTCCCTCTCTCTCTGTGCAAGTTCTAAAACCGCACGGTGTCCGAGATGAACACCGTCAAAAAGACCCAACGCAACAGCGGACTTTTTATTCTCCATAAATTCACCTCAGATAAAAATTTTTGACAACTCTTAATTCAGACTTTTCAAAGTCCGCACTTGCAACGCCTATAAATTCACCGTCATAGCCGTAAACGGTATATCGGGGAAATTCCGTCCCGACATCTCCTATGTTACTCAAATTCAGCTTTACTCCGTTTTTGTAGAGCCTTGTTTTTGTCTCGTCCAGTACTATTTTCGGCAACATATTGAAAACACTCTCCACGCCGCAAACTGCATTTTCAATCTTCCCCGAATCGGCAAGACTTTGTATTTCCTCAAGAGTAAAGCAGTCCTCAAGGGTGAAACCTCCCGAACAAGTACGCACAAGTGAAGTCATAACTCCGCCACAGCCCAAATTTTTACCGATATCGTCAATGAGACTTCTGATATAAGTACCCTTTGAACATATAACGGAAATTACTCCCGACTGCGAATTTTCGTCAAAACTTTCAAGTTTTATGCTGTCAATATTCACTTTTCGTGCGGGACGTTCTATTTCAACTCCCTTTCTCGCAAGGTTGCACAGTTTCTGTCCATTTATTTTTACTGCGGAGTACATGGGCGGTACTTGCTCTATACAGCCCGTAAAATTGGGAATCACATCGAGTATATTTTCTTTGGTGACAGTTTTGGAGTATTCGGCAGTAATTTTTCCCGTAATATCAAGCGTATCCGTGGAAATTCCAAGCCTGAACCCCGCACGGTAAGCCTTTGAAGTGTCGGGTATCATGTCGCAAGCCTTTGTAGCCGTACCCACAAAAACAGGCAGTACGCCTGTAGCCATGGGGTCGAGAGTACCCCCGTGACCTATACGCCTTGTTTTCAGTATGCCACGCATTTTCGCCACAACGTCAAAAGACGTAAAATTTTCGGGCTTGTTCACACATATTATGCCGTTTATGTTATTTATTTTATTTATATTATTTATTTTACTTATCTCACTCATAATCCGAGAGCCTCTCCGACTGCCCCGACAAGTCTGGTCTTTATCTTGTCAAGATTTCCCCTCATCGTACAGCCTGCCGCTTTTTCGTGACCTCCGCCCCCGAATTTCGCACATATCTCCGCAACGTTCACGCTGTAAGCCGAACGGAATGAACACTTATAACTCCCGTTGTCACGCTCTTTTATGAGTATTCCCACTTCCGAACCCTCTGTCTGTATGGACATAGGTGCAAGACCCTCCACGTCATCGGGCTTTACACCGTCTTTGTGCAGTTCCTCTTTCGTGACAGTCAGAATATTTAACTTGCCGTCAAAAAAGCTCTCCATACCGCTGACTGCACCGCACTCCAGTCTCACCCTCTCAATGGACTTCTCCTCAAACATCTTTCTGTTTATAAGTGCAAAATCTATATCGGGGTAATTTTTCATCATCTCTCCCGCTATCTCGTGAGTCCTCCACCCTGTGCAACTATACCTGAAACAGCCCGAATCGGTAATTATTCCCGTATAAAGGCACTCCGCACAGTGACGGCTCATTTTAACTCCCATATAGACGGCAAGTTCATATATTACCTCACAGGCAGCTGAAGCGTCGGGGTTAAGCAGAGTTTTCCGTGCATAGCCCGTATTTGAGACGTGATGGTCTATGCAAAGCCCGACTTTCTCCCCGTAGACACTCTCATATCCGCCCATAAGTTTCTTATCCGCAACGTCAACGGAAATCACGCTTTTCGGTTTGAAATCCTCCGAACCGTCCTGCACATCTGTTATAAAACTGTAGCGTTCGGGGAACGTGTCACCGCAAATCACCTTGCTCCTTATGCCGAGCGTACCCAAAATATCTCTGAGTGCAAACCCCGCACCTATGCAGTCACCGTCAGGGCTTTGGTGCGTTATTATCACCGCATCACGGCAGTTTCTTAAAAACTCCGCTGTCTGTTCAAAATCAATTATCATAACTCTCACTTCCTTTTACACGGCTTGAATCCGTAAACCTGACTACTCCGAAAGACTGTCTATTTTCCTGCTTATATCCGCACCCCTCTCTATAGAGTTGTCGGCTATAAATATAAATTCGGGCGATTTTCTTAGTTTCAGCCTGTGGAAAATCTCACGCCTTATAAATCCCGCCGCACTTTTAAGACCTTTTACCGATTCCTTTGTACTCTCCGCACCGCCAAGGCTTGAAACGTACACTTTGCAGTAGGACATATCCCCCGAAAGTTCCGCCCTGACAATCGTCAGCATTTTGTCTATTCTCGGGTCTTTGAGTTCTCTCATAAGGACCGATAATTCCCTTTTTATATCTTCAGCAACACGGCTGTTTCTGTATCCTGCCATATACTTCTCCTTTTTTAGTTAGAACGATTGGGGACGGGGGATTTTGTCCCCAAAAAAATAATTTTCTTAAAATTATATTTTTTTAGAAATTTCTTTGACTTGTAAACTGTCGGGGGCTTCGTGCAAATTTTAATTAGAACGAT
>CANQWR010000031.1 GCA_947627625.1 uncultured Ruminococcus sp. | reverse complement strand
GTTCGGGGGGATTCTTCCCCCCGACGGGGGTTTGGGGGCAGAGCCCCCAATGGGGGTTCAGGGGGCAAAGCCCCCTGTCCCCTATCGTCCCTATATAACAAATTTTTTAAGCATATCCGAATAAGTCCTCTCCATATCGGAAAAACTTTTAATATCACCCGACAGAAAAATTTTCATATACCTGTCGAGATGATTCAGATATTCAACAATAGCTTCTCCTGCGGTGAAGTCCCCCGTATCAGCGGAGTTTATAATTTTTCTCGAAAATCCCTCCGGTACAGCCGTCCACCCCTCCGAACGCACACCGATTTCGGAGAGACACTTTTTTTCAACAGCATTCCTGATGCCGAAAAAATTCCCCAACATGACGGACAAATCTTTATTTTTCGTCCTTGTCTGCACTTTCATATTCCCAAGAAAATTTTCGGGTACTCTGAAAAGCTCAACCCTGTAAGAGACGGTCGGTCGGTACTTGTACTCAAGGACAGTCTTTATCGTCATAAGGGAGTCGGAATTTTTCTGTACCAAAAAGCTGTTTTGGAAGAGATTTTCAACCGTCTCAAATATCTCACGCATTTTCATTTCGGGAGTTACACAAGAGAGGTGTTCGGCGAGAATCTGATTTATCAGATTTGAACGGTTTGTGCCGAGAAGATAAGCCTGCCTGTCAACGGCTTTTATAACGTCGTCCATCAGCACAAGGCTGTAGACACTCTTTTTCATTTCATCATCTCCCGTTTGATTTTGTACTTATATCATATCACGTATTATATAACTTGTCAAGTGGTTTATATAAATTTTCACACATTTTTCACAAAGACAAAAAAATGGTTTCTCCAAAGCGGAGAAACCATGTCTGCAATTTTGCGGGAAACCCGCACAGCACTGTAAATCACAGACAGACAAATCAGAATAAGTTATTGAGAATAGAAAACATGAAAAAATCACAAATGAAAAAGTACCAGTAATATCGACAACTGATATATTTCCATGACTTTCAGGCGAATCTGCCGATGTCGGACATACGAGAGGGGAGGTGTCCGAAACGGTTAAACTGCAATCCAACCTGCTGATTATATTATATTACAACCGGAAGATATTTACAATGCACAAAAGTGTACAAAACAGTATAAAAGTCTACTTTTTATCTCTCTCAAAAAATTTTCGGAAAATTTTCAAAAAAAATTTTTTCGGGAGGAGATATTTTCTGAAACCACGAGAGTTCTGACACCCTATTCGACAGACCATGCACAAGTCTGTGCGTCCTGAGTGTAGGTAGCCGGGGGGATTGTTATCCGGTTATTCGCAATAAAAAATTTTCGGGAAATTTTCAAAAAAATTTTTTCGAGATTTCCCGAACAAAAGCCCTGTGGGGATTTTCACCCCGACAGGGCTTTTTGATTTTAATTTAATCTATTTTAATTTTATTTAATTTAATATTTCTGGAAATAATATTTTTTTCAGGAGGAGATATTGCCCGAAATCACAAGTGTGCTGACTCCCGGCTCAACAGACCATGCACAAGTCTGTGCGTCCTGAGTGTAGGTAGCCGAGGGTACTGTTATCTGGTTGTCTGCCGAGACAAATTCTCCCGTACTCTGACTATAAGTGTAATTAGTGGTCGCAGTCCAAGGCTGACCGTTGAATGTGGCGGTGAGACCCGTGAGAATGGGGTTGAAAGTGTCACGGAAAATTACATTGTCCGAAAGCTCCGCCTCTGTACTGCCGAAATTCTGAATAGTGAAAGTGTAGGTGAGTTTGCCGTTTTCGGGTACGGAAGTCGGGCTGACAGCCTTTGTGATGGCGAGGTCAATACCTGTTTCGGGAGTGATAGTGGACTGTGCCTGAATGTCGCTGCTTATTCCCGAACCCGAAATTGTAGCAGTATTTGTGATACTCTGATTTTCACCGAGAGGGGCGTACTGATTAGCCTTTGCGGTGTAGATTATCAAAGTGTTTCCCTGTGCGGGGACGGTGATATTCTCTATTTTGAGGGGGTCTGTCAGACTGACCGTCGGGGCGGTGGACTTCACGCCGTTCACATAACAGGTCACACTGTCGGGGACGTATGTGAGGGGTACGACAGAAGTCTGTGAATTTTCGGGAGTGTATTCACCGAGATTGTCAACAACAGTGATGTCGGTGTAGTCGGAACTTCCCGTGTTTACGAGACTTATAACAAATGCGGTCTCACCGTTTGCAGAGTAGTCGCCTGTAACAGCGGTTTTTGCAGCGGAGAGTACCTCCACTATTTCGCCTGTGATTATATTTGAACCGGTCACGTTTCCGTTATAGGAGAGCGTAGCCTGATTGGAAAATACAGCCATAAAAAATTCTCCTTGTAAATTATTGTGCGGACAGTGTAATCTGTCCGATATATATTATGAAAACGGAGAATTTTTTGTTACAGGACAATTTCTTTAATATGGGAGTTTTTTGGAGACTTTTTTAAGGTGAACAATAGGGGGTGTGACCCCCCTTGACCCCTAAAATTAAAATAACTGACAGTTTCCTCACTATTCAAGTGTCAACGGAACCGGACGGAGTTTCTATTATGGGGTTCGGAGTTTGTTTCATCTGTGGGAATAATCATGGGGGGTCTGGGGGCAGAGCCCCCAGTGGGGGTTCAGGGGGCGGAGCCCCCTGCCCCTTATCGTTAAAAACAGGTGTGCGGACAAAGACTCCCACAAAACAAAGTCCCCAATAAAATCAACTGCTATATTTAGGCTCACAGGTGAGATTTATACCCAGTCTCTTAAATATACGCTCGTCCACAGCCGAAAGAATAACGGTCGAGTGTACCTCACAGCCACGGAGTTTTGAAATCTGTTCCATAGCTTTTTTGGCATTCGGGTCGGTGTTGGCACAAATTGCAAGGGCAAGAAGTGTCTCATCGGTGTGTATACGGGGGTTGTTGTTGCCGAGGTGGCGGACTTTCAAGTCCTGAATAGGCTCTATAACTTCGGGCGACATCAGGAAAATATCGTCGTCAATTCCCGCAAAATATTTCAGTGCATTCAGGAGAAGTGCCGAAACTGCACCGAGAAGATTTGAAGTTTTTCCCGTGAGAACAGTGCCGTCGGGGAGCTCCATAGCGGCGGCAGGCTGACCTGTCTGCTGTTCTTTGGCAAGGGCAGCCCCCACAACTTTTCTGTCATCGGCAGTAATATTAGCCTGTTTCAGGAGGAGTTCGAGTTTCATGACTTCCTCTTCGGGAATGAGACCTTTTTTTCTGTCACAGAGGGCGGTATAATATCTTCTGATAATTTCGTCATCGGAAGCCTTTCTGACAACAGTATCGTCGGTTATGCAGTTCCCAGCCATATTGACACCCATATCTGTGGGGGATTTGTACGGCGATTCGCCCAAAATTTTTTCAAACATGGCGTTCAGGACGGGGAATATTTCAATGTCACGGTTATAGTTCACGGTAGTTTTGCCGTAAGCCTCAAGGTGAAAAGGGTCAATCATGTTCACGTCATTAAGGTCGGCGGTGGCAGCCTCATAAGCTATGTTGACAGGGTGTTTAAGGGGTAAATTCCATATCGGGAAAGTTTCAAACTTTGCGTAACCTGCGTTTATGCCCCTCTTGTGTTCATGGTACAACTGTGAGAGACACACCGCCATTTTACCGCTTCCCGGACCGGGTGCTGTCACAACGACAAGTTTTCTTGAAGTCTCTATGTAGTCGTTTTTGCCGTATCCCTCTTCACTGATTATTTTTTTCAGATTTGAGGGATAACCGCTTATTGTGTAGTGGTGGCAGACTTTCACTCCGAGAGATTCAAGTCTGCTCTGAAAAGCGTCGGCAGTGGGCTGATTGTCATAGCGTGTCAGGACAACAGTGCTGACGTAAAGACCTATTTTTCTGAAGACGTTCAGAAGTCTTATAACGTCCGTGTCGTAAGTTATGCCGAGGTCTCCACGGATTTTGTTTTTCTCAATGTCGTCCGAATTTATGACTATCACTATCTCTGCGTCCTCTTTCAGTTCAAGGAGCATCTGGAGTTTGCTGTCGGGCTTGAATCCGGGGAGGACTCTTGAAGCGTGATAGTCGTCAAAGAGTTTACCGCCAAATTCAAGATAGAGTTTTCCCCCGAACTGCGATATACGCTGTCTTATGTGTTCCGACTGCATTTTCAGATATTTTTCGTTGTCGAAACCTGTTTTTGATTTGTAATCCATAGATAACTTTTCTCCCTTGTAATTTTTATATTATACAAAATTATACTATAAATTATAATAAAATTCAAGTGCAGAAAATAATTTATATTTATTTATATATTTGTTTACATGATTTAATATTAAAATTCCCGAAAATATTACAGAATCTTTAAGATTATTTTAAGAATATAATTCTATAATAACACCATAATCCAAAAAGGAAGTGTATAACATGGCTATAAATACTTTTGCAAGAAAAGAGATAAAATTTCTTCTGAGCATGGAGCAGTACGAAAATCTCATGGAGACACTTGTGCAGTATATGAACCCCGACAAATATTGTGTGGGCGGTAAGGAGTACGGCATATACAATATTTACTATGATACTCCCGATGACTTTCTGATAAGGGAGTCTCTCTCCAAATCCTACTACAAGGAGAAGATAAGGCTGAGAAGTTACGACTCCCCCGCAACCCCCGACAGCACTGTCTTTCTTGAAATCAAGAAAAAGATAGGAGGAATAGTCACAAAGAGGAGAGTTTCAATGACTCTTGCGGAGTCGGAGATGTACTTTGCAACGAGACAGAAACCTGTTGCGAAAAAATACATAACGGAGCAGGTTTTCAGGGAACTCGATGTCTTTCTCGACCACTATCCCGTAAGACCTAAGCAGTACATAAGTTACCAGAGAGAGGCGTTTTTCGGCAAGGACAACAAGGATTTCCGTCTCACTTTCGACAGGAAAATCACAGAACGCCGTGACGGTCTTACGCTCTCGGAGGAGAGTTACGGCAATTTCATAATAGGTGCGGACCAGAGACTTATGGAGATAAAAGTCTCACAGGGAATGCCACAGTGGCTCGTGGATAAGCTGTCTGAACTGAAAATCTACAAGACCAGCTTTTCAAAGTACGGCAGGGCTTACCAGAATTTTATAAGGCAACAGGCGGAAAATTCAGGTAAAATACAGGTTTCGGGAATTTCAATGAGAAAAAATAATCAGATACTTGCAGACAGGAGCGTATAAGAAAATGTTTAAGAACGGTTTTTTTGAAAATGTACTATCAAAATATCAGGACGCTGACCCTACCGATATATTTACAAGCGGCGGCAGTACCCTCTCAACGATAAAGCCAGGCGAATTTTTCATATGTGTCGGAGCGTCTTTCCTGATAGGAATACTCATCAGTTTCCTCTACATGGTGACACACAGAAAAGAGGGCTATTCACAGAGTTACGTCATAACAATGATAATGCTCCCCGCAATAGTCTCGCTGATATTACTGCTCATAAACACAACGGCGGGAGCTTTAAGTCTTGCAGGTGCTTTCACGCTCGTCCGATTCAGGAGTGTTGCGGGAGACCCTCGTGATATAGCGTATGTCTTCTTTGCACTCGCTTCGGGAGTAGCCTGCGGTCTCGGCTACATAGGCTACGGAATAGTTTTCTTTGTCGTGATAGGTTTTATAATGCTCGTCCTTGCAGAACTGAACTTTGGAGGTTCAAAGAAAAATCACATGACACTCAAAATAGATATTCCCGAAAATCTCGACTATCAGGGCGTTTTTGAACCCATTCTTGACAAGTACACCTCTTTCCACAAGCTCAGAAGAGTAAAGACCACCAATTTCGGCACTCTCTTTGAACTGATTTACAGCGTTGATGTCAATGAGGACCTCGACCAGAAAAAATTCATTGACGAACTCCGCACCCTCAACGGAAATATGAATATAAATCTTGTTTTCTTCAGATATGACGACAAAATCTATGAACAGAAGTAATTCTGTATTTGATATACCCTTTCAGTGCATCGCCGGAGCTTTTACACTCCGGCATTTTATTTTTCAGAGACCTTATATTGGGGGCATTGCCCCTTGGGATTTTGGGGAGGCGTTGCCCCCCAAACCCCCTACAAGGGGGGCAACCCCCCCTTGACCCCTATATTTATTTTGAAATGCGGAGGTCGGAGGGACTTTCCCAAAGCCAAAAATAGTCTCGGTAGAATAAAAACGGGTTTCCAAAGGGGGTTTCCCCCTTTGGCGGGGGTCTGGGGGCAGAGCCCCCAGTGGGGGTTCAGGGGGCAAAGCCCCCTGCCCCTAATCGTCCTAATAAATATTAAGTCTTAAATTTCTAAAAAAATATAATTTTAAGAAAATTATTTTTTGGGGTTCAGGGGGTGAAACTCCCTGCCCCTAATCGTTTCAAATTTTTAAGCTATAGATTTTTTCTATATCCGGCAATATATAATATATATTTCACAATATCATATTTATGTGCTATAATATTACCATAATAACAAAAATTATCATATTACCGAAAAGGAGATTTTTTATGAGTTACAAATTCGAGACACTTCAAGTTCATGCAGGTCAGGAAAAACCCGACCCCGCTACAGATGCAAGGGCTGTACCCATATACGCAACAACTTCTTACGTCTTTAAGGACTCCGCTACGGCTTCGGGCAGATTCGCTCTCACCGAACCCGGCAACATTTATACAAGACTTATGAACCCCACAACTTCCGCTTTTGAGGAGAGAATTTCCGCTCTTGAAGGCGGTGCGGGGGCTTTGGCGACTTCCTCGGGTTCTGCCGCTATCACTTACGCTGTGCAGAATATCGCTCTTGCGGGAGACCATATAGTCTCGTCCACAAACCTCTACGGCGGTACTTACAACCTCTTTGCAAATACTCTCAAAGAACAGGGTATCTCCACCACTTTCGTAAACCCTGCAAACCCTGAAAATTTTGAAAAGGCTATTCGGGAAAATACTAAACTCCTCTACGCCGAAACTCTCGGCAACCCCAATTCCGACGTTATAGACATAGAAGCTATAGCCGAAATCGCTCACAGACACGGCATTCCGCTTATAGTGGACAACACTTTCGCTACCCCCTATCTGCTCAGACCTATTGAACACGGTGCAGATATTGTTGTACACTCCGCTACAAAGTTCATAGGCGGTCACGGTACTGTCATGGGCGGTGTCGTTGTGGACAGCGGTAATTTTGACTGGACTCAGAACGACAAGTTCCCCGGAATTTCAAAGCCCAATCCCTCCTATCACGGTGTAATTTTTTCAGAGGCTTGCGGAAATATCGCCTATATTATGAAACTCCGCACAACTCTCATGCGTGACCAGGGTGCGACTGTCTCACCTTTCAACTCCTTCCTGCTCCTCCAGGGTCTTGAAACTCTCTCCCTCCGTGTGGAGCGTCACGTTGAAAATGCTCTCAAAGTTGTGGACTTCCTCAAAAATCACCCGCAGGTAGAAAAAGTAAACCACCCCTCACTTGAAACGGGTACTCAAAAAGAATTATATAATAAATACTTCCCGAACGGTGCAGGTTCTATTTTCACTTTTGAAATAAAGGGCAACTCTGAAACCGCTAAGCAGTTCACCGAAAGTCTTGAGCTCTTCTCACTCCTCGCAAATGTCGCAGACGTGAAGTCTCTCGTCATTCACCCCGCATCAACTACTCACTCACAGATGACAGAAGAAGAACTCCTCTCCGCAGGCATAAAGCCCAACACTATAAGGCTCTCCATAGGAACAGAACACATTGACGACATTATAGCCGACCTCTCAAGGGGATTTGACACTGTGAAATAATTTATTAAATAAAATAAATAAACTAAATCAGATCGGAAAGGCATGATCGCTATGAAGAACAAAGTGAACACAAAAAAACTCGCCCTTGCAGGGGTACTCGCTGCCCTGACTACCGTTGCCACTATGATAATACAAATACCCACTCCCACAAAGGGCTTTGTAAATCTCGGTGACTGCATTGTAAACATCACAGCGTGGCTTTTAGGCGGTCTGTACGGCTGTGCCGCTGCGGGAATAGGTTCCGCACTCGCCGACATAATTTCGGGCTATGTTATATACGCTCCCGCAACACTCGTCATAAAATTTCTCATGGCTCTCTGTTCCTGGAAAATATTCACAGCATTAAAGGAAAAACACAACACTTTCGTTTCAACAGTGACCGCTTCAGTAATCGCCGAACTGGTGATGTCACTGGGCTACTTCCTCTATGAATCGGTCCTCTACTCCCCCGCAACTGCCGTCACGGGAATAGGCGGAAATATCGCACAGGGTGTAATGGGTATAATAAGTGCAGTGGCAATACACGAAATAGTCCTGAAGAGACTCCCCGAAAAGTACAGATCCTGAAAACTATGAATATCAAAAATCAAAATCCCGACGAAAATATGCTGTCAAGGACGGAACTTCTCCTCGGTGCTGACAAAGTAAATATTCTGAAAAAATCGCACGTCGCTGTGTTCGGTCTTGGCGGAGTGGGCGGTTACACGGCTGAGTCCCTCGCCCGCTCGGGAATAGGCTCGCTGTGTCTTGTGGACGCCGACAGAGTATCAAAATCAAATATAAACCGTCAGATTTACGCCTTAAACAGCACTGTCGGACAGTACAAGACGGACATCGCAAAAAGACGTATTCTCGACATAAACCCCGATATAGATGTTCAGACTTATAACATATTTTTTATGCCCGACACTCAGAATTTCCCCGACTTCTCACAATTTGACTACGTTGCGGACGCTGTTGACACTGTCTCCGCAAAAATTGAGATAATCATGAGGGCGAAAAATGCAGGTGTCCCCGTGATAAGCTGTATGGGCATGGGAAACCGTCTCGACCCCTGTTCGGTTAAAGTTTCGGACATATACAGCACGTCCTACTGTCCGCTTGCAAGAGTTATGAGACGTGAGCTTAGAAAACGAAATATCGACAGTCTGAAAACAGTCTGCTCGTCGGAAGTACCCGTGAGACACGGGGGTGAAGTTCCCGCATCAAACGCTTTTGTGCCGTCTGTCGCAGGAATGATAATGGCGAGTGAGATAATAAGAGACCTGACAAACATATGACATATACAAACAAAAAAACTCTCCCTTTTCGGAGAGTTTTTTGATTTTAATTTTAATAATTTAGTTTTAATATTTATTTTAATAATTTATTTTAATTTTTCAGACTGTGCATTGGTGCGGGTATTCGTCCGCCCCTGTTTATGAATTTTGCAGGCGATTTTTTTCCGACAGACATAACAGGTCCGCTTCCGAGAAGTCCGCCAAATTCAAGTACATCTCCCTCTTCTTTGCCTATTGCGGGAATCACTCTGACAGCGGTTGTCTTTGAGTTCACCATTCCTATGGCAGCTTCGTCGGCTATGATTGCAGAAATTGTCTCAGCGGAGGTGTCCCCAGGGACTACTATCATATCAAGTCCAACCGAACATACAGCCGTCATTGCCTCAAGTTTTTCTATACAGAGAGTGCCGCCCGTGACAGCGTCTATCATACCTGCATCTTCGGAGACAGGTATAAATGCTCCCGAAAGTCCTCCCACGCTTGAAGACGCCATTACTCCTCCCTTTTTGACAGCGTCATTCAGCATTGCAAGACAGGCGGTAGTGCCGTGAGTACCGCACTGTTCAAGCCCCATCTCTTCAAGAATGTGTGCAACACTGTCTCCTATTGCGGGAGTAGGAGCGAGAGAAAGGTCAACTATTCCAAACGGCACTTTGAGAAGTTCAGAGGCTTTTGCCCCTACAAGCTGTCCCATTCTTGTGATTTTGAATGCCGTTTTCTTGATTATGTCCGCAAGTTCGTCTATAGAAGCGTCAGGGTACTTTGCAAGTGCAGAGCGGACTACTCCCGGTCCTGAGACACCTACATGGATTTCACAGTCGGGCTCTCCCACACCGTGGAATGCTCCCGCCATAAACGGGTTGTCCTCAACGGCATTGCAGAAAACTACCAGCTTTGCCGAACCTATGCAGTCACGGTCTGCCGTCCTGATGGAGGTCTCCCTTATTATCTCACCCATAAGTTTAACAGCATCCATGTTTATTCCCGACTTTGTAGAACCTATGTTTACTGACGAACAGACATTTTCTGTCACGTCAAGAGCTTCGGGGATTGATTTTATAAGTGCTTCATCTCCCGCCGAAAAGCCCTTGTGTACAAGTGCAGAGTAACCGCCTATGAAGTTCACCCCGCATATGTCCGCTGACTTCTGTAGTGCCTTTGCAAATTTCACGGGATTTCCGTCCGGACAGCACGCAGCAAGCATTGACACGGGTGTCACCGAAATTCTCTTGTTTATTATGGGTATGCCGTACTCCTTTTCGATCCGCTCCCCCACAGGCACGAGCTTTTCGGCGTGTGAGACTATTTTTTTGCAGATCTTGTCGCAAGCCCTGTCTATATCGGAATCGATACAGTCAAGCAAAGATATACCCATAGTTATAGTCCTTATATCAAGACATTCGTCCTGTATCATTCTTATTGTCTCAAGAATATTGTAAATATTAAGCATAGGATACTCTCCTCATATATTGTGCATGGAGTTGAAAATATCTTCGTGCATGGTGTGGATGGACAGACCGAGTTTCTGACCGAGACTGTTCATGCGGTCGACAAGCTCCGAGAAGTCCTCTTCCATTGACGTTATGTCAACAAGCATTATCATTGCGAACATATCCTGCAATACGCTCTGTGTCACCTCTATAACGTTCACTCCCATCTCCGAACATATCCCGCTCACCTTGTAGAGAATGCCTACGTTGTCCTTGCCTATGACAGTTATAACTGCTCTCATAAAAAAACCTCTTTCGTATTTATATTTTCTGCTGAGAGAATCTCTGATAATTATACCATATTTTTCAAAAAAAATAAATAGCTGTATTAAATTTTTATTTTTAATTTCTGAAATTTTCAAAAAACTATGGAAAACACTACAGAAATATGCTATAATATATTTGGGAATTTTTTT
>CANQWR010000030.1 GCA_947627625.1 uncultured Ruminococcus sp. | reverse complement strand
CGACCTGACTTGGGACGACAGCGACGATGAAAAAATCAGCTATAATTATTTTCTTAAATCAGATAATCAAATCAAAGACGGCAACAATCACTCCTCTTGGAAACTCTCCGCTCCCTCCTCTCTGCACGATTTTCAGGGCGGTACGCTCCCGGAGTGTTCCGAAATCATGGGAGACTTAAACTCCGACAGCGATGTAAATGTTGCGGACCTCGTTTTGTTAAATAAATATCTGTTAAATAACCCGGACTGCGGAGATCTTGAAAAATCTCTTGCCGATTTGAATTTTGACGGAAATACGGACGTTTTTGATTTGGTTAATATGAGAAAAAATATTCTTGAATAAAGATGTGTATGTGTATACACATACACATACACATCTTTTTATAATATTACACAATATTGAATTTATATATAAAAACAGGCGGAGACGGAAAAGTCATAATAGGGTTGATTTTTTTATCAGATCATGCTATAATCTGTAAAGAGGTGGCGTATGGATAAGAGTACAAATTTGTTATATAAATCATTGCAGAAATACCCTCGGAAAAAAGTCACATTGGAGGAACTCAGCCGAATTTGTTCGGACTACGGACGGTTAGCCAAACAGATAGAAGAACTCACAAATCGGGGGATTTTAATTCCCATCAAGAGCAGTAAGACAAACGGCAACCTCAAAACGCCTTTGTACATGAAATATAAAATCTGCATGGAAGAAACTGTGCAAATACCGCCTGACGAGATTTATGCACTTCACCCGAGACTTTCGGCAAACGGGTATCTTCTCCGCAATCGTTTGCAGTACGTCAACAACAGGGATTTTCTGCACCGCCTGAGCGATTGGCTGACACACAACACAGACAGTAACATGATGTCAAGGCGTGAACGCTCTTTTGTGATATTCGGCGACGAAAAAGAACTGGACTGTCATTTGAGACTTTTGGAATGTATGGGCATAACGGGCGACACTCTCAATTTTTACGAGACACCCGAACAGTGTTTTTCGGACTATATACCCGTCCGCAAAAATCAGATGACACTCCTTATCTGTGAAAATAAAGACATATGGTTCAATATACGTCGTCTTATGTATGAATCGGGGGCTTGTTTTCTGTTTGAATCTCAAATTGACGGCGTTATTTTCGGTCAGGGCAACGACATTACGGGAAAGGGAAAATTCAATTCATATGCAAGGTATCTGGGAGCAGATGAGATAAATTTTCTCTATTGCGGAGACATTGACAGGGCGGGGTTTGACATTTTTCTGCGTCTTTGTAAGACGGCAAAGGGACTTCATATCAGGCTTTTCACTCCTGCATATAAGAAAATGCTTGAACTGAGCCGTGACATTCAGCTCCCCGACAGCGACGACGGAAGATGTATAATTCCCGAAATTTCCGAAATATTGCCGCTTTTTCGGGCTTGTGAACAGAAACAGATTACACGGATATTAAAAGACAATAAACGTCTGCCACAAGAGATACTCTCTTATCCCGTGCTGGCGGACAATATGAGGTAGATACAATGATTTCAGCGGAATCAAAAGAGTTGTTACAGGATTTTGAAAAACGTATGCGGTTTGTAAATCTGGTAAAACACTTGTTGCAGAGAAGCAAACCAGCGGAAATTCGTGAATTATTTAACAACAACGATGACAGGACAGATAATCTTATACTCATGGTGATGGTCTTTATAATGGACAGCACCCTCCGCTACGGTGAACGCTGCACAAAACAGGATATTACGGCATTTCTGCGTGAATTAGCCGATGTCTACGGGTACGAACCCGAAAAGGCAAGTACACTCGCCGACTATATTGTGACAGATGTACTGCAAAGCGGCGGAAAAATTCGTCTGTTTGACACTTTTCAGAGCGGTGACGATGTTTTCAGGGAGCAGAGTTCCCTGATTCTGATTGAACAGCAGAACGGTAGCTATGTCCTGACAAACGAGGCGTATGAATTTCTTTTCAGGACTAAGGAAATTGACAGTGAACTTGATTTTTCCGTCAGCCGTTTCAAATTGCAGGAATTTATCAGGCGTGGCAATTACGGAAAGGCTCTCCGGGAGAGCCGTGAACTTGTCAGCAGGGTCAGAAATCTCAAAACGAGAATGGACGATTTTATGATTCGTTGCAGGACAAATATATCTGAAGTTTCCATTGACGAATACGAGGAAATTGTCACGCAGGTCAGTGAATCCTTTGAGGACGAAAACAAACAGCTGAGTGATATACGAAATATTGTTTCGGCAAAATTGCAGGCTGTCACCGATGCCGAAATTGAGAGTGATGAAAATATTGGTCAGACAGAGAAGAAAATATGTGAGATTCTGGACAATATTGACACGGTCATAAGCGAACAGAGCGGAGTTTTCAACAAAAAATACACGCTGTCCGAGTTGTACGAAAGTCTCATGGACGACAGTTTTTCATATTCACAGATGGGGCGTTACGACATTGAACAGGAACTTCTTTTGCCCATGCAGAGAATGGATTTAGAAAATACTGTCAATATCGGGAGACTTTTTATTCCGCTGTACCGCCCTGTATTCCCGCACCTGTTCGGGCTTGACTTTTTCTACGATAGACAAAGCCCCGTCAGGGAAAACAGCAGAGATGACGGCATAGACATAACAGGTGAAAAGAGTACAGACAGTGCGGACGATTTGAGAAATAAGAGATACGTGGATATAGTCGGGGGATTGCTTTCCTATGCGGAAAAAAATCCTGTTTTTTGTTTCAGCAGTTATGTTGAAACTATGTCGGGGGAACAGCTTGCAGAGCAGTTGCAGGAAAAGTCCTTGCCCGATGTGATGCTGAAACTGTACGGATTCGGTGAGATAGATATTGCGGACTGGAGGACAAAGCAGCGGGATATTATTGAACCCGTCGGCGAATTTGATTTGTCCTACTGTCTGGGTGAACTGCCGTCGGAACTGGTAAATATGGATTTAATATCTGTACAAAAACTTGACAAAATCGTCACCCTGTCGGACGGTGCGGACATTGTTATAAAAATAAATGATTTCAGGATTGAGGTGAAGAGATGAAACCCGAGAGTCTGAGACTGTTTGCAAAACTAATGGAAAAAGGTTATATAACTCACGAACAGGAACCCGTATATTATGAATACTACAGCGATTCGGAAATAGCCTCCGAACTTGCTGTCATGGAACAGGAATTTGACTTTACGCTGTACAGAACCAACGGCAGACTTTATCTTCTGCCAAATCCGAGCAACGAGTTGTTTTCACAGGATAACAGTGATTTTCGTCGGAGTGTCGGGAACGAAAAACTTGAGGAACTCTATTTGCTTAACTATATGGCTGTCTTTCTCCTGCACGAGCTTTACGGCGGCAAGGGAAACACTCTGCAAACAAGATACTATATAAAGGAGTCGGATTTTCTGGACGAGTTCACCCACCACTGTGAACAGGTGCATTCGGAGGGCGAAACGCTGAAAAATGCGTCTGCACGGTACAGCATTGATTTTTTGCGACTTGCCGACAACTGGCTTGCAAAGCGTGGTGACGAGTCCAATTCCGTGGACACAAGACACGGCTGTTTTATGAAGATTATCAGAAAATTCCGTGACGAGGAACTTTTGTACAATGCGGACGGTGTGTGGAAACCTACCGTCAAATTAAATGACCTTATGCCGTATTATCTGGCTAAAAATCGTATTTCCGAGATAAATTCAGTTCTGGAGGGGGAAAAATAAATGCCTGCAATCCGTAAGATAAGAATTGTTAATTTCAGGTTCAACAACGGTGCAAAGCTTATACCCGACGAAATATTCTGCACCGAAAACGCTGACGGAAAACCTGTCGACACTCTCTTGAATCTGGACAACGGCGGCGGTAAATCCGTAATTGTCCAGCTCTTGTTACAACCCGTATGCCCCAAGGGAAAAATACAGGGACGCAGTATCAGCGATTATTTTCAGAAGGGTACAGACCATGCTTTTGTACTGATAGAGTGGGCGTTGGACAACTCTACAAACAGTCTGCTGACGGGTATTGCAATGTCGGCGAGTACAACGGCAGACGACGAAAACAAGAGCAAAACCGTCCGATACTATACTTTTCTGCACGACTACGCAATAAACGGCGACAAGCTAAATCTTGTGAACCTTCCTCTTACAGAGCGGACAGGCAGTCATATTCGTCCGATGTCGTTTGAGGAATTGCATAAATATCTGCAAAACAGAAAAATAGAATATTATCCCTCCGATTCCTTGCGAAATTATCAGAAACGCCTTGAAGAATACGGCATTCTCCACACAGAATGGGAAAAAATTATTGCACGTGTAAATGCGGTAGAGGGCGGTGTCACGAAATTCTTTGAGGAGTACAAAACTGCCGACAGTCTGCTTGACAAATTTATTATTCCGAGCGTAATGCCGAATGACACGTCATCGGAAGAGACACTTGAAGAGATGTTTGTAAACTATGCCGACAGTTACGCAAAACAGGAGGAAAAACTCCGTCTACGTTCAGATATTGCAGATTTTACGGAAAAACTACAGGGCATACTCCCGCTTATAAAAGATATGTGGAGTGCCGAAGATTTGAGGATTCAGGCGATACGCCTGTTGTCGGACCACCTGTTTACAATTGAACAAAATATTAAACTTGACACGGAAAAGCGTGAACAGCTTGAAAAAACTATTTCAGACTTAAAGCAAAAACTGCACCACATAAAAGCCGAGAGAGCCTCCGAGACGTTCTATATTGCAAGGGAAAATTTTGAAAAGGCGGAAACACAGCTAAAAGAGTGCAAGCAGAAAAAACATGAAGCCGAAATTCAGCGTGACAAGTCCGAACACATGGTCACGGTGCTGAACACGGCTAAAGAGTACGCCGAACTTCTTGAACAGAGAAACACCGAAAAGGCTTTGACTTCCAAAATCAGGGAATTTGAACACGGGACACAGGATTTACGCATTCTGTCTCTGAAGTACTCACTATTTTTGACGGCTTCCGAACTGGAAAAACAGGCGGAGAAAGAGTTAGATAGTCAAGAAAATAAAATAGCAGAGTACTCCCGTTCGGAACGCAAAACACAGGAAAAAATTTCAAGTCTTGAAAGACAGCAAACCGACGAAAACGCCGCCCTGAACCGGTCAATAGGAAAAAAGGACAATATTGTCGAACAAATTAACAGGGGACTGAAAGCACTCGCCCTGCACATAACCGTTATGCTTGACGGGGATTATTCGGGAGAAGATATAGAAAATATCCGTGCAGACTATGAAAAACAGCTGAGAATTGCCGATGAGGAGATAAAGAGCTGTCAGAGTGAAGAGACTGCTCTTAGACAGGAACTCGACACACAGAATGTAAAGCGGTCGGAACTCCAAAAAACTCATGTGGAATGCGAAGTTTATCTGAGGCAACGGGAGTCTGACCTTAAACAGTATCGGAAAGAATATAGTGCAGTCCTGAGCGTGCTGGAACATCTGTCTATACCCGAGAGCAGACTTTTTACGGACGAACCGAAAAAAAGTCTCGACAGGATAATCGCAGACCTGAACACAAAGCTCCGACAGTCCGAACGCTCCGCCGAACTGTTCAATGAGCAGTTGAGGTGTATTGAGACGGGACAGCTCCATCTGTCAAGGACAGCGGTCGGATTTTTGCAGGAGTCGGGTATTTCTTACAGGACGGGAGAACAGTATCTCAATTTGCAGAGTGAAAAAATACGTGGGGAAATTCTCTCCGTCAACCCGCTTGTCGCCTACTCCGTCATAGTGGACTCCGAAAGGGAAAAGCAAAAACTTCTGTCACAACCGTCGGAGTCGTGGCTGTCGGCAATCGTACCCGTGTACACACGTTCCGAAATTGCGGACATCGCCGAGGGAAAGTGGAATGAACCCGAACGCTTTCTGTCGGCATTTGACAGGGAATATTTTCGTGACGCTTCCGCTTACAGGGGGCATATTCAGGAAAAACTTGACAGTACACAAAGAGACATTGAGAGTATAAGACACAGAATTTCCGAATGGGAGTCGGAAAAGAATACGCTGTCACGGTTTACATATACTGCCGACTATGAACAGAAATTGCAGGAAAGTATATCATCTTCCCAAGACGAGTTACGGGAAGTACAAAATGAACTTTTAATTCTGGGCAACCGACAGTCCGAAATCGGAAAGCGTATGGAGGAACTCCGCAAACTCAGAGAAAAACAACGTGAAATCAGGAGTAATGCCGAAAAAAATCAATCCGAATTTCGGCAAATCCTTGATATGATACTGCAATACGACGACATCAGAAAACAGATTGCAAAGTTAGAGGACAGTTGCGGACAGCTGTCCCGCCAAATAGATACAGAGCGTAAAGAAAAACAACGTCTCTCCGAACTTATGACAAAATGTGATGACACAATCAGACAAATCATTGACAAAAAAGCGGAGTACCGTGATTTGCTTATTGAGCTTAAAGACTGTCAAGAAGCGGAAAAGCTGTCGGAAGACTACCCTGCAATGCTTGCGGAGTACCGTCTTTATCGGGAAAAATACTCGGCAGACTGCCGTGAACTGCGGGACAATCTCAAAAAAGTACAGGATACAATCAGAAAAAAAGAGAGCGATATTAGGAGATTTCACATCGAACAGACAGAATATGAAAATATTACATATTCCGAAAGTGCCTATAACCGTGCGGAGGAACAGCTTGCACGGGCAAAAAGGGAAACCGAACAGGCTGACGGACATCTTTTAACAGCTACTAAGTTTCACGCAAACGCCGTGAGCGTACTGGAGCAGTCTGAAAAGAAACTTTCCGAACTGCACACGGAGCTTTTGCCACGTCCTGAAGTGGGTTCCGACTTTGAACGCCGTATAAAAGAATGTGAATCTGCACTGGACGTTCACGAAAAAAGTCTGCAAGAGTGTAAAGAGCGGTTGAATAATCTCGGTATTGACAGAAAATATGCAGTCGGATTTGCAGAAAAATTCAAAAGAGATATTGCCGATTACACGCCAAAGATAACCGATATTCTGCGTGACACCGACAGCCTGCGTGAGGAAATAGAAAACCGTGTCGAACAGCTAAAACAGGCTGAGGACAGGACAAAAATCTATCACCGCCGTGAGCTTGAGCCTTTCAGGGATAAAAATTCCATGTTTTCGGGAACTCTTGACGGCATTCTGTCCGTAATTGACAACAACAGCATTGCAGGAGACAAGTATTTTACGCTTTATGAGCGGACGGAGGGCGACATAAAACGCTATCGGGAGCGAATCGCACAGCTGACTATCGTGCTCAAAGACGTTGAAAACAGCAGAAAACAGCTTGCAGGACACTGCCTGCACCGTGTTGGACGTCTGTACGACAATCTTGTCATTTTGTCAAAAAAGTCAACAATACAGTTCGGCAACACAAAAAAACAGATGATACGGATTGAATTGCCTGTGGTCGAACAGTCAAGCGAACAGCCCGAGAAGAGAATTGACAATTATATTACCGAACAAGTCGGAGAATATCTGTCCGAATGCAGAACAAAAACCGTATCACGCCGCTGTCATCTGGAAATCAGACAGCTTCTGAACTGCTACATAGGCAAAGACGACATTCCGGTCAATGTATTCAAAATTGACAAGAATTTCCGCAACAGTTGTTATCTTCCGTGGCAAAACGCTCCGACAAACAATTCCGGCGGAGAACAGTTTGTTGTACTGTTCTCGCTAATCATATCCGTTATGAATTACACAAGAAGCCTGACAAACAGTCTCAACTCGACAAGTGGTGTACTGATTTTAGACAACCCGTTCGGACCAATTTCCTCACCGCACCTTCTTGAACCTATGTTCGGTATCGCAAGGCACTTCAATATTCAGTTGATATGCCTGACACACCTCGGAACAGCAACGGTCACACGTTTTTTCGATGTGGTGTATCAGCTCCGTTTCAGAAATCTTCCGCTCTCAAACGTGGAAATACTTGAATCTGACGTAAAACAGCACATGGAACACGCATATTATCTGTCCGAGCAGCTGTCACTGTTTTGATTATTAAAAAAGGCATTTACCGAAAGTGGTGAATGCCTTTTTTTTAATAATTTCGGCTTACTAAATATTATATACCCCTTTTCGGGTGTCCGTGGGTGAAAATCTTCCATACATGACAAATATTTCAAAAATATGTGTATGTGTATACACATACACATATTTTTTTGGTATTACACAATATCGGATTTATATACTAAATTTGTAAATGTGATACAAAAATATCCATAAAATTTTGTCTGATAAATGTATTGAATTATCTGTCACGGAATGGTAAAATAAATATGGCAGAGTGTAAAAAAATACAAGTAAAGGAGAGATTTTATGCTCAGAAAAATTATCCAAAATGCTGTCGCCATAGCGTCATCATGTGCGGTCATGCTTACGACGAGTATGACGGGTTTCTCGGCCGAATACCCCGGAAACACCGACGTAAGCGGTGCGACGGTGACTCCGACAATAAGCGTGACGAAAGAGGTCATCACTCTTGACGAGGCACAGTCTAATCCCGACAGGGAGATAGAAATTACGGTCAGCGGTGCAAATCTTGAGTATGCCTCAACAGGTTTGCACATCTACTACGACTCACGTCTTACAATTAGTCTTAATCCTTTCGGCGACATCAACGTAGAAGCAGGTGAAGCCGCTAAATATCTTGAAGGTACAAAGGTACAAGAAGACCCAACAGCCTCTGAACAGGGAATGAGTGGTTTCTTTGTAGCCACATCATCTTCTGTAGACACAGGACAAGACGGCGTTTTCTGGCATTTCAAACTCACACTCCCCGATGATGTACAGGAAGGCGATGTATTCCCGATAGACATCATCTACAAGAGCAACCCGGATGCAGAGGACTTGTTCCTTAACAAGGACCAGGACAACCAGCTGATGATGGACTATTTGTTCACAAAAGGTATCTATAACCTCTCAAACCCAATAACAAATGATTCACAGTATCAGGCAGACGTTGCAAAAGTTCCCGAACTTGCCGATATTGACCCCGCTATGGACGGCTACATAGCTGTTGAGACGGCAGCAGTGACGACAACTACAACTACAACAACTACCACAACAACAACAACAACAACAAGCACATCTACCACGGAAACAAGTGCAAGCACTACAAAAACAGAGGCTTTCATTTGGGGAGAGGACAACTGGAGTTTTGACAACTCGGACGACTACTTCGACTCCTACGATGTGAGAGACGATATCTTGAACGCCATGTGCAGGGATTTCGGACTTAGCACGACACAAAGAGAACAACTGGAAAATACCATATACATGGACAATCTTAAAGGCTTCGGGGGGGCTTGTTTCGGAATGACCGTGTCGGAAATACTCGCCAAGCAGGACGACCTGAAACTGTCGAAATATGGTGGAAATGATGTGGTAAATAAAAATACAAACACCGAGGAGATGACTTCTGTTATAAATTTTATCCAGGAGCTTCAGGGAGTTTCAAGAATGTCGCAGATACTCCGCCAAAATGCGTTGATAGGCGACGTTGACAAAAATCCCCAGAGTGATTACATAAGGACATTGATTAATAAATTAAACAAAGACGATGACCTTGTTGAAGTGGGCTATGCAATATCCAAGTTAAATGAATCAAATAACACCCTTTACGGGGGTTATCACTCCGTGATTGCGTATGATGTCCAGTCCTGTGACTATTATTCGGAAGTCACCGAAAAAAATTATGACAAAAAAATATTGATAGCAGACCCGAATTATTTATCACAGAATAAATTGAAAAATAACTGCTGTATCTACTACAATTCCTCGGACTACAGCTGGATAGTTCCATACCAGAATACGAGATATTACGACGATATAAATAAGTCATATGTGACCAAATATTGTTACTGGAATGCGGACTCAAAAAATCTGCTGCACGGCTATTTGTTTGACCTGATAGAATATGAATCGAAAACCGACGTTATCGGTCTGATGCAGGACACAGAGCCGTCGCACTACCTTGCAGGACTTTGTATCAACTCGGAAAACAACGACAAATTGTCCGTAAATCAGGTGGAGGATACGGGAAATCCCGTCATGAACAACTCAGGAGACAAGGGAAATATAGCTTCATATAATATCAGTATGGCGGATGAGCTGAAAACGGACTCAAACACGGCTTTCTATGCGTTCTGGAACCCGACAGCCTCTTATGAGTGGTCATACGACAAGCCCACAGACTGTAATTTCATGATGGACTATGAAGATTTGCTATATACCGTCAATGCAGACAACTTTTTCTACTCTCTGGTAAAACCGAACGGACACGTCAAATTAAAGGGTTCGGACATGAAATATGAGCTGAAATTGACCGTCAACGAGGACGAACAGGTGACAGACTGGTCGAGCCTGTCAATAAAGGGCGATAAAACGGACAGCATTGAATACAGCGTCGAAAATTACGGATATCTTATATCGGGCGACAATTTGAAAAATGTCTTGATAGAGGTTTCGGGGGACGACAATTCCATAACCGACAGTTTCAGATTGTCAACTAATTACGACGAGGTATTCGTCACACAGAATGAAAAGGGCGAAATAAGAGTGCTTGCCGATTCGGACAACAACGGCACTTATGAGACGGCTTTGGACGAAAATGTTAAAAAAGGCGATGCAAACGACGATGGTGGGGTTACAATCGCCGATGCAGTCGCAATTCTCCAGTATCTGGCAAATTCCGACGAGTACGCCCTGACAGAAAACGGTTCTGCAAATGCGGATGTGGTCGGAGACGACGGAATAAACACAGATGATGCTCTTGCTATTCAGGAGTGGGATGCAGGACTGCGTGATTTGTAATTTATAAATCTATTTTTGAGAAAGGACTTGTTTTTATGAAAAAAACTGAAAAAGTGCGTAAATTCACAAAATCTCTCCTGACAGCCTGTGCACTCTTTCTGCTGACGGCTTGCGGAAACGTTGCCGAACAGCCTTTTTCGGGTGCGGATATGAACAGTTCTGTCCCCGTTTCCTCTGCGGAAAATGAGAATACCGAGAGCAATGCCGACAGCGACCCCTCACCCGCATTTATTGCAGTACCCGAGGGAGCGGAATACGTTGAGCTGAAGAGTTCCCCCGACGGCGGTCAAGTTCTCTGCCGTCTGTACGAAAATGACAGTATTCTGCTCAGTTCAATTGACGGGCAGTACGCAAAAATTTCCGCAAACGGCTTTGAGGGATATATAGAACTGAGTTGTGTTTCGTTCACGGAAATCGCAAAGGCGGAACCCGA
>CANQWR010000029.1 GCA_947627625.1 uncultured Ruminococcus sp. | reverse complement strand
ATTATCCATAACTATATCACCATTAGTTATTTTATTATCTTTTATTCCTTTTGTCAAGGTTTTCGAACAGGTCTACTTAATACAGACGGCCTTCCTCCTTTTTTATGCTCTTCTTTATATGCCGTTTCTAAAATTTTAAGCATTTCTTCAAATATTTCTTTATTTACTCCAAATATTTCCCGGTATTTATTTTCTTTTATTCTTGAAAGTCTTTCTTTATTATCCATAACTATATCACCATTAATTATTTTATTATCTTTTATTCCTTTTGTCAAGGTTTTCGAACAGGTCTAACAGATTGACATTTATTTCCGCTTTGATGTTGCAGTTTCAAGCGTGACAACAGAAACAGGGAAATTTGGCAGAAAGACTGCATAATCGCTATATTATGCGGTCTGATTCAGGAGATGAAAAACTTCTTTATTGCTATGGGTCTTTAGCATTGGGATTATCAGAATAGATATAGAAAATTCTTATAATCCTGATTAAAAAAAGAGGGAAAAAAGAATATGGTATAGGATTGCTAAGTGTCAGGCATATCCTTAAAAAATATCATGGCACTCTGAAAATCTGGATGCTAAATCATCAGATTATAGAATCAGACAAAATGGTATATATGGAAGATGGATTATATGAACAAATACGTCCAAAATAAAAATCTCAACTTTATTCAAAAATAGGAAGAAGTGATTGTTATGAAAGAGGAATTGTTACATTCTTTATATGATAACAGGTTAATGAAAACTGATGAAGAATTTGAAATATTTGATTTAACTTTAGATTTGTTGTGTGATGAAACAGTTGAAACAAATGACATTATTCCCCTGATAAATGTTTTAGATGATAATACAGAAGATATGGAAGCAATGTACAGGTTAATTCATTTGATTGAAGAATATATTTCTTCTGAAGAATCATATAGAATGTTATTGAATGGAATAAATGATATTGCAAATAGTTCTCCTGAATGGTCAAGAGTACTTATGTATAGGATTCTAAACGACGATGATTCCGTTGTAAAGTTAAAGAAAATACTCAAGAGTCTCAATATTAATGCTTATAATAATATTTACAAATTACTTATAAATATTTATAATGAGGATACAAATTTATTTGGAGATAAAATAAAGGAAATCCTTTCAAATTCATAGGATATATAATTCTGTCATCTGATTCCGAAACGTGCGAAACAGCATACAGGGAAGTATTAAAGACATATACCTATGTAACAGTTACATTTTAGCACAAAAAACGCCGTTGTCAAGTTATAAAAATCTTAATTTTCCGAATTTGTGACTGTCACAGTAGCCGTAACGCCTGCGAAATTCCTGCTTGCCAACACCGTTTTCAGTTCCTTTACAATAAACGTGTCTTATCAATTTTTTCGGATATAAAAACAGCCGCCTCGCAAATGTGATTTACCATTTGCAAGGTGGCTGATATTTTCAATTTATACTGTATCATGAAATTCGGATTTTCTTTATGCTTTCCTGACAGTTATTTTTGTACAGTCCTCAAATGCTTTCCGATTTCCGTAACACCCTTGGGAATGACAATATATATTATTTTTTCTTTCGTTTAAGTTTTTTAGAAATCAATCCCGTAGACAATGAAACAGCCAAAACTGTAAGTAAAGACCCGATACCTTTATCTCCGGTTTTTGGTGCCGAAGTCGTACTGTACGAAGAACTCTTGTCCGAATCAGAAGAAGAGGAGTTGTTAGAACTGCCCGAAGAATACGAGTTGTTTGAGTTACCCGAAGAATAGGAGTTATTTGAATTGCCCGAAGAAGAGTTGTTCGAATTATTCGAGGAAGAGGTGTTCGAATTATTTGAGGGTGTGCTTGAACTACTTGAAGAAGAAGGAATTTCATTGGACACAGTCACAACACACTTTGTAATAAAACCACCGTCTTTTGACACCGCAGTCACAACAGCCGTACCTGTGGAGATACCGGTAATCTTACAGCTTGCATTGCTGCCGACTGCCGAAGCGATTTTACCGTTGTCTATGCTCCAAACGATTTCCTGATTGGTCGCATTTTCGGGGGAGAGCACCGCAACAAGGTCTGCCGTCTGACCGACACCGACAGTAAATTCTTCCGGAAGAGTGATTGATTTCAGAGCAATATTGTCCGTATTTACAGGGTCATTCGGATTTTTGGGGTCACTGCCATTGAGGTACTCCTCCAGATTGGACAGTCCGTCACCGTCATCATCACTCTCAGCAATGTTCTTTTCCTCTCCGTCTTCAGACCACAGAGAGTGTTCATCACAATACCAGTCCGGTATACCGTCTCCATCGGAATCAGCTTCTCCTCCGATTAAGATAATCTCACTCAGCGGAGACTTACTGCCATCTTCCATAACGGCTTCCACTGCAGCATATACCTGACGACCCTTTTCCAACAAATCCAGCGTCAGCGGCACAGAACCCGCATTATAGGTCTTTACAGCTACGCCACTGTCCGTAACAGAATCGAAATCGGAGTCACTGTAGTAAACATTGTAGGACATTGTTCCCTCGTTGGGGTCATCAAAACTCAGCTCCACAACGGCATCTCTGTCTGTCACCTGTGTATACTGCAAATTTTGTACTGCCTGTGCCGAACTGTCAACAGCAGACTCTGCCATCAAGACATACAAACCTTCTCCGTCGAGGTCTGCACGTGTACCGATATTCATATTTTCCTCCTGTGATATATCGGTATCCAACTTTGTCCACGTATCGTCCGCATACTTAAACCAACTGAGAGTGGAAAAATTGATGTTCGCCCTCTTGGAAGCGACTGCATAAATCTCACCGCCTGTTATACCTTTTCCGTTATCACTGGAAATTCTGGTCGCCTCATTTACGGAGGTAAACGAACCATTTGTATAGCTCGTGTTATCGGCAAGAATTGTATACGTCGTGTTATCGTCGGTTTCGGCGTATGCAGACACAGAACCCGTCACAGAGTTGTAAATATAACCGCTGTCGGTTGTCTCTGAGCGGTCGATATAGTAGACCTTACAAAACTCCGTGCCGTCAACTTCGCTGACAAGACGAATTTCAGCCAAATCGGAGGGTACAATTGGAACATCTACGTCAATCTGATTTTCCGTCTCCTCAGACTCGGTAAATTCGTACTCCGCATATTCGCTCTCTCCCATCTTTTTGAGGTAAAGGGAGTAATCACTGCCTTCCTCTGCGGATATACTTACAGTCACATGGTCATCGGTTGCTTTGGTCTTCAAAGGAGCGAGAGAGTAACACGTCGCCTGAATTTCATCAAAGAAATCATTCGGTACAGTTCGAGTAGCTGTAGCCATCTTCAGGGAACTTTCACCGCTTCCTCCGCTGATACCTTCGATATAAGCGGAAACATAGATATAGTCATCCTCTTCCAAACCCGCATAGGAGTAAGAAGCATGGCGGTCGATTCCGTTGGAAGCCTTTGTGTACTCTGCCTTGTACGGGTTGTCGAACACGTCTGTTGTTATCCAGTCATTGGTCACGACGGAGAAACCGTCTGTCATTTCCTGAGCCAACATATCCTCCGTGGACAGACCCCACATTGCAGACTGTGATGTGTGGCGAGTATCATCTGACGACGGGAATGTTTCACCGAAATAGCTGTATTCACCTGCGGTCTTTGAGAGTTCAATTCCCGTATGCTGGTCGTCCATCACACCATAGTTGCCCTGTATAGGCTTCGGGACGTTCACGCCCCAGATTTTATTTTGGTAATCACGGTATTCGTCCCTGAATGAGAACAGGTAGTGTCCACTTTCGTGCATCAGGGTCTCGGCGTAACTTGCAGCATTGTCAATAAGTGAGAAATCCCACTCTCCACTCATCTGAATCCTGCGGAATACCTGTCTGCTCTTGTACTTGTCCAGGCTTTCAAGGAACTTAAAGTGATTGAATTGCTCCAAACTTGAATCACTGCCAACTGCGTCCGACTTGTAGAAGCCTCCCGAATTGGTGTTGGAAATTACTTGAACATCTCCGACCAAAGCATCGTCCTTATGAGCCTGTATCTGAATATCCGACATAGCAGCGGGGTTAGACGTGTCAAAGAAATTCATTCGTGAATCGGTGGGGTGCAAAATCACCTTGTTAATGAGAACGTGACCGTCGGTTGTCTGTGCCACGTCCTTTGCGTACTCATTGAGCATACCCTTGACCGAATCCTGATATTCGTCCGAACGGGAATTTTTATCATCGGCAAGGTAGGAGACAGAGACGTTATAGAGCAACCTTGGTTCTTTGAGAACAAGCTTCTTTTCATCAACAGTATAGTTGATAATACTGTCGGAGAGAGCTTTGAGGTCGGTATAAAACTCATCAGAATTGATATTCTTAAAAATCTCTCCGCCTGTATTCTTCAATGAGGAGTAAGCAGACGCCTTACTGCTCGATGTAACAACGGAAGTAACAATGTCCTTCGCTTTCAAGGCATCAACAACTTCGTCCAAGCTCTCATAGCCGTAACTGTTACTTGTCTTGAAACTCGCATCGGTCAGGAGAAACGCAAACTTCTGTGCACCGCTACGCCAATAAATATCATCATCAGCAACCAGTCCCAGTGCATCAAGTGCACTCTCAGGTTCATCTCCTCCGCCATCTGCTTCGATATTGGAAAGCACCTGTTTTACGGAGACAGCATCGGTAAACCACTGCGAACCGTCTAAGTAGTGCAGAACAGTCTCTTCGTCCTCCCTCTCAATATCACGGTAATCTACGATACCGAAACGGATATCAAGTCCCTGACTGATGAGGTTTTCAGAGAATTTCTGTACATTTTCTTTGACATTGTTAATGACATCGCCCATAGAACCTGTGGAATCAATGACAAAAATGATGTCCGCCTGATTGAAACGGGGACTTACACTTTCACCAACCCAGTTTCCGTTTGAGTCGATAAGCTCGGAATGAAGCTGATACTCCGTGCGAATGTAATCGCCGTCTTCATTTTTGGGGAAATTGCTGAACAAACCATCACGGGCATCGCCGTCGGTTGCCTTTTCCTCCGAAATTGTTTTGTAAGCTGAGATTGTCGCCTTACAAAGCTCATCTGAAGACAAACCCTCTGTAGAAATCATCGCTTTTCCTTCGGCATCAGTGATAGCCGTTTGTCTTGCCTCTGAACCTACATACAGCGTCACCGTCGCATCTGCTATCGGCACTTCATCACCACTTGCCTGTTCAACAGCCGTTACCGTAACAGGAATCATACTCTCCGCAATGATACTCTTCACAGAATCCTCTGCGAACATCGTTTGCGGCACTGCTTGAGAAAGAACTGCCAGTCCACCCAAGAGAGCCAACATTTTTTTACTCCCAATCATAACATTCTCCTCATTTATAAATTTACAAAATATCCCAATCCCTAACACGGATGTATTATATCACATCATTTTCATTTTGTCAAGAGTTTTGTGTATATTTTGTATAAATGCCTAAAAAATAAGAAAAAACACCAATATTTTCACAAAAGGCGTTTGTTTTATGAAAATCATTGACTTGTTATAAATTATTATGTAATGGATAAGAGTCGAAAACAATGCAGAAAACGATATTGATATAGGGTGTCTGATTGAGAACCCCGCTTTTTTCGGAGGTCTCACAGCTTATCAGAATCTGAAGTACTACTGTTATCAAAAGGGCATCACCGACACGGGTCAGATTGAAAAAGTACTCTCACTTGTGAAACTTCAGGAGGCAAAGAATAAGAAATCCAAAAATTTTCCCTCGGCATGAAACAGCGTCTTGAAATCGTCTTTGCACTGTTGGACAGTCCCGACCTTGTGATTTTGGACGAACCTAATGCTTATAGAGGAAAATGTCGGTATTTCGGGAATATATGAGTCTGGCGTGTCTTTGGAGGACTATTTCAGACAGCTTGTCGGGGAGGAAAATTAAAATGATTAACATGATGAAAGCGGACTTGTACCGCATGAGCAAGTCAAAGGGAACGCCGAAAGTGCATGGCTATTTTGAAATGCCTGTCAAAAAAACAGTCTCCCCCGCTTTTCATCAGAGAGTCATTTCATAAATCATTTCAACGAGTTCGGGAATCATCAGTTTTTGCGGACACTCTCTCATACACTGTCTGTCGGTGCATTTTCTGCAAGTGTCGTACACCTCTTTAATATTCAAGCGGAGTTTTCGCATAGCCCAGTAGGATTTCCCAAGGTGATAGTAATTGTACTGCCTGAAAAGAATGTGTACTTCATATCCGTTCGGGCAGGTGCATTTCTGACACCTTGTGCATTTTATGGGGGAGAATTTCTCCGACAATCTGTCCGTTACTTCCTCAAAAGAGAAGTTTTTCGGAGGAAGTTCCTCACACATTGCAATTTTTGCCTGCTGTGGCGTACCTATGCCGATTAAGGCACAGGAAAACGGCACACCGAGTATTCCCGATATGAGTTCCAAAGGCGTTAACGCACTGAGCAGACAGCCTGCTCCGTATACCTTATTTAATATGAGACCCTTGTCACGAAATATTCCGTTTGCGGTAATGCGGTCGACAATTCCCCTCTCAAAAATATTACCGCTTGTCTGGATAACGTCCACCCTGTTATCATAAACCGCACGTTCACAGACACTGTAATAGTGCGTGGCAATGCCCGTGTACTTTATGACCCCCGCCTTTTTAAGGTCACAGAGAGCGTCCAACGCACCGTATTTGCCGAACACCTCCTCTTGATTTTTTTCGTCAACTTGATGGACAAAATAAATATCGGGTTTTGTACCGAGATTTTCCACGGAACGCATGACTTCCCGAAACATATCGTTTCCGTCCATGAACCTTGCTTTATCTGAGATAATAATATTCTCCCTGCCGATTTTTTTCGCAAATACGCCGAGTTTGTACTCCGCATCTCCGTACTCTTCGGGGATAGCGGTGTCGTAAAAATTGCACCCCATTCTGTAGGCGTACTCCATAATTTTGACTGCCCCGTCAACATCGGGGCTGAAATATTCGGGCAAGACGGGTACACTTCCGCTGAGTATGGGAATTGTCCCAAAACCGATTTCCGAAACTGTCAAGCCCGTCCTGCCGAGTTTTCTGTACCTCATAATTTATCACACCACGCAAAAGCATCGTCAGCTATTTCAACGCCGTCACGGTTCTGAAACACTACCTCTTCCAGTTCACTACAGAACGCAAAAGCCTTAGCTTCTATTTTTTCGACAGATTCGGGTATGAATATTTTTTTCAGACTTTTGCACCTGAAAAAAGCCATTTCGGGAATTACAGTCAGTTTTTTTGAAATATGAATTTCTCTGAGACCGCAACAGTGTTCAAAAGCCCTCTTTCCCAGAATTTCAAGTTTGTCCGAAATATCTATGCTCTCAAGGCTCTTGCAACCGCTGAAAGCCTGTACACCTATACTCCGCACATTTTCAGCGTTCTTCACGGCTTTCAGCCATTTGCTGTTTTGAAAAGCAGATTTCCCGATAACAGCAGTATCAGCGGAGAGCGTTATACTCTCCAGAAGATTGCAGTCCATGTAGACCTCATCGCCTATTTCCGTTATGCCGTCGGGGAACACAAGATTTTTTATATTGCCCGTACTCTCCGCAAGAACGCCGTTTTCGTCCGTCTTAAAACAGTTTATACACTCCGAAAAAATGCGTCTCACAAGTTCGGGGTAGTCCTTTTCTGTAATGTCATTATATTTTACAAGCGTGTACACCCTGCCGTCGGAGCAGGTTATTTTTTTCAGATTTATGCAATTCCTGAAAGCAAAAGCGTCAATCGCAATGCGACTGTTTTTCAGCACAAGTTCCCTAAGAGAGACATTCCCCGCAAAAGCCCAACTGCACACACGCTTGATATCATCGGTCAGGACGGCGATTTTCCCGCATTGAACGCCGTCTATAAGCAGACCGTTCACAACGTTGAATTTTGTACCGAGTTCCCCACGCCTTTTTTCAAGCCAGCCTGTACCTGAAAACGTGAGTTTACCGCTCTGTCCGAAACAAGCAGGGAAAACAATGTCCGCAGTCCGCAAGCGATCCCGAAAAGCCTCGTCACCTGCGGAAACTATGTCATCGGGAATGCGTACCCTCACCGCATCGCCCCTGTACTTTTTGATACCGTTTTTTTCGTCCACCTCAAAACAGGAGTAAACGCTTCCTATTATTTCCTGAACCCTCAAAGGAAAAGAGTTTTCGGCAGTATTTTTACTCTGTGCGAAACGGGAAAAATTATATTCTTTTCCGTCAAGAATAATTTTTTCCGCAAAGGTACAGCCGAAAAATGCACCGCTCTGAAACGTTGTCCCCGAATCGAGAATAATTTTTTTCAGTGCCGAGCAGTCCGCAAAGGCGTGGAAATCCAAGGACACTTTTTGCAGTTTTATTTCCGTCAGACCGTCACAGCGTTCAAAAGCACGTTCACCTATAAATTTTATCTGTGACAAATCGATCTCCGCAAGAGACGTACATTCGTCAAAGCAACGTCTGCCTATTTCGGCAACTTCACGGGAAATTTCTATTTTTCTGAGCGAGCAGCAGCCTGCAAACAGTTCGTCAGGCAACACCGAGACACCGCCTATTTCAGCTTTTTCAAGTTCACGACAAAAAGAAAACGCTCCCTTTTCCACTTCTCCCGCAAGCACTTTTATTTCACGAAGTGACGGACACTTTTCAAAGGCGTTTCTTTCAATTTTGCAATTTGGACTATTTATGACAACGGTTTCGAGATTTCTGCACCCCGAAAAGGCGTACTTCCCGATAGTTAAAGACGTGTCAAAGACCAGCTCCGTCACGCTGTCGTCATTGCAGTGACTGTAAGCAGGCACGTCATTTTCACTGTAAACGTGTTCTTTTATGCGTACAGCGGGAGGCGTGACCGTTTCAAATTCCGTCAGTTCAAGACTTCTGCACCCTCTGAATGCCGCAAAACCGACCTCTTTGAGCGTGGCAGGAATGTTGAAACGTATCAGCTTTTTGCAGTTCTCAAAGGCACTCCGACGTATGATTTGCAGATTTTCCGACATCACAGCAGTTTGCAGACAGACACAGTTCCGAAAAGCGTTTTCGTGGATTTCCCGAACAGTGTCGGGCATTATCACACGCCCGATTTTTTCGTTGCCCTCAAAACAGCCCTCCCCGATAATTTCCACGCCGTCGGGGACGGTCACACGCTCCTCACAGCCCGTATAAGACATAAGTATTCTGCCACTTATATAAAAATCACTCATAACCTGAAAGCCTGTTTTTCGGACAATATACGGCGTTTTCTCCTCAACGGCTATACCGCCGAGACGGTACGCCTGCTCCCCTATAATTATATTTTTAAGACTGCTGCAACCTCTGAAAGCTCCATCTTCCACGACAATATTTTCGCTCTGCAAAATAATCTTTTCAAGGTTGATGCAGTTGCCGAAAGCGTTGCTTTTTATACGTTCAAGGCTTTTCGGGAAATTAACAGACACTATTCCTTTTTTATTGAAAAAACAACTCTTTTCAATAATCCGTATGCCCTCCGACAGTTCAAAAGATTTCAGATTCACATTGAGTTTGTAAAGCACGCCGTTTTCGATTTTCACGGACTGATAGACGCTCTCCGCAACGGCACGGATAACAGGGTGTACGGGCTTTTCCGTGAGAAGTGCCGAGAGCAGGTTTTCCGCACGATAAAAAGTGCCGTCCGAGAGTTCTATTTCTTTTATACTCAGACAGCCCGTGAAAGTGTCGTTGCCGAAATCGGAGCAGTCCACACCGCTGTCCAACGCTATTTTTTCGAGATTTGTGTTGTTCGCAAACGTCTGTTTTTCTATGTACCCGACACCGAATGCCCTGAAATTTTTCAGACTGTCGCAATAGAGAAACGCTCCTTTCCCGATAATTTTCACGCTGTCGGGGAGTACCACCGACACAAGAGAGTGACACCTGTGGAATGCAAAGTCACCTATTTTTTGCAGACTATCGGGGAAATTTATCCTCTCCAGTTTCCTGCACCCCTTGAATGCGTTGTCACAAATTTCGGTCAGTCCGTCGGGCAGGGAAACGTCCGTTATCCAAGCCATTCCCTTGAAAACTTCATTCCCTATAACCCCGACACCCTCGGGTACAACTATGCTGTGCGATTCTCCGCTGTATTTTGTAAGTACCCCGTTTTCGATTTCAAATATTTCAGACATCGCTTTTCTCCGTTTCTTTGAATATGAGTGCAAGAATTTTCCGCAGTTCCCGCATACTCCCGCTTTCGTACATCTCCTGCTTGAATTTTTTTGTACCGTGCAGACCTTTCATAAAGTAGGAGGACAATTTTTTTATGTACTCCAAAGCCTCCGTCTCGTCAAAGACCGCCTCCGCAATGTCCGCCTGCCACATGATAAGAGACAGCTTTGTCTCGTCGGTGTGCGTTCCCGTGAGCTGTGAAAAGATAAACGGGTTTTCAAGTCCAAAGCGTGCTATCATGACACCGTCCGCACCCGTTCTGTCCATCATTTTTAATGCGTCCTCCTCTGAACGTATACCGCCGTTTGCTATCACGGGAATATTTACTGCCCTTTTCGCTGATTCGATATATTCGTACACGGGTTCACCGCTGTACATCATATTTCTTGTCCGACCGTGTACCGTTATCATATCTGCACCCGAATTTTCGCACATTCTTGCAAACTCGGAGACCACTATATTTTTTTTGTTCATTCCCGGTCTGAATTTGACGGTCACAACTTTGCCGCTCCTCTTGCAAGATTCGATAATTTTTGATGCGAGAGACAAGTCGCCTGTCAACGCACAGCCCTCCCCGCTTTTTATGACGTTCGGCACGGGACATCCCATGTTTATGTCGATTATATCGTAGTCCGCTGTGTAATCGCCCTTGCAGGCAAATTCAAAGGCTGACGGCACAGAGCCGAGAAGCTGTACCGCTTTCGGAAATTCGGCTTTGTCGGTGTAGAGCAACTTTGCAGTCGCCCTGTCATTGTATTTCAAACCGTTCGCACTGACCATCTCCGTAAAGGCAAGTCCCGCACCGAGTTTTCTGCACATCATTCTGAACGGATAACAGGTGTACCCCGCCATAGGTGCCGTAAAGACATTTGTTTCCGTGGTAATGCTCCCTATATGGAGCTTTTTCAGATATAAGTCACTGAACTTTTTCATTGAATACTCTCCGCATATTTTTCATTTCTATCAACCTATCATCAGATTTTGTCGGGTAGTCCCAATACCGATTATATATTAACATTATACCAAATTTACAAAAAAAGTCAAGCACTCCCAAAAAGAGGGAGTGCCTGTTTAACTGATGTATCGGTCTTTCGGAGATGCAGACGTACGTCAATATAAACAAATATTGAAATAAAAGTTTTTGTGATTTTTCACAAAAATCTAAAAGAATAGACCTGTTCGAAAACCTTGACAAAAGGAATAAAAGATAATAAAATAACTAATGGTGATATAGTTATGGATA
>CANQWR010000028.1 GCA_947627625.1 uncultured Ruminococcus sp. | reverse complement strand
TGATTCTCTATCATAAAAGTTATGGGAGTCCCCGTCGTAAAGCCGTTGTACACTCCGCTTAAAATTTTCACCTTGTCTGCCTCACGCCTTGCCGTTGACAGTTTCCCGACAGATTTTCTGAGTTCCATCTGTCTCTCTATGAAATTCTCGTCAACAGGGATTCCCGCAGGCATTCCGTCAAGGACTGCACCTATCGAAATGCCGTGGCTCTCCCCGAAAATCGTGACGGAAACGCTTGTCCCGAAAGTGTTTTTCAAAAATATCATCTCCTAAAATTCAATGCACATATATTTTACCACAATTCAAAAGATATGTCAACAGCATCTTGTCTCAGAGCTGAACAGAATAATCCTGTTCATAGTCACACACAATAAACCGTTTAATACCTATCATAAAAATATAGTTCAAAAATATTGGAGTAGCAGATACTAACAAAAATGGATAAGAAAATCAAAAAAATTCCGAAAAAGCTCTTGACAATTATTTCCTGATATGATATAATACAAAGGTCTGTTCTCGGTTCTGTTGGCGAAATTGGGCAGAGTACAAACGTATAGCGGTACACCGTGCATTTTTCAAAGCAGAGCAGAAGCAGATTTTTTTGAGTTGGCACAGGAGGTGAAATATTGTGTCAAGAGGTGTTATTTATGTAATGGAAACTGTCGTTCCGGGTTTAATTAAAATCGGGAAGACTGCTACCGAACAGTTTGAAAAACGTATGTACAATCTGGAACGCAATGGTTACAATAATGTTGTTGGTCTGAAGAGAAAGTTTGCAATCGAGCTGGATGAGTACGACGAAAAGGAGATTATGTTGCACAGTCTTTTTGACAAGAGCCGTCTGCAAAATTCGGAGTTATTTGCCGTGAGTGTCGATTTGGTGATACAGCTTCTCACCTCTTTCGAGGGAAGACAGATATATCCGAAAAATATGACAAAGGAACAGGTATTTGCGGAAGTTTCCGAAAACAGACAGGAGACTGTCGGGGCAAACCTGATTCCCGACGGAATATATTATCTGGAACAGAATAGGAGAGGATTCGGTTCTATCAAGGCACAGATGAAAGTGACCGCAGGAAAGTTTATTGTCCTCAAAGGGAGCAGGTGTGCACCTGTGGACAGTTCCGATGTACCCAAGGTGAGACAAGATGCCATAATTGAAAACGATGTCCTCGTGGAGGACGTGGAGTGCAATTCTCCGTCTATGGCAGGTTGGATTCCTCTCGGGAAAGCAAATAACGGATGGTTTGTCTGGAAAAATTCGGACGGGAAACCGATTGATACTTACAGAAACAGGGGGTAAACCATTTTTTCGGTCTGTTGTGCTATGTCAAAGTAAAAATATTTAAGATTTAAGGAGAGCCTTTTATGAGTAAAATTATTTTTGTTGGAAACTACAAAGGTGGAGTGGGTAAAACTACCACTGTTGTGAATCTGGCAAGATATATGTCCAAATACGGAAATAAAGTGCTGACACTTGACCTCGACCCACAGTGTTCATTGAGTGAGATACAGGTCGGGTCGCTTAAAAGTGATACATCTGTTCCGAGGACTTCGGTATCATTGCAGGACGATGAGTGTCTCAACTACATTTTTGATTTGAGTATCACTAAAATCAAAAAATATCCGAATATGAATATTCCTCTTCCCGACAATATGATAAAAACTTTGGATGAAAAAGGGACGGCAAGGTATGACTTCATACCCTCCTCCATATTTTACAGAGACGGAATTGGTCTGGATGATCTGGCTATTATAATGGAGCAGTCCATAGAATATCTTTTTATCCTGAAAAACTACATTGACAAAATCAGGTCGGACTATGACTACATAATCATTGACTGTCCTCCTTCAAACAACCTGATAACGCAGTCAGCTTTTCTCATGTCGGACTGTTACATTATTCCGACAATTCCCGACCCACTGAGTATAGATGGTGTACCCCATTATATTCAAAAGGTGAAAAAAATATATAGTGAAATCTGCAAAGACGGTGAGGACGCTTTTTTTGTGGGACAACTGTTCGGAAATATGCCTAAACTTCTTGGAATAGCTTTTACTATGGTTAAAAGCGGAGTGAACTACGACAACGGCATAGAGCAATTAAAAAACGAGTGTGAAAAGGAAGATTCCGAAATTTACATATTCAAGTCACGGGTAGGACACCATATTGATATAGCCCGTTCTGCCGACAAAGGTTATGGGGATTCCCATTATGATGATTTGTGCAAGGAGATAATGGTACGTCTGGAGAGTTTGAAGTGATAAACAAAAAGTTAATTTGTGAGTTAAATGAAATAATAGAAAAAATCAACAGCGGAAGTATGTCGCCCGAGGAGTTGGGGGAAGCTGTTGAGGATGTTGATTTGTTTCTGAAAATATTCAAATCAATTAACAAAAACAATCTGAAAAACGTGACACGTCGGGAAGACCGTCCCAAAAAACGGAAACCCGATGATGATGTCTCGTATACAAGAGATGAAGTGTACGGAATTATATCTTCATCTACAACTGAAGAAATACTGAACAAGTTCACTGCTGAGCAGGTTAGAAAAATGTTCATTGCCGTATACGGGAAAAAACCTCGGTCAGCTCAAAAAAAAGGCGAAATTTTGAGTGACATAAGGGATTGGTTTTCAACTGCTGAACGCACGGAGGCACTCTCAAAGTTGTAATTTCTTTCAATTTTAATTGGTTCGGACTGTCGGTATTATGGTTTAACTGACGATTTTGACATTTAGTTTGGATTAAAACGACAAACAAGTACACCGATAGCCGTCGGTTTCTGCATACCTGTGCAATATTTTCAAAAAATAGTGGAGCTGTTGCCGAAATTTCAAAGCAACAGCTCCATTATTACTGTTTTGTATTGGTTGTTGTTTTAACAGATGTAGTGACCGATGATGTTGTTGTGGTGGTTGACGATGCTGTCGGACTGCTGCTTGTACTGCTGCTTACGGACACGGTAGTCACGGTTTTACCATCATCGGACACAAATGTCTTTGTCTCATGAAACTCTCTCTTTTCTGTTGTTTTCATCACTTTATCACCTTGAAGCACACGGTTTTTGCGTTTATAAGCGGACTGTTATACGCAAAGTAGACCGTTCCCGAAACAGGAGTCCTTATTTCGGCGACAAGTTCCCCGTCAAGAGGGTTGTATATTTTGCCCAGAACGTCGCCACGCTCGACAGTCTTTCCGATTTCGGCTGTCCTGAAAAACAGTCCCGACGCCTCCGATTGTATCTGCTTTGTCATATCCTCGTCTATAATTTCGGTGATATATCCGGGAGGCGTTTTTGCCGTGACAATTCCACGGTTTCCCATAAAGCGGAGTATAGCGTTCACGGCTTCGTCTGCTGCTTTAGTATCTATTTCGTCCGTTGCGTTTGCGTAAACCGAAAAAGCCTTGGTCTCCCACACCTGCCAGTTGTAATTCAGCGTTGTGGTGTCGTAAGGTCTCGGCTTGCGGACAATTCCAAATTCAAGTCCGAAATCTTTCATAATTTCGGAGTCCGTAAAGCCCGTGTCCATCATTTTGACGTGCGGGAGGAAAATTCCCGACTGGTAGAAACTCGCAAGCTGTATGCCGTACTCGTACCCCTGAAAATGCCTGAAAACGCCGTCCGCAATACGCTGTGTCGTCTCACCCAAATCGTAACCGGGGAACATTCTGTTTATGTCGGTGTTGTCCATAGCCCAGAAACGTTTGCCTATATTCATGGAGTAGTAATTCACACAGGGTACGACAAGTATCTCGTTGTCGTCGGCTATTTTTCCCTCTGATTCAAGCTTTTTGAGTGCCTGAACCATCCGTGAACAGACGTACATCTGCTGTACCTCGTTTCCACGCATAGCCCCCACGATTGCAATTGATTTCTTGCCGTTTCCGAACCTGAAACCTATAACGTCAAGCTGTTCACGGTAGGGAGATTTGAGCGAAAAGAGTATTTTCTTTTTCACTGTCCGTCACCTCCCACAGGCTGTAAAATTCTTGCAAGGAGCGAACCGCCGTACACTACGGGGTACTCACGGAGCGTGAATATCATTCCGCCACAGACGGCAAGCACTTTTTCAACGACTTTTGAAGTCAGAGGGTCTACAACGTCCCCGATGTGGTCGCCCTGCTCCACGGTGTCACCGAAATTCGCACAGGGGACAAATATTCCCGCCGCATCGGAGTTGACAAAACCGACTTTATGCCCCTCCGAAATAATTGGTTCACGCACGGAGGGAGTTTCCCCTTTCCAGATTCCGAGTTCTTTCATAATGTTCAGCACGCCGTCAAAAAGCTGTCTGCAATAATCTTTCGTAATACGCATACCGACACCCATTTCCACAACAAGCGTTTTTGTACCCCTGCTGTTGAGAGTGTGGGCGAGTGTTGACTCCAGCACCGTTGCGGCATCGTGTATCCAAACAAAGTCCACATTCAACATTTTTGCGTACGGAACAAGCGTTTCGGCTGTCGGTACACTTATGCGGACTTGCGGTATTTCTTTCAGGAAAATATTGCTTGAATGTACGTCAATGCACAGGTCAGAGCCGTACAAATCTTCCACGATAGAGGAGCATATTACCTCCACCATAGTGCCGTTTTCCGTACCTGGGAAAACCCTGTTCATATCGAGGTCAAACATCGGTATCCCCCTTGTAATGCTGTCAATGCCCATGGGGTTCAGAGCAGGGTAAATGTCCACAATGCCGTCAATCTGTTCAATATTTTCATCAATGAAACTGCCGACCATGTATGCGAGATACTGCCCCTCCAGTTCGTCACCGTGCGTACCCGTCACAAGGCTTAACCGTGTCTTGCTCTTGCCGTTCTGAATACGCCTTTTCTGTATACTCAGGTTTTCGTTCACCGCAAGCGGTACGCTTGCAACTGTCTTAACCATCGGTGTCACTCCTTTCAAATCAGATAAAATCAAGTTAATTTAATTCACTTCTCACAAGCTGTAGCTGTTTTGTGTACTTTCCGAACATCACACCCCTGTCAATGGCACAGTCACGGAAATCACGTCCCTGCGAGATTACTATATAATCATCGTTCACGGGACAGTTGTTTGCAGGGTCAATGCCCTCCCAACGTTCGCCCGTCCAGTATTCAACCCAGGAGTGCGTTTCGCCGTCACAGAAAGCAAGTCCTGCAATATATCTTGCGGAAATGCCGTCCATTCTGAGAAGTGAAATAAGAATGTGCGAGAAGTCCTGACAGACACCTTTTTTCAGGACAAAAGCCTGCTCCGCTGTGGTTGTTGTGTCCGTGAAACCCTTTTTGTACTCAATCGTTTCGGAAATCATATTGCAGATATATTCTGCTTTTTCGGAGACAGTCCCCGTACACTTTAGTTTAATATTTTCATAGAACGTTTTAAGTTCGCAACCGGGCTTTGTGTACTGCGACTGATAGAGATAACACGGCATATAGTCGGTCCTGTGCTTGGTGCTGTCGACTTGTGCGGAACCCTTTATCTCAAAGTCAAGAAAGCGGTGGTCGTCTCTTATGTAACCCGCCGTGACGTTGTTCCCGAAAGCGTCAACAGTCTGCTGTGTGGGGGTGTGCGGTGCGATGTTCAGGTTGCACGAAAGAATGTGCTGTGTGTCTGTTTCGGGCGGTATTATGCGGAGTGCAAAGCTGTGGTTGTGGACGTAATCGTCAAAAGTCAGTTTTGTGGAGTAAAAGAAGTTCACACGTTTCATACAAACACCTCCTCCGTGTCAAACAGGTGTCCGAGACTGTCAACAGCCTTTTCGGAATCTCTCCTGTAGTCCTCCTGTGTGCCGAGAATCTCCACCAAGTCGGACAGATACTTTGTGTTGTATCTGTAGGGAGTACCTTTCGGCACACGGTTCAGGTTTTTGAGCAGGCGTATAAACTCCTTCTCAACTCTCTCAAACGGATACTTCATTCTGATGTACATATCAAGGCGTTCCACAGTCTTGCCTATGTAGATTATATTTCTGATTTCGTCATCGTAAATATGTTCGTTGATACTTCCCCAGAAACTATATATAATGTCCTCAAGCGGCAGGAGTGCAAGGCGGACATTTCCGTTGTGTTCCTGTTCTGCCTTTGCGATTGTGTCCATAGCCATTTGCAGAAAAGACAGCGAATCCGTTGAAATTTCCTCACGCAGGACAATTCCGTTGTCATATGCACGCTCCAGACTGTAATTTGCGGAATTTGCGTTGTTTTTGTCAAAGAGCATACTGCGGAAAAAACTCCTGTTGTCGGTGTAGATGTCGGGCAGACCGAAACAGTCCAGATAATCCGTGTAGCCGTGGGACGTGCCAATCATCTTGTCAAACTGTCTTCCGAGTGCCTTAATTGTCGTGAAAAATCTTTCTGTGTAGCGACCGAGCCAGTAAAGGCGGTCACTGTGTTCTAACGAGATAATACCCATGTGTCTTTGAAACCTCCTCCTTGTGATGAGTTCACTACGAATGAATCGGGATTGCGTGAAAACCTTGTCAGACCTGAAGCCCAAACTTTTGTTTCAGCACCCGACAGCACAAAAGCTCTCAAATCGGCTTTACGCATGACAGTTTTGTCGCCCTCCACTATCGGCAAATCAAGAAAGTCAATTACTTCCTGTGCAATAAAACGTCTTGGTTCGGCGATTATGGTCTTGCGGAAATCCTCTAACTTTTCTTTTGTAAGGTCGTTGCCGAAAACTACCCCGTAACCGCCAGCCTCCGCAACGTCCTTTATGACGAGTTTGTCAAGATTAGCCATAACGTACTTCATATCCTCTTCATAGAACGGCAGATAAGTCGGGGCATTTTTGAGTATCGGCTCTTCGTCAAGATAATATTTTATCATCTTGGGGACAAAATAGTATATGCCTTTGTCGTCAGCCACACCGTTTCCGGGAGCGTTTATAATGCCGACATTTCCACTCCTGTAAGCCTCCATAAGGTTCGGTATACCGATAAGCGACTCCGGCAGAAACGTCAGCGGGTCAAGATATTCGTCTGCAATACGGCGGTACAGCACACCTATTCTTGATTTTCCACCCGAATATGTGTGGTGATAGAGAATGTTGTCCTCCACAAAAAGCTCATCATTCTGAACAAGTACCGAACCCGTCAGCTCCGCAAGGTAGGAGTGTTCAAAGTACGCCGCATTGTAACGCCCGGGGGTCAGAATAGCCCTTGCACCCCCGCAGTTGACATTCTCCATAGTCTCCTTAAGAAGTTCCGCATAACCTCTGTTGTCCACAACTGAATTTTCCTCAAAAGCCTGTGGAGCGGCAATGCGGGTCAAATCCCTTGCAATAAGCGGGTAGGAAGCTCCCGACGGAATACGCAAATTGTCCTCCAGTATGTACCACTCGCCGTTTTTTGCCTGCACAAGGTCGATACCCGAAATGTGGCTGTAGACCTTGTTTTTCGGTGTTACGCCCTCGCACTCCGCAAGATAGCCTTTTGAAATATATATGAAGTCCTCGGGAATTATGCCGTCTCGCACAATTTTTTTCTCGTGGTATATGTCATAGAGGAACTCGTTCAGTGCGTTCACACGCTGTGCAAGACCCTTTTCCATACTCCCGAAATCCTCCGCCGTTATGACTCTCGGTATCGGGTCGAACGGGAAGAACTGCTCTTTGAACACGCCGTTCTTGTATATGCCGAACTTTACGCCGTATCTTCTGAGGAGTTCGTTTATCTCGCTCGCATTGCCAACCGCCTTTGTGAACTGAACCTGCTGTGTCATGTTTATCACTCCAATCATAGAAAATTTGTCCTGAAAACAAAAATGGTGCTGTCTCCGATAACGGAGAAGCACCATTGCTTTTTATTTTCCACAATGCTATTGTATCACTTATGATTCGATTTGTCAAGCACTTATTTTGTCAATATTTTATGAATTTCTTAAATTTTCGTACTATTTTTCAGAACCCTCTTCGGAGCAGGTCTGTTTGTTGTTTGAGTTATTTGAGTTATTTAATTTTTGAATATCCCTGTCACGGTACGCAAGGACACCGACCAAAAAGCCCGTGACACCCGTGAAAAGAAACATAATCGCCATACCGCTTCCCTCACCCATGCCGACAAGCACCGAAAAGAAGTCCGCAACAGGACAATCGGTCTGCATAAGCGGTTCAAAAACGCTGTCCGCAAGAAAACCTCCGAGCAAAAGCCCAACGGGTATAACGCTGTATTGGACAGTGTTTCTGAAGGCAAAAACCCTTCCGAGAATTTTTTCGGGGACAAGGCGGTACAGGAGAATGCTCTGTCCCGCTATGATTATTGAATCGGGGACACTTGAAGCAAGTCCCGCAATGCACCACACAAGCACGTTCCGCCCTGCTCCCATAAGACAGTCCCCGCACAGGAACGAAAAACACGCCGACATATAAATCATTTTTATCAGATTTTTCGGACGCTTTTTCAGTGTGACAATTACGCCCCCGACTATTCCTCCGACACTTATTGCCGTGCTGACTATTCCGAGTGCGGTGTTACTGCCGCTCCTTGCGATAATCATGGGTGACAGCACATTTTCATATGTCAGCATCGTCAGGAATATCACGACCACCTGCACGAGCATGAATTTCATGAGACCTTTTTCCTTTTTCAGAAAACGGAAACCCGAAACCATGTCCGAAAAAAATGTCCTGTCGCTGTCCTCCCTCTGTTCGGGGACGTGAATAAAAAACAACAGCACCGTAAACGCAAAGAGGAACGTCAGCAAGTCGAAAATCAGCACGAGTTTCAGACCTGCAAAAGAGTACAGCAAAGATGTGAGTACGGGACTTAAAACCGATACGAGATTGTCCGAAATCGAGTTCATACCACCGATTTTTTCAATTTTTTCTTTCGGGACAAGCCTGCTCACGACTATTGCAGAGGCGGGTTGCTGAAAAGCTCCCATCAGACCAATCAGAGCGTTTACAGCGTATATGTGCCGAACCCGAAAGGCTCCCACAGAAGTGAGTGCCAAAACCGCAACCGTACCGATTGCGGAAACGCTGTCGGAAAACAGCATTATTGTTTTTTTGTTGTGCCTGTCCACATACGCACCTGCAAACAGTCCTGCGAGTACATAAGTTACAAAGTAGCAGAACGACATCATTGACACAGACATCGCCGAGTGAGTTTTTTCGTAAGTCCAAAGAGTCAGTGCGAACGTTGTCATTGTACTGCCGAGCTGTGACACGCTTTGACTAAACCAGAACACAAGATATTTTTTCATCGAATTTTACTCCTTTTTCAGATTTTTTTCAGAACCGATACGGAAGTACAAAATCCGATGAGGGACGACTTTTTTTACATATTTACTCTGTACAAGCCTCGTCCCCGTCGGACTTTGTACAGAGTTTTACATCCAAATTCACGAGCATATGTGAGAGCATACGCCATTCTTCAAGCGGATAACCCTTTGCACTCACTCCTCTTCACCTCCTGTTATAAATTGTAAAATTTGTCCGTTATGCCGTTCACCCGAATAAATAAAATCAGGTTTCTGCCAACATTACATCAGTGTATCCGAATAATCCTGTTTTTTCCTGCCTCCGTCTTTTCACCACCTGTTATTTACCCCGATTTCAGATTTACGTCCGAGACTTTCAGAGACGTGATTTCTCCGATTCTGAAACCCGTGTAAATCATCACAAGGATTATCTGCACTGTCTTGTTACCCGAATTTTCCCACAAAATTTTGGTTCCCTTAATTGTTTCTCACTTCTAAAAACTTAAACGGCAATTCACTTGACAAAGCTGTAAAACTGTGGTATAATCATTGGGACAGCATGGGGTTTTGGGACTCGGCTCTGTAGTTTTGGAGTGCATCAAAGACTTTGTGGTAGACGACCTGATTTGGATAGCGGCGGTAGTCCACAAAAACGTCTATACCCGTTTTGTAGAAGTGTTGGAGGATTGCCGCCGCACAACCCGCACTCCTGCTCTGTCCGTACTCGCACTGGCAAATCAAGTCCATACCAAGATTATATATATCATATATAAATTCTGCAAGGACATCAGCGTAGTCGAAGTACTGCTCATAAGCCGATTCTTTTTCTTGTAGACAGCTGAAATCGAGGTCATCGAGTTCGCAGTAAAAGACATCTCTGCAAACCTCCTCATAGCGGACGTGTTGATAGCCGTGGTCATAGAACGTCACAACAGCGGTATTTTGGGGAAATTCGCCGTCCGCTATAATTTTTTCGATTTCCTTTCTTGAATATATGGAAACTTTCATATCATCACTCCGAACCGTAATTTTATTTACAATAATTATAACATATTTTGGAAAAAAAGTCAAGCAAAGGAAATTTATGTCAGTTTTTTGAGGGGGGAACTTTTTTGGGGCGGACATTAGGGAACGGGAGAGTTGTTTTCTTGAACCTCTGACAGGGGTTGCACTCTGAACTCCATCGGGGGGGAAGCTCCCCGCCCTTGTGATATATTTTTGGGGGTCAAGGGGGGTTACACCCCCCTTGTAGGGGACTTGGGGGGCAACGCCCCCCAAAATCCAAAGCCGTAAGGCAATATTTTAGAACGATTAAAAGCAGAGTATTTGTCTCCCTGAACCCTCATTTGGGACTACGCCCCAACCCCTGTTAGAATGACAAGAGGCAGGGGATTTCGCCCACTGAATCCCATTAGGAACGATTAGGGGCAGGGGGATTTGCCCCCTGAACCCCCATTGGGGGCTCCACCCCCAAACCCCCGCTGGGGGGAAGAATCCCCCCAGACCCCCCATGATGGAAACAAGAAGCAATTAAAGGGGAGAGAGTGTTGTCCCCTGAAACTTCATTAAAATGATGAGGGACAGGGAGTTCACCACCACAATAGTGACAGGACAAAAATATTAAATAATAAAATTTGAAAGGAAGATTTTATGTCGTCAAAAGTATATTTCACCGATTTCAGGACAGGCTACATGGGAGAGAGTCTGCCCGCAAAACTCAAACGCCTTGCGAGACAGGCAGGTATCGACAAAATCGACATGGACGGAAAATTTGTAGCAATCAAAATGCACTTTGGTGAACTCGGCAATATAAGTTATCTGAGACCAAATTACGCAAAGGCAGTCGCAGACCTTGTGAAAGAACTCGGCGGAAAGCCTTTTCTCACGGACTGCAATACAATGTACCCGGGTTACAGGAAAAACGCCCTTGAACATTTGGAGTGTGCGTGGGAAAACGGTTTCACACCTCTGTCGGTGGGCTGTCCCGTGATAATAGGGGACGGTCTTAAGGGTACGGACGATGTAGCTGTACCGCTTGAAAATTGTGAATACACAAAAGAAGCTCTGATAGGTCGTGCCGTGATGGATGCGGACGTGTTCATAAGTCTCACGCACTTCAAAGGTCACGAGCTTACAGGTTTTGGCGGAGCTATCAAAAATATCGGTATGGGCTGTGGCTCAAGGGGCGGAAAGACCGATATGCACTCAAGCGGAAAGCCCATTATTGACTCCGAAAAGTGCAGGGGTTGCAAGAGGTGTCTGAAAGAGTGTGCGAACAGCGGTCTTGTCTTTGACGAGCAGAGCAGAAAGATGACCGTTGACACGTCCTCATGTGTCGGCTGTGGAAGGTGTCTCGGAGCGTGCAATTTTGACGCTATCGACTTCGCACAAAATCAGGCTGTCGCCGTACTCAATGCAAAAATGGCGGAGTACACAAAGGCTGTCGTTGACGGGCGTGACAGTTTCCATATTTCGCTTGTCGTGGACGTTTCGCCGTACTGCGACTGCCACGGTGAGAACGACTCTCCCATTCTGCCCGACATCGGAATGTTTGCATCGTTTGACCCTGTCGCACTTGACCAGGCGTGTGCAGATGCCTGTCTGAAATCGAGTCCCCTGCCGAACTCAGTCCTCAGTGACCACCTTGCAGACGAAAGTCTCCCCGACTATCACGACCACTTCAAAAATACTACTCCCGAATCGGAGTGGGAGACACAGCTCATTCACGGTGAAAAAATCGGTCTCGGTACACGTGATTATGAACTGATTAAAATTAAGTAATTAAATCAAAATTAGATTAAAAATAAAATTAAAAGACTGTCCCCGTATTTCGGAGACAGTCTTTTTTTGTGGAAAAATTCGTGTCCTATTCGTTTTCAAGCAGAGCTTTTCTCATTGCGGACAGGTCAAACGTATCAAGACGACCGTCGTTTACCATGTCGCCCGTCTGCCAGTTTTTTAGCTCCGTACCGTCATTCAGAAGCCATTTTTGCAGCGAAACAAGGTCTGCAATACTGAAAATTCCGTCCGAATTTACATCTCCCTCAACGCCCGTGTCTGACGGACTGTATTCGTAAATGAGAGTTACATAGTTGTACTTTATGCTGAGGTCGTTGCCGTCCTTGTCGTTTTCGGAGTACTTCCACCAGACCTCCTGAAGTTCGGCGTACTCATCGTTGCAGACAGCTTTCACCACTTCATCGGTATTTGCCTCTTCATTTTTCTTTATTGTGAACTCATTGTCAAACGGAATAACAGCATCACCCGTTCCGAGAGAGAAGTTGACCGCCTTGTTGCCCCAGACTTCCTCCGTCTTGCCTTCGGGAATGAGATGGTTGAAACAGAGTCCTCCACCGCCACCGCCTGAAGTGGATTCCTTATTTGATGTGACGGTGTAATTTATGACGATTTCTTTCAGGTGTTTTTTGTCGCCGAGAGGTATCATGTAATAGCCGTTGTCGGACTTTTCAAGCGAGTTGAAATGATATGTAGTCTCCCTTGTCTCGACTTCCGGTTTTTCATAGACAGTCTTGTCAGTGGTGCTGTCGGAGAGTACCACCTGAGCGACTGAGAGCGGAGGGAGCGAGACGACAAGCTCATTGCCGTCTATTTCGTTCTGAACGTCAATAATGCGTATGTCGGAGCTGTCCTGAGTTATTGCGTAGACGACTGCACTGCGGTAATCAGCCTCTGAACCGCTGATGGAGATGTGTGCATTTTCGGTCTTTTCTTTGTCCTTGTTTGAGAGAACGAGAGTCATTTCGGACTCGTCGTCGCCGTTGATAGACGCATAAGCTGTAGCCTTTGAAATGTCGTCGGTTTCGCTTTCAAGGAGAGTGTCACCGAATTTTGCACCGTTTCCGTCATAGTTTGTATAGAGATTTATCGCCGAACGTACATAAGGACATTCGGGTAGAGTACCCCAGTATGTTGCGAAATACACTTCATTTTCGGCAAAGCAGCCGAGAGCTTCCGCCTCCGCAATTCCCGAGACGACAGATTTTCCCGTACTCTTTTCGTCGAGGATATTTGCGAGGTTGTACTCCGAGATAGAAATTTTGGTGCCGGGGTAGTATTTGTCGACAGACTCTTTAATTTTCGGCAAAAACGGCAGGTATTCACCAAAAGAGGGCTGTAACCAGCTGTCCTCAACGTAAGTGGGATCATAGAGACTTCTTGCGGACTGGAGTATAGCGTCATCGGTGTAGCAGTCCTGAGCGTAATAGTGGACATCGACTGCATCGATAAGTCTCATACCCGCATCTTTTTCGGCATCTGCCATCTGTTGCAAGTAGTAGTCGAGATACCAGTCGTATTTGTACGAAACGGCTCTCCAATCGGAGTCGGGAGTCTCATCGGTGTCGCCCAACTGTACACACGGGAGTACTCCCCAGAAAGCGGGACCGAAAACTTCCGCCTTTGGGTCTATTTCCTTGATGACTTTTGCAAGCTCTATACTCTTTGTGATAAGTTCGCTGTTTGTGACCTCATTCGGGTGGAGGAGCGGGTGAGTGTCATTCCAGAGGACAGGTTCGTCATCGAGACTGTAAGCCTGTATGCCCGTTTTGGTCGAAGCGTCACCGAGAGTTTCAACAATGAAGTTCACATACTCGTCCATGTAGACAGTGCCGTCGGTGAGGTCGGGAGTGAGAGACAGTTCACCGCCTTTGCGGAACTCGACCTTGTCCCACCTCTCCGAGGGAGCGGTCTCCTCCTCGGAGACATTTCCGTCCTTGTCGGCAGCGACGTACCCCGCCATCTGGAGGGACGCAAGTTTGTACGGAACATTGTTTTCGGAGCAGGATTTTGAAAAACTCCTGACGGCATATCCCGCACCGTCGGACAGGTCTCCGATATTTGTGTCGGAAGTGTGTTGCCAGTCCGAACCCGCATTTGACCAGTTTGTCTCCCAGTTGTAACCTGTGTAGCGGTTTCCACCCTGACGGGAGCTGTTGACCGTGACGTTTTTGAGATTGCTTGTTGTGAACTCATTGACACCATATATATATGGGCTAATCTCTTTGCGTTCACGGTCGCACTCAACTTTCACGTTCATTGTGTAACTGCCGACAGCCATAGTCGGGACGGAGGGAATGCCTGCGATTACACATATTGCGGCAAGCAGTCCGGATATACTTCTTTTAATCATGTCGAAACCTCCTCAAAATAATTTTATCTGTTCATAATTATATCACACTGTTCAAAAAAAGTCAACACATTTTCGGAATGAAATAATTTATGTTTGAAATTTTTTTGTGGGGGAGTTATCGGAGACTCTGATAAAATATTGGGTACTGTCACGAGGGTTTTGGGGGGCAACGTTCCCAAATGAAGGTTCAAATCGTGTGACACTCTCTGTCTTTTGTTTTTTCTTGTTTACATCATGGGGGGTTCGGGGGGATTCTTCCCCCCGACGGGGGTTTGGGG
>CANQWR010000027.1 GCA_947627625.1 uncultured Ruminococcus sp. | reverse complement strand
TTACCGATATTTATTCTGTTTTTTGCATCCTGATTTCATTTCCACTATGCTTATCTGTGGACTTTTTTGACAGGCTGTAATGCCGTTTTTTATAAAACGGCATTTTTTGTCTCATTATGTACGGATATTTGCAGAAACATACAAAAAAATCTGATTTTTGAAATCTTGACTGTCAATCAACGACTGTCCGAAATTTTTGTGCTATGATATAATCACCGAGTTCCCCGTGTTGGGAACATCATTCGGGACGGTTTTTTTTCCTGAGAAGTTTTACGGCATTTTCAAGAAACTCAATGTCCTCATCTGTCAGGTCGGTCACATCAATCGTCTGCTTTTTCTCCTCTATTCCAAGCAGATAGTCGGTAGTGACATGAAATATATTTGAAAGTTTCACTATTATCTCGGGAGAGGGGTAGTACACAGACTGCTCGTAGTAGCTTACAGTGGACTTTTTGAGCCATAATCTGTCTGCGAGCTGTTTCTGTGTAAGTCCTGCTTCTTTGCGGAGTTCTTTAAGTTTTTTCCCGAAGTCACCCATAATTTCCAAAATTCCACCCCCTGTTCCATGTAAATTTTAATATAAACAAGTGCGATTATATTTGGAATTTCGGTACAATAAATATTGACTTTTTGAATATCATATGTTATAATTGGTCTGTCAGACGGAATTTTTTGTAACATCTTTTCAAAAAGCAACTCCGAAACAATATTCCGTTTTCAAATATTCATATCTGTACATAAAAGCGTATTTTATGAGGCAATTTTGTCTTGTGGGTGTGTTTTTGTATTGCTATGAAAATTAAAATTCAGGAGGAATAAACTAATGAAAAACAGATGGAAAAAGACAATGGCTTTTGCTCTGTCGCTGGCTCTTGCAAGGGGTATCATGCCCGTGAGCATAGGAAACTACTTCCCGACAGAGGATGCCGTAACCGTAGCAAGTGCAGCTGATGACAGCAAGTCTGTACAGTTCTTGAGGTCGGGAACAGCTGATGACAACGTAACTGTCTATAACAGTTTGGCAGATGGTCATTCAATGAACGGTGTGGTATTCACAAATGGTGTTATGTTTAATAACGCTTACGGTGATTCGCAAGTTACATATGATGTTGGAGATGTCGATAAATTGACTTTTTCAATCGGTCATGTGGATAATACGGACGACAACAATGCTGTCCTGCGTTTCTATCTGGACGATGTGGAGTACGATGCGGTTGACCTTTACTGGACAATGGATTTGCAGGAATATGAACTTGACGTTTCAAAGGCAAGTACACTGAAAATTGTCCTGGACCGTGACGGCTGGTCAAGCTATGCACTCGGTAACGTATCCGTGGACGGAGAAGCTGTCTCCCCGGCTTCCGTTCCGAAATATGACTCAACGGACAATTTTGTCAAGAGCGGGTTTGAATATTCAAATATGACTATTCCTACATCATCATCAAAAGAACCTACGTATTACATGAACGGCAGAGGTTTTTATGACGGTATTGTGTTTGACAATACATATTACAACAGTCAGGTTTGTTATAACGTAGAAAATGTAAAGACACTGAACTTTACAATCGGTCATGTGGATAATTCAGATGACAAAAATGCTGTTTTGCGTTTCTATCTGGACGGCAAGGAATACGATTCGGTTGACCTTTACTGGACAATGGATTTGCAGGAATATGAACTTGACGTTTCAGACGCAAGTGTACTGAGAATTGTCTTGGACCGTAACAGCAACTATTCGTCATATGCCCTTGGTGACTTCCGTGTTGACGAATTTGAGCAGAGCAAAGACCACACTGTTCCGACATATGATTCAACAGAAAAATTTGTCAAGAGCGGGTTTGAATATTCAAACATGACTATTCCTACATCATCGTCAAAAGAACCTAAGTATTACATGAATGGCAGAGGTTTTTATGACGGTATTGTGTTTGACAATACATATTACAACAGTCAGGTTTGCTATAATGTAGAAAATGTAAAGACACTGAACTTTACAATCGGTCACGTGGATAATTCGGATGACAAAAATGCTGTTTTGCGTTTCTATCTGGACGGCAAGGAATATGATACGGTCGACCTTTACTGGACAATGGATTTGCAGGAATATGAACTTGACGTTTCAGACGCAAGTGTACTGAGAATTGTCTTGGACCGTAACAGCAACTATTCGTCATATGCCCTTGGTGACTTCCGTGTTGACGAATTTGAGCAGAGCAAAGACCACACTGTTCCGACATATGATTCAACAGAAAAATTTGTCAAGAGCGGGTTTGAATATTCAAACATGACTGTTCCTACATCATCATCAAAAGAACCTACATATTACATGAACGGCAGAGGTTTTTATGACGGTATTATGTTTGACAATACATATTACAACAGTCAGGTTTGTTATAACGTAGAAAATGTAAAGACACTGAACTTTACAATCGGTCATGTGGATAATTCAGATAACAAAAATGCTGTTTTGCGTTTCTATCTGGACGGCAAGGAATACGATTCGGTTGACCTTCACTGGACAATGAATTTGCGGGAATATGAACTTGACGTTTCAGACGCAAGTGTACTGCGAATTGTCTTGGACCGTGACGGCTGGTCAAGTTATGCACTCGGTGACTTCCGTGTTGACGAATTTGAACAGAGTAAGGACCACACTGTTCCGACATATGATTCAACAGAAAAATTTGTCAAGAGCGGGTTTGAAGAAGGTAACGACATAGCTATTCATACATCATCAACAAAAGATCCTGCATATTACATGAATGGCACAGGTTTTTATGATGGTATTGCATTTAACAATGCATACGGTGACAGTAGGATATGCTACAATGTGGAAAATGTAGATTCACTGTCCTTCACAATCGGTCATGTGGATGATACAGACGGCAAAAATGCCACCTTGCGTTTCTATCTGGACGACAAGGAAGCTGATTCGGTTAGCTTGACTTCCGATATGGAGTCTATCTCTTACTCATTGGATTTAAGTAACGCAAGTGTACTGCGAATTGTCTTGGACCGTGACGGCTGGTCAAGTTATGCGTTGGCGGACCCTGTTGCAGTATTCTCTGATGAAGACACACAGCAGTCTACTACAGAGGGTACAAAGCCCCCCACAACAAATCCTTCGGGAGATGTTCTCTACGGAGATGCAAACCTCGATGGTGATGTGACTATTGCCGATGCAGTTGCGATACTTCAGTACCTCGCAAATTCCGATGAGTACGCCCTCAGTGAAGAGGCTATGGGAAATGCGGACTGTTGCAATGTCGGTGACGGCATAAATACTGATGATGCTCTCGCTATTCAGAAACTCGATGCAAAGGTTATAGAATCTCTTCCCGCAAAATAATTACGCACAACTCTGTTTAACTTAATTAACTTATGAAATCTCCCGTTGCTGTCTTTGTACGGTTACGGGAGATTTTTTTGTTCTGTAAATTATATTTGTAAACGTCATATGTGTACACGCTTCCGGTGTTTTTATATATAAATTCAATATTACACAATATTATAAAAAGATGTGTATGTGTATACACATACACATACACATCTTTTGCGGAATTTGTCAAAAGCTGAAACAGTTGACTTTTCCGCTTTTATCTGCTATAATAATTGCAGGAATTTTGTGGCGGGAGTGGCGGATTTCGTCCCCTCGGCAGACAGAAAAATAGTTACAGAATGGAGCTTATGATAATATGTTAAAAATTAAAAAGAAAACAGTGGGACCGTCAAAACGTCTCACATATCCCGACATACTTGTGATAATTGCGACAGTTGCGGCGTGCCTGTGGCTTTTCTATGAAATTTATCCTGTCATGTTCGGAACTCGTGACGATATAAGAAATTACACACTTGTACGCCGTGGAATGCTCTTTGACTATGCTGTTATCTACGCAAAACAAGGCAGAATTTCGCAACTTTGGGATTATCCTCTGCTCGGCTTTCCGTTTTTGCTCGGAAAAGTCTGGTTTTACAAACTTGTCGTCTTTGCCTCATATATTTTTGATATATGGTGTCTGTGGCTCTTTACAAGCCGTGTCTCCGACAAAAAGACAGCCTCTATCTGTGCAATGCTTATGGTGTCGTGGTCATGTATGTCCAACCACCACAATCTTCTTGTGTCTTACGCTTTCTGTCATCAGATTCCGATAGGACTTATTCTGCTGTCGCTGTACTGGTTTGACAAATGGCTCTCTGAGAAGAAAACTTATCATGCAATTCTGAGCGGACTGTTTTTATTGATGTCGTGTATGATTTACGAGGCTTTTGTGTCGTCACTCCTGTTATTTTATCTGTGGGCGTTTTCCGATGAGAGTTTACAGAGCAAGAGTTTTTCCAAAGCAATTTTTACAGCCCTGAAAAAAATATCACTGCAAATTGTTGTCGCCATGGGATATACAATTGTCTATTTTCTGTGGAGGAAAGTATATCCGTCCTCATACGATGGAACAGAATTTGATTTCAGCGAACCAATTCAGAGCTTGTCGGTCCTCTCACAGTATTCCGTTGGATTTTTCCCCGTTTCGGAACTGTTCAACTATACCAATGCAAATGTTTTCGGTTTTCGGCAGATTTTGTCTCACATAAAACTCCCCGGACTTATCTGCTGTACACTCGTCTCCCTCGCTGTTGCAGTTTCACTCCCCCTTATCCGTACCGACAGAAAAAAGCTGACACGCCTTGCAGTTCTGTCTCTGGTGGGAATGTATGTCCCATGTCTGATAATAAGTTTCTCAAAGCGTCATATACAGTGGCTCAGGAAAAACGTGACCGCATATGTGCCGTCATTTTACAGCTATATATTTCTTGTCATTTTAATAATATGTGTGGGAGTTATTATATACAGACTTCCCGAAAAGAGGAACACAAAACAGGCTCTCCACATAGTCATTACCGTAGCTGTCTTTGCGGTTTCTCTGTCGGGAGCTGTTATGAATGACGTGTGGAGGGGTGTACTCTGTGAGAATGATATAAGATACAGAAATTTTGACAATGCTGTATCTTCCGAAGAATTTATGTCTTGTGACGAGAATTTCCAGATATACGCACCCGACAACCCCGGTGTACACTTTGCAGACACATATACCGAAGAATATATGAAAATATACAACCCCTCCGATATGAAATACTTCTGCAATGCTCAGGAACTCCTGCCCGACAAGGATATTCTCTGCATGAGAATGCCCGAAAACTATCATTTTGCCGTCATTGCGGAGACTGACAGCCAGATTCACGCCAACAGGGTAGTTGTGCGGACAATTTCGCAAACTCCCGTCAACCTCACTCTCTATCTCTCGGACGGCTCCGAATTTTCTTTCAAAGGTGCCGCCGACGGAACGGTTATTAACGCCCCTGCGGGTTTCAGCTTTGACCTGAATAAGCGTGTTGTCGCCTGACTTATTACAATTATAATATATATAACATAATAAAAAAATCGTCCGCATATGGGACGATTTTTTTGTTTTATTTAATTCAATCTCTCCTGAACAGGTCTCTTGTGTATACCTTTTCGGCGACATCGTCAAGAACTGTGTCATAGCGGTTTGCTATAATCGCATCGGACATACTTTTGAACTTTTCAAGATTGTTGACAATAAGACTTCCTGCGAACGTATCGCCGTCGGAGAGAGTCGGCTCGTAGATTATAATATCTGCACCCCTCTCGGCTATACGCCTCATAACGCCCTGAATTGAACTCTGCCTGAAGTTGTCGCTGTCGGACTTCATAGTCAGGCGGTAAACCCCTATAGTGACAGGTTTTTCGGCTCTGTCCCTCTGCTCGGCTATCTGTAAGATTCTCTCCGCTATGAAATCCTTTCTTGTGCGGTTGGACTCCACAATTGCGGAAATCATATTCTGCGGTACGTCCGCATAGTTTGCAAGGAGCTGTTTTGTGTCCTTGGGCAGACAGTAACCCCCATAGCCGAAACTCGGGTTGTTATAGTGACTTCCTATTCTGGGGTCAAGACACACTCCCTCGATAATACGCTGTGTGTCAAGCCCTTTGAGTTCTGCATACGTGTCGAGTTCGTTAAAATATGAAACTCTGAGTGCAAGATAAGTATTTGCAAAGAGTTTCACGGCTTCCGCCTCCGTAAAGCCCATGAGGAGAGTGTCTATATTCTCTTTAATTGCACCCTCTTTGAGAAGTCCTGCGAAAGTCTCTGCGGTCTTGACAAGTCTCTCGTCATTCATATCCGTGCCGACTATTATTCTGCTTGGATAAAGATTGTCATAGAGAGCTTTTGACTCCCTCAGAAATTCGGGGCTGAATATAATATTACTGCTTCCCGTTTTCTCCCTTATTGAACAGGTATAGCCCACAGGAACTGTGGATTTTATAACCATTATTGCGTTCGGGTTGCACTTCATCACAAGAGAGATGACGGACTCAACCGCACTTGTGTCAAAGAAATTTTTGTCGCTGTCGTAGTTAGTGGGGGCTGATATTATGACAAATTCCGCATCTCTGTACGCCGATTCTGCGTCAAGAGTAGCCCTCAGATTAAGTTTTTTTTCGGACAGGTACTTTTCTATATACTCGTCTCTTATGGGTGAAACGCCTCTGTTTATCATGTCTACTTTTTCGGGTACTATGTCCACGGCTGTCACTTCATTGTGCTGTGACAGCAGAACCGCCATTGACAGCCCGACATAACCTGTTCCCGCTACTGCTATTTTCATTTTCTTTCCTCCGGAATATTAAATTTATTATTTTTATTATATTTATCAAAATTTTCTGTCAGCCCTCAAAAAGACTGAGCACAAATTTTCCGCCCGCTGATTCGGTACGCTTTTTCAAAGATATAACAATAAATCTCTGTAGTGCTACTATTGCGGTTGTGAGCAACATAACTGTCACAAATTGCAGAATTTCACTGTCCGTGAGCCTTACGGAAATACCGAGGGCGACAATGTGCCACAGATAAAACCAGAGTGAACAGCTGCTGTAGAATGTCACTATCCCCGACAAAATCCTGTTTTCAAAGAATTTTCCGTTTATTTTTTGGACAATCTCATAGATAAGAAACGCCATTCCCACTGTGTAAGCTATGTAATACAGTTTCGGCGGATATTTGTACTCCGTTGAGGTAGCTACAAAATATCCCCTCTCGGTGCATATCACTATTGCGAGAATTATGTACACTACCAGACAGGACGCTATTATTAAAATTTTCTTTTGCTTTGCGAACCTGTTCCAGTTCATGCCGAGGACTGTCAGAAGTCCGTAAAATATCGGGTAGAGTACCACCATTCTGTAGTAGACATTCGAGCTTATTTCTGCAATAATTAAATAAAATATAAATATTGCACAGAAAATTAAATTATTTTTCACGCCCTTGCTTATGTCAAACCGCTGTGCGAACGGTGCGACAAATGCACACACCAGATAGACGTATATTATCCAGACATAATTCACAGTTCCGCCTATCAGAAGATAAGACTTTGCCATGGGCTTTATTTCAAATTCGTCGAACACAAGAAATCTCATGATAAAATATCCCGTCAGGAATATCCACGTGGGAAAGACAAGTCTTGTGAACCTCTTCTTGTAATATTTGAACATCGGTTCGGGGGAGAGTTCTATCTGCCGTCTTGATGCCAGCATTGCGGACAGTATCACAAGAAGATTTACGTCAAAACTTCTTATCTGTATCATTATACTATTTGACGAGACATGAGCTGTAACAAGTCCGAGAAGACCTATGAATTTAAGAAAATCTATCCTTGTATCCCTCAAAAAAGTCACCCCTTATTTTTTTATTCTCTTTAGTGTGTAAGAAATTCTGTCTCTGTAGAATATAAGATTTATTGCGATTACTATTATAACCCATATTGCAAATACTTCCACAGCCTGAACTGCCCAGTAGAAATATGTCTGATGTAAAAGAGGTACTTTGAAAGTTGCGAGTGTAGCTGTAACGACAGTCAGCAGGTCAATCAACATCTGTTTTATGAACTGCTTCATATCTGTCTGAATTATGTTTTTGTAGCCGTACCAAGCCATATAGAAAGTCTGGTAAAACATGGCAATCAGAGTGCCGATTGCAACACCTATCAAACCCCATATTTTGACAGTTGCGATTGATATTACTATGTTCAGGACAGTCGCTATTATGTAATTGCCCTGTGTCTGTTTGTAGTGACCTGCCGCAAGGGTGAGATTGTGGTAAGGCATACGCAGACAGTGTCCCGCATTTGCGAGTGTTATAAGAAACGCAAACAGCGGTTGAATATAATCCGCATCGTCTACGCCCTTTGTGTAGACCCTCACAAACGAGACTATAAGCACGCCTGTACAGCCGAATATAAGTACCGTTCCCGTGTGTATGAACCACTCTACCCACGCAAAGAAGTTTCTGAGGCGTTCGGTCTCCTTTTTTACGATAAATTCGCCCATAATGGACTTAAAGCCGTGAGTCATAGTCATGAGGGCGTTTTTGACACCCGTTATAACCATGTTGTACACGGAATAAATTGACACGTTTGCAAGTGTCGAAAATATCGTCAGAACCACGTTATCGGTGTTTGTGAGAATATAATAGGCGAAGTGCTGAGCCATTCCGTTCCACTTCTGTTTTATCGGTTCACCCGTGTACTTGATTTTCCTGTTTATACTGTAATTTTTCCTGACATAGAAATTCAGGAAAAGCGGTCTGCAAAGGAATATCAGCGAAGTTGTCAGCTTTACAATCTGGATTGAAAAACCGCTTTTGACGAGTACGTAACAGGCAATCGTATTCAGCACTATAGTCGCTATATTTATGGAGTACTGTATAAAACTCTTCTGGTCGGCGTTCAGCACGAGACTGTTCACTATTCCGAAATAGTACTGTGCAAACGTACTTATACTTATGGCGACTATCAGTGAAGCTGTATAGAGGTAGTCAAATTTGTCCCTGACCGTACCCGTGAGAGGGTACACAATGACTAAAACTACCACATAAGCAAGGAGTATCATTGCAAGGCGTTTGAAAAATTTCGTTGCGGAGGCGAATATACGGCTTATTTCGTCGTTGTCCTTTTCGGCGAGGGGCTTGTACAGTGCCGACTCCACGACAGCCCCGACACCGAGGTCAAGAAGTGTCACCACATTAAGGAATTGCGATATTGAGTTTACAAGTCCGTTTACGTTTGAACCGAACGTTCCGAGTATAATTCTTGGAAGTACAAACCCGCTCACAAGAGTTGTTATCTGTAGGAGCATTGAAAAACCGGTGTTCAAAACCAGTTTTGTTTTTCTTGTAAGTTTCAATTCATCACCTGCATGAATTACAATTTTTACTTAAATCTATAAGTTTTCCGAGCTGTCTGTCCTTTTCGGGAGTCCATGTTCCCTTATACGGATAGAAACCGCTTGCAGGGGTGAAAGTCATCTCTCCGAAATAGACTTTTCCCGATATTTCGTACAAGTCAACTCTCACATATGAAAAATCTTTTGACAGTTTTCTCGCAACGGACAGCATTTCGTCAAAGCACTCGGGTTTCGGGACATCGTGCGGAAAAGACGGATAAGTCTCGAAAGACCAGTCAAGTTTATTCCAGTCCAAATCAAAATTAGCCTGAAAACCTTTGTGTTCCATAAGTTCTCTGTCACCTATGCACTGTACAAAGACGGGTTTTCCGCCAAAGCAGTGGATTTTGTAGTCATACAGAGAGCCGTCCGCATCTTCTATGTACTTCTCTGCAATAATTTTTCTGTTGATTTTCCTGTAGTGCGGTTCAAGGGAGAAGACCCAGAAAGGGCGTTTTATCCACCATTTCAGGAACTTCTTCGCCTCCCGAATATCCATGTTGTTCTTGTCCTTTACAACATAGCTCATTGCCGAGCCGTGATTTGTCTTCAGACAAAAAGCGTCGGGGAGACTGTCAAAATCTATCTGCTCAAAGCTGTCCCACACGCCAAGAATCGGGACGAGGTACTCCTCGCCTATTTTCTTTGAAATCCACTCCCTCACAGCATATTTGTCCGCAAGAATAGTCTTTTTCATACCGCTGTCGTGCATTTTTATCCACTGTATTTTCTCCGTGAAAGTGCGGGGATTTGAGTAGCTGAGATTCTTTTTCATGACACTTTTATATCTCTTTCTGAGATACTGTGCAAACTCTCTGCCCGACATCTTTCTGTAAACTCTGTCAAGTCCCATGCAATAGAGTGTTTTATATTTTTCTCTTTTTGCACCCGAAGATTTTGTGGAGAGAACATGGTACAGAGCTGTTTTCGGACCGAATTTCCACGCCTCTCCGAGTAAAAGAGCCATATTTTCAAGACGTTTGATTAAAAACATAGACAAAAAACTCCTTTTTATTTATATTTTTATTTGCTGTTTCAACTTATTTCGCATTCAGCATTGTCAGAATACGTTTTATGTTCCTCTTGCAGACGGGCGGGTTGTTCCTTATGAAGTCCGCCTTGCTCTCGGCAATTTTCTTCCTCGACATATCGAAACAGCACGCAAAGACAATCCAGTAAATTTCGTTTCCCGTGTTCTCGAAAATCATCATTATCATGAACATGAACAGAAAAATTGTCAGGACTACCCCCTGCGGTTCATACTGGACTTTTCTTATTCTTTTCGCCATTGTGAATATTATGGCAAGCATTATGATGAGTGCACTCAAACCGCCGAATACCGTGAAAGTCAGTATAAGGTTGTGTGCATCGGAAGCGGCAATGTCTCCTATGAGGATTCTGAAACTACGGCTTCCCAGATAGCCGTACCCGAAAAGAGGGCTTTCGGAAACGCTCTCAATTGCTTTGTCCCATATCGGAGTCCTTCCGTTGAAAGTCATGTCCTCCTGAAGAACGTCCACTATGATATATTTGAAAAAACTTGCGTTGTGGCTGATGACAAAGACAACATACAGGACTGCATTTATCGCAAGAAGAACATATATATTGAAAATTTTGGGCTTTAACCTGCATATGACCGGGACAAGAAGTGTCAGCACTATGGAAACTGCCGTCACGGCAATTGATGTTGACGAGTGTGCGATTATTATAGATACTAAGCAGACTATCGCTGTTGTGTAGTACCTGAAAGTAAGTTTTCTATTTGCTTCAAAGTCGTACATTGCCGAAAAAGTCAAGAGGAACAGGAAATATTTTCCCATGCCGTTCTTGTTTGACAGGAACCATGCACGCTGTCCGTCAACCATTTTACCCGTTTCGCTGACCGCCTGAGCTCTGTAAAGCCCTTCGGGGTGGATTATTAGTGTCCCCAAGTTTATAGCCGAAATTATGAACAGGTACAGACAAAAGACTTTCAGAAAAGTCTTCAAATCCTTTTTTTCGTTTTCGTAAAGCACAAACGCCATTATAAATTTCACGGCGTACACAATACAAAGCCCGAGATGTCCGTGATTTACGGCAGTTGCAATAAATATATCCGCATAGAGAAGCACGCACATAAGAAGTCCCGACGAGATTTCCCCTGTTTTGAACACAAATCTGTACACTATCCAGCCGTACGAGGCGTATTTGCCCAGACTGAGGAGAGCTGAGACCGCCCCTGAAGTATGGCTTGTTATATATGAGGGAGTGAACAGAAAGAACATCACAAAGAACATTATAACACAGTGAAGTGTATGTGAGCTTAATCTGAATTTCTCTATTGACAAGGCTCTCAAAGCTGAAATCACCTCTGTTTTTAATTATTTTAATATTAAATTATTTTAACATCAGATCAAAGGGAGTCTTTCTTTACTCCGAGAAGATTGTAGCACACTTTAAGCAGACCCGTCACCGACAGCAGATATTTCAGGAGAGTTTTCGGCTTTCTGTCGTACTTGAAGATTTCAAGGTATTCCCTTGAGGCATCTCTGCCGAGAAGAGCTTTCTGGCGGGCTATAGTCTCTATCTGGAATATCCTGAACTTCGGGTTATCTTTGAACTCGTCCGCATATTTTTTCAGAAAATATTTTCTTGTCTTGATAATGGTCTCCGAACCCGAACGGCTTATGGAGTCGTCCTGAAAGTACTGTATTGCAAGGGGTTCGGACATAAAATAGAATGTGTTGTTTCTGCTTGCACGTATCGCCCAGTCGTAGTCCTGAGTTTTTTTGACTTTCGCATCAAACAGGTGTTCAGAAAATACCTCTTTTTTTGCAATGATAGTCTGTGTGCTTATCAGCGTACTGTTGCACATATCCCTGTGAGACCTGAAACCGCTTTTCCCTGTTTTCGGGAAAAAGGAGTCCTCTTTGCCCTGCACTGTACTTCTTCTGCGGAGTCTGTGGAAACAAACATCTGCATTCTTTTTCTGCATAGCCGAGAGCTGTTTTTCGAGTTTTTCGGGAAGCCATTCGTCGTCGCTGTCCTGAAAAGCTATGTACTCCCCCTTTGCGGCACTTATTCCGAGATTTCTCGCACAACAAGCCCCCTGATTTGGTTTCTGCAACAGATATTTCACTCTGCTGTCTCTCTGTGCGTACTCCTCAACGACCTGTTTGGTGTTGTCCGTTGAACAGTCGTCAACGACTATAAGCTCCAAATCTCTGAAAGTCTGGTTCAGGACACTTTCAATAGCTCTGCCTATAGTCTTCTCCCTGTTATAGCTTGGTATTATGACCGATACCATGATATTCTCCTTAAACTTCATCAATATTGCCCGTGTTTTCGTCTTTGAACACGACTTTCCAGCCGTCAAGATGTGTATAGCCGTTCTGTTGAGCGTCTTTCGGTATCACCATGTAGTCGCCGTATAGATTTGTAAGATATTTGTCATACCCCGACGGCACGGGAAATTCTCTGTCAACAAACGTCATGGGGACGGATTTTGACATATATTTTTTGTCAATAATCTCCCTCATTCCGTAGTGAATCGCAAGGCTTACGGCTACTTTATCGCACTTGTCAAACGGGTAGGCTCTTGCCGTCTTGTCAATCTTTATTGAAAAATACCTCGCACCTTTGTGTCTTGTGAAGAGTGCAAATATTTTTTTCAGAAGTTTGTACTTCTCATTTTCAAGAAAAGAAGTCCTTATACTGGTAGTCCTGCACACGCTCAGAAATTTTATCTTTGCAAAGAAAAATCTCTGTGCGAGTTTTCCCTTTGGCACGCCGTCAATCGGGAATATGTCCACAAATATACCCATAGGCTTCTCACTTGTTATTGTGTAGTATATCAGGGAATTTTTACTGCAAACCCTTGAAAACATTCTCTCCCAGTTTTTGTCTGTGTAGAGGGAGCCGACAGTGTATTTTTTGCCGTACTGCCTGCCGAAAGTCTTTATAAATTTCATATAGTCACGCCTCGGCATCATAATATCGGCATCGTCGTCCCACGGGATAAAACCTTTGTGTCTGACCGCACCGAGACAAGTTCCCCCGGAGAGATAATATTTTATATTATTTTTACGGCAGAAGTCGTCAATATCGCAAAGTATACCATAGACAACGCTCTGCATTTTCCCGATTAGTTCCTTGGTTTCGTCAAGATTTTTATTATTATTTTCAGCCATCATTTTTCACCTGTCCGTAGTAAGCATTTTTTCCGTGTTTTCTCAGATAATGCTTGTCAAGAATATATTGGTTCATACTTGCACTTCCGTTCAGCAGGAGAGTTTTCAGAGCCATCTCTGCGACAGTCTCCATGACAACAGCGTGATAGACCGATTCGGACGGACTTTTCCCCCACGCAAAAGGACCGTGATTTTTCACGAGTACACCGGGGACAGCATTGCAGTCAAGATTTTTGAAAGTCTCAACAATAACTCTTCCCGTGTTGAGTTCATAGTCCGTGTTTACTTCCTTTTCGGACAACTCTCTTGTGCAGGGAATATCGCCGTAAAAATAGTCAGCGTGGGTAGTGCCGAGAGCCTTGACGGGACAGCCCGCCTGTGCAAAAGCCACGGCGTTTACAGAGTGGGTGTGTGTTATACCGCCTATTTCTGGGAAATTTCTGTACAGTTCAAGGTGCGTGGGCGTATCGGAAGACGGTCTGAAACTGCCCTCAACGGTCTCACCGCTTTTCAGGTCAACAACAACCATGTCATCAGGTTTCATTCCGTCATACGAAACCCCAGACGGCTTTATGACCACAAGCCCTTTTTCACGGTCAATTCCGCTGACATTGCCCCATGTGTATATTACAACTCCCCTGTTTACGAGTTCAAGATTTGCCGAACAGACATCAGCTTTTAATTTTTCAAGCATAATATTCCTCCGGGTTATTTTAATTTATTTTAATTTAATTTATTTTAATTAAATTTTAATTATTTAATTCTCTCATTATTTCAAGAGTACGCTTTATTCCGTCGGGGACAGTGAACTTTCCGCACCAACCTATTCCCATCAGCTTTTCACCGCTTAAAACCTGTCTCTCAACAGGTGACATCTGTTTCTTTGAATCCTCGTCCGGAACAGACATTATGACTTTAGTACCTGTTTGCCTTGCGACTTCCTCGGCGTACTCCCTTATAGTTGTTACAGCTTGGGGATTGGCTATGTTGTAAGCCTCACAGCTTTTTCCCGACGTCATTACGCTTAATATAGCAGAAGCGGAATCTGCAATATAGGTGTAAGACCTCATCTGTGAGCCTGAACTCTTCATAACAATGTCCTCTCCCGCAAGACCCTTGTTCACAAACTGTGCGTTTGCCCTGTTGTCAGCCCTTGTGACAGTCGGTCCGTAAGTGTGGCTCGGGCGAACTATGACCGTATCAAGCCCGTACTGCTGTGTATACGACACGCACAGAGTTTCCGCACACCTCTTGCTGTTTGGATAGCAGGAGCGTGGAGAAGTCATATTGACATATCCGACAAAGTCCTCCGTGAGAATATCGGGGTTTGAATCTCCCTGTCCGTAGACCTCTCCCGATGATATATATAAAAGTCTCCTGCAATTGTGTTCTTTGCCGTAGTCGAGAAGATATTTAGTACCCTGAATGTTGCTCATCACAGTACCAACGGGGTCGGAACTGAAAGCAGCGGGGAAAGCGTTGCTTGCGGCATGGATAATGTAGTCAGCCTGAATGTCAAATTCGGGAATTTTATTCACATCGTGTTCCAAAACGGTCAGTTTTTCGCTGTAAGCACCGCTGAAACGCTCTTTAAGCCTGTTTATATCACGGTCAAGCACACACACCGATATATCAGCATTCATGAACTTGTCCGCATACATGAGCATATCCGCAATGTAAGAGCCTATCAGACCGCAACCCCCTGCGATAACAACACGGGAGTGGTACAGTTTTTCAAGCTCCGTGACGCTCTCAAGAGCGTTTTTCAGATCCTCTGCGTATTTTTTACTGTTATAATAATTCATAAAACAAATCAGTCCTTTAACCAGTCTGCACGCTTTGCCTTGAGCAGAGCTTTGAATATATCTATGTCCTCAACAGTTGTGAGTTTTATATTTTTTTCCGAACCTGCGGAGAAGTGTACCTGTTTTCCCATCTCTATCATGAGAGTACAGGAGGCAACGGAATTTGTTATTCCCGCTTCGAGGGCATCTCTGTGGAGCTGACAGATGTCACCTATCTTAAAGCCCTGCGGTGTCTGAGTCCTTTTCAGATTGTCCCTCGGGTAACTGCCCGTTGAGACTTTGCCGTCCTCTGTCTGCATCATAGCTTCTGCACAGGGAATGACAGTTATAGCGTTGCCGTATTTTTCCGTTTTGCTTATGCAGTCGGAGATTATTTCGGCTGAAACCATCGGGCGTATCGCATCGTGAATAAGTACAACATCGTCGGGGGAGAAGTGCTTTTCAAGTTCAAACACACCGTTTCTTATAGAAGACTGTCCGTTCTCACCGCCTGCGATAACGTATTTCAGCTTTGTTATGTTGAATTGCTTTGCATAAGCCCAGAGGACTTTCTCCCAACCCTCTATGCACACAACAGCAATTGCGTCTATTTCGGGGTGATTCTGGAAAGCCTCCAATGTGTAGACTATAACGGGTCTCTCGTTTACAGTCAGAAACTGTTTGGGAATGTCCTGGTGCATTCTTGAGCCGGAACCCCCGGCTATAATCAGTGCCGTATTCATGTTTTCTCACTCAACCTTTCATGTGTTTTTATGATTTATCAAGGCTTACGCCTTTTATATCGGGGACGTTTTCCCCCTTGACCTCCAAAATTAAAACAGTAGAATTATCATGGGGGTCTGGGGGGAATCATACCCCCGTTGGGGACTTTGCCCCCACACCCCGTTAGGAACGATAGGAGGCAGGGGGCGTTGCCCCCTGAACCCCCATTGGGGGCTCTGCCCCCAAACCCCCGTCGGGGGGAAGAATCCCCCCGAACCCCCCATAATTGTGGAAACCCGGAAAACAACGTAACCAAGAATATTCAATCATAGGTTTTCAGGCAATGTTTCTTATCGTCCTAATTATTAAATTTTATCTTGTATATATAATGCTGTTCTCTCTTTTCGGGAGGGGGTATCTGCATATAGTCCCCATAGAGAGCTTTGAGATATTTGTCCGTATCCCTCGGCAACAAGACCTCTCTGCCCTCAAATACTCCCTTTGATGGCGGCAGAAAAGTGCTTCGCTCCTGTGTCTCCCCGAAATAGTGTTTTCTGCCCGTGGGTATTCCTGCGAGGGAAGATTTTTTCCCGTATCTGCACGCCCTGTCCGTGAGGGAATACCACTTCCCGAGACTCATGAACGAAAACAGACTGCCGATAAACATTGATTTTCTGTAAGCCCTCTTGCCCTCTTCTGTCCTGCACATATATTTCTGCAACAGTGGGCTGTCCGTCTGGTATGTCTGTACTCTTCCCGTTATGAACATCAGGGCAGTAGCCACAATGCCCCTTGCAAGTCTCACAGGGTAGCTGTCAGGGATATTCTCTATTATGAACAAATCAAGCACAATTTTGTTGTTCGGCGATTTGGGATTGTCCCAGACATCAACACAGACCGTATCTTTCACAAGTATTTTCGGGAATCTTGATATTGCATTTTTTTCACATGACGGGTCACAGAGTTTGTACTTTTTGCCGAGTTCTTTGGAAAAGACGTGACGGAATATTTCATAGTCGTGTCTCGGCATAGCAATATCGAGGTCATCGTCCCACGGTATAAAACCGCCGTGACGTACTGCACCGAGAGCCGAACCGCCTACCAACATTACAGTCAGCCCGTATTTTTGGCAGACTTTCGCCACATCGTCATAAACGCCCAAAAGCACACAGCGGAGTTTTTTCATTTCCGCATCGGACAGCGGTCTCAAAAGGCTGTCCTCCTTTTTTAGCTCCGAGAGTCTTTCTCTGAATGATTTCATGATGTAATACATCCTTTCTCTGAGGGGGAAATCTGTTCCCGATACAAACGGGAAAAACAGACCCTGCACTGAATTATACCACACAGAGGGCTTGTTGTCAAGAGTTTTTCGTTATGTTTATATTTCCTGACTTAATTTAGTCTTATTTTTTTGGAATTTGATTTTGTCAAAAAATAAAACAGTAGAATATTATGGAGGTTTGGGGGCATAGTCCTTTTGGAAACCCATATATAATTATTTTTATATAATTATTTTTAATTTTGCGACTATCCAAGTTTTGCTTAATTATGGGGGGGTTCGGGGGGATTCTTCCCCCCGACGGGGGGTTGGGGGCAGAGCCCCCAATGGGGGTTCAGGGGGCAACGCCCCCTGCCTCCTATCGTTCCGAAATAAACCAACGGTTTCGGAGACACTCTCCCAATTATTCTCCAAAAATTCTAAAAAATTCACAAATTTGTAAAAATATGTGTATGTGTATGTGTATGTGTATACACATACACATAATATACACCAAATAAAACTTTGGTGTAATTTTTTTAACGGCGACAGTCCCGCAGATTTCAACTGCAAATTTTGCGTAATTTTGCGGATTTCGGGTATTGACAAAAAGAAATTTCTGCGGTATAATTACTTATGTGTATGTGTATACACATACACATCTTTTGATAATATTGTGTAATATAAAATTTATATGCAAAACAGGAGGATTTTTTATGACCTGCACAACAGTTATAAACCAAAAAGGCGGTGTCGGCAAAACGACCGTCTCTCACGCACTCATGTCGGGACTATCAAAGAGAGGTTTCAGAGTTCTCGCCGTTGACCTCGACCCGCAGGAAAATTTATCTTTTACCGTCAGGGCAGACGCTCAGGAGAAAAATACGGGGAATATAACTTCTTTTGACATTATGACAAAGAGAAATTCGGCAGAAAATGCGGTAGTCCACACGGACAGCGGAGATATTATCCCGTCATCTCCTCTGCTGTCGGGGGCAGATGCCTTTCTGACAGGAACGGGAAGGGAGTATATACTAAAAGAAAATCTACAGACTATTTCGGGGGACTATGACTACATAATCATAGACACACCGCCCTCTCTGAGCGTTCTGACAGTCAACGCCCTGACAGCTTCCGACTTTGCACTGATTCCCGCACAAGCCGATGTATACAGCCTTCAGGGCATATCACAGCTCGCAGAGACAGTTGAACTTGTCCGAAAATACTGCAACAGAAGTCTCAAAATAGCGGGCATTCTCCTCACACGCCACAACAGCCGAACGGTTCTGAGCAGAAATATTTCGGAAATGCTCGGAGAACAGGCGAAAAATCTCGGTACAAGACTTTTTGACACCTTTATAAGGGAATCTGTGACCGTAAAAGAGTCACAGATAAGCCAGATGAGTATTTTTGACTACGCCCCCCACTCGTCCGTGACGGGTGACTTTGACAAATTTATAGAGGAATTTCTGGAGGTTTCAAAATGAGCAAAAAAAATTTTATAAACAGTCCCGCACAGAGATTTATAACATCTCCTAAACAGCCCGAACAGACGGAGGATTTCACGGCAGACATTGGGGACAAAAAGTTCGCAGGGACAAAGACAAGGCGTGTCCAGCTGATAATGCAGCCCGAGTTGTACGAAAAGGCAAAAGCCGCAGCGGAGAAAAAAGGTCTTTCATTTAACGAGTACGTCCACAGAGTTCTGTGGAAATCTCTCGAAAACGGCGAAAAGCAGCCATAAATTATATTGTGTATGTGTATACACATACACAACTTTTAAGTATTTTGTTATTCCGAAACAGGATAAATAATTAGTTAAAAAAAG
>CANQWR010000026.1 GCA_947627625.1 uncultured Ruminococcus sp. | reverse complement strand
AAGCCCCCTGCCCCTTATACTTAATGGGGGGCTTGGGGGGCAACGCCCCCCAATGGGGTCAAAGAACAACTGCCCCTAATCGTTCTTAAATTTTGAAATTCACTTTTCGAACTCTCAAATTTGCAACAGTAGAATAATTATGGGGGGTCTGGGGGGATTCTTCCCCCCAGCGGGGGTTTGGGGGCAGAGCCCCCAATGGGGGTTCAGGGGGCAAAGCCCCCTGCCCCTTATACTTAATGGGGGGCTTGGGGGGCAACGCCCCCCAATGGGGTCAAAGAACAACTGCCCCTCATCGTTCACTATAAAGTCCAAAAAATTTACATAAATTATAATTTAATTGTCAAGTAAATCCCTTGTCATGCGGGAGAGAATTTCCATACCCTTGCAAATCTGTTCGTCGGTAGGGGTGGAGTAGTTGAGCCTGAAAGAGTGGGAGACCTCATTTTCGTCAACGCTGAAGGAGTTCCCCGGAACGACAGCTATTTTGTAGTCCTGAACAGCTTTTTTGCAGAAGTCGTTCATATCGCAGTTTTCGGGGAGGGTACACCAGATAAAGAGACCGCCCTCGGGTCTGACAAAAGAGACCTTTTTTGAAAAATCGTTCTCAATATACTGTAGCATGAGACTGCTCTTTTTTCTGTAAATATCACGGAGTTTTTTGAAGTGTTCGGGGAGGTTGACGGTAGTCATGAACCTGTGCGAGACGACCTGAGCCCAGATATTTGAATGAACGTCCGAGACCTGTTTGCAGACGACAATTTTCTGAATAATGGGGGAGGGAGCGGAGACAAAGCCCGTCCTGAACCCCGACGAAATAATTTTGGAAAAAGTACTTGAATAGATGACTCTGCCCTCAGTGTCGAGAGACTTTATAGAGGGGATATTTTCGCCCGAAAATCTGAGTTCGCCGTAGGGGTCGTCCTCCAGAATTATGAAATCATATTTGCAGGCGAGTTCATAGACGACTTTACGCTTTTCGAGGGACATAGTTTTACCCGTGGGGTTCTGGAAGTTGGGGATAAGGTAGAGAATTTTGACATTTTTCTCTGATTTCAGAGCGTTTTCGAGTTCCTCAATATTTATGCCGTCGCTGTCCATTTTAACGCCTTTGAGGTTCACATTGTAAGACCTGAAAGCGTTGAGAGAGCCTATAAAGCTGGGGGATTCGCACAGGAGAGTATCGCCCTCATTGAGGAGAACCTTGCAGGAGAGTTCATTAGCCTGTTGACCGCCCGAAGTTATTATCAAGTCGTCAAATTCGGGGTGGAAGCAGTTTTTCTGACCGAGCCACTGTTTGAGAAATTCACGCAGAGGGGTATAGCCCTCAGTCACGCTGTATTGCAGAGCGAGAATGGGGTCATCTCTGAGAAGCTGTGCAGAAATTTCGGCTATTTTTTCTTTGGGAAAAGCCTCGGGAGCAGGGTTTCCGGCAGCGAACGAAATGACATCGGGGTCGGCGGTGAATTTGAGGATTTCCCTTATAGCGGAAGCCTTAAGCGTGTTGACTTTATCGGAAAATTTATATTCCATTGAAATCACCTTTCTTTGAATTAGCAGTTTTGCGATGTGATTTGTGTGGGACTTTGCCCCGACCGAGGTGTTCACCCTTGGACTCTCAAAATTAAAACGTTAGAAGATAATCATGGTGGGTCTGGGGAGTGTCTTCCCCTGTGGGAATAATCATGGGGGGTTCGGGGGGATACTTCCCCCCGACGGGGGTTTGGGGGCAGAGCCCCCAATGGGGGTTCAGGGGGCAAAGCCCCCTGCCCCTAATCGTCCTTAATATTAAGAGGGGACTGCACCTGTCTCTTAATTATTTCAATAGAGAAATTTCTAAAAAAATATAATTTTAGAAAAATTATTTTTTTGGGGAAGACCCCCGCCCCCCATGATGTTCTACTGCTTTAATTTCGGGAGCTGAGAGTAACCGATAACACAAAATTATAATCATAACAAAACTGTCCGAAATCTATTATAGCACATATTTTTGTCCAATGCAACATATTATTTTATGAAAAACGGAAAAAATATTTTGATTTATTATTTTAATTATTATAACGGGGAATGATAGTTTTGAAAAAACAGAATTTTCTGAAAGGTTCGGTAATACTGATGCTGTCGGTGGTAGTGGCGAAAGTCTTGGGGGCGTTGTTCAAGATACCGCTGACGAACATACTCGGCGGGGTGGGGATGGGCTATTTCAGCACGGCTTACAGCATATTCATGCCTGTTTATGCACTGTCCGTGACGGGTTTATCGTCGGCGGTGGCGAGAATGACCGCACAGAGCGAAGCACTCGGAATGCACGCAAACACGCAGAGGGTACGGCGTGTGGCACTTGCACTGTTTTCGGGAGTGGGGCTTGCGGGAAGTCTGATAATACTTATTTTTGCAAAACCGCTCAGTATATATTCGGCGAAGAGTTCGCAGGCGTGGCTTGCAGTGGCGATGATAGCACCGTCGGTGCTGTTTGGCTGCGTGACGGCGGTGGAGAGGGGTTATTACGAGGGCAGGAAAAATATGTACCCGACGGCGATTTCGCAGGCTGTAGAGGGAGTAGTAAAAGTCTTGGCGGGACTGTCTCTCTGTGCCTATGTACAGCGGAACGGGGAGAAGTTTGTAAAATATTTTCCCGATATAGAGGACGTGCGGGCAATATCGGCGTCGGCGGGAATACTGGGGGTGACGCTGTCCTCACTGGGGGCGTTAATATTTTTTGCAATTATGGGAATATTTTCCGACAGGGAGACGGGCGGGGACAAAACACTTGTCAGCCGCAGGAAGATAGCAAGGGAACTTGTCGCAAACGCTTTGCCGACGGGTATAAGCTCACTTGTCACGAATCTGACAGCTTTGATAGATATGTGGACAGTGATAGCGTGCATAAGAAATTTTGAACCCGTGCACGGCATATCGTCCGAAGAAATGCCGCAGTTCATATACGGTTCATTTGCGGGGATAGCCCTGACTGTTTTTAATCTTGTGCCGTCCGTCACAAATATGTTGGGAAAAGGGATATTGCCGTGCATAACGGAGGCATGGGAGAGCGGAGACAGGGAGAGTCTGAAAAAAAACACAGAGCAGGCACTTTTCACCTGTGCGGTGATATGTGTGCCGACAGCATTCGGGATAGGGGTTTTGTCGAGAGAGATACTCCTGTTTCTGTTTTCGAGACAGACGGACGAAGCGGAGATATGTGTCAATGCACTGAGACTGCTGATGCCGGGAATGGTTAGTTTGTGCATATCGTTTCCGATGTTCAGTATGTTGCAAGCCGTGGGGAAGTTCAGAACGCCCGTTGTGATAATGCTGACAGGAGCGGTAGTGAAACTTGCGGGGAATTTAATTCTGATACCGTTGATGGGGGTAGACGGAGCAGGTTTGTCGACATCGGTGTGTTATGTTGTAATACTTGCGATATCTGTTTTTGAGTATTTCAGGTACACGGGGGTAAAAGCGGACAGTTCAAAATTTTTTGCGGTGATATATTCGGGACTTATGTGCGGAGCGTCGGCATTTCTGACAGCCGACATATGCAGGGCGAACAATTTCAGTTTAATAAAAATAATCATGATAACAGCACTTGTGGGGGGAATGTTCTATATAATATCGCTTGTGCTGTCGGGGGGAGTAAAATTTGGGAGTGACAGAAATATTTTAATTAAAAATACAGGTACATAAAAAAGCGGGACAGCGTGGGACTGTCCCGTATTGTTTTTATTATTTATTTTAATTATTTATTATTTAGTCTCAATATTTTCGGCTGAAATGGGACACTTTATGACGGTACCCTTGTTTTTGGGATCATTTTGAGTAGGATAGAAGCAGACTGTGAAACTGTCCGTGCCGTCGGGAACAATGAAACCTCCCGCATAGCCCGAGACTTCCCCGCCTGCGGGAACGGTGATTACTTTCGGGAGATAATTTTCTATATTGTTGTCATCGGCGTAGAGTTGAGTTCTTATATCGTAGTGGACTTCCGTGCCGTCATCGAGGAGGACGGAGATATTGTTGAGGGAACTGAGATTGTAGTCGGTATCGGAGGAATTTTTTATAGTGACGAGAGGGTAGATATACTTCATGCCGTCGTCGGTTTGGACACCGACATCGAGAACGGAGTCGACTTTGAAAACGGTCTGATTTTCGTCAGCCTCCTGAGCGACGCTTATTTCGACTTCCGAGACTTCGGATATTTCGGACTGTCCCGAATTTTCGGATAAGTTGTCGGGATTTGAGAATATATCGGAATAGCCGTCGCCGTCATTGGAGGATTCGGGTGAGATTGGCACATTACTGCCCGAGCAGGAGCAGGCGGAGACTGCACAGAGCAGGCAAGCCGTTATTATTGAGATTATCCTTGATTTTCTTGTTATATTCATGATTACCCCCTGTTGGAATCTTCATTTGAGATGTTTTGGTTTACGGACTGTGAGGATTTGATAGTAGCGGTGAGTTTTTCCTTAGTACGTTTTATGTCCATAAGATTTCTGTTGTACATAGTTTCGGTGTCGTTGAGCATTTTAGCGAGACTGAGAGCCATTGTGGACTGTGCGTTTTTAGCGGTAGCCTGAGCCTTGCGGATAATTTCCTCAGCTCTTTTTTCGGCTTCTGCGACGACAGCCTCCTTTGAGACTATCTGAACAGCTCTTTCCTCAGCCTTGCGGATAATAGCTTCGGCGTTCATTTTAGCCTCATTGAGTATTCTTTGGCAGTCGAACTCTATTTTCTGAGCGGCTTTGAGTTCATGAGGCATATTTAGCCTGACATCGTTAATAAGCTCACGCATTCTCTCACCGTCGACAACTTTCTTGTTTGAGACGATAGGGACAGTGAGAGCCTTGTCGAGGAGGTCGTCCATCTCCTCAAGGATTTCGTCTATACTCATAGGGTAAACTTCCTTTCTATGTAATTTTATTATAAATAATTTATTTTATTATAATATAATATATAATATTTATATGAATTTTATTCTTCACGGGGAGGAAAATAATTCTGTCTGTGACTGCATTTTCATTAAAATTTTTCATTATTAAACTCAACTTTTCGGGGACGGTCTCAGCCGTTTTTTTGACGGGACAGTTTTATTATTATGTCCCCGCCGAAATAAGCCGACGGCACGGAGCTAAAATACGTGGGTCTCAGTCGTTTTTTTAACGGGACTGTTTTATTATTATGTCCCCACCGAAATAAGCCGACGGCACGGGGCTTAAATAAATATTTTCGGGGGACAGTCTCAGCTCTTTCTTTTGACAAGCCTGTTTTGTATATCGTCAAGGATTTCGGGCGGTACGAAGTGACTTATGTCCCCGCCGAAGTAAGCTATCTGCTTGACAACGCTGGAGCTTAAGTACATATTTTCGGAGGCGGTAGTCAGAAAGACTGTCTCCGCATCGGCATAGAGTTTTTTATTTGCGAGAGCCATCTGAAATTCGTACTCAAAGTCGCTGACGGCACGAAGACCCTTGACTATAGCAATTGCCCCGACGTTCCTGACGTAATCTGCAAGAAGACCGTCGAGAATATCGATAACAACGTTGTCGAGGTCTCCCGTGACAGCTTGAATCATAAGCATACGTTCGGTAGCGGTGAAACTGGGCTGACCCTTGCCCGCATTTCTTGAAATCAGGACAATAACTTTGTCGAACAATTTGGAAGCCCTTGTGATTATGTCGAGGTGACCGAGCGTAATGGGGTCGAAACTTCCGGGGCAGACCGCAATTCTCCTCATAAATCGTCACCCCTCTCCGATTTTGGGACAAATATTGCTATGTTGGTTTTGCCGCAGCGGGAGAGTTTCTTTAATAAAAATCCCATTTGTGGGACGTTCCCGTATTCAAGGACCGTGAAAATGTCCACAGAGGTCAGGACTTCCCAAGCAGTGCCGTATTTTCTCATATGTCGACACCCCTCTCGGATTTTGGGACAAATATTGCTATGTTGGTTTTTCCGTAGCGGGAGAGTTTTTTTAATATAAATCCGTCGGGGGCGACAGGTTCGGGGGCGGTGGACTCGTATTCACAGACAACAAAGCCGTCGGGGCTGACCTTCCTGCACGCTGTCGGCAGTATTTTTTGGACAGTACCGAAATTATATGGGGGGTCTATAAAAATTATATCAAAAGAACTGTCCCGACAGCCGTTTATAAAGGCGATACTGTCGCACTGTCTGACGATTGCACGTTCTTTGAGACGGGTGTTGTCGAGGTTTATTTTTACGGACTCTATCGCCTTAGGGGACTCATCGACGAACACAGCGGACTTTGCCCCCCTGCTGAGTGCCTCAATGCCCATCTGACCGCTGCCTGCAAAGAGGTCGAGAAAGACGGCGTTTTCTATATCGAATTGCAGGGAGGAAAAGACAGCCTCTTTTACTCTGTCGGCGGTAGGTCTGATGTCGTAGCCCTGGGGGATATGCAGCCGTCTGCCCCTTGCTGAACCTGTGATAACTCTCATGAAAAAAACTCCTAAAAATACAGATAAAATTAGTGATACACACATTTATTATAACCTATTTTGAGTATTTTGTCCACAATATTTTTCAAAATAGGTAATTTTCAACAAAAATCGTCTGATTTATACGGCTATATTGAACAAAAAGCCGAAAAGCCGCACCGGTTTTTCAAGCCGGAGGGCTTTTCGGGAAGAGAGATATATTTCAGTGAGTATCTGAGAAACCGCCGTATATCGGCAACTTTTCGGGTACACACGTCTGTCCTGTTCGTTATATTTTTTTGGGGAACTGTCCACGCAACGGGGTTTCGGTACTCCGATTTTTGGAAACTGTCCAATTGTCGGGTTTTCGGTTCTCAAATTCGGGGAACTGTCCAATTGTCGGGTTTTCGGTTCTCAAATTCGGGGAACTGTCCACGCAACGGGGTTTCGGTACTCCGATTTTTGGAAACTGTCCAAGTTTCGGGTTTTGGTTCTCAAATTCGGGAACTGTCCACGCAACGGGTTTACGGTTCTCAAATTTGGGAACGGTCCACACACCGCCACTGTCCGGGGAATCCAATCATGCACACCGCCCACACCGCTCAGGCGTTCCGCTTGTTGTAGTCGTTATAAGCCTTGACAATAATTTCGGCACACAGCTTGTCGCCGAGGTCGGCACTGTTGAGGCAGAGGGAATACATATCCTTGTCCTGCCAGCTTCTGCCCGTGTTGACGTTGTAGAAAGTCTCCCTGCGTTTGTCGGCTTTTTTCATGATGCTCTCAGCCTTGCTTTCGGGGATACCGTAGTCCCTGACAGCTCTTTTTATGCGTTCTTCGGGTGGAGCGTAGATATAGACACTGAAACAGCCCTTGTCCTCAAGAATGTAACTTCCGCACCGACCGACGAGAACGAAATTTTTTTCTTTTTCGGCGAGTTCGGTGATGATACGGCTCTCCAGCAGAAATACTTTATCGGATAGGGGAAGATTGTCCTCCATAGAGCGGGAGGGGTTTGCGGAGAGGAGGAGCGAGTAGAGGAAACTGATGGGGACACTCTCTTCGGCGGTTTCGAGGTAGTCGGCGGAGATACCGCACCTTTCGGCGGTCATATCGAGAATTTGCCTGTGGTAGTAGCTTACGCCGAGCATCTTGGCGGTCATTTCGCCGATGACACTTCCACCGCTTCCGTACTGTCTTTCGATAGTTATAATATTTTTCTTCAATGGAAACACCCCCGACTGCCGTAGTCATATATATTAAATATTAAAAAAATCAAAAATTACTTGTCCTTTGGTCTGCAAGGGCAAACGTCCATAGCCTTTTCGGGAAAGACAAATTCATAGTCCCTGTCATAGAACAGCTCACGGAATTTTGTACAGCTCTTGTAGGTTTCGTCGAGCAGTCTCATACCTGTTTCGGCGTTTTTCCTGAACTTCACGTCAATATCCTCATAGAAGTCCAGAGTGAGAAGTTCGTGCATGAGGTCATTTCTTCCGTTTGTCCAGACTACAATTTCGTCAAAGAGTTCTTTTCTGAAAGTGTCCACGACACACGGCACGCCGTTTTCGTGCAGACGAGACACGCACTTGATTTTGGTAATCAGAGCGAGTTCGTTTTTTCCCTTTTTGTTGCACTTGCTCTTTCCTCTGCAATATTTGCAGTAGCTCTTGTATTTTTCGAGAGTGCGGAAAAAGCGGTTTTCAAAGCAGGCGTAGATAAGCCAAGAAGCCTCTATGTAGTTTTCGCTATCCATAGACTTTTTTATTCTGTCGAGAAAATAGTTGTGCATATCGACACGTTCGGGACGTGACTCCATAGGCTCTGTGCTTTCCATGCTGATACCTCCGCAAATCGAAAGAAGTCCGCTGTCGGCAGACCCGTCCGACAATGTTGTTATTATTTTATTATTACAATTATTATACCACATTTTACACAAATTTCAAGAGGAAAAAGAAAAATTTTTATAATTTCTGTAAATTTCAGCTGTTTGCACAAGAGAATATCCAAAAAATTATTCACATTGCACAAATTGGTAAAATACAATAAAAGTCTTGACAGGGCGGAAAATTTTGTGTATAATAAATATATGGAACTGCCGCACAGCTGTCGGCGGTCACAGGTTTAATAACAGGAGGTAGATTGAAATGTCACTGACAAATAATCCGAACGTATTGAAATGGGTGGACGAGATGATAGCACTCTGCAAGCCCGAAAAAGTTGTGTGGATAGACGGCTCACAGGAACAGCTGTCCGCACTGAAAAAAGAGGCTGTCGAGACGGGAGAGATGATTGAACTTAATCAGGAGAAACTCCCCGGCTGTCTCTACCACAGGACGAACCCTAACGATGTAGCACGAGTTGAGGACAGAACTTTTATCTGCACGAGAAGAAAAGAGGACGCAGGTCCGACAAACAACTGGTGCGATCCGAAGGATATGTACGCAAAGCTGTCAAAGCTCTATGACGGAGCTATGAAGGGCAGAACTATGTACGTAATTCCGTACTCAATGGGACCCATAGGTTCACCTCTTGCGAAAGTCGGAGTTGAGGTGACAGACTCTATCTATGTCGTTCTGAACATGAACATAATGACGAGAATGGGTGCGGACGCTTTCAAGAACCTTGGTGACGAGAGCAACGACTTTGTAAGGGGACTGCACTCCAAAGCAGACGTTAACCCTGACGAGAGATATATTGTACAGTTCCCCGAAGATAACACTATCTGGTCAATAAACTCCGCATACGGCGGAAACGTACTTCTGGGCAAGAAGTGTTTCGCACTGAGAATAGCATCTTTCCAAGGTAAAAATGAGGGCTGGATGGCTGAACATATGCTTATTCTGGGAGTTAAAAAGCCCAACGGCGAAGTGAAGTACATAACAGCAGCGTTCCCGTCAGCTTGCGGAAAGACGAACCTTGCAATGCTCATTCCCCCCGAGGGTTACAAAAAGGACGGTTACGAAGTGTTCACAGTCGGTGACGATATAGCGTGGATGAAACCCGGCAAGGACGGCAGGCTGTACGCTATCAACCCCGAAAACGGTTTCTTTGGTGTTGCACCGGGAACAAATTCAAAGTCCAATTTCAACGCTCTTGAATCGACGAGAAAGAACACCATCTTCACGAATGTCGCTATTGACAATTCAGATAACACAGTATGGTGGGAGGGACTGACAAAGAATCCCCCTGTAGATGCAACGGAGTGGAAAGGTGCGAAAGTAAACGGCGTGGACTTCAAGGCAGAGGGGGGCAACCTTGCTCACCCCAATTCGAGATTTACAGCACCCGCAGAGAACTGCCCCTGCATTTCGCCCGAGTTCAACAACCCCGAGGGCGTACCGATTACCGCTATGATTTTCGGCGGAAGAAGAGCTTCCACGACACCGCTTGTATATCAGTCCTTTGACTGGACACACGGCACTTACATGGGTTCGGCGGTCTCTTCTGAAACCACAGCAGCCGCAACGGGAGCAGTCGGAGTACTCCGTCACGACCCCATGGCTATGAAACCGTTCATAGGCTACAATGTGGGAGACTACTGGGCACACTGGCTTGAAATGGGCGAAAAGCTGGGCGACAAAGCACCGAAGATTTTCAATGTGAACTGGTTCAAGAAAGACGAAGAGGGACACTTCATGTGGCCCGGATTTGGTGACAATATGCGTGTTCTGGACTGGATAATCAAGAGATGTGAGGGCGAAGTTGACGCAGTTGAGACACCTATCGGCTATCTCCCCAAGCCCGAAGACATAAACATTCAGGGTCTTGAGGACGAAGTCACCCCTGAGACTATGGAGAAGCTCCTGTGTGTTGACAAGGAACTTTGGAAGAAAGAGATTGCCGAGATGAGGAGATATTACGACGAGGACATCGCAGGCAAGGGCGGAAATATTCCGTCGGAGCTGTACGGCGTTCTGGACAAGATAGAATCGAATCTCAACAAGTAATTTAATTATCGGGACGGGGGGACTGTCTCCCGCCCCCGACAAATAATTTAATCAGTAGAACATCATGGGGGGTTCGGGGGGATACTTCCCCCCGACGGGGTCAAGGGGCGGAGCCCCTTGTGGGGGTTCAGGGGGCAACGCCCCCTGCCCCTCATCGTTCTAATAAAATTAAATCTTAATGGAGTTGGGGACAACGCCCTGCCCCTAATCGTTTTAACTAAATTATCGTTCTGACTAAACTATCGTTCTGAATAAAAAGCAAAACGGACATTCTACCCCGAATGTCCGTTTTTTAATAGATTTAATAAGTTTACCCCGACCGTATCCCCATACGGCTTTTTTTGTCACCCCGAAATCCCTCGGCAAGATGAGCTTGAAAAATTACCCCTTATGTAAACTTTTCCCCTTTGTTTTTCCCTACATGACAGACGGGTCAGATATTATTATTTTGATTGCACATCGCACACCCCTCCCGTTTCTCGCACTCACGCAGAATTATATCAAGAGTTTTCTGCATTTCGGATTTGAGATATGAACTTCTGTAAGCCATAACCATTGTGAACATAGCCTCGTGGAGTTTCTGCTGTCCGGAGCGTATGTTGTTTCCCGCCGATTCGATTTCCCTTGCGATCAGTCTCCTGACGGACTGAGGGTCAAAAGCCCCCTCGTCTTCGGCGGTAAAAATGATACGGCAGAGAGTATTATAAAGGTGTATTTCGTCAATAATATCGTCGGAAGTGTCCTCAACGTCGCCGTTTATGTACTCCATGAGCTGGACGATATTTTCAAGTTTCATAGTCCCCCTGAGCATATTTATGAGCAGTATGCGGAGAATTTGTTGTTGGGAGTACCTTTTGCCCTTTGTGGAAGCGACCCACCCTCTTTTTATCCAGTTCTGAACGGTAGAGCCTTGCAGACCTGTCAGCTTTGTTAGCTGGGAGAGGGTCAGACCGCCTGTAGCTTCGAGAACGGGGGAAATAGCGGAAAAAGCGGAATTTCTTATGTTCTCCGAATATCGGAGGGTAGTACCGGGGATAAGTCTTGACATAGCATTCACTCCTTGTTTTTTATTTATTTTAATTTATAATTTTTAATCTATAGAATAAATATGGGGGTTCGGGGGGCGGGGTTTGGGGTGTCCCCATTTTCAAAACTCCCCCCGACGGGGGTTTGGGGGCAGAGCCCCCAATGGGGGTTCAGGGGGCAACGCCCCTGCCCCTAATCGTTCTAATAAAAATTTGCACGACCCCCCGACAGCCCACAAGTCAAAGAAATTTCTAAAAATATATAATTTTAATAAAATTATTTTTTGGGCAACGCCCCCTGCCTCCTATCGTCCTAATACTTAGGGGGGACTATTCCTGTTCCATTATAATTTCAAGAGGGTGGGACTGTCCCCCTGTTCTGCTAAATAATTATTCATGTGGGCGGGACTGTCCCCCCTGTTCTGCGATAATTATTCATGTGTGGGGGACTGTCCCCCCCGTTTTGCTAAATAATTATTCATGTGGGCGGGACTGTCCCCCCTGTTCTGCGATAATTATTCATGTGGGTGGGACTGTTCCCCCTGTTTTGCTAAATAATTATCCATGTGGGGCGGGACTGTTCCCCCTGTTTTGCTAAATAATTATCCATGTGGGGCGGGACTGTTCCCCCTGTTCTGCTAAATAATTATTCACGTGGGGGACTGTTCCCCCTGTTCTGCTAAATAATTATTCATGTGGGTGGACTGTCCCCCTGCCCCTAATCGTCCTAATAAATATTGAGTTGACATAATAAGTCCCCCAAAAATATATAAATCCCAATCCCGATAACTTTTCATATGATATAAAGATTATATCACAAGGTCATAAGAACTTCAAATGCCGTCTGGGGATAAATGGACTGTATTTTGGCAATTTACGTCCCTGTTTCTCACGTTTTCTTGATTTTTCAGTGTTTTTCTGCTGTTTTCAAATTCGGGTAAGTGCGTGCTAACGAAAAAGTCTTGACTTTTTGAGAAAAGTGTGTTATATTTGGGGAGTAGGTGAGAGACTTCATTCTCATTATTTTTAATTTTATTATAATCTAACATGGAGGTGTTTTTCATGGCATATGTTATTTCCGATGAGTGTGTAAGCTGTGGAGCTTGTGAGGCAGAGTGTCCCGTAAGTGCAATATCCGAGGGCGACGGAAAGTACGCTATCGACGCAGATGCTTGCGTAGAGTGCGGAGCTTGTGCAGGTGTCTGCCCCGTTGGAGCACCCAGTGCCGAATAATTTGATTTGAGTGTAAGAATTAAAAAAGGTCTCCCGTTTTTTATGGCGGGGGACTTTTTTTGTCTTTTTTCTTAAAAACGACAGGGAAAAAATAATTTTCTTAAAATTATATATTTTTAGAGATTTAATATTTCATTCAGTCGGGACAATGGAAACATGGGGGACAGTCCACCCCGCACGAATAATTATCAGCAAAACATGTGGGAACAGTCCCCCTCTTGAAATATTTCGGAGCGGGTGCTTCTTAATTCCCGAACAGGGGGACAGTCCACCTCTCTAAAATATTAGAACGATGAGGGGCAGGGGGCGTTGCCCCCTGAACCCCCATTGGGGGCTTTGCCCCCAAACCCCCACAAGGGGGGCAAAGCCCCCCTTGACCCCTATATCTATTCTACCGAGACTATTCTTTAGCTTTGGGAAAGTCCCCCAGCCCCCCATGATGCTCTACTGATTAAATTATTTGTCGGGAATGTGAACCCCCTTGACCCCTATATCTATTCTACCGAGACTATTCTTTAGCTTTGGGAAAGTCCCCCAGACCCTCCATGATGCTCTACTGATTAAATTTTGAAACAAGGGGGGAACAGTTCCCCCCCCAATATTTTTATTCAAAGATTATACCCCATGTCTCTGAGAGAATCTATAAGCTGTCCGAGAATCTGTGCATTGGTGGAAGAGACCGAGTGCAGGAGAAGTATCTCCCCCGAATGTGCCGACTGCGTCAGGCGTTCCATCGCAAAATCGGGAGACGGCTGCTTGTCGGTCTGCCAGTCCACATAGGCAAAACTCCAGAAGACCGTCTTGTAACCGCATTTGTTTATGGTCTCAAGAGCCTGCTCCGAGTACTCCCCGCACGGACATCGGAAGTACTGCATTTCATAGCCGTAGTTGTCAAGGACGTACTTGTGGAGAGACATTATCTCCGTGATAGCGTCCTTTTCGGAGAGAGTCGGCAGACTTGCGTGGGTCATGCCGTGGTTGCCGACCATGTGTCCCTCCGCAATCATTCTCGTCACAAGAGCCTTTTCTTTCTTTGCGTAGTCGCCCGTCAGGAAGAACAGGGCTTTCACTTTCTTGTCTCTGAGAGTGTCAAGAATCTGTGAAGTATAGCCGTTTTCATAGCCCTGGTCAAAAGTTATGATAATTCTTTTTTCCTCGTTTGAAATCGCAAAGGCATTCAGTTCCCCGTACTTCTCATTAAAGGCGAGAGCGTCCACGGGACGGTTCAGGCTGTCCACGGCAGTCCCCTGACCGTATCCTGTTTTAGTATTATCTGAAACGTGAGCGGCGGGACTTTTCGGACTTTCCCCCGCCTTGTTGCCAATATCTATGGGACTGTCCCCCGCTCTGTTATCAACATTTACGGGAATGTCCCCCGCTTTGTTGTCAATATCTGTGGGACTTTCTCCCACTCTGTTATAAACATTTATGGGACTTCCCCCCGCTCCGTTCCCAACATTTGCGGGAATGTCCCCCGCTCCGTTATAAACATTTATGGGACTGTCCCCCGCTCTGTTGCTAATATCTGTGGGACTTTCCCCCGCTCCGTTCCCAACATTTACGGGAATGTCCCCCGCTTTGGTGTCAATAACCGCACTACATGGCATCACAAGGGCAGTCAGGACAGCGACAATTGAATTTCTGATTTTATTTATTTTATCTCACTCCCCGTGTTGTGATTTGCAGATTAACTCTGCACGAATATTTTCTGCACGGGGGGACGTTTTTATTCGGGGGATAAAATTCTAAAATTTAAGAAAATTATTTTTTTCAAAATGGGGGGACGGAAGTCTCAGCTCGGAAATAGTCTCGATAGAATAGATATAGGGGTCAAGGGGGGCTTCGCCCCAAAAAATAATTTTATTAAAATTATATATTTTTAGAAATTTCTTTGACTTGTGGACTGTCGGAGGTCGTGCAAATTTTTATTAGAACGATTAGGGGCAGGGGGCGTTGCCCCCTGAACCCCCATTGGGGGCTTTGCCCCCAAACCCCCACAAGGGGGGCAGAGCCCCCCTTGACCCCTATATCTATTCTATCGAGACTATTCTTTAGCTTTGGGAAAGTCCCCCCCGTGTCCCCTGTCGTTCTAATCTAAATTATTAAGTCCCAAAGAAATAATAAATTACACCGTAGAGGACGGAAGCCGTGCAGCCGTAGAGAATGACGGGACCCGCAATTGTGAAGATTTTCGTGCCGACACCGAGTACATAGCCCTCCGATTTGGACTCTATGGCGGAGGAGCTTATAGAGTTTGAGAAGCCCGTTATGGGGACGAGAGTCCCCGCCCCTGCGTGCTTTGCGATCTTCTGGTAGACCCCCGTCCCGGTGAGCAGGGAACTCAAGCCCACGAGAGCGATAGAAGTCCAAGTGAGAGCGGGTTTTGTGCCGAGACCGTATGCGAGCAGGGCGTGCAGGAGAAGTTCTCCGAGGACACATATAAGTCCACCCACGCAAAAAGCGGTAGTAACGTTCACCATTGAGTTTGATTTCGGCGAGGCATTTTCAGCCATTTTTCCGTATATTTCGGGAGTTATCCGCATTTGTGACACCTCTTTTTAATTTATTTAATTTGTTTAATAATGGGGGGAACTTTCCCCCAAGCCCCCTATTTAATTTATAATGGGAGAACTTCCCCCAAGCCCCCCTATTTAATTTATAATGGGGGAACTTCCCCCAAGCCCCCTTTTTAATTTATAATGGGGGAACTTCCCCAAGCTCTCTTTTCTAATAATGTGGGGGACAGTCCCCCCCTCTGACAAAATAATTTAATCAGTAGAATAGATATAGGGGTCAAGGGGGGATTTGCCCAAAAAATAATTTTATTAAAATTATATATTTTTGGAAATTTATATTTCAGTCAGTCGGGACATTAGAAACAGCGGGAGGACGTACCCCATACACCTCACAAGACACTCCAAACCACGAAATATAGCCGAAAAGACACCAAGACACCTTTTTTTGCAAGTTGTATTATAAATGTTCACAAAGGGGGACAGTCCCACCCACATGAATAATTATCGGCAAAACAGGGGGGACAATGGAAACAGGGGGGGACGGTCTACCCTCTTGAAATTATAGCGGAGCAGGTGCAGTTCCCTTTTTATTAGGACGATTAGGGCAGGGGCGTTGCCCCAAAAAATAATTTTCTTAAAATTATATATTTTTAGAGATTTAAGATTTTATTAGAACGATGAGGGGCAGGGGGCGTTGCCCCCTGAACCCCCATTGGGGGCGTTGCCCCCAAACCCCCACCAAAGGGGGAAACCCCCTTTGGAAACCCGTATCTATTCTACCGATTAAATTATTTATCAGGGGGGACTGTCCCCCCCTCACATGAATACAGCTGACTTTGGGGAAGTTTCCCCCATTATATAACAATCACTCAATCTGACGTGCAAGAAACTGTGCAGAGGCAGTGACAAGGCTCTTGTGCAGGTCGGAAGCCGTATCGGCTCTGTCGGAGGTCATAAACGCCACCGCCCCCGAGATGTCCCCCGCCGTTATAATCGGCACACAGGCAATAGCCGTGCGGTCTATGCCCTCAACGGGACAGAAGTTATTCGTCTTTGCATCGGGACAGAAATACTGTCCACGGCTGTCCATAAGCTCTTCAAGCTGTTGTGATACACGTCTCTCCGCAAACTCCTTTTTCGGCACTCCCGACACCGCCACGACGTGGTCTTTGTCGAACACCACCACGGGGCAGTCCGCTATTTTGAACATTATGTCCGACACATAGACAGCGTTCTGAGCTATCTCCCCTATTGCGGAGTACTTCTTGAATATGACCTCTCCCTCGCTGTTGGTGTATATTTCAAGGGGGTCGCCCTCACGGATACGCATGGTACGCCTTATTTCCTTGGGAATGACTACCCTGCCGAGGTCGTCAATTCTCCTGACAATTCCAGTTGCTTTCATTTTTTATAACTCCTTTTTAGTGTGAATCACAGCCCGAAATAACGGCTTGTGCAGGATTATTGTCTGCATGGAATTTCAAATTATACACGTTCCGAAAACAGATTTTGCAAAAAAATTTACAAGAGTGGGGGGAACTCTCCCCGCCCCTGTCGTCCCGACTGACCGAAATATAAATCTCTAAAAAGATATAATTTTAATAAAATTATTTTTTGTGGCAACGCCCCCTGCCCATAATCGTTATAATATTTTAGAGAGGTGGACTGTTCCCCCTGTTTTGCTAAATAATTATTCATGTGGGGGTGGACTGTCCCCCCGTGTGCAGTCGGACACTCCCGCCCCGCTATTATTCCAAGATGTGGGGACTGTCCCCCTGTTCTGCCAAATAATTATTTATGTGGGGGTGGGACTGTCCCCCTGTTCTGCTAAATAATTATTCATGTGGGGGTGGGACTGTCCCCCGTTTTGTTAAATAATTATTCATGTAGGGGTGGACTGTCCCTCTGTTCGGGAATTGATAAACACTCGCTCCGAAATATTTCAAGTAGTGGACTGTTTCCCCTGTGTACACGTTTATAAAGCAACTCCCAAAAACGGTGTCTTGGTGTCTTATTGGCTGTATTGCGTGGTTTGGAGTGTCTGGTCGGGTGTCTTGTAAGGCGTACCCCGTCCCCCTGTCTTATCATCCCGACTGACCGAAATATAAATCTCTAAAAATATATAATTTTAATAAAATTATTTTTTCAAATTTTTGTCAAGCAAAAAAAAAAAAAAAAAAAAAAAGGCTTCTGCCTTGAAAGTTTCCGATATAAAAATCATCGCTCAAATCGGTGTGGGAATATTCTGGTCTGTGAGATAATTGGCTATCTTCTTGTAACCCCAGCCGTCCGCATAGAGCTGAAAAATTTTCCGCACAATTTCCGCTGACGGCTCATCTACAGCGAATTTCATCGTTTTGGTGTTCGTCATCACATAGCCGTAAGGCACGGCACAAATCCATTTGCCCTCCTCCTGACGGTGCTTGATGACAGCTTTGACTTTCTTTGACGTGTCCGTGACGGGCATTTCGTTGACAAGAAATCTGAACTGTATCGCCATCCACTCGTCAGAAGTCGGAAAATCGATGCCGTCACCTATGGAAATAATCCGTATTCCTGCGTCACGCAAATCCTCTAATTCTACAAGTCCACGGCTTGTTCTTCGGGAGAATCTTGAAAAATCCTTGATGATAAGTATATCATACTCGCCGTGAAACAGCTTCTTTCGGAGTACCTGATAATTTTCACGCTGTTCAAATGTGTAGCCGCTGCGGTCACGGTCTGCATAGAAATCAAGCGTAGAATCAGGAAAATTCCTTGCAACATAGTCGGTAATAATTGCCTTCTGGTTCTCAATGGACGTGTTGTCCTTGTCGAGTTCCTCGTCAACGGAAATACGGCAATACCCTGCTATTCTGAACTTTTCGTTCATTGCTTTTCTCCTTTCTGTCAATATTGATACAGGATATATAAATATCCTATATCAACATTGTAGCATATTTGCCTGATTCTGTCAAGAGGTTTCAGAAAATTTTTTCAAATCACGTGTTCATATTTTTTATCAGAAGATTTTCCGCACACTGAAACAGATTGCCACTCCCCGACAAAAAGAAAACAATTTTACATTTCGGGAATTTTTGTCTGAGAATTTCCGTCAGCTCGTTCCGGTCAACGGTAGGCTGTTCGGAATTTGTGAGCCAGACCTCAATGTAGCCCTTGTTTTGTTTGTTGTAAATTTCCAAAATCATCAGCTCCTTTATTTTATTCTGCCCTGAAAAGTATCTGTGTAAACAGCAACTTCAAAAAATGGTGTCTTGGCGTCTTATCGGCTATATTGCGTGGTTTGAGGTGCCTTGTAAGGTGTATGGTTCAGACACCCTGCCGTCCGGCAAGACACCCGACCATACACCAAAAAACGGCTATATTACGTCATTCAGACACCAAGACACCAAAAATTCAAGTTGATATATATTTTATGGCAATGCCTCTGAATCCCCTGACGGTTTTTCCGCCTACTGAAATATTGTTGGTGTACCTGATGCCGAACTGCTCGCTGTTTTGTTTCAGCCAGCCTGTGAAAGTGTCACGTTTCAGGGCAGTGAGAGCATTGTCATCACACCAACGGTAATAACTGTCATATAATGTTGCCGATGATACGCACAGCTTTTCTCCATACATCACTCTGTCCGCATCTGCTAAAAACTCCGTGATATTGCAGCTATCTTGCATAGTTTCTTTAACGTTTAATTTAGCTTTTTCTGAAATCGTGAACCTGTAATTATTTTGAATCAAACGCTGTAAACCGTCATACATCCAGCAGAAAATTTTTTCTTTTTCGTCAATAAACTTGTCAGCAATATTGGGGTCATTTTTGCGATTTTCAGGCGGATTCAGCGTTGTCAGGATAATCATTCTACGAGCAAAGCCCTTGCTTTTGTCATACAGAGCTTTCGGCGAACCGTTCCCGAAACAGAGAAGTCTCGTGTACAAAAGCGACTGTTCGGACTGTTTACCTTTTGCCTCAATATCCACGGGAATTTCGGCGGTCACAAGGTTCTTGATGTAGCCGGTTGAGGGCAGTGCCGACATCTGCATATCGTCATCAACCATGAGGAGCTTATCCCGCAAATTATAGCGGAAAAAGCGGTCACTCTCAATGCGTTGGAAGTTTCCCGTAATCATATTGTCGCCGAAAATCTCACGCAAAACAATGGCAATTCGGGACTTCCCCTCACCGCCCTGTCCGATTATGAACATCATTTTTTGTCCCTTTGTGGACGGAATCAGCAGGTAACCCAAATATTCCTGAAGCGTGTCAACGTCCTGTGGGGTGAGCATTTCGAGCAG
>CANQWR010000025.1 GCA_947627625.1 uncultured Ruminococcus sp. | reverse complement strand
CCTGAACCCCCATTGGGGGCTCTGCCCCCAAACCCCCGCTGGGGGGAAGAATCCCCCCAGACCCCCCATAATTATTCCCACAGAGAAAACATCCCCAATCATAAAAGCTCAAACAGTTTTGCTAATACTTGGATAGTAGCAGAACTAAAAATATATAATCACGGGTTTCCAAAGGGGGTTTCCCCCTTTGGCGGGGGGAGTGGGGGGCAGAGCCCCCCCACAAAGCAACGCCCCCCAATTCAAAAAAGACTTAATTCAAGTATCAGGAGGTGCAGTAGATGAAACTTCTTGCAATAGACGGAAACAGTATAGTAAACAGAGCTTATTACGGCATAAAGCCCCTCTCAAACAAGGACGGCGTTCCCACTCACGCAATTCTGGGATTTATGAATATATATCTGAAAGTAATAAAAGACATAAAGCCCGATGCGGTGGCAGTGGCATTTGACATGAAAACTCCGACTTTCAGACACAAAGCCGTTGAGACTTACAAGGCGAACAGGAGAGTTCCCCCCGACGACCTTATAATTCAAATGGAAACAATAAAAAAATTGCTTGGATATATGGGCGTGAGAGTAATTCACTGTGAGGGCTATGAAGCGGACGATATTCTGGGAACTCTCTCGAAAAAGTGCTGGAGCAGAAAGTGGAAGTGTTACATTCTGACAGGGGACAGGGATTGTCTGCAACTTATAAACGACCGTGTGACCGTCCTCCTGCACACAAACAAGGGCATAAAGGAGTACGACGAAAACAACTTTTTTAAGGAGTACGAATTTGAACCCGAATTTATGGTCACTCTTAAGGCACTTATGGGCGACAGTTCCGACAATATAAAGGGAGTAGCAGGAATAGGTGAAAAGACAGCCAAAATGCTTGTCAGGAAATTTGAGAGAATAGATTTTCTGTACGACAGATATAAACTTGAAGATTATAAGGGTGAAAAGCTGTCACAGAGCGTTATAAAGAAACTTGAAAGCGGTGAGGGTGACGCACGGGAAAGCGAGTGGCTTGTGACTATAGACTGTGAAGCTCCACTTGAAATATCGGTCACGGACTGCATTCCGAAAGACCGTGACGAGAACAATATAAGGAAACTTCTACAGGAACTTGAAATGTTCAAGCTTATGGAGAAACTCGGCATAGAGGAATCGCCCGAAACAGATTTCAGTGTCGGGGAACTTGACGAAACCGCTATAGAATCGCTTGGTGAGTCGGAAGTCGTGTACAGTTTTTCGGTCTCGGAAAGGGTACTCCGTGTGATGAAATCGGGGGAACGTACTGTTCTGGAGACCGTAAATCCCGAAATTATAAGAAAATTTTTTGAGTCACCGTGCAGAAAAATCACTTCCGACTCAAAAAAGCACTACAGATATGCAATGTCAAACGGTTTTTCACTGAAAAATCCGGTCTGCGACACCTGCATATGCGGTTATCTTCTTGACTCCTCGACAAAAGACTACTCAACGGAAAATCTCTGTAAAATATATCACACTCCATTTTACAGAATTTCCGAAAATTACGCCGAAATTCTCTCTCTTGCGGAACTTTCAAAAGTACTTCTTGAAAAAATAGAGAGTGAAGGGACTTCGGAACTGTCTCTCTTTGAGAATGTTGAAATGCCGCTTGTGGAGGTACTCGCCTCTATGGAACACTACGGAATGTGTGTTGACAGGGAGGGCATAGAAAATTTCGGAAAAAACCTCTCCAAAATGATAAATAAAGTAAAACTTGAGATATTTGAGATTGCGGGTCACGAGTTTAACATCTCATCGCCACAGCAGTTAAGTCACGTGCTTTTTGAGGAGATGAACCTACCGCACACAAAAAAACTCCCGAACAGCAGTTCATTCTCCACAAATGCGGAGGCTCTCGACAGTATTTATAACTCCTCCCCGATAATTGAAAAAATCCTGCAATACAGGCAGTACACAAAATTAAATTCAACATACGTCACGGGACTGCTTGAAAACGTCTCCCCCGACGGCAGAATCCACACAAATTTCAATCAGACGGAAACCCGCACGGGCAGGCTGTCCTCCTCCGAACCGAATATGCAGAATATACCCGTCCGCACACCACTCGGTTCACAGATGCGAAAATTTTTCACGGCTTCGGAGGGAAAGATTTTAATAGATGCGGACTACAGTCAGATTGAGCTGAGAATAACCGCAAATATTTCGGGTGACAAAAACATGATAAACGCCTTTGAATCGGGCGAGGACATACACGTTTCAACAGCTTCACAGATATTTGACATTCCCCCGATTTTGGTGACTCCCGAAATGCGAAGTTCCGCAAAGGCAATAAATTTCGGAATAATATACGGAATGGGTGAATTTTCGCTCTCAAAGGACGTTGGAATAACGGTCAAAGAGGCTAAGAAATATATAGACGACTATCTCGGCAAGTACGAAAAAATCAGGGAGTTCATTCAAAATACTGTCAACTGTGCAGAAAAAGACGGCTTTGTAAAGACTTTATTCGGCAGAAAGAGGTATATTCCCGAAATAAAGTCCAAAAACAGGAATATAAGATCTTCGGGGGAGCGAATAGCCGTGAACAGTGTGGTTCAGGGGACTTCTGCGGACATAATGAAATTTGCAATGATAAACGTATACAGACGGCTTAAAGACGAGGGTCTTGACGCTCATCTGATTTTACAGGTACACGACGAACTTGTCATAGAGTCGGACATTTCTTGTGCGGACAGGTGCCGTGAGATACTCAAAGAGGAGATGGAAAACGTCTGCACAATGGCAGTTCCGCTGACAGTGGACGTGAACACGGGAAAGAGCTGGTACGATGCAAAGGGCTGAAATAAAAATATTGAAACTCACCCCAAAAACTCCCGAATCGGTTTTTACACAGCTGTCCGAAATAAGCCGTGAATATCTCGGCAAAGAGGGCTGGTCCGAAAACTCTTTCAGGGCTGAGACCGAAAAGGAAAACGGAATAGTCCTCTACTGCACCTGCTCCGACGCTGCGATTGGCTATATATCGGGCTACACGGCTGTCGGGGAATCTGATATAACGGGAATTGCCGTGAGTGAAAATTTCAGGAAAAGAGGTATTGCGGACAGGCTTATAGGGGAGTTTGAGAGCCTGCTCCCGCCCGACACGGAGAGTATTTTTCTGGAAGTGAGGAAGTCAAACGCTCCCGCTGTAAATCTCTACGGGAAAAACAAATTTCTCGAAATAGCCGTCAGAAAAAATTTTTACTCAGAACCCGATGAAGACGCTGTTGTCATGAAAAAATTATTATCAAATAATATAAATTAAAAATATAAATATCTAAATTAAAATTAAAATATAAATATATAAATTAAAATATAAACTTCTGGAGGAATTTGCCTTATGCTTATACTCGGAATAGAGAGTTCCTGTGACGACACGGCTGTCAGTGTCGTTGAGGACTATCGGAATATTAAATCCTCTGTCGTCTCCACACAGACAGAACACGAAAAATACGGCGGTGTAGTGCCTGAAATCGCATCAAGACAGCACTGTGAGAATATACTCTCCGTCACGCAGAAAGCCCTTGCACAGGCGGGTGTCACGCTAAACGACCTTGACGGGATAGCCGTCACATTTGCACCCGGGCTTATAGGTTCACTTCTTGTGGGAGTGAGTTTCGCAAAGGGGCTGTCTCTCGTGACGGGAAAACCGCTTATTCCCGTGCATCACATAGCAGGTCACATATCGTCGCTGTACCTGTCGCATCCCGACCTCGAACCGCCTTTTATGTGTCTTGTGGCAAGCGGTGGTCACAGCACTATAGTGGAAGTGATAAGTCACACGGCTTTTCGGGTTGTGGGCAGAACCCGTGACGATTCGGCGGGGGAGTGCTTTGACAAGTGTGCAAGGGCTATGGGTTTCCCGTACCCGGGGGGAGCTTATATAGACAAAGCTGCAAAGGACGGAGACCCTTCCGCATTTACGCTCCCAAAGCCGAAAGTAGCGGGGAGTGACTTTGATTTCAGTTTTTCGGGACTGAAAACTTCCGTCATAAATCTGATTCACAACGCACAGCAGAAAAATCAGGAGATAAATTTCAACGATTTGTCAGCATCTGTCCAGAAAAATATAGCCGAAATTCTCGCCGAAAAGACCATAAGGTCGGCGGGGTACTCCGCATACACAAGAGTAGCCATAGCGGGGGGAGTCTCCGCAAATACGGGTGTCAGGGAAATTTTTGAGAGGGAGTGTTTTCACAGGGGCTTTGAGCTGTTCATGCCCGAAAAAAATCTCTGTGGGGACAACGGTGCAATGATAGCGTGTCAGGGCAGTTACAATCTGACGGCAGGCATAACGGCAGACGAGAGCCTGAACGCCGTTGCAACGCTCTCACTGAATGAAGTCTCAAAAAGGACTGACAACGACATAAAAAAGAAAAATATTTTCTTTTGACTGATTTTTACATTATCGGGGAACACTGTCCGACAAAACCCCAGACCACCATAATATATAACGGTCGGTTACCCTGTTCAATCACGGGGGTCAAGGGGGGTAAACCCCCAATTTGGGTTTCAAGGAAGAACACCCCCTACCTTAATTCCTCTTTCTGAGGAAATTATCATGGGGGGGTTCGGGGGGATTCTTCCCCCCGACGGGGGTTTGGGGGCGGAGCCCCCAATGGGGGTTCAGGGGGCAAAGCCCCCTGCCCCTAATCGTTCTAAGGGGGGCTTGGGGGGCGTAGCCCCCCAACAGCCTACAAAGCAAAAAAATCTCCAAAAAAATATAATTTTAAGAAAATTATTTTTTGGGGACAGCGTTCCCCCGATACAAAACCACGACATAAAATATTAAAGAAAGGATTTTGTTATGATTATTCTTGACGAGCTGAAAGCCGAAATGACAGGCTACAGAAAAGAAATAGAAGAGCTTGCGGACGTACTCAATATAGAGGGTGCAAAACGTGAGCTTGCGGAGCTGAACGAAAAAACTGCTGAGGAGGGTTTCTGGGACGATTTGGAAAATTCACAGAATGTCCTGAAACAGACAAAGGCTCTTGAGAAAAAGCTGGAGAAATTCAAGAAACTGAGCGATACTCTTGAGGATATTATAACTCTGATAGAGCTGTCCATTGAGGAGAACGACGACAGTTCCATTGAGGAGATAAATTCGGAAGCATCAGCTTTCAAAAAAGCTCTTGAAGAGGAAAAACTCTCTACACTCCTGACGGGTGAATATGACGGTTCAAACGCCATTCTGACATTCCACGCAGGTGCAGGCGGTACGGAAGCACAGGACTGGGCGGAAATGCTCTATAGAATGTACAACCGCTGGGCTGAGAGACACAATTACAAAGTCACCCTTATGGACTACCTTGACGGTGAGGACGCAGGTCTCAAATCGGCTTCAATACTCATAGAGGGCGAAAACGCATACGGCTATATGAAATCGGAATCGGGTGTCCACAGGCTTGTCAGAATTTCGCCTTTTGACGCATCGGGCAGGAGACACACTTCTTTTGCGGCACTGGAAGTAATGCCCGAAATTGACGACTCAATAGAAGTGGACATACGTCCCGAAGATATTGAGATGGAAGTTTACCGTGCAAGCGGTGCAGGCGGACAGAAGGTCAACAAGACGAGTTCAGCGGTGAGACTTACACACAAGCCTACGGGGATAGTGGTGTCGTGTCAGACACAGAGAAGCCAGTACCAGAACAAGGACTACGCCATGAAAATGCTTGTCTCAAAATTAGTTGAGATAAAAGAGCGTGAACACCTTGAAAAGATAGAGGACATAAAGGGCGTACAGCGTGAGATAGCGTGGGGATCGCAGATACGTTCGTATGTGTTCATGCCGTACACGCTTGCCAAAGACCACAGAACAGGTTTTGAGAACGGCAATATACAGGCTGTAATGGACGGCGACATAGACGGCTTTATAAATGCCTACCTGAAATCTCTCTCACACGGTACACTTGAAAATAAATAATAATTTATTAAGGCTTACGCCTTTTTAGACTGGGGGACGCTGTCCCCCAGACCCCCTGCAAGGGGGGCAAAGCCCCCCTTGACCCCTATATTTAGATAGTGAGATACGAGAAACGAGAGACTTTCCCAAAGCTAAAAAATAGTTTTGGTAGACTATCGTGGGGGTGGGGAGTTTTTTCTCTGTGGATAATCATGGGGGGTCTGGGGGGATACTTCCCCCCAGCGGGGTCAAGGGGCGGAGCCCCTTGTGGGGGTTCAGGGGGCGAAGCCCCCTGCCCCTAATCGTCCTAATATTTTAGAGGGAATTGAACCTGCTCCACTATTATTTCAATAGAAAAATTTTCTAAAAAAATATAATTTTAATAAAATTATTTTTTGGGCGAAGCCCCCCAACAAGGGCTTTGCCCTTGAAAATCGGGGGTTGCACCCCCGAACCCCCGCTTGGAAGTCACTGGGGGCGTTGCCCCCAGACCCCTACTGGGGACTCCGTCCCCAGACCCCTGCAAGGGGGTTAAAAACCCCCTTGACCCCCGTTTTATTCTACTGAAATTATTTTTTGGGCAAAGCCCCCTGCCCCTAATCGTTCTAATTAAAATTTGCACAGTCCCCAACAGGAACAGCGTCCGCCTGTCCAATAATAAAAATAAAATCAAAATAAAAAAGGAGATTACTATGAAATCCGACCCTTATGGGAGTCTGAATAATATTCACGTCCGATAAAAACGGCAGGGAACGCATCAGCTCTATGCTCCTGCCGGTATAAAAACCGAAAGGAGCATCATGAAAATGATAAAATTTTACACTTGCGAAAACAGCAAGATAACCGAGTGCGGAATGCCCGTGTCGGGTTGCTGGGTGTCGGTGACAGAGCCGACAGAGCTTGAAATAGAGAGACTTACGGGAGAATTTGGTCTTGACAGCGGTTTTGTGAAGTCGTCTCTTGACGAGGAGGAGTCGTCCCGAATAGAGCGTGAGGACGACCAGACTTTAATAATAATAGACACGCCTGTTTCGTCAATGGACGAGGACAAGACGCACAATTTCTACACTCTGCCGATAGGAATAATAATAACGAAAGACTATGTTTTTACTATCTCACTGAATCAGACACAGATTATCAGTGAAGCGGAAAACGGCTGTATAAGAAACCTGAGACCTGCATTCAAGACAAGATTTGTCCTGCAACTTCTGCTGAGAATATCGGCACTTTTCCTGTTTTACCTGAAACAGATAGACAAAATTTCGTCAATGGCAGAACAGCAGCTGCACAATGCAATGCGTAATGAACTGTTAATGCAGTTACTTGCACTTGAAAAGTCCCTTGTCTATTTGTCCACTTCCCTGAAGGCAAACGAAGCGACTATTGAAAAAATTTTCAGGGGGAGAGTTATAAAGCTCTATGACGAAGACCAGGATCTGCTTGAAGACGTTTTAATAGAAATGAAACAGGCTATTGAGATGGCAGGCATTTACACGGGTATCCTCTCGCACATGATGGACGGCTTTTCGTCCGTAATATCGAACAATCTGAACATGGTCATGTGGAGACTGACCATAGTCACGATAGTCATGGAAATTCCCAATATTATATTTGCGTTTTACGGCATAAACACCGTAGACCTGCCGTTGCCGTACACATGGTTTGCGATATTGCTTGCAGTCTGTCTGACGCTCATCGCAGCAGTAATTTTAGTAAAATGGAAGAAAAAATAATTAAATATTATTAAATATAATAAATACATACTCTTTGAGGTGTACACACGTCCGCTTAATGTAAAAAGTCATTCCCCGAAAAATTTCTGCATATAAATTTATTGTCCGCAGAAATTCAAAAGGGAGTGATGCTTCTTGAAAAATCAGACGGAAGAGCGGGCAGTTATACTCGGAGAGTATATCCTCGAAAACAGGGCGACAGTCCGTGCGGCGGCAAAGAAATTCGGAATTTCCAAAAGTACGGTACACAAAGACGTGAGCGAACGTCTTAAAAAAGAAAATCCTGCTCTGTACTCTCAGGTGAGGGACATTCTTGAAATAAACAAACAGGAACGCCATATCAGGGGCGGTCTTGCGACAAAGAAAAAATACATGGAAATAGCCGAAAAGAAGTCACTGGAGAAGTATTTTTCAAGCGTGAGGGAATCCGAAAGGCTGTGTACGGGGGAGGTGTGAGAGAAAAAAATTTCCACACGCCTGAATCTGAATATTAAAATTAAAATATATTAAAATAATTAAAATAAATACTAAAAATCGGGAGGCTGTTGAAATTGAATAAAAGGGAATATCTTGAACTTTACGGCGATGTGGAACTGTATTCGCTCGGGACTGCAAGCGTTATGGCTGATTTGCAGATAAAAAAGGGACTTGAAAACAACACCGTGACCGTCTCGGACATAGACGGTTCAGCAAAAATAGTCTGTTCAAAGAGGAATAACAAGTGGTTTATACACTCGGGCAGTTTCGGCAACAATGAAATTTTCACATGGCTGATGGGAGCTGTGACGGGGGACATATGCGGTTCGATATACGAATGGCACAATATAAAGGAAAAATTGCCCGAAAATATGTTGTGTACCCGCTACTGTCATTTTACGGACGATACTGTCATGACTGTTGCCGTTGCGGAGGGGATTGTCAATGCACTTGAAAATATGCCCGAAAACTGGTTTGAGTCGGAGGAATTAAGAAACACTGTCGGGGATTCGGTTCGGAAGTCAATGCTGAAATTCGGGAAGATGTACCCGAAAGCGGGTTACGGGGGAAAATTCAGACAGTGGCTCGCCTCGCCTAATCCAAAGCCTTACAACAGTTACGGAAACGGCTCTGCAATGAGAGTCTCATCGGCGGGCTGGGTTGCAAAAACTCTTGAAGAGGCTGAAATTCTCGCCGAAATATCGGCATCTGTCTCGCACAACCACCCCGACGGAATAAGCGGTGCAAAGGCTGTCGCAGGAGCAATATTTTTACTGAAAAAAGGCGGTAACAAAAAAGACGTTGAGGAATATGTATCAAAATTTTACGATCTTGATTTTTCAATTGACGAAATAAGAGAGGACTACTCCTTTGACTCCTCTTGCAGGGGGAGTGTCCCGCAGGCTGTGAGAGCGTTTTTAGAGGGCGAAAATTTCACGGACGTTATTTCAACGGCAATATCAATAGGCGGAGACAGTGACACCATAGCCGCCATAGCAGGAAGTATAGCGGAAGTGATATACCCGATACCGCAGGACTTGAGGGGAAGGGTCATAGAAAAACTTGACGAAAACATAACAGACACTATTGTCAAGGCAGACGATTTTATATTTTCAAGATTTGCAGATTTAGATAAATAAAAAAACACACGGACAGGGATAATTTTTTCCGGAAAACTGCTCTCTGTCCGTGCATATGGAAGATCTATATCAATACGGCATGGTCACATATGATCACGCAGGGGAGCTGTTCACGGGACTTAAAAGCCTTTGATAAAAAAAGCTAAGCCACTTCCCCGCCACATATGCCCTGTGCCGTTTCTAATATTTTATGCAGAAATTCAAAAAAAGCAACAAAGAAATTTATGTAAAAGACGTTTTTTTCTACACGCACAGCTATATTGTCATTTTTGTCAGAATTATGTAACCTGAATCAGCTGTTTTGTATTTTAACTGAAATATGCCTGTTATTGCAAATTCCGTTAACACGATGTATAATATAAACATACAAGAAAAAGATTTCTCCGAAAATAATATATACCACACCTTTTCAAATGAAAGAGAGAACTGCCGCAATAGACGGCAGTTTTTTCTTTTTTTTATTTTTATTTAACATACTTCTTGCGGGACACCATTGCGGTCAGGACAGACAGAACTCCCGCCGCAAGAATTTCATATGGAATTTTAACGCCTGTTTTGGGGGAATTATTTTGATTTCCGGAAATATTTTGATTAGTTTCCGGGCTCTCCGTACTGCTTTTTGTAACGGCTCGGGTGTCCGTCTCCTCCATTGGGAGCGTCTGCACGGGAGGGGGCTTTCTCCCCGTTGTTGTTGGCGATGTTATTGCTGTCGTCGTCAATATTTTGACTGCTGTGGTCGTCACGGTGGACAAGTCGCTGTTTATATTGACACCTGTCGTTGAGACGGGTATCTGTCTCGGGACTGTGTCCACCCAAAAGCATTTTGAAGTCATAACGGCAGTCTGTATCTGTTCCTCGTCGCTCTTAAACGGGACACCCTTTGCATAGTGAGTGCAAGTGACCCTGTAGTAATAACCGCCCTCTATGTCGGCAGTAAAACCGCTTAGGGAGTAAAATTTTTTGTTTTTGACTATGTTGTCACCGATGACAGATTCGTCCGTCCAGTTGTCGCCGTCTGAACTCCTCTGTATTTTCATGTCGACAAAACCTATCTCTTTCATATTTGAGACAGCCTGTGTTTTGGCATTTATTTTAACTTTTCCGTCCTCCACATAGACACACGACAGCGAACACTTCTCTATCAGACCCGATTTAGTGTAGCTCTCGGCGAAAGCAATCTGCCTTGTGTTTCCCGTTATCAAAGGAATAATAATAATAATAATAATAATAATAATAATGTCCTTGTATCTCATGCACCTGTCCTCACTTTTCGGGATTTTCAACAAGACTGCAAGCTATGTGTTTTAACTCTTCCGAACCTATGCCACGTCCGACAAGAGTGTACATTATGTCGTCCCTGACCATAACGGCAGTAGTCTGAGTGTCGTCGATAAAGACATAAATCGTACCGTATGGAACGGAGATAGTTTCGGTCTGAAAGCTCTCGCTGGGTATGAGTATTTCGGGTATCTCCTCAACGCTGTTATATTTTTCGATTGTTAGATTGAGGGTGTCGGGGTGTCTTACGTCATCTCCGAAACGCCTGAATACAAAGTATAGGTCTGTTGAAATGTCTGTCAGGTCATACTTAAAGTCGAAAGCTGAATTGAAAGGACCGATTTCCTCGCTAAAGAGCATGGGTTCGACACCAAATATTTTACAGCAAAGTCTTATTTTTCTGTTGATTTCAATGTCAAGAATACTCGTCTCGGGGACAGTCGTGACGGTGGTAGTTTCGGGAACATCTTCAGCGGGAAAAGTTGTCACAGGTACAGGCGACTCCTCAACATAGTAGTCTGTAGTCGTCGGCAAAACGGTTGTGTCAGCGGGAATAGTCATCTCAACGGAGGAAGTCTCAAAAGCACCTGTTCCGCTTGGAGCTGTAGTAGTTGCACATTCCTCAACAACAGCGGTAGTATTTACCATTTCCGCCTCTGTGGTAAAAGTGTCAACATCCTCAACAGCGGTTACAACATCGGCACAGCTTGTGTTTTGTGGCGGTGACGTGGAGATTTCCATAATCGCCCCCGTGTCCTGAAATTCGGGAATTGTAGTGAAAATAACGCCCTCATCCTGACGAAAAGACGTTGTGTAGACAGTGTCCTCAGCAGCAGAAATGTCGGCAGAAGTCGTGTAAACCGTCGAAATGACAGTGGTATTTGTATCGGAAGTTTGCGTACCCTGTGAGAGATAGCTCTGTGAAAAGTCAAGCGAAAAGCCGTTTTCGGTCATTTTTATGGCAGTTGAGATTATATTTTCGCCAAAAGACGAGACGGTATAGCAGTTCAGTGCGAAAACTACCGCCGCACAGGCAACCGCAGAAGAGATATATGTACAGACTTTTCTTATCTTGGAACGTCTCTCCTCGTACTCATTTATTTTCTCATAGATTTTTTCTATGTTCTTTTTCTCCTGTTCGGGAGTGAGTTCCACCTTGCAGATTTTCATTATTGAGAGAGTTATCTTGTCTATTTTATCGAAGTCGACCTCCGAATCGGGTTTTGAACTCTCCTCCTCAAGGAGTTTTCTGAGTCTTTCGAGTTCTCTTTTTTCGGAATCACTTAAATTTTCTGTTTTCATAAAAAATGCCCCCCGTAACATAAATGTCGGAAAAAATCTCAAAATTCCTCTCTGTTTTGGATTTTCCCCTGTGTTTTTTTCAGTTTTTTCTTTATCTTATGTATTTTTTGGTACAGTGAAGGCAAACTCATTCCCAGTGTCTTTGCGACCGTCTTTTTGTCTCCGTAATCACTGTCATAATAAGTGTAAACTATTCTCCGCTCCTCGCTGGTCAGGCAGTCGAACACGCCCGCATTAGTTCCCGAAAAATCGGCAACAGGTATATTCATTATCTCCTTGCTGTCCTCCAGACCGAGTTCATAGCAACTGCCCTTTCTCTCATAGGACTTCATGACATTGTCAGCAGTCCTGTAAAGCCACGCCCTTATATTATCCTCATCGAGTCCATTTCTCTTAGAAACAAGCACTGTAAAAGTCTCCTGTGTGCAGTCCTCCGCACCCTGAAAATCAGGCATCATTTTGGCGTAACAGTAGTTAAAAATATGCCTGTAGTACTCGCCCACTATGACTTCACACCGCTCTTTGTCGATCAACCCCATCACCTCTTTACAGGCTGAATAAGATTAGAATTTTGCTATTACTATATTATAACATTTATATTTATCTCTGTCAACACGGGAAAATTGTAATTTATATACGGGACTTTTTTGTGTCTTTTTTATGAGGACGATAGAGGGCAGGGGCTTTGTCCCAAAAAATAATTTTATTAAAATTATATCTTTTTGGAGATTTTTAGACTTGTGGACCGTCGGGAACTGTGCAAATTTTAATTAGAACGATAAGGGGCAGGGGCTTTGCCCCAAAAAATAATTTTATTAAAATTATATTTTTTTAGAATTTTTTTGACTGTGAGTTGTTGGGGGGCTCCGCCCCCAGACCCCCGCTGGGGGGAAGTATCCCCCCAGACCCCCCATTATAATCTTCTAACGTTTTAATTTTGGGGGCTGAGAATAAAAGCCCCAAATTTCTATAATATACTTCTCAAATAGGGTGTCTCGCCGTCTCGCAAAAGAGTTATCATGTGTCTGAGTTCCTCAGTATAGACGGGCAAGTCCTCCGAACCCGACGACGCAAGATAACTCAGAGAGGAACAAAGTCTCTCTATTTCAAGCAGTTTGTCATTTCTCAGGAACATTGAAGCCGTCTTTCTGAAGTCACTCCAATCCCTCTCAAGATTTTCCGCCTTTTTCGTTGCACCGTCCGTGTCGCCCGCAACGAAATTTTCTTCTATTGCATATATTGAGTTCACAAAATTCATGCAGTTTCTGTTCACCCATACCCACGAAAATATCCCCGAAACAAGCAATACAGCCAATATTGCCGTGCTTATCTTAACTCTTGTCATATAAAAAATCACATCCCGAATTAGAATTAAAACTTATAATTATTTATAATAATCGGTTTAGCACCGCTTTTGTCCGCAATGTAGAAATTTCCCTCCGTGTCAGCGGTCATTATGAGTACTTCGCTCATCTTTGCGGAAGCTTTTTTCAGCACACGTCCTATTTTGCCCTCGTTCAGACCGAGATTTTTCAGAGCGGGGACGACTATCTTTCCGTCGGATACGACTACCTGCGGAGGGTCACAGTTAGTTGTCTCATTTGTCATAACGGAGATACTTCCCGTCGTCTCAACTATCGCATACTGTACTTCCGACAAGTCAAATATATCTTTTCCCCTGAGTGACATCATTAAATCGTCCACGGAAAACCTCAAATCTCTCATGACCTGCGGGTCTATTTTGCCGTCTTTTATTATTATTTTGGGACTTCCCGACATAAGTTTTCTGAGTTTCTGTGATTTCAGACTTACCCACGACACTATAACTTCATAGCATACGAGTGCGAATATAGGTGTAACTCCCACAACTATGGGTATGTCCACATCTTCAAGGGGGAGTGTCGCTATATTTGACACAAGTATTGTTATGACGAGTTCCGAGGGCTGTAGTTCACCGAGCTGTCTCTTTCCCATCAGCCTGACCGCAAAGATTACAAGCAAGTACAACAGCAGCGACCTTATCAACACTACACACATTTTCTTTTCCTCTCTTTTTATTTTTATAATTATAATTTATTTAGGACCGTGGACATTTTTTTGTGGGGACATAGCTCCCTTGACTTCCAAAATTAAAACAGTAGAATAATTATGGGGGGGTTCGGGGGGATTCTTCCCCCCGATGGGGGTCTGGGGGCAAAGCCCCCAGTGGGGGTTCAGGGGGCAAAGCCCCCTGCCCCTTATCGTTCCAATAGATATTCTTAAATCTCCAAAAAAATATAATTTTAATAAAATTATTTTTTGGGCAAAGCCTCCTGTCGTTTAAGGGGGGCTTGGGGGGCAACGCCCCCCAAATCCCAACACCCACAGTCTAAAAAGTCCGAATAAATTATAATTTAATATATTATGACCAATTCCGATATTTTTTATACTACCGTCTGTTAAAAAGAGGATTTCAAGGTAAAAATGGGAATTTATTATATATTCTTTTCAATAGCGGCAAAGAAAAATTAAAAAACTTTTTATTTTTTTCAAAAATCACTTGATTTTTTTGGAATTGTGAGTTATAATATTTATAAGCGAACCGCACCGACAGTGTATTTATTTCAATCTATAAAACCGCACTACAGGCAGTTTGCAACAATACTTAACCCCAAGGAGGATTTTTTAACATGGAAGTTACTGATGTTAAGATCAGGAGAATGCTGTTTGAAGGCAGACTCAAAGCAATAGTTTCCATCACGATTGATGATATGATTGCTGTACACGACATAAAAGTAGTTCAGGGAGACGGAAGGCTTTTTGTAGCCATGCCGAGCCGCAAGGACGACAACGGTGTTTTCAGGGACATCGTCCACCCCATCTCTCCGACCGCAAGAAAAATTCTGGAGGACGACATTCTTGAAACATATCGGAGACAGCTTGCGATTTTACAGGCGGAATCCGAGACAGAGACAGAGCAGGCAGAGTGAGCAGATATTTAATGCTTTGATTAAAAATCATAAAAAAGAAAAAAACGCAGTTGTCGCCGAGACACTGCGTTTTATGTTTTTTGATATTATTTGAGTTTTCGTTAATCATGGGGGTCTGGGGGCGGGGTATGGGGTGTCCCCATTTTCAAATCCCCCCAGCGGGGTCAAGGGGCGGAGTCCCTTGTGGGGGTTCAGGGGGCAACGCCCCCTGCCTCCTATCGTCCTAATTAAAAAATATCAAATTTCCAAAAAAATATAATTTTAATAAAATTATTTTTTGGGGTAAATCTCCCCGAACCCCCCATGATTATTCCCACAGGGGAAACTTACATTCCGAGTATTCTCGCCGCTTTGAGTATAATAATCTGTGTTTTGCCGTCCTTTATAGTGCCGTCCATGACAAGTTCGACAGCCTTTGAGAGGGGTATTTTCTCAACGTCCAGAAACTCATCGGGGTCAAGGCTCTGATGGTCGAATTTCAGACCCCTTGCGAGGTACATATGCGTTATTTCGGAGTTATAAGCGGGCGTGGGGTACATCTCCCCGAGATAGATATACTCTTCACAGGTACAGCCTGTCTCTTCAAGGAGTTCCCTCCTGCCGCATTCGGCGTGACTCTCACCCTTTTCGAGTTTTCCTGCGGGGACTTCCGTTGTGACCTCCCTGAAAGGATACCTGAACTGTTTCACAAGATATATCTCATTTTCGTCCGTGACAGGTATCACGCAAACACCGCCGTGGTGCAAAAGAACGTCCCTTATAGCGGTGTTGCCGTTTTCGAGTGTAACGGTGTCGTGAGTGATAGTAAAAATAGGACCTTCATAAATTTTTTCACTGCTTATCGTCTTCTCTTCGAGGTGCATCTTCATTACTTCCTTTTTCTTTATTTTTTTTATTTTCTTGATTTTCCTGATTTTTTTTATTTTTGAACTTATCACAGTAAATCTGTGAAGCGGTCACTCCCGTGCAGGAGTTGTAATTATAGATGTGGGAAATCCTGTAGTCGTCGTCCTTTTTGCGGTTCATGTGACATATGATTAAATATATTATGAATATAAAGACTGCCGACAGAGATATTGCCGTACCGACTTTTATTCCGGGGGTGGTGTAGTGGAACACTATCTTGTTTTCGCCCTCCTGAGCTTTTACAGCCATAAAACCGTAAGAGACTTTTTCGACATCGACGGGTTCGCCGTTTACTTCAGCCGTCCAGCCCTTGCTATAAGGCACACTGAAAAACACAAGATTTTCCCTTTTAAGGTTTATGTCACAGGTGAAACTCTTTGAGTCAAAGCTGAAAGAATCTGAACAACTCCGCTGTCTCTCCTTGCAGAATTTTTCATAGGAATTTTCATCGAGTTGCGGGAGATTGTCCTTGTCTATCTCTTTGAGCATATCGCCGTATTTTTGAATCTGTTCATCGTCAAGGACAACAGCGTCCAACAGCATTTTCTCACGCTGTTCCTCTTTGAGTTCTTTGGAAGTCTCCATAGAGATGTAGTCATCATAGGTAAAACCCATCGGGATATAGAGTTTATTCTCATAGACATAAAATTCGCTGTTTTCGCTCACACACTCAAACCCTGGCATATCCTCACTGATACTGTAAACGTCCCCGTAGTCATTTTCCTTGTAGTACTCCCTGAGAGACGATATATTTGCCTTTGGCGGAGCTATACTCTGATTGTCCTTTTCAGCGTAATAATATTTGACGGAAAAGAGTCCCCTGAGAGAGTAGTGGCTTCTCTCTGCACGGGAAGCGACACTCCTGTCGACACCTATTTCGCTGTAAAAGTTCATAATAGAGGGGTTGACGGTACTCTGAAAAGCCCTCATACTCGGCACACCCCATATCATAGAGTAGTTGTCACAGTTTTCGGAAATATCCATTCTGAAAAAATTGTCCTCCGAAACCTCCTCATAGACCTCATTTTTGCAGTCTATCGCATCTTTTATATACTCCCTTGCGTCGGCAGGAGCAACAGCTCCGTAGACAAGAGTTGTCATAACGCACACTACACAAGCCCCTGCGGTAAACCACACCGACAGACCGCTGTAATTTTTCCGCTTTCTTTTTCTGTACAGCAGCCACGCCGACACCACCAGACAGATAAAAGCTATGCCCATAGTCACGGCAAAATTCCAATTGTCCCTCGCCATATCAAGCCATTTCACGTCTCCGTCTTCGCCCGTCGGGAAGAGCGACACAAGACCAAAGAAAAACAGCATTGCAAAATTTATTATGACTGCGGGTTTGAAATCAGCGTCATTGTCGTCAATCGCCTGAGCGGTCATCATAGCAAAAATCAGTATAGGCATATAGAACCATCTCGCATAGTAGTAGCTGTTCGCCATTTGGAAGAGACTGTTCAGGATTGGTATAAATGCGAAAAGAATGCACACAAGAGACATTTTTACTGCCCAGTGTTTTTTTCTCGTCCTGAAAAAAGTTATGACTCCGAGCATTGAGAAAAGCGGCATATATCCGCCTATTGAAGCCCATTTTCCGTAGTCGGACTGAAAAAGATTAGGTCTTGCGGGAGCGTCAACGGGGACAAAGAAAGTCTCAATAACTCTCCATATCGTTGTAACGTCCTTATACGACAGCATATCTATACCGTAAAGGTGTCTGCTGACACGGTAGTTGCCGATAACATCGAGTGCGGAGGGCAGGAGTATAAACGCCGCTATTGCAGTTCCTATAACCGCTTCAAAGACCAGCCCGAAAAATTTTTTCCAGGAGGTCCTGAAATCGGGTGCAGTGATTCTCACAAGATAGTAAAGAACCAGAAAAACAGCCTGTCCCGCAAAGAAATAGTAATTCACGCAAGCCATCAAGCCGACTGTCAGTGCGAACCAGCCCTTGCGTTTGTTCATTATGTTTTCCTCCATAGCGATGAGCATGAGGGGGAAGAGAGCGGTCACGTCCTGAAAATGATTAAAAAATATATTAAAGACCTGAAAACCCGAAAAGGAGTAGAGCATTGCCCCCACAAGACAGCAGTTTTTGCTCCTGACAAATCTCCTGATATAGGCGTAAGACGTAAGACAGGCGACACCGTGCTTTATTGCGAGTATGAGCGGCATTGAATAGACAACAAAATTTCTGGGCATTAGGACAGTCAGCCAGAAAAACGGACTGCCAATCAGATAAAAAGAGTAGGAAGTCATAAGGTCTGAGCCTAAGTCGGTGAACCAGTTCCAGCCGAAATTTCCTCCCCTTATAGCGTCATTCAGAAGATTGTAAAACGGTATCTGCTGAGCATTGTAGTCGCCGTAGTATATAAAGAAACCATTTTCTATTATGACAAACGGCAGCATACAGGCTACAAAAATTCCAAAGCCCAACAGAAAAGCCTGAAGATATTTTTCGTCCGAGTATCCCGAAACGGTTTTTTTTCTGTCTCTCATAAAACCTCCATATTTATATATTTAATATTTTAATTTATATTTAATTTATATTTAATTTATATTTTAATTTATATTCAATTTACATATTTCGCACAATATGCCGTCACAGAAAAAAATTTCATCTGCAACGGCATATGTCCTCGTGTCGGAAAAGCTAAGACACTTAAAAAAAGTCAGTCACGCAGGTATCTTATTGCATCTTCCTCTAATCTCTCGATTGTCACGGTTCTTGCTGTCAGTTCAAACTGACAATCGTTTTCACATGAGAGAAATTCCGAAATAGCGTCTCTCATGTCGGCGTACAGCCTGTCAAAAGCGGTATCGTTGTAGTACATCATACCAAGCCCTCCTTTTTTGGGCGGGGCGTGAACCTGCACATCACATTAGTACGGAATACACCCCTGTTTCCGCACAGTGCCTGTAGTGTGTGTTTCCGTTGACATTTGTGAGAGAAAGACTTGTGAGAAGCCTGTCCCCCTTTTTTTGCAAGCCGTAACAACAACCTGTAACCATATTGTAACACATAAATCTTGTCAAGTCAAGCAAATTGCCGATTTTTCACATAAAATTTACAAAATATATACAATTTTTGTAGTGATTTTATAAACCCGTCACTGACTGAGGAGGTCAACGGAGAGTTTTCTTGAATTTACGTCATAATAGTCCTCAATTTCGGCGACATAGAACCTGAAACAAACTTTGCCGTTGAAATACATCACATCGCCCTCGTCGGAAACTCCAAGATTTGCCAGCTGTTCGTCGGTGAAACTGCTGAGCGGGAGCGTGTTATTTTCTTCAAGATAGAACTCATAAAGCCAGCTGTCGTTCATCTCTTTGAGATATATTTTTTCCCCGGGGTCTTTTCTGAACGAACGAAGAGTGTCCTCTGACGGCTCTTTTATATAGTAGTCACCGTTTTCGTCCCTTGCAAGGTTGAATATTGCAAGCTGTTCGTCTGTGAGGGTTTCAAGCGGAATCGGGTCAACGTCAGAGGCGGTCAGACCCAGTGCAAACTTGTCCTCAGTCTCTATTCCGGTCAGTTGAAGTCTCTCGTTGTAGGGGTGTCCGAACTCCTCCATCTCCTCGTCACTCAGCGTCACAAGAATATCGGGTGAGATGGCGTTCAGTTCCTCCGTGACCTGCTGTCTTGTCTCGGTCGTCCACTCTATATTTATCTCCTCACATATGGGTCTCTCAAGGTAGACCACACGCTCCATGTTCTTGAGAGTGAACGTCGCAAAGGGGTAGACAACATCGGCGTAGTTTGGTTCAACATATATGGCGGTACTTCCGTTAGAACTGTCCTCCGTGTTGACAACTCTGTACCTGTACATATTGGAGGGGGAATAACCGCTCTCGACGACCGTCTGTTTTGCGGACGTGACGAAAAATGACGTGAACAGGAAATATCCCAACGCACCGAATATATACAGCAACAGTACAACCGTTCCGATTGCGGTCTTTGTACCCTCACCCGCACCCGACAGCAGGAGTATTATAACTCCCGTGACTATAACGGGGACAATGAGTTCCCACTCACCGAAGTAGAGCAGTACGACGGGCAGCATAGCGGGGAGTATTATAAAGCTTGAAAATCTTGTGAGCAGTTGTTTTCTGGTGTAGAGCATAATTGCAAGAGCGACGGCGGAAACGCCCGTGACCATTGCGAGAATGTACACTTTAGAATTTATATGTACATTGTAGAATATTGCATAGTAACCCAGAAAGCACACTAAAAACGCATAAAGACCGCTGAGGAGCGAAAAAAATCTTTTTGTCCATTTATTTGAAAAAAAACTTCTCATTTCTACCTCCGAAAAAACTCAAAATATACATTGAACATAATTATTATACCATTTTCAAAATAAATTTACAACCCATTTTTCAAATTTTTTCGCAGATTTAGTTACTAAATGGTTACACTTTTTCAACAGTCACGTTTTCGGACATAGAATTAAGGCTTTGTGGAGGGCGAAGCCCCCTTGACCCCTATCGTTCTAAAAATTTTGGAACTCACTTTTTGGACTCCAAAAATTAAAACAGTAGAATATCATGGGGGGGCTGGGGGGATACTTCCCCCCAGCGGGGTCAAGGGGCGGAGCCCCTTGTGGGGGTTCAGGGGGCAACGCCCCCTGCCC
>CANQWR010000024.1 GCA_947627625.1 uncultured Ruminococcus sp. | reverse complement strand
TTCTCTATTCGTTTCTCTTTAATCTGTGCTTTGTATAATAAATTACACCGCTTTTGATGTTTTCGAACAGATCTATTTTTTGTCAAGCCGAATCTGATGCAAATGCACAGCAGTTATGTTGTCACCGACCCGAAAGACACGTGCTTGTGGAGTGCATCATAACGCTGAAATTGACTTTTGTGAAAGAGAAAACAGACGTTCAAACAATACAATATCAGAAACTGTGTTTCTGATTTTTCACTAATGTAACTTTATTTCTATTCCGACAAAACAAGTATACGGTTTTATAATTGAATCGAAGTACTTTTTATCACCGTTGGAAAAATTATTATCAATTGCAAGCCATTCGCTCCAAGCAATGTCGAGGCACTCCATTTCCCACGTTTTCACCGAAGCAATTCTGTTATTATTGCCAATAATTTCTTTACAGAGTTTCGGACTTTTGAACATATGTGAATCTTCACCGAGCCAATCCGAGAGAAGTTCATCAGCACGACCTTCAAATTTGTCTTTAATTCCCGGAATACCAATCAGAATAATTCCGCCGTCTTTTATAAACGGCATGATTTTGCTTTCAAAAAATCCCCTATTTCCCGCAAAATAGTGATAGGCATCTACGCTGAACATGGCACTGAACTGTTTTTCTCCAAAGTTAGGACTATTTGCATCCTCACAAACAGGTGTGACCTGCCCGTCAACTCCCCATTCGATAAAACGATTCCTGTTCTCGTCCGCACTTATCCACAAATCATTCGCATAGACTTTAGCTTCTGTTTCTCTTGCAATTATTAAACTTGTCAGACCTCGTCCGCACCCCAAATCAAGAATCTCGTCACCGGGAGCGAACTGCAATGGACATTGTTTCAACAACTCCTCCAAAATTCTCACACAGCTCGGTCCCATCATCGTTTCTTCCGAAATATATTTCTTATAATCGTTGATGTTCAATCTACTCGACTCCTATAATTTGTATTTGTATATAAACATTACGTCAGTATTATACCAAATTCTGTTGAAAAAGTCAATAGTTTCCGAAAAAATCAGAAACTTGGAAAAATTATTGAAGTTAAAAGACAAACCGGCAGTCATGGACAGCAATAAAGGTATTTTGCAATCTTATGCTTTTCACCATTTATCACATTGTCCGGTTTAATTCCGTAACATCGGAATAATCCACGAATATATCGCTCTGAACGGTACGAAGTGTATATATCCACAACTTTACATTTTGCTTGCAAATGTACTTCATCAGTGCAACTTTTCCTGCATGGAGCTTCTCTTTATAGATAATGCACATGGGGAATTTTAATGGTGACTCTGTTTTGAAATTTTTATCAGAAACAAATAAGGTGTCATCCAAATCGAATGAAACAATCATATTTTTCTCCTCAAGTATTGTAAAATAAATTTTTTACAAAAATATTAAAGCAGTGGAAAATTGATAAAACGGAGAAAAGTGTTGCAACCTTAAACTGCAAACGCTCTCTGAGCGTTCAGGTTCAGAGAGCGTTTTCTATGAATTATCTTTTAAGGTCCAGACCACTACTTGCCACAGTGTTCCGTCAATGGTGCAGGAGATGACCGTCAACCGATTATCGTCGTAATTATTTCAGTATTTCAGTTTTCTATAATTTTCAGTGGTATAAATTAAAACTTATTTTGCAGGAGATTATATTATTCTGATATTGCAAGTCTCTGTACTTCGCTACAGTGTTTTGTCAATGGTGCAGGCAATGACCGTCAGCGATTATCTCCGTTTTCCATATTTTTCAGTGATATAAGTTCAAACTATTTTCTAAAAGGTCTATCATATTTAATATTATTCTGATATTGCAAGTCTCTGTATTTCAAGAGCGTCACCAGTGTTTATGCCGTCATTTCCGACAATATCTGCGTTTAACATTCCCTGTGCTGTAAGACGGTATTCGTCCTCATTTGCAAGGTATTGGAGAACTGCAACAGCGTCCGCAAGAGTTAACCGTCCATCAGTGTTTGCATCGCCTTCTGTAGAATTATCCTCATTCACCACAAGAAAAATATCGTCACGGGTGATAGAATTGTCGGCAATGAACTTCTCAATAGCATTGAAAGCTTCTGTAGTATTGCAGACAATTTCAATCTTGCCATCAGCATTCTTTTCTATTGTGCTGAATACGTCAACTTTCTCTGTCCTGATAAAGCTTGTGAGTTTTTCATATGCAGTCAACTCAGTAGCATTGTCCTCATTCACCACAAGAAAAACATCGTCACGGGCGATAGAATTGTCGGTGATAAACTTCTCAATAGCATTGTAGGCTTCTGTGGTATTGCAGACGATTTCGATTTTACCCTCAGCATTCTTTTCCATTGTGCTGAATACATCAACGTTCTCTGCCTTTATAAAGTTTGTGAGCAGAGTATATACATCTGTATTTGACTCCTCAACGATTTTGCTCTCGTCATAGAGATAGAACTTCATAATGCTCATGTCAAAGCCGTTCGCTTCACAATAGGCTTTTGCATCGTCAAGTTCCGCCTGTGTATCACTTGTATACATTACATAGACATCACCTGCAATGTTGCTTGCGGTAACGGCGTGAATCTCCGAGTCGGGATAGTTCACATACACGTCCGCAAGAAGCCTGTCACGCATATTAAACAGAATATCAGCGGTATCGGTGTCAACGTACTCTATCGTATCGTCTGAAACAGGCAGACCATCGGGGATATAGCCGTGTGTTACCTGTGTTTCCTCTTCTGCAAACGCAGTCACATGAACAGGAGCAGATAACAGAAGAAACGAAGTGATAAAAGCGAGTGTTTTTTTCATACTGACCATTTCTTTCAAAATATATGATATATTTGATAACGACAGGACTGTCGCAATCATCATTCTGTAGAATCAGATTGACTTATTTCCAATAGAGACATGAGATTTGAAATTTCGTCTTCACCGACATAAAAAGTATACTGCTGTTCCAAAATATTTGTAATCAAATAGCCGTCCTCGGTAAACGCCATTGATTTGTTTGTTATATTAAGCAAATCCAGATTTGTGCTGAGTGAAACTCTCTTTTTGTGAAATGACGAATCATTCAGATTAGGGCTTTGGCTGTTGTTATCAAGAAAAACAAATACCTGCTCCGTCTGATATGTACCGACAGGACAAACGGCAGACGAATCATATCCGCAGTACATCTCCCCGAATGTAACCGTATTTTTCAAGTCAAGGTCGGAAAGCAGTACACCCAGTGTCTCGGGGTAATAAGACTGATTGAAATACAGGTAGTACTCTGAATTTCCCTCAAATCTGACAGCTACTGCCACGTCTTCCGATATGTTTGCAATGGAGTACACATATCCCGTTGTTGAAAGCGAAGTACCCGACAGATCAACGACATCAACACTGTTCCCGATATACTCCTCATTGATTTTTTCACTATTCAAGGTATATGTGATATTTTTATATGACAGTTCATAAAATTGATTTGCAAGCGTATTTTCGTCTAAAATAGGTTCTGTACTTATCTCTGTTTCTGTTGTGGAGACAGTCGTCTCTCTCTCAGTAGTATCAACACTATCCGTGACCTGAACAGCCGTTTTACTCTCGGCAGGCACGTAATCTGTAGACGTTGTTCCTACTTCACTTTTCGGAGCAGGACTATAATTCGGTTGAGAGACAAATGACTGTTCATGTGTCGGTCTTTCCGTGACAGTTTTGGAGAAAGTCAAATCAGTGTCATTTTTATTATCATTATTCGGGGAGATTTGTTCTGTTCTGTTTTCCGTTGCCGTATTGACACTGTCTGTCAAATTAGAAACAGCGTCGGACGAAATATTTTTGTCACTTGTACTTGCTTTGTTTGAGTCAATATTTTCCGATGTTTTTTCGACAGACGTGCCGTCACGGGTTGTTTCAAGAATAACTTTATCCGAAAAAGAGGGGATTTTTTTGTTGTCATTGCCGATATTATTTACTGCCAAAAGAACAACGGCACACAGACAGGCGGTCGAACCCATGTACGATATTTTTTTTATCCTGCTTCGTCTCAAAGCTTGTTTTTTCAGATGTTCATCTCTTCTCTCAAAAACAGTCTCAGCTATTTCTTTAGAGTTCTTCATAAATAAAGCCTGCCCTTTCCAACTCTGATCTCAATGACCGTTTAGCTCTGTATAGTAAATCTTTAATCTGGCTTTTTGACTTGTGCATTATTCTCGCTATATCATCAGTCTTAAAATCTTCAAAATACATCAGATAAAGCACTTGTGAATAATCAGGCTTAATTCTCCGCATAGCTCTGTGGAGTTCAATCTTCTGCTCTTCAATAAGATAGTTTTTTTTCGAGGTGTCTGCAAACCTTGACCGATGGCGTATATAATCATATGCACAGTTCCTTGCAATCGTATATAACCAAGTCTTGAATTTGCACTTTTCATTAAATTTCGGTTTTTTGATTGCAATTTTAACAAATGTCTCCTGCATTACCTCTTCGGCTTCACAAATATTTTCAACTATTTTATTCAGATAAAGCGACAAGCCCTCATTGTATATATCGATCAGCTCAACAAGTCCATTGTCATCACCATCAAGGAAACGGCGGTACAGTTCCGCATCGTTGCCCATTTGAGAGACTCCTCTTGTGGTCGGTATATTTCATCTTTCTATATATTATACGGAGATAAATGAATTTTTTCGCAACAATTTTATATATTTTTTTGCTTTTAGTAAAATTCACTATAATTATATCATTGAAAATTTAACAATTCAATTGAAAGATTATCTGTCAAGTAGCTGTAGTAGTCCGAATATATGAACTGTTAGTTGTCAATGATTTATTAAAAAAATATGCAAAAAACCCTCCCAAAACGCATTGAGAGGGTGTATATATTAAAATATTAAAAAAATTTTTAGTACAGTCCGAAAAGACGTAAAAATTTCTGCCAGAATGTGAGATGTTCCTCCTGTTCGCTCACCTCCGTGACTGTCTCGGACAACTCAACCGCCTGTGTCTTTATGACAAACTGAACCGACTCCACATCTGTATTTTTTTCCGACACAAAAGAGACTATTTCGTCAGAACCTTGCAAACTGTCAAGTATACTGTCGAGTTTGTCTGTGACCTGTGTGTCCATGTCGGCGGTCTTTTCGGACAGTTCGTCTGTACCGTCTGAGAGTTCCGCTGTGCCGTCACAAAGTTCCTGCATTCCATCTGACAGTTCTGACGAACCGTCTGCAAGTGACGTAGCCCCGTCTTTCAGTTCCTTTGCACCGTCCGACAGCGTGAGACTGCCGTTGTACACCTCGGCAGTTCCGTCACTGAGCGAACCCGCACCGCTTGACAGTGTGCTTGCACCGCTTGTCAGGCTGTTCACGCCGTTTGACAGTTCATCAGAACCGCTTTTCAGTTCTGCCGTGCCATCGGAGAGGGTGACAGAACCTTCATATAATGTCTTTGCACCGTCAGACAGTTCAGAAGTTCCGTCCGATAGCGTCACAATACCGCTGTACAGTTCATTTGCACCTGTGTTTACCGTCTCCGCACCGCTGACAAGCGATTTACTGCCCTCCGACAGCGTACAAACGCCGTCCGTCAACTGTGAATATCCTGCAACTATCTGTGCGACACCGCCCGTGTACTCGTTGATTCCGTTGTCAAGTTTTGTATATTCGTCCACAAGAGTGTTGATACCGTCGGAGAGCGTGTTCAGATTTATAATCATATCGGACAGCTGGTCGGCAAGTGTTCCGACAGCACTGTTGAACTGCTCATACTGTGTCTCAAGGTCCGATATACCGTTTTTGAGTTGGGTTATATACCCCGAAACCTGTGTCAGATATTGCTCCACACCGCCTATTACAGCGTTATTTCCCTGCAACAGCTTTACAATCTGTGAAAGCTGTTCGACTTGCGAAGACAGCTGTGAAGCCTGCTCCTTGTACTCGGGTACATCTTTGATTTGTGAGAGTGTGTTCTGCAAATCGGAGATCTGTGCCGTCAGAGTCTCTATAGCCTGACTGTTTCCCGCTGTGAGTGTATCAATGTCCACGCCGTTCGCACTCATGACAGATTTGTACTGTTCATAGCCGACATTGCTCTCAAGCGTCTCGGCAGAAGTTTTCAGTGTGGTAATGCCCTCCATAATTTTTCCCGAAGCGGACACAAGCTGTTCAACTTGCTGTGTATCGGTGGACACTGAGGAGAGAGAAGTCTGTATAGTGGTCAGTGCCGTGAGAACCTGTGCAGAGCCGTCTGTCAGTTCACCCGACTTTGCGTTCAGCGTGTCAAGACCGTCCTTTATTGAGGTTATACCGCCTTTAAGTCCCGTGATACCGTCATCAAGCGTGACCGTACCCTCCGCAAGCTGTCCCGTTCCGTCTTTCAAAGAACCACTTCCGTCTTTCAATTTTACAGCACCGTCAGACAGCGTTTCAGCTCCGTTTGACAAATCAAGAGAACCGTCTTTCAGAGTTTTCATTCCGTCATTCAAATCGCCTGCTCCGCTTGCCAGAGAGGAGGCACCCGTCTCCAGTTTTTCCGCACCGTCATATAGAGTTTCCGCACCGCTTTTCAGTGTCACTGTAGCGTCATAGAGGGATTTTGTGCCGTTTGACAGTTCAACAGCACCGTCCGCAAGACTGCCCGCACCGTCTTTCAGTTCAACAGCACCGTCAGAGAGTTCCTTTTCCCCGTCATTCAGCTTTTCCGAGCCGTCTTTCAAATCGTTCGCACCGTCATCGATTTTTGTGATACCGTCCTGCAATTCCTCCACTTTGTCGGTCAGTTCGGAGGTGTCCACGTCAATACTGAGATTCAGCCTGATACCGTTTATTGAAACGCTGTCCATCTCAAAATCGTGGACATTTGCGGTAATGGCGGTGTCAATGCCCTTGCCCGGCAGTATTGTGTAGGTGAGCTGTTTTTTCCTGCCCACATTTGCAACGGTCGCATCATCGGCTGAAATATTGTCGCAAAGTGCCGTGTCAAGCGTAAAAGAAGCCTGTAGAGCGTAGTTCTCGTAGAAATCGCAGTAGTCTTTATTTTCCGAAACGGTAAAATGAATTTCAAGTTCACCGCTTTTTCCCGCAAGTTCCTCCGCACTCATCTCTTTGCCGTCAAGTATAAATTTTATATCAATATTCCACGGTATTTCCGTATTTGTCATATCGCCCTGCAAATAGACTTTATCTGCCTGTGTGCTGAACGTGACATTATCCTTGTCAAAGTGTACATCGTCATCGGTGTTCAGAAGTTTCACATTTGAATAGTCGCCGTAGTCGGTGACTTCACCCTTTCCGCAGATACTCACGGCATAGACATTTTTTGTGTGTCCGTTTGCGTCCGTCATAACATATATTACTTCCTCTTTGGACTTCTCATCTGTCGCAAGAGTTGTCATGCAGTTGCTTAATATCAGACCAATTGCAAGTGCCCCCGAAATTGTCTTGTTTAATATTTTCATTATGTCAACCTCCATAAAAATCAGCGTTTTTAGTTGTTCTTTTTATCAGACCGTCAAAAATGTACAGCAGCCCTGGAAGTGCGAAAATGACTACAGCGAGAGAACAGAGAGTTCCCCTGCCTATGAATATTCCGAGCTGTGCAAGAAGTCCGTGTGTGGAAAAATAGCCGAGCAAAAAGCCCATGACCGTCATTATGCTTGCGGAAGTCATTATTGACACATTGCAAGACGCAACAGTTGCGACAATTGCACGCTTTTTCGGCATTTCCCTGCGGTTTTCGAGATAGCGGTCTGTCATAAGTATGGCATAATCGACTGTCGCTCCGAGCTGTATTGAACTTATAATCAGATAGGCTATGTAGAAAATAGTCTGACCTGCAAAGTACGGAAAAGACAGGTTTATCCATATGGCTGTCTCAATACTCAGCACCAGTATGACGGGGAGCGTCAGGGATTTTATTGAAAAAAGAAGTACGATAAATACTGCCCCGATCGCTATAAAATTGACTTTCATCATATCACTTGTCACAACGTTCATAAGGTCGTATGTTGAAACTCCCTTTCCCGCAAGGTAGTACTCAGCATAGAAATTCTGTGCCGTGTTGCGTATTTCCTCCACAAGGGCAAAAGTTTCGTCACCCTCATAGTCTGTGTCAAGCTGAATGACCATTCTGCTGTAGTGTTCCGAAATCAGCTTGTCGTGAGTCTCCTTGTCAAGATAGCCCTCGGGTATCTCCTCACCGACAGTGTCCACATATGAGATAATGTCCTTTACCTGCGGGAGTTCCTTCAGCGTGTCGGAGAGTTCAAGCTCTGTCTGGTTGTCTCCCTTTGGTATCATTAAGACATAAGTGTCACTCTTTCCGAAAACTTCCTCTATTGAAGCCGTATCCTTTCCCAGTTTGGTGTTTTCGTTGAATATATGTGAATCGCCTATATAGTAGGAATTTGAATTTGAAGCCAGAAATGACGGTATCACAAGAATACTAAGCACACAGGCAAAGGGGACCATAATGTGACTTATAAATTTGCCGAACTTTTCAAAGTCGGGGAGAAATTTTCTGTGCTTTGTCCTGTCGATAAGTTTGCAGACACACAGAACAAGGTTCGGCATAAAAACAAATACGCAAATCAGGCTGAGTGCGACACCCTTTGCAAGTACAATTCCCAAGTCAGGACCAATCCGAAACCGCATAAGACACAGTGCCACAAATCCTATCACAGTAGTCAGACCACTGGACAGAATGGAACTTGTGGACTTGCACAGTGCATCGGTCATAGCCTCTCTGACATCGTCGTACTCCTCTCTGCACTCCTGAAAACGGTGTAGCAGAAAGACGAAATAATCAAGTGAGACCGCAAGCTGTAGTATAGTACCCGCCGCATTTGACACAAAAGATATTTCCCCGAACATCAGGTTAGTTCCCTTGTTTGTCAGCACAGCTACTCCTATGCCTATAAGTATGACAAACGGTTCAGCCCAGGAATCCGTTGTCAGTATCAGTATAAATAGGACAAAGGCTATCGCAACGACCGTTATTTTCTTTACCTCTGCGACAGTGCTGTTTGTTGCGACAGCCGTTGAGACTGCCGAGCCCGACATTGCGTTCTCATCACCTACAATATTCCGTATAGCGTCAACACCGTCCAGAATGTGTTCCTCCTCAAGCGTGACGGAATAGAGGGCTACACCGTCTTTGTAGTAACTTTCAACAGCGTCTGTGTCGGCGACTTCAAGAGGAGCGTAAATGTCTACACTGTCATCAAGCCAAGTCACCTCCGTAACTCCCTCGACCTCTCCTATACGCTCTTTGTACTCCATTGCCTGCGGGACTGTCACATCTCGCACCATCACACGGACATTCGGAATACCCCCTTCAAATTCCTCGTTCATAACGTCAATCGAGACTGTTGAGGGACTGTCAGAGGGCAGATAGGAGTTAATATCATAGTTGACCGATACAAAATTGCCCAAAACGCCGCACACTACCGCAAAAACAGCAAAAAGAATTATAACGAGTTTAGGTCTTGCCGTGATTTTTTCATATAACTTATTCATTTTCAGCACCTCCCGTCAGGAGCAGTCTGTGCTTGTGCGTCACAAGGACAAACGACACTCCCTTTTCGTTCACAGTGCCGTCTGCCTCATATTGGACTGTATTTACAAGCGTTTTCAAACTTCCGCTGATATGACAGTCCTCCCCGGATATGTGCCCGTGAAAAGGATTCTCATGCTCCATGATTTTCAGCACGCCCTCCACATTGTTTTCGCCCTCCGCAACATTGAGTATCATAGTACCCGTCTTGTTTCTGAAAAAAGTTTCAAGCGTTACAGCATATTTGTACTCTTTCATCTGTTTCACCTCTCCGAAAAACTATATTACCACTCCCCAACCACAAATACAATGGTCAGTGCGGTACAATTTGGGTGAATTTCGGACAAATGACAAATAATTGTGGGGCAAAAAAACAGTTTCTCTGTGATTTTTGCATTTGCGGTTTTGTTCCTGTTCGTTGCGTTCCCAATGGAAAAATTTTTCACTACCTCTTTATATTACCCCTTTCTGATTAAAAAAACGGACAGCCGAAAATTTTTGAAATAAAAACTTCCGACTGACCGGTCAGTTATCAATATTTTATTTTCTCAGCGACTGGTGGTTGTCGATTTTTTGGTAGTAGGACGTTATTTTCCGCAACGCCTCGTCAACGGAGCAATTCACGTCAAAGACCGAAATTGCGAGTTTTTCGAGCTGTTTTCTTATGGGGAAACCGATTTTTGTACAGACCACGCAGCGGCAGTCAGAAATAAGGTCAACTTTTTCGGAGTGCTGTCCGCCCCCGCTACCGCAGCCGCTCCCACAGCCCGAACCACAGCCGTTTTCGCAGTTTTCGGTTGCGATGTTTTGCGACTTTTGGGGGATTCTCTTTTCTGTGAGAGTAAAATTTTTATCATTGACTTCATAGATTGCAAAGTGTTCAGCCGAACTGAAAGTGCGGTCAACAGTCACGCCGTCCGAAGTCGCCACAGCTATTTTGTACGCCATACTTCCACCTCAGTTCCAACTTTTTGGGGGACTCTCTTTTCGGCGAGAGTAAAATTTTTATCATTGACTTCATAGATTGCAAAGTGTTCAGCTGAACCGAAAGTGCGGTCAATAATCACGCCGTCCGAAGTCGCCACAGCTATTTTGTACGCCATACTTCCACCTCAGTTCCAACTTTTTGGGGGACTTTCTTTTCGGCAAGAGTAAAATTTTTATCATGGACTTCATAAATTGCAAAGTGTTCAGCCGAACCGAAAGTGCGGTCAATAGTCACGCCGTCCGAAGTCGCCACAGCTATTTTGTACGCCATACTTCCACCTCAGTTCCAACTTTTTGGGAGATTCTCTTTTCGGCGAGAGTAAAATTTTTATCATTTACTTCATAGATTGCAAAGTGTTCAGCCGAACCGAAAGTGCGGTCAATAATCACACCGTCCGAAGTCGCAACAGCTATTTTGTACGCCATACTTCCACCTCAGTTCCACCGCTGGACGGCAACGGAGTAAATGTCCTCAATCAGGCGTATTCCGCCCGTGTAGCCGACATAAAAATCGTCCAGTACAACTTTGTCCTGCACGGGGAAGGCGATATTCAGGTAGTGCCCGAAAAGCTTTTCCGTGACCTCCTTTTCGTAGTAACTGCCCAAAATCAGCGGATAGCCGTGGTAGTCGTGGGACTGAATTTCGTTGTGGATTTTGTAGCTGTCCGTCTCAAATTCGACCTCCGCCTTAATTCCGTAGTTCAGATTTTCAAACTCTGCACGTATCTGCTCCTGAAAATTTTTCGGCGTGTCGTCCGTGATGAACTGTTTCGCAGGAATGAGTCCCAAGTCGTTCACAAGAAATTTCGTGATTCCGAGCGTGTACTGAGCGTCCGCAACGATGGAAAACTGTTTCGCCATTACACGGGTTTCGAGGAACATATCCGCATAGCGTTCAATCAAATAGTAATAATATTTTTCGTGTTCGGTAATAACTTTTTCCACTCTTTCGGACGGCACACCTGCAAATTCCCCGACGGTACGCAGAAATTTGCTTGTCTCAAATGCACCTATCGGAAGTGTCGGGTAGTGCAGATACGGTATACCGAGTTTTTTCTCCATTTTTTTCATGTTGCCGACCGAAACCCACGGCGACACCAAAAGATTGAACTGTGCCTTTGGGATTCTGTCAATATTTTTAACTCCACGTTCATAGCCGAAAATTGTATTCGGTGTCAGACCGATTTCGGAAATTAAATTTTCAAGCTCACGGATATTGCCAAGCCAGAACAGGTCCTGATAGGGAACGTCCGCCCAGATGTTCACAAGACCCTGCTCCCTGTCGTCCGATTTTTCAAGATATTGCTCGATAATCGCATCAATGACCTGCTCGTGACCCTTGTAATTGTTGCCCTTGAAACCCGCCGTGGAGGCGTAAATCACGGGCTTTTCCGCACCCTCAAAACGGCTCACGACTTCGCCCGTGTCGTCGCCGACAATTTCGGGAATACAACCCGTCAGCACCACAAACAGGTCCGCATCAATGACTTTCAGGGCGTTTTCAATTGTGGTCTCCAGTTTTTTGACACCGCCGAAAACAACATCCTTCTCGTTGATACTCGTGCAGGGGAAGATATTTGGCGAAAAATAGCCGCTACTGCCGATTGAGTCGGAGAGCTTCTGTGCACACCCCGGACCCGAATGGAGTACGGGAATTGCCCTTGAAATCGCCTGAACCGTCTGCATCGCACCCAACGCACATTTGTACCTCTGTTTGTCAAGTAATTTAGCCATTATTTTTTCGCCTCCTCCAAAAATTTGTCGACATTCTGCTGATACCACCAGTCTGTGTACGGCAATTTCACACGCTTTGCAAGGTTCTGCTCAAAACTCCTGTTGTGAATGCTGTCAAGGACGGATTTTGCAAATTCAAGCGTGTGTTTGTAACCGAAAATCATGTACTCATCGGCGACATACACCGCAGGAGTGCCGTTTTTTATCGCCCAGACCGTTGAACCCGGGTGGCGTGAGAGGTACAAATCGGGCTGATATTTGTGCAGAATGTTCATGACCTCATAATTCTGCTGGTCGGCGACACTCGCCTCAAAATCAACGTCATTTTCAAGCAGATACTTCATAGACGGCGGAACATCGCCATTTTCGTACTTCTTGTCATAGTGCCAAGCCAACGCCCAGACAACTTCTATGCCGAGTTCGTTCAAAACTCTCGAAACTTCAAAAGTGTAGCCCGGACCCATTCCCAGAACCGCCCGCAAGCCTTTCAATTCTTTCTTAACTTCCTCAATTTGCGGAATGTAAATCGCACGCTGTTCGGCTATGTACTTTTCAACTTTTTCGCTCCTGTCGGTAACTCTTCCGATTTCACGCAGCCAAGTCTCAAAACCAGCGATTCCAAGCGGATTTATAGTCCTTATGTACGGAACGCCGTACTTTTCTTCAAGACCGTTGCCGAGGTAGTTTCCCAGCGTACCACAGATACAAGTTGTCGCAAGGGACTCCGAAATGTGGCTAAGTTCCTCGACTGTCGAATTGCAGTAGAGGAAAATCGGCTCTAAATCGAAATTCTTAAAAATTTCAATAATTTCGGGTCTTGCACTCTCGTAGAAATTCTTAAAGTTAATTGTATTACGTTTCTGCTTCGGAGGTTTGACAATACTGCTCAAAACAGCGTGGTCGGAGATGTCAAAGCCCGTCGCCCAGATTCGGGACTTGAAACCCTCACAGTGAACCGCAACAATCGGTACGTCAATCTCGTCACGCACCTCATCAACAACGCTGTCGATGTCCTCACCGATAATTCCCGTCGCACAGGAACTCGACACAAAAATTGCCTTTGGAGAATAACGCCTGTTGACCTCCAGAATTATCTTGCGGAGCGATTCGGCAGAACCGAAAATGGTGTCCTTTTCGTTCATGTCCGTGCCGACATAGACCGTGTTATTCGTCACGCCACGCTTTTTCGCCATAACTTTGTCAAGGTAGTACGCCCCCGCACTCGCCACGGAACAGCCCGCAGGACCGTGGTGGATGATGGCAATGTCACGGATTGCGGAGAGCTGACCAAGTGCACAACCTGAAAGACAGGTGCTCGACTGTGAAAAACAGCGTGAACAGCCTTTGAGAGTACCGCACTCGCTCTGTTTGGCAAGGTCTCCGAGACTTCCGATGTAGCCCGTAATTGAACCGATGCGGTTTTCCCTTGTGGCGACATTTGAATTGTTAAGATTTATAGCCATAGAAACTCCCTCCATGTATAATTATTCAACTTTGAAATTCTCGTTGAACATATTTGTTGACAGATACCTCAGACCCGTGTCGGGCAGAACTGCAACTATAGTTTTTCCCGCATTTTCGGGCTTTTGAGCTTCCTGCAAAGCCGTGTAAATTGCTGCACCCGATGAAGCTCCGATTAAAATTCCGTCTGTGCGTGCGACTTCCCTCGCCGCCGCATACGCCTGATTTGTGTGGACTTCGTACCAATCGTCATAGACTTTTCTGTCCAGATTTGCGGGAATGAAACGCTCTTCGACGTTCTCAAACGGGTGGACACCTGTAATTTCCTCTTGGTCGGGGTTTTCGGGAGTCTGGAAAGAGTCGGGGGTGGGCTGAATGCCGACAACCTTAATATCGGGATTTTTGGACTTCAGGAAATTTCCCGTACCCGAAAGAGTACCGCCTGTGCCGACATTCGCAACAAGAATGTCCACATTGCCGTCCGTGTCCTCCCAGATTTCGGGACCTGTCGTGTTGAAGTGAATTTCGGGGTTTGCGGGATTCCTCGTCTGGTCGGCAAACCACACTTTCTGCCCCTGCACAGCTTTTTCAAGAGCCTTGACGCACTCCACAAAATCCGCACCGTTTTTCTCCATACTCTCCACGATTTCGGGGACTTCCGTAATTTTCACGGTCTCACCGCCGAAAGCGTGAATGACCTGAAAACGCTCACGGCTGACTTGGTCCTGAATATACACACGGAATTTGTAGCCCTTTGCCGCTGCAATCGCCGCAAGACCTATGCCCGTGTTACCGCTTGTGAGTTTGATAATGGTGTCGTCTTTCGTGAGTTTTCCGGACTTCTCGCCGTCCTCAATCATCGAAAGGGCGATTCTGTCCTTGACACTCTGATTCGGATTGTAGTACTCCAGTTTGACGAGAATTTTCGCCTTGAGATTGTGCTTTTTCTCAAAGCCGTGAATCTCAAGCAGAGGCGTGTGACCTACGAGTTCCGCAATGGAATGGTAAATTTTTGACATAAAAGTCTCTCCTTTAACTTAAATATGATAATCATCTGCCGAGTCCATAAGACCAAATTCAAGAAGTATCTCTTCAAGACGCTCCTGTGTCATAGGTGTCGGAATGGTGAAATACGTGTTGTTTATGACCGCTTCCGCAAGATTTCTGTACTCCTGAGCCTGATTGGAGTCGGGTTTGTACTCTATGACCGTCTTTTTGTTTATCTCCGCACGCTGTACAATGTTGTCACGGGGTACGAAATACAAGAGCTGTGTGCCGAGTTCCTTTGAAAACGCACGGAGCAGGTCGTGTTCACGGTCAACATTTCTGCTGTTGCAGATGATACCGCCCAAACGCACACCGCCCGTCTTTGCGTAACGTTTGATACCCTTTGCAATGTTGTTTGCGGCGTAGAGAGCCATCATTTCACCGCTTGCGACAATGTAAATCTCCTTAGCCTTGCCCTCACGGATAGGCATTGCGAAACCTCCGCACACAACGTCCCCCAGAACGTCATAGAAAACGTAGTCCAAGTCGTCCGTGTAAGCACCCAGATTTTCAAGCATATTTATAGAAGTAATGATACCACGTCCCGCACAGCCAACGCCCGGTTCGGGACCGCCCGACTCCACACAGCGTGTACCGCCGTAGCCCTCACGCATAATTCTGTCAAGTTCGATGTCCTCGCCCTCGTCACGGATAGTGTCAAGCACCGTCTTCTGTGCAAGTCCGCCGAGCAGAAGTCTTGTGGAATCGGCTTTCGGGTCACAGCCCACAACCATAACTTTTTTTCCGTGTTCGCAAAGTCCTGCGGTCAGATTTTGCGTAGTTGTGGACTTTCCGATACCTCCCTTTCCGTAAATTGCGATCTGTCTCAACTCTGACATACTCATCAGTTCCTTTCAAATAAATTTTGTATTTTAACAAATGTGACCGCCTTTTTCAGTGCGTCCTCCACCATGACAGGCAGTTCAAACGGCGTAATACCGAGGTTTTCAGCCTGTTGCTGTGCGTAAACACCTATACGGCTCACAAGCAGAAATTTGCAGTCTTTTATAAGTTCAAGATTTTTTGTGACGGTGTTTTCGTCGTGTTCCCTTGAAATGCAGGCGGGTTTTGTGTGTCGGATTTCAATTTGAGTAAAAATATTGTCCCGAATTTCGTAAATATAAAACTTATCAGCGTGACCGAAGTGCTGATTGACGACAATTCCGTCCGAAGTCGCAACTGCAATTTTGTATTTATCCATGCGAAAAAGTCTCCTTTGCGGAAATTCTCCGCTGATAAATCTGGTCGCCGAACTCCGACTTTCCCGGCACTCCCACCGCATCGGCACGGCAGTGCTGACAGTGGCGAAAAACGTCGATATATCGGCTTGCGAGAGTCCTTGCGTGGTCGATCTCGGCACAGGTCGGGGCGGGGTAATCTGCCAGCTCATACTGAGGAATCAGCGGGATAATGTTGTAAATTTTCGCCCCCAGTTTGCTTACGGTCTTGGCGATTTCCTCTATATGATGACCGTTTATTTTCGGCACAAGAACCGTGTTCACCTTCACCGTAACGCCCGATTTTGCGACCTTTTCAATGCCTTTCAGCTGATTTTCAATCAGGATTTTTGCACCCTCAACACCGTAATAAATTTTACCGTGATAGATAACATATTTATTTAATTGTGCCTCAATTTCGGGGCTGACAGCGTTCACCGTCACGGTCAGGGAGTCGATCCCGACTTCAATAATTTCGTCCGCACGCTCGTCTAAAAGCAAGCCGTTCGTGCTCATGCACTTTATCAGATTTGGGAACTTTTTCCCTATTTTTCGGAAAGTTTCGAGTGCGTAATCCGTAGCGAGAGTGTCCCCCGGACCCGCAATTCCTGCGACTTTTATCTCGGGACAAATCGCAAGAGCCTTTTCAAGAATCTCGACACTTTCATCGGGAGTGACGATTTTTGAAGTCACCCCGGGACGATTTTCGACGTCATTGACAGACCTGTCGCAAAAACGACAGGCGATGTTGCACCCGGGACTGACGGGGAGGTGGATACGTCCCGCATTGTTTTTCTGTCCACCAAAACAGGGGTGCGACTTCTGCAAATTTTCGTATGTATTGCTCAAAATATCACTTCTCTCTGTGGAAAATTTTCGGCAATTTCAACAATTATTCAACTGTGGGAACTCCGTCTGACCTGTTCCACATATATTATATATCAAACACATAGGAATTGTCAAGTATGAATTTTTTATTACAAGTTATAGTCTGAATTTATAAGAGCATTTTTTATACGCTCAAGAGCCTCTTTCAAGATGCTTCTCGGACAGGCGACGTTGATACGCTGAAAACCCTCCCCGCACTTGCCGAAAATTTTCCCGCTGTCAAGCCAAAGTTTCGCCCTGTGGACAATAATTTCGTCCAGTTTTTCGGGAGAAATCCCCGTTTTGCGGAAGTCCAGCCAGACGAGATAAGTGCCCTCCAAATCAATCATTTTAACATTCGGGAGGTTTTTATTCACAAAATTTCTGACAAATTCAAGATTTTGGCGAATATACGTCATCATCGCCCTGTACCACTCTTCGCCCTTGCTGTACGCCGCTTCGGTCGCCACAAGCCCCAGAACGCTCAATTGGCTAATTCCTGCGGAATTTACCTCCTTGCGGAACTTGTGTCTCAGTTCGGGATTGGGGATAAAAATATTTGAAATAAGCATACTTGCAAGGTTAAAAGTTTTACTCGGAGACGTGCAGATTATGCAATTCTGCTCGTATTTTTCGCCGAGATTCGCAAAAACCGTGTGTTTGCCGTGGAAAACGAAGTCCTGATGAATTTCGTCACTCACAACAATAACGTTGTGTTTCAGACAGATGTCGCCCATTTTTCGGAGTTCCTCAACCGTCCAGACACGCCCTGTGGGGTTGTGCGGACTGCAAAGCAGGAACAATTTTATATTATTTTTAACTATCTTGTTCTCGAAGTCCTCAAAATCTATACAATAAGTATTATTTTTGAGAACCAAATCATTGCTGACGACCTCCCTGTCGTTGTCCGAAATCACCTCCGAAAATGGATAATATACAGGCTGTTGAATCAGCACGCTGTCGCCCGCCTCCGTGTACGCCCTGACCGCCATTGCGAGTGCGAACACAACCCCGGGAGTTTTCACAAGCCAACGCTCCTCAGGAGTCCAATTGTGGTGGACTTCCATCCAGTTGCGGACGATTTCAAAATACGGTGTCTGCACCTCGCTATAGCCGAAAATTCCCTGATTTATGCGGTTTTTCAGCTCGTCCTGAATGTAGGACGAAGTCTCAAAATCCATGTCCGCAACCCAAAGTGGCAGAACGTCCTCGGGCATTCCACGGCGTTTTGCGAAGTCGTATTTCAGACAGCGAGTGCCGTGTCTGTCAATAATTTTATCAAAATCGAGATTTCGCTCAGACATTCAGTTCACGCTCCGTTTCACGAAAAACTTTTTCAAGCTCAAAAATCAAATCGTCCGAATTTTCAATCCCCACCGAGAGCCTTAATATACTCTCTGTAATACCGTTCTTTTCACGGATTTTTGGCGGAACATCGGCGTGTGTCTGCGTTGTGGGGTACGTTATCAGCGTCTCCACACCGCCCAGACTCTCCGCAAATTTTACCATGCGTACTTTTTCCAGAATGGAAAGTGCAAAATCCCTGTTTTTCACGCCGAACGTTATCATCGAACCAAAACCACGAGCCTGTTTTTTCATGATTTCGTGACCCGAATGTTCCGAAAGACCGGGATAAATCACGTCTGTGACGGCTTTTTGATTTTTTAACCAATTTGCAATTTTCAGTGCATTTTCCTGCGACTTTTCCATGCGTATACCGAGAGTTTTTATTCCTCTGAGTATAAGCCAGCTGTCAAAAGGTGCGAGACCTGCTCCCGTTGTTTTTATCAGAAACCTGAGTTTTTCGGCAATTTCGGGATTTTTAGTCACGAGAAAACCCGCAAGCGTGTCGTTGTGACCACCCAAGAATTTTGTCCCGCTGTGCACAACAATGTCCGCACCCAGGTCAAGAGGATTCTGAAAATACGGCGACATAAACGTATTATCAACTATCAGTATAATTTTTCTGCTTTTCGTGATTTCAGCCACCTTTGCAATGTCCGTGACGTGCATCATCGGGTTCGTGGGAGTCTCGATATAGACCGCTTTTGTACTGTCTGTAATATAATTTTCAATATTTTCCTTGTAACAGTCGATATTTGAAAACAGAATGCCGTTTTTCTCCGAAATATTGCGGAAAAGCCGTATGCTTCCGCCGTACAGATCGGAGTCCGCAATGATGTGGTCACACGGCTTGAAAAGCTCCATAAGAAGCGAAATCGCAGCCATTCCCGAAGAGAGTGCGAAACCGTCCGTGCCGTTTTCAAGGCTCGCAACGACTTTCTCAAGATGCTCCCTCGTCGGATTTTGCAGGCGGGAATAGTCGTAACCCGTGCTTTTTCCGACACCCTCGTGTGCGTAAGTCGCCGTCTGGTAAATCGGAAAACTTATTGCACCGTAATTCGCCGTACAGCCCTCTGTCTCCTCCAAGTGCAGACACTTTGTCTCAATTTTTCTCTCCATTTTTATTCCTCCCGAAGTTATTTTACTTATTATACACATCTGAATAGTATGTTTTAAGAACATTATATCACAACATCTGCAATCTGTCCAATACATTTTTTCTCTAACGTCTGATAGTTTCGGTCTATACCTGACTACAGCTGGTTTTTATAAATTTGGAGCATTTTAGGTTTCAAATTGGAAAATTTCTCTTGACAATACAAAAATTGTGTGGTATAATTGTACAAGGATAGTGTTGGTTTGTGAATTTTTTTGTGGAATATTTATTAAGTGGTATGAAACCTTATAATTATAAAATATTACTCATTAGAGCAATAAGATATTATCATGAGAGGAGACGTATTATGGCGTTGATTATTGAAAATGACGTGATTAAGAAGTATGTTCCCGAACCGGGTGAAGACGTTATTCTGATTCCCGATACGGTGAAAGAAATTGCCGAAAATGTATTTTATCGGTGCGGCAATATTAAAGAAGTAATCATCTGTGGCAATGATTTGGTCATTGGTCGGGGTGCGTTTGCATATTGCACCTCTTTGCAAAGTGTGACTTTCCGTGGAACAATCCGTTCAATCCGTGGAAAAAAAGATTTTCCGGTCGAAGGTTCTGCAATGGCACCATTTGAGTGCTGTTCTGCATTGGAGACCGTAAATTTTGAGGGAAAAATCGGTAGCATGGGCGGTGCAGTTTTTATGGATTGTAACAGCTTGCGTTCGCTCGTGATAAGGGGAGAAATAAACTATTTCGGAGGTTCGTTTATTTCGGAGGATTATTACGGACTTGACGGCTCTTATCTTGGCTGCGTGGAGAACTGTAAAAATCTGGAAGAAGTTATCATTGAAGGAAGTATCAATGTCATGGGACTCTGTGCTTTCAAACAGTGTTATTCTCTGAAAAAAATCCACATCAAGGGAAATGTCGGTCACATAGGCGGTGAAATTCTGACACGAGACCCGTACTGGGGATATTCAATTACAGAGCCTTTTCCTGCTGTAAGCATATGTGGGGAACTATCCGGTGAAAGTATTCTGCACATAATTATTGATGGTGATGTCGAAACTATATCGTCTGAAGCGTTTGCGTTTTGTTCGGGACTCAAAAGTGTTGAAATTTCGGGTACTGTGGCGACTATTGGAGAGAGTGCCTTTTGCAGCTGCTCTTCGCTTGAAAGTGTCATAATATCGGGAGAAGTTGGTGAAATAGAAAAGTATGCCTTCAAGGATTGTTCAAAACTCGAAAAAGTTTTAATCAACGGAACGGTGAAAAATATAAAAAACTATGCTTTCAGCAATTTGTCCTCACTTGTCAAAATGGAGTACCCTGCAAAAGTCCATGAGATAGAGTGGTTGGCGTTCGACTTATGTGAAAAACTTGTTGTGGAAGTTGACAATATACCTCTTATAGGAAGCAAACATCTGATGCAGCAGGCAGATGTTGTGAAGAACAGGAATTACTCTAAGAACCTGTATTCATAGACGTTTCAAAAGAGAGAAAGCATGAGAAATAGTAATCATGCACTCGGAAGAGCGAGA
>CANQWR010000023.1 GCA_947627625.1 uncultured Ruminococcus sp. | reverse complement strand
TCTCCGTTCGACTTGCATGTGTTAAGCGTGCCGCCAGCGTTCGTCCTGAGCCAGGATCAAACTCTTTGTAAAAATTGCATATCAATCTCGAATTTTCACGGTTTCCCGCAAATTTTCAAGAATTGAAATCCTGTTAAAACGCTATGCGTTCGGCGTTTTTTATTCAAGTCCGCCACGACTTTGTAAAGAAATTTAAGGGTCGTACTTTTTAACAAGTCCGCATTTTTCGTATTGTTCAGTTTTCAAGATGCCGACTAACTGTCTAAATTTTCACTCAAACAGCTTATTTATTATATCACATTTCTGTCAGCTTGTCAAGAGGTTTTCAAAAATTTTTTTCTTTTAATTTTCTCCACGACTTCTGTACCAATAAGCACGTTACCAAGTGCCCAGAAACATCGTGACAAAATCTTCCGAAATTCTTTCCAAAACCGTCCCTTTCGTCCGACAGCTTTATTATTATATCACTTATTTTTCAAAATGTCAAGTAGAATTTCCGATATATTTTTTACACGTTTTTGTGAAAATTGTACAAAATACGGGTGCGAAAAACGGGGAAACGTCCCCGCTTCCCCGTCCGTATGTAGTCATGATTTCAGCAGTTCCCTCTTTTTCTCCTCAAACTCCTCCTGCGAGATAACCCCGTCGTCAAGCAGTTTTTTGTATTTGAGAACCTCGTCCGCTTCGCCGTGGTGCTTCTGATTGTCGGAACGCACCGCCACCACGATAATTCCTATGATATTCAGGAAAAATCCCCACGCAAAGCCGTGTTTATAGCCCTTTTTCCTGTTTATGACGCTCGTTATGATACCGCACACGACACAGAAAATAAAGCAGGCTAAAATATAAGTCGCAACCGCATTTGCCGCCGCCTCGCCCAGTGCCTCGCCCGCCTGATAAGCATCCTGATAGACTTCGGAGTAAACCTGTGAATAATCGTTACCCATGATAAAATCCCCCTTAAAAAATTTCGATGATTTATAGTATTATAAATATATTATAGAACAAATATTTTACGTATGCAAAATACAAAAGTATTGCAGGATTTTACTTTAGGAATCAATAATTATAACTCTGTCTCAAACTGGTGTATTATGAATAAAAATAAATAAAAATATTTCGGGAGGAATTTTCAATGTTTGACGAGAGAATAAGACAGCTGAGAATCTCTCTGGGGATGAATCAGACTCAATTCGGGAACAGACTTGGTGTCTCAAAGCAGTCCGTGAGCAACTGGGAAAACGGCAATATTCAGCCGTCGATAGATATGCTGACAAAAATTGCGGTCACTTTTTCGGTCAGTGCGGACTACCTACTCGGGATAAGTGAAATTCAGTCTCTTGACGTGACGGGTCTGACGGACGGACAAATTTTGCACATAAGAAATATTGTGGGGGATTTGCGTGAACTAAACGGCAAATTAAAGTGAAATGAGGTCTCTTGACGTGGCGGTTCTGACGGACGGACAAATTTTGCACATAAGAAATATTGCGGGGGATTTGCGTGAACTAAACGGCAAATTAAAGTGAAATGAGGTCTCTTGACGTGGCGGTTCTGACGGACGGACAAATTTTGCACATAAGAAATATTGTGGGGGATTTGCGTGAACCGAAATAATAAATCAGCACCGTAATTTCGGGGGGGGTCTGTCGTGAACGCCTGTTTTTGGTAGAAAATCCGTCACCATATATAGGACTGTCGGAAACTCTGTCGTCTCCCCCGAACCAAAAATAATTATAAAATTAAAATAATTATAAAATTAAAATAATTATAAAATTAAAATAATTAAAGCAAACAAAAAAGACCGAATTTCTCCGGTCTTTTAATATTTTATTTATTTAGCTGAAATCGGGGTAAACATCTGCGGGTCTGTCTGTAAGAACCGCCTGATAGGGGTCAAAAGTCCAGCACCATCTGTAGCCCGTGGGGGGATTGTCGGAAGCCTTGTCGCCCACCTCCAGACTGAACGGTATGCCGTCAATTTCGCACTCACACCTGAAATGCTGTGTGTTATAACCCGAACCGTCGGGGTAGTAGTTCGTCCACATCTCAATCATGTACGCATCATAGCCCATATAGCAAAGTATATCGGCGAGAGCTCCGTTGTATTGTATGCACTGTCCCATTTTGTCGACAAGGCAGGACTGCACATAATCCGAACCTGTGAGTACATAGGAGACATTCTCGTGCATCCAGTCTATGAGATACCAGATTTTGTCGTAATTTGTCATGCCCTCCGTGAAGTGTTCCGCTGCGAAATCCTCGTAAATATCTATCTCATAGTCAGCCATACTCTGATAGCCCTCAAAGTAAGGAGTACCGCCGAGGCGGTTGTTCTGCTTTACGTTGTACATGGGGTAAGTTTTATGGGACTTCAAATCTGCGGCATTTACAAGAAGTCTGATATTGCTGTCATAGCTGACCGTGTAGCCCGCAACGCTTGCGTGGTCCCAAGTACCGCTTGTGTAGGACTGTTCGGAATATTTTGAACTCCTGCCCGATTTTGCATAGGGAGTAATTCTGTACCTGTAGGCGTTGTTCAGGAGTACAGCGGGAAGCTGTGCGGTGAACTGCGGTGAGCTTACATCTCTGCTGTAGACAAAGGGCTTGCCGTCGGAGTCGTACTGCTGGTCGGTGTAGAAATCGACGTGGTAGCCCGTAGCACCCTCTATCTCATTCCACCTGAGACCCACCTGCATAACGCTTGCGTTGTAACTCTCTTTAACGTTTATATCGTCAAATAAATCTTCACTGTCGAAATTAACTTTTTCGATGTCCTCCACACCGAAAAACTCATTCGGGGACTGTTCACCGCCTATGGAAGCGTAAGAATAGAAAGCGAGAATGGAACTTGCATCGCCTGCGTCAACTTTTCCGTCGGCGTTTACGTCCGCCATTTTGAACTTTTCGTCGGACCAGTCGTCGGCATTTCCGACAGCGAGCTGAGCGTAATAGGAAAGGACTGCCGAGGCATCGCCTGCGTCGACCATTTCGTCGCCGTTTACGTCGCCGTATGAGACGGAACTCTCATCGGCAAAGGCACACGGCATTGCGGAGAGAGTACCGCAAAGGCACATAGTACCTGCAAAGAGAGCCGATATTGTTTTTTTGAAAAATTTACTGTGCATAGGTTTAATCCTCCTTGATTACAACCACTTATTTTTACTTTTTTTGCCTATTTTTTGGAACTATGGTAGACAGAGGGCGTTGCCCCCAACATTTCAAAGGGGCAAAGCCCTTTTGAATCGGGGGTTGCACCCCCGAACCCCCGCTCGGAAGTCACTGGGGGCGTTGTCCCCAGACCCCTGCAAGGGGGTTAAAAACCCCCTTGACCCCCAAATTGGAATAACGGGTAAATTTTCTGCTCCCATAATGGGGCGTTGTCCCCAACATTTCAAAGGGGCAAAGCCCTTTTGAATCGGGGGTTGCACCCCCGAACCCCTGCTCGGAAGTCACTGGGGGCGTTGCCCCCAAACCCCCGTCGGGGGGAAGAATCCCCCCGAACCCCCCATGATTATTCCCACAGAGGAAGAAATTAAGGTCAGGGAGCGTTGCCCCAACACTCCATTGATTACAGGAATATTCTATCACATCTCTTACAAAATGTCAACAATAAATTACAAAAAAATTACAAGCCGGAGGGAAAATTAACGCATCGAACAAAAAACCTGTATTTTTATACAGGTTTTTTGTATATTTATGACATAAGTTTTACCATTACAGCCTTCTGGGCGTGGAGACGGTTTTCAGCCTCCTCGAAAATTTCCCCTGCGTGCTGTTCAAAGACTTTCTCGGTGATTTCCTCCTCACGGTGAGCGGGGAGGCAGTGGAGGACAATAGCATCGGGCTTTGCGAGTTCCATAATATGGTCGTTTATCTGATAGCCCGCAAAAGCCTTTTTACGCTTTTCGGCTTCAGCTTCCTGACCCATTGAAGCCCAAACATCTGTTATAAGTACATCGGCATTCTGACAAGCCTTTTCGGGGGAATCGGTTATCTCAAACTTTTCGCCGTAGCCGTTCGCAAAATTGAGAATCTCATCGGGAGGTCTGTAGCCCTCCGGACAGGCGAGGGAGACGGACATACCGACTTTGAGACAGCCGACAGTGAGGGAATTAGCCATGTTGTTTCCGTCACCTATAAAGCACATTTTCAGACCGTCAAAACTGCCCTTTAACTCTCTGATAGTCATGAGGTCAGCGAGAACCTGACAGGGGTGACAGAAATCCGTGAGACCGTTTATTATGGGGATATTTCCGTATTTTGCGAGATTTTCGACTTCGGACTGTTCAAAAGTGCGGATCATAATGCCGTCAAGATAGCGTGAGAGGACTCTTGCGGTGTCCTGAACGGGTTCGCCCCTGCCGATTTGGAGGTCTGCGGAAGAGAGGAAGAGCGGATAACCGCCGAGTTGGTACATACCCGTTTCAAAGGAAACTCTCGTCCTTGTGGATGCCTTCTGGAAAATCATTCCGAGAGTTTTTCCCTGAAGACGTGGGTGTGGAATGCCGTGTTTCAGTTCATATTTGAGCTGGTCGGCAAGGTTGAGTATATCAATAATATCCTGAGTAGTCAGGTCGAGCATTTTGAGAAGATGTTTCATTTTGGAAATTCCTCGCTTTCAGATTACATTTCTGTTCATATCGCCGAACGTGAGGTCAACAGCAACGGCAAAGAACGGAAAATAGTCGTCAAAAATTTTATCATCTATAGTCATACTGTATTGGAGTTCGCCTGCGGGAGTTATATTTACTTTTAGGTCGCCGATATGGTCCTCACCTTTCATAAGTTCAAAATTTCTGTGGTCTTTGCTGGCAACAGCGATATTAACAGGCGTATTTGAAGTGTCTTTTCCGTCGACAATTATAGTCGGGTCGAGGAAAAGCGATTTGCACGATAGTCTCATCAGCAGTTTTTCGTTGTGGCTTATGCTGAAAGAGGGTTTTTTGTCATCGCCCTGCATATTCATTGAGTAAAGGTGATATTTGCTTGCATCGAGAAGCACATATCTTCCGACACCGAATCCCCTTTTCTTGACAGTGTAGAGAGTACGGTTTTTCTTGTCGGCAATGGTATATACATGACCTTTTACCGATATGATAAGTTCCATCATCATTCCTCCAGTATCTGAATCAATATTCTGAGTCCGCCGTCAAGTTCGTCCCGTGAGATATTCAAAGGCGGAAGAAGTCTTACTTTTTCCTTTGCGGTAAGTACCAAAAGACCGTTTTCAAGGGCTTTTTTTGCAATATCAGAAGCTTTTTTGTCCCTCAGCGATATTCCGACCATGAGCCCGATACCGCTTATTTCCGTTACCTGATTTGATTTTTCAAGAGTATTTTTTATATACTCTCCCTTTTCCGTGACTTTGCTGAGGAAATCCTCTTGGGAAACCCTGTCTATGACTTCAATACCGCCTGCACACGCTATCGGGTTTCCACCGAAAGTAGAGCCGTGAGTTCCGGGGGTGAGAACGCCCGAACACTTTTCACCAAACAGGCAAACACCCATCGGTATACCGCCTGCTATACCCTTTGCAAGAGTAGTTATATCGGCTTTTTTGCCGAAATGCTCTCCCGCCAGGAATTTTCCCGTCCTGCCGACACCCGTCTGAACCTCGTCTGCAATCACAAGAACGTCTTTTTCGGTGCAGAGTTCATAGAGACGGTCAACGAAATCCCTGTCAAGGACGTTCACACCGCCTTCGCCCTGAATGTACTCTATCATCACGGCACACACCGTGTCATCGAGTTTGCTCTCAAGGTCGGATATATCATTTGCATCTGCATATATGAAACCGTCAAGGAACGGGAAAAAATAGTTGTGGAAAACGTCCTGACCTGTGGCAGAGAGAGTTGCGATAGTCCTGCCGTGGAAGGAGTTGACAAGAGTAATGATATTGTGTCTGCCCTTTCCGTACTTGTCAAAGCTGTATTTTCTCGCAGTCTTTATTGCACACTCGTTCGCCTCGGCACCGCTGTTGCACAGGAACATCGAATCGCAGCCCGTCACTTTGCAGAGTTTTTCCGCAAATTCAGCCTGAACGGAGTTATAGTAGTAATTTGAACAGTGCTGTATTGTCCTGACCTGCCTGCAAACAGCGTCCGCCCATTTTTCGTCGCAAAATCCCAGAGAGTTCACGCCGATACCGCTCCCGAAATCAATATATTTTTTTCCGTCGGCATCTGTGCAGGAGCAGTTCCCGCCGCCCTCAACAGAGACATGGTATCTTCCGTATGAATGAGCGATATTGTTATTGAAATTTTCTATAATATCATTGTTCTGAACAAAACCCATAACAAAAAATCCTTTCGGCTATGCTGTTCAAATCGCCTTTCACGCAAACTATCTGTCTATATATTATAACTCCAATCTATCCACGAAATCAATAGGCGAAATGACCAAAACAGTAAATTTTTTCTTTAATAATTAAAATTTTTCTTTTTAGACCGGGGGACACTGTTCCCCGAACTCCAAAATTAAAAGCAGCAGATCATCACGGGGGGTTCGGGGGCAGAGCCCCCTGCCTCTAATCGTTCACAGGGGGGGGTGGGGCGTAGCCCCCCAACAGCCCACAAATCCAAAAAATCTCCAAAAAAATATAATTTTAATAAAATTATTTTTTGGGCAAAGCCACCCACTCCCATACCATAAAGCGACATAAATCAGACAAACTTTGTGCCAATTCCCTCGTTTGAGAGTATCTCTATCAAAATAGAGTGCGGTACTCTGCCGTCTATTATGACCGCACCGTTCACGCCACGTCTGACAGCTTCCACACAACAGTCTATTTTCGGAATCATTCCCCCCGAAATTATGCCCTGCATTTTCAGAAACGGCACTTCACTGACATTCACTTTCGGTATCAGTGTGGAGGGGTCGTCCTTGTCACGGAGAAGTCCCGCAATATCTGTCATTAAAATCAGGTTTTCCGCACCAAGCTGTGCGGCAATCCTTGCGGCAGCGGTGTCGGCGTTTATGTTGTAAGTGTTGCCGTTTTCGTCACCTGCAATTGTCGCAATAACGGGGATATTTCCGTCATTTATAGCGTCAAGGACGGGCTTTGTGTTTACGTCCGTAATCTCCCCCACCCAGCCTAAGTCCTGACCGTCCTGAATTTTTTTCTCGGCAGTTATCATCTGACCGTCTATTCCGCAAAGACCTATGGCGTTTCCGCCGTGCTGACTCAAAAGCTGAACGAGACCCTTGTTTACTTTTCCTGCGAGAATCATCTTTACAACGTCCATAGTAGCGTCGTCCGTGTACCTGAGACCGTTAATAAATCTGCTCTCTATGTTTAATTTTTTAAGCATATCGCTTATCTCAGGACCACCGCCGTGAACGAGTACGACTTTTATACCCACGAGTGACAGCAGAACTATGTCGTTCATGACAGCGTCTTTGAGTTCATTATTTGTCATAGCGTTACCGCCGTACTTCACAACGACTATCTTGTTGCTGTATTTTTGTATGTACGGCAGTGCATCTATGAGAATCTGGGATTTATCTCCGACTGAAATTTTATTCATAATACTCTCCTCACACGGATTTTTTATATTTGATATTTGGGGACTTTGCTTTATAGAGGGGACTCCCCTTGCCCCCGAAATTAAACAGTAGACTATCACGGGAGCAGAGGTGTTCCCTATGTGGGAATAATCATGGGGGGTTCGGGGGGATTCTTCCCCCCGATGGGGGTCTGGGGGCAACGCCCCCAGTGGGGGTTCAGGGGGCAAAGCCCCCTGCTCCTTATCGTTCTAATTAAAATTTGCACAAAGTCCCCTACCCCTTATAGTCCTAAAAAATATTCCGAAAATTAACTCCTGTAATCGCCGTTTATTCTGACGTAATCATAACTCAAATCACAGCCCCATGCACAGGCAGAGTGTCCGCCGTTGCCTATGTTTATAATTATGCCGATTTCGTCGGGAGTGAGTATCTCTTTCGCCTTTTCCTCTGAAAATTCAAGATTCATGCCGTTTTTGCACAGTTCAATACTGCCGTTTTCGGACGACATTGTGACATCCACTTTGTTCATATCAAAATCTGCACCCGCATACCCCACGGCACACAAAATTCTTCCCGAATTTGCATCCTCACCGAAAATCATAGCTTTTACAAGGCTTGAAGTTATAACGGACTTTGCGACAATTTCGGCAGTCCTTTCGCTGTCCGCACCCGTCACAGTACACTCGACAAGTTTAGTCGCACCCTCGCCGTCTCTCGCCATCATTCTCGCAAGGTTCACAAGGACATTATAAAGAGCGTTCTGGAAAATTTCAAAGTCCTGATTTTCGGAATTTACAGTCTTGTTTCCGACAGTCCCCGAAGCCATAACACAGACCATATCATTTGTGGAGGTGTCGCCGTCAACGCTCACCCTGTTGAGAGTTACTTTTACGGTATCGCTGAGAGCCTGCTGTAACATTTGCGGTGATATAGCTATATCTGTAGTTATAAAAGTCAGAGTAGTAGCCATATTCGGGTGTATCATGCCGCTACCTTTCAGCATACCGCCTATTCTGCAAGTCTGTCCCGAAGACAGTCTGAACTCAACGGCACACTCTTTCGTCATTGTGTCGGTAGTCATAATAGCCTCTACAGCGGATCTGTTGCCGTCATAGGAGAGACTTTCAACAAGTTCGGGCATTGCGTTTTCAATGGGTTCAATAGGCAGAATCTGTCCTATAACGCCCGTGGACGCTACTATAACGTCCTCAGGGCTTATATTCAACGCCTTTCCCGCAAGCTCACACATCTTTTCGGCTTTCTCAATACCGTCGGGGTTACAGGTGTTAGCGTTGACGGAGTTGACAATAACAGCCCTTGCAATGCCGTTTTTCAGGTGATTTTTTGTGACAGTCAGGGGGGCTCCCTTTACCTTGTTTGTGGTGTAGACAGCACAGGCAGTACAGTCGTTGTCGGCGACTATGAGAGCGAGGTCTTTTTTTGAATCGGCATTGGGGAGGACGTTTTCCGCAACATCGGAATCGGCGAGAGGTTTGTGAGCGAGACCACAGTGTACACCGCCTGCACGGAAACCCTTTACGGCACAGACACCCCCGTCCACAAATTGGACATCACCTATTTTTACTCTCTTCATATAAATCATTCCTTCTATCGTTCTAATTATACTGCCTTACGGCTTTGGACTGGGGGACGCTGTCCCCCAGACCCCCTGCCAAAGGGGCAAAGCCCCTTTTGAAACCCATAATTATTTTTTCAAGTCTTTGTTTAATCGTGGAGAATGTACCCCTTGCACTTAGTTGTTTCCTCTGTGGGAATAATCATGGGGGGTTCGGGGGGATACTTCCCCCCGACGGGGGTTTGGGGGTGGAGCCCCCAATGGGGGTTCAGGGGGCAAAGCCCCCTGCCCCTAATCGTTCTGATGGGGGGCTTGGGGGGCGTAGCCCCCCAACGGGAGTTCACGGAGGAGAAGTTCCCAATAAGAAAACTACAAAACAAGTCCCGTGGTCTCGTCAATGCCCATCATGATATTCATGCACTGTACAGCCCCGCCGCTTGCACCTTTGCCGAGGTTGTCAAGGCGTGCGGAAAGGAGAACCTGCTCCCCGTTGCCGAAGACAAAAATCTGCATAATATCCCTGCCCGAAAGGTCGTTCGCACCGAGGAAAAATTTTTTCATATCGTCGTGCGGCATAAGGGGCATAACCTGCACAAAATTCTCTCCCGAATAGTGTTCACTTAAAATTTCGTGAATATCCCGTGGAGTAACGGTCTTTGGGAGCATTCTCGTCTGAATCGGTATATTGACGGTCATACCGCTGTAGTAGTCGCATATGACGGGGCTGAACATCGGCTTGTGCTTCAGACCCGATATATACTGCATTTCGGGGAGGTGCTTGTGCTCCTGGGAGAGTGCGTATATTCTCGGACTTGAAAAATCTTTTGGTCTGTCCTCACCCTCATAGACGGCGATAGTCCTCTTTCCCGCACCGCTGTAACCCGAAAAGGCGTACGCAAAGACGGGGAAATCGTCGGGAATAATTTTGCTTTTGACAAGCGGGTAAACAACGGCGTTGAAACCGCTTGCATAGCAACCGGGAACTGCCACACGCTTTGAGTTTTTTATATTCTCCCTGAAATCATGTGAGAGTTCGGGGAAACCGTAAGCCCAAGCGGGGTTAGTCCTGTGAGCCGTGGAAGCGTCTATTATCCTGACGTTTTGATTTTTGACGAAAGAGACGGCTTCCCTTGCGGCATCGTCGGGCAGACAGAGAAAAGTGAAGTCGGAATTATTTATAAATTCAGACCTCTCAAGAGGGTCTTTTCTTTTTTCCTCGGGTATTTTCATAAGTTCTATATCGGTTCTTTCGGAGAATCTCTCAAGAATCCTCAGACCTGTAGTACCCTCCTGACCGTCCACATAAACTTTGAATGACATAACAAAAAAATCCTCCTTTTGAAAAATCCGAAAAACATTCCGAGCTGACGGAGTACGACCTACTTTTTCCGTCTTTTCTCAATTTTTCTGCGGTATTTGGCTTTTCTGGGGTTCACCTCGTCGGACTCGTCCTCAATCATGGAGTGCCATACGCTGACGGCAACGGTCACAATTACTATGCCGACGGTCCAGAAGACGTGGGTCTCGGGGACTACCGCTATCCAAAGACCCATGACCAGTTCTCCCGCAATCCATATGACACCCATGAGAATTGACAGTCCGACGATAAAAAACAAATCCTTTTTGCTCATATCGGAAATTTACATTTACATCTTGCTAAACGGACTGAGTAAAACTTTTGCCTCGTAGAACTGTTCATAGAATCTGTCGGGAGACGGACCGCCCTCGGAGTTTCTCTCTTTGAGACAAGTAGCAAGGTCGACAGCGTGATAAATGTCCTCCTCAAACAGCTCAGAAGCCTTTTTGTACTCCGACAGCGGGAGAGTTTCAAGAGTGCAGTTTTTACTTATGCACTGTGCCACAAGTTTTCCCGTTATCTTGTATGCGTCCCTGAACGGAATCGACTTTCTGACGAGATAGTCGGCACAGTCCGTAGCGTTTATGAAGCCCTCTGAAGCTGCTTTTCTCATGTTGTCCCTCTTTACACGCATTGTCTCTATTAGCGGGGCGAATATTTTCAGACACGACTTTACGGTGTCGATTGCATCAAATATAGCCTCTTTGTCCTCCTGAAGGTCTTTATTGTAGGCGAGCGGGAGACCTTTGAGCATTGTCAGGAGCGTCACCAAATCTCCGTTTACCCTGCCCGTCTTTCCCCTGACGAGTTCGGCGATGTCGGGATTTTTTTTCTGCGGCATTATTGAGCTTCCCGTGCAGTAAGCGTCATCGAGTTCAATAAATTTGAACTCCCAAGAACACCATAGAGTTATCTCTTCGGACAGTCTTGAAAGGTGAGTCATTATGAGTGCAATATCCGAACACAGCTCAACACAGTAGTCTCTGTCGGAGACAGCATCGAGACTGTTGTGTGCGAAATCACGGCAGCCTGCGAGATGGGAGGAGAGAATCCTGTCAATCGGGTAGGTAGTTCCTGCGAGTGCACCTGCTCCGAGGGGACTTATATTTGTCCTTGTGCAGGCAGAAGCTATTCGGTGCATATCTCTGAGGAACATGAACACGTACGCCATGAGATGATGACCGAAAGTCACGGGCTGAGCCCTCTGCATATGGGTGTAACCCGGCATTATGGTCTCTCTCTCTTCCTCCGCCTTTTTCATGAGGGTTTCGACGAGTTTCATTGCGAGTTTCAGTATTTCGAAAGTCTCACGGTAGACGTACATTCTCAGGGCGAGTGCAGTCTGGTCATTACGGGAGCGTGCCGTGTGGATTTTCTTTCCGATGTCGCCGAGTCTCTTTGTCAGTTCGGCTTCTATGAACATATGAATGTCTTCCGCACTGTCGTCAATTTCGAGTTTTCCGCTGTCTATTTCGGACTTTATCTCCTCAAGGCACTTGACGAGCTTTCGGGTTTCGTCATAGGGTATTATACTGCACTTTCCGAGCATATAGGCGTGAGCGATAGTTCCGTCTATATCATCGGCGTACATACGCTTGTCGAAAGATATGGAGGCGTTGAAACTGTTGGCATCGTCGTCGAGTTTTTTTGAGAATCTGCCCTCCCACATTACCTTTGGCATTCTTGAAAAACCACCTTTCCTGTTTGCTTTTTGTATCGGATTTTTTGTGTGAAAAACGTGAGCTGTCGGAGTGTGAGACACTCCCCCGTCTCCTGATTTTTTTGTTTACATAATGGGGGTACGGGGGGTTAACCCCCATTGGGAGTTCTACCCACAAACCCCTGTTAGAACGATTAGGGGCAGGGGGCTTTGCCCCCTGAACCCCCATTGGGGGCTCCGCCCCCAAACCCCCGCTGGGGGGAAGAATCCCCCCAGACCCCCCATGATTATTCTCACAGAGGAAACAAACCCCGTCCCAAGGGGTAACGCCCCCCACAAATCAACGTCCCCCCCAAAAAACTACAGTCCGAAAAATTAAATAACTGTAAATCGGGAGCTGAAAGCGTATAACGAAACAGCTCCCGAAAAAATATTGCGTATTTTAATAAACAGCTTCAGATTTCCCGAAACATCGGGGAAAATTACTCCCCACGCTTCTTGTCAAGCTGAGCCTTTACTTTTATTGACAGACCAAAGAGGTTTATGAATCCCTCTGCATCGTGCTGATTGTAGACCTCATCCGCATCGAAAGTAGCAACTTCCTCATCATAGAGAGTATAGGGTGAAGTAACGCCTGCATTTATGATATTGCCCTTGTAGAGTTTGAGTGTAACGTCACCCGTAACTCTCTTCTGCGTTTCGGTGACAAATGCACTCATGGCTTCACGGAGAGGAGTGTACCACTGTCCGTTGTAGACAATATCCGCAAACTTTATCGAGAGATACTGCTTTACTCTTGCGGTCTCCTTGTCGAGAGTGATAGTTTCAAGCACTTCATGTGCGTGATAGAGTATAGCACCGCCGGGGGTTTCATAGACACCTCTTGACTTCATGCCGACAAGACGGTTTTCCACCAAATCAGCCAGACCTATGCCGTTCTCACCGCCGAGCTTGTTGAGAGCCGTAACCATCTCCACGCCGTTGAGAGTTTTTCCGTCAAGCATAGTGGGGACTCCCTTTTCAAAGTGGATAGTTATGTAGGTGGGCTTGTCGGGAGCGTCTATCGGGGAAACACCCATTTCAAGGAAACCGGGCTTTTCGTACTGCGGTTCGTTTGCGGGATTTTCGAGGTCAAGACCCTCATGTGAAAGATGCCAGATATTCTTGTCCTTTGAGTAGTTGGTCTCACGGCTTATTTTAAGGGGAATGTTGTGAGCTTCAGCGTAGTCTATTTCCTCATCCCTTGATTTGAGACTCCACTCTCTCCACGGTGCTATTATCTTCATTTCGGGAGCAAAAGCCTTGATAGCGAGTTCAAAGCGGACTTGGTCGTTGCCCTTACCCGTACAGCCGTGGCAGATAGCGTCCGCACCCTCTTCAATGGCGATTTCGGCGATTCTCTTTGCAATTATCGGACGTGCAAAAGAAGTACCGAGCATATACCTGTTTTCATAGATCGCACCAGCTTGAACGGTCGGGTAAACGTAGTCCTGAATGAACTCCTCTTTAAGGTCGGCAACTATGAGTTTTGAAGCACCCGTCTTTATAGCCTTTTCCTCAAGACCGTCGAGTTCCGTACCCTGTCCGACATCGCCCGACACAGCGATTATTTCGGGATCGTTGTAGTTCTCTTTGAGCCACGGAATGATGATTGAGGTGTCGAGACCGCCCGAATAAGCGAGTACGACTTTTTTGATTTCGTTTGACATTTTGAAAAATCCTCCTGTGTTGTATTATAAATATATTATAACCCATACCTGCACAAATTGTCAATAGTTAAGAATAAATATTCACTTTTTGGGCAAATATTCACATATCATGTAATATTGTGATTTTTTGGGACGTTTTGAGACGGGGGACACCCTCTCTCCTCCTGATTACTTCTTGTTTCCTCTGTGGAGGCGGGGGGTTGTTTCCTCCGTGGGAATAATCATGGAGGGTCTGGGGGCGGGGTATGGGGTTTCCCCATTTTCAAATCATCCCCCCAGCGGGGGTCTGGGGGCAGAGCCCCCAGTGGGGGTTCAGGGGGCAACGCCCCCTGCCCCTTATCGTCCTAATATAAAATTTTGAAGTTTCGGGGGCAACGTCCCCTAAAAAGCAACGCCCCTATAGTTCTCCAAAATCACTTTGAGAGAAAATCTCTGAGCTTTTCGGCAATATCCGTACGCTCCCATGCAACACCGAGGGCATCTCGTCCCATGTGACCGTAAGAGGCGAGCTGTCTGTACTGGGGCTTTTTCAGGTCGAGAGTTTTTATTATTGCGGACGGTCTCAAATCAAAAATCTCCGAGACAGCTTTTGCAAGTTCGTCATCGCTAACTTTTCCCGTGCCGAAAGTGTCCGTCAGAATGGAGACGGGTTTTGCCACTCCAATCGCATAGGACAGCTGTACTTCACACTTGTCCGCAAGTCCCGCAGCGACTATATTTTTGGCGATATACCTTGCCATATATGCACCGCTTCTGTCAACTTTTGTGGGGTCTTTGCCGCTGAAAGCACCGCCCCCGTGACGTGAATAACCGCCGTAAGTGTCGACAATAATCTTTCGTCCCGTGAGACCGCTGTCGCCCTGTGGACCTCCCACAACAAATCTTCCCGTTGGATTTATGAAAATTTTGGTCTCACTGTCCATGAGTTCGGGGGGGATAATCTCCCTGATTACAAATTCCTCTATGTCCTTTCTGAGCTGTGAGAGCGAAATATCTGCGGAATGTTGAGAAGAAACAACAACAGCATCCACCCTGACAGGCTTGTCATCGTCATATTCAACAGTGACCTGTGTCTTGCCGTCAGGTCTTAAGTACCTGAGAGTGCCGTCTTTTCTGACTTCCGTCAGTTTCATAGCGAGTTTGTGAGCGAGTGCAATAGGCAACGGCATAAGTTCGGGAGTCTCATTGCAGGCATAGCCGAACATTATACCTTGGTCGCCTGCACCATTTGAGAGACCATCGCTCTCCGAATTTTCCTCCCTGTACTCATAAGCCTCGTTGACACCCATTGCAATGTCGGGGGACTGTGAGTCGATAGAAGTTATCACAGAGCAGGTCTGTGCGTCAAAACCGTACTTCGCACGGTCATAGCCTATGTCGGAGACAACTTTTCTCGCAATTGAGGAGATGTCAACATAAGCCTTTGTGGAGATCTCCCCCATAACAAGGATCATACCCGTTGTGACGGCGGTTTCGCACGCCACCCTTGCGTTTTCGTCCTTTTCGAGAATAGCGTCGAGAATAGCGTCCGAAATCTGGTCACATATTTTGTCGGGGTGTCCCTCCGTCACGGACTCAGACGTAAAGAATTTTTTACTCATGATTTTTACCTCCGTTTGTTTAGTTTAGTTTAATTTAATTTAATTTAATTTAATTAAATTAAATTTAATTTAATTCAAATTGTCGGCGGAAATTTCCGTGGCAATAAAAAACAGCGTCCGATTTTTCCGGACGCCTGAAATCTTACACAGAACTCCTCATCTTCCGGATATACCGCAGGATTTAGCACCTTGACTAAAATGTCAGGCTGCCGGACTTCAAAGGGCCTGTCCCTCCGTCACTCTTGATAAGGTGATAATATTATACAACGTATTTTCCGAAAAGTCAATAGCTGCACACAAAAAAATTTTTATTTGAGCGGGAGATTTGGGAGACGTTTCCTCTGTGAGAATAATCATGGGGGAAAAATAATTTTATTAAAATTATATTTTTTTGGAAATTTAATATTTTTAATTTAGAACGATTAGAGGCAGGGGGCTTTGCCCCCTGAACCCCCATTGGGGGCTCTGCCCCCACCCCCCGTCGGGGGGAAGTATCCCCCCGAACCCCCCATTATGGGCTTAGTCAGGTCTTACCGTTACCTGAATAGTGGGGGCACAGTCCCACAAAGAATTATAATAAAACTGTTGTATTTTTTCAAAAACCGTGATATAATTATTACGGATAAAATAAAAATATAAAAAACCACTTTCGGGAGTGTTGTTTTATGAACATAGAAATAAACAGAATAAATGACAGCATAGAGTCTGACCCTTTGAACTACCCTCGCCTTGCCGATGAGGAATATACATACCGCCTCAGAGACATAGCCGAAAAAATCGCAGAAAACAGGAGCGAAAAACCTGTTATACTTCTATCGGGACCGTCGGGTTCGGGAAAGACGACCACCTCGCTCATGATAGCGGAAATCCTCGGCAATATGGGCTGTAAGGCACACACCCTCTCGCTTGACAACTACTTCTCACCGCTGTCACAGGAGCAGAAACACCTCGCATCTCTCGGCAAAATGGATTTGGAGTCCCCCGACAGAATAGACAAAGAACTCCTCAACTCACAGATAGAAGCAATAGGAAAGTGCAGACCCGTTGAAATACCGAGTTACAATTTCGCCGAATCGACAAGGGAGAAGTCGGGTATAATTCTTGAAAGAAAAGAGGGCGAACTTGTAATATTTGAGGGAATACACGCCCTGAACCCCGCACTTGTGACAGTACCCGACAACAGGCTTTGCCGTCTCTATGTGAGCGTGAGGACGAGAGTGACCTGCGGAGAGATTGTCCTGCACCCCTCAAAGATAAGGCTTTTAAGACGCATGATAAGAGACCGCCTTTTCAGGAGACGTTCATTTCACGAGACCATGAATATGTTCAGGAGTGTCGAGGAGGGGGAAAACAAGTACATAATGCCGTATAAATACAGGTCGGACTACGACATAGACAGCTTTATGCCTTATGAATTGGGAGTTTACAAGGGCTTTCTCGGCGGTCAGTTCAGGGAGCTTGACGAGATACCCGAGCTTGCGGACGTAAAGAGAGTGCTTGCAAACACGCTCTCCATGGACAGAAAATATGTACCCGAAAACTCTCTGATAAAGGAGTTTATCGGCAGAAAATAGATTTCTTTGACTTGCGGATTGTCGGGAGTTTCGTGCAAATTTTAATTAGAACGATAAGGGGCAGGGGGCTTTGCACAAAAAATAATTTTCTTAAAATTATATTTTTTTGGAGATTTCTTTGACTTGCGGATTGTCGGGAGTTTCGTGCAAATTTTAATTAGAACGATAATGGGCAGAGGGCTTTGCCCAAAAAATAATTTTCTTAAAATTATATTTTTTTAGAGATTTAATATTTTTTTAGAACGATAAGGGGCAGGGGGCTTTGCCCCCTGAACCCCCACTGGGGGCTCTGCCCCCAAACCCCCGTCGGGGGGAGATTTGAAAATGGGGACACCCCATACCCCGCCCCCGAACCCCCCATAATAATTCTACTGCTTTAATTTTGAAAGCAGAGGGCAAAGTCCCCAATTATAGTTAAAATAAAAAAGGGAGTAAAATATACCATGAATGAAAATTTAATAAAACCGCCTGTTGAGATAAGATATGCCGATGAACTCTCCGCTCTGAGGGAGTCCGACACGGGAAAAAAACCCGAAAACTGGGTTTTGTCGCCCAAAGCCGTCAGGACCTTTATTCTCGGCGGAAAGGTAAAGACAAAAGACGGCACTGTCGAAATATCCAAAAAATTCTACGGCAACGATGCCCTTGTCGAGAGGTGCATAATAACTCTTGCGGGAAACAGAGGGCTTATGCTTGTGGGTGAACCCGGAACGGCTAAGACTATGCTCTCGGAACTTCTGTCGGCGGGCTGTTGCGGTACAAGCACGGTGACTGTTCAGGGTACGGCAGGTACTACTGAGGACATGATAAAATACAGCTGGAATTACGCATTATTGCTCTCAAAAGGACCTTGCAGAGAAGCTCTTGTGCCGTCACCGCTTCTGATAGGAATGGAAAAGGGAGTTTTCGCAAGGTTTGAGGAGATAACGAGAACTCCTGCCGAAATTCAGGACAGTCTTATTTCGGTCATGAGCGACCAGATACTCAATATTCCCGAACTCGGTGACGACGGAATAGTCTTTGCAAGACCGGGTTTCAACATAATAGGTACTGCAAACACAAGGGACAAAGGCGTAAATGAGATGTCGGGAGCGTTAAAGAGGAGATTCAATTTTGAGACCGTAGAGCCTGTAAAAGACGTGAGACTTGAAAAGGAAATAATAATCCGTGAGGCAAAAAACCTTGCAAAGGTGGGACACATTGATATGCCCATAGATGAAGATTCTGCGGAGATTCTCGCTGTCACATACCACGAACTCCGTGAGGGCATAACGGCAGAGGGTACAATGGTGGAAAAACCTTCGGCGGTCATGAGTACAGCGGAGGCGGTTTCGGTGTTTTACCAGACGATAAGTCACGCATGGTACTACGGCGACGGAAAGACCGATTTGTCCGTTATGACAGAAAATCTTCTCGGAGCGGTCTGCAAGGAGAGTATGGACGACTTACAGAAACTCAAACTCTATTTCAACACGGCAGTAAAGCAGAAATCCAAGAAAGCAGGCGGTAAAATATGGCAAGAGTATCTGAAAGCGTCAAAAATTCTGAAGTGAGTGAAGTACAGGAAAAATCCGTACCGTTTGACCTCGATTCGGGAGTTCTGCTTTTTCCCGTGAGACACCACAGCCCTGTGTGTTCCTACCAGCTTATAAAAACTATAGAACTCTACAAGCCCGAAATTATCTTGATAGAGGGACCTGAAAACGCAAATTCAATAATTCCCGCACTAACCCACCCCGACACAGTCCTCCCCGTAGCTTTTTATTATTTTTACAAGGACACGGGAAAACTCGTCAGTGAGGAGGCTGAGGACTACAAGTGCTACTACCCTTTTATATACTCCTCCCCCGAATATAACGCCGTGAAAGAAGCTGAAAAGCTCGGCATACCCGCAAAGTTTATTGACTTGCCGTACTGCGACATTCTGATAAACACCTCCGAAAATTCGGGTCTGCGAAAAAAAGCCGACAGACACAGCTATGCGGACGATTCGCACATTGTCGGGGGAAAATTCCACAGTGCAGTCTGCGAAAAGACAGGTGTCAGAAATTTTGACGAATTTTGGGAAAAATATTTTGAAATTGCGGGACTTGAACTGTCCCCCGAAGAGTTTGTACACCGTATGCACACCTACTGCATTATAACAAGGGAAATGACTTCCTCGGAGGAACTCATAGCGGACGGCACTGTCGCCCGTGAGGATTTTATGGCTTCAAATATAAAGAAATTTTCGGAGGAGTACAAAAAAATTCTCGTGGTGACGGGAGGTTTCCACTCTTACGGTATCTATGAGAGACTGAGCCGTAAAAAGTTAAAAGCTCCACGGACTCACAAGATACCCGAAAAAAAACAGGGCTGTTATCCTATGGCTTATTCTTATCCGTCTGCGGACGCTCTGAGGGGCTATGCGTCGGGAATGAATTTCCCGTATTTCTGCGACTGCATAACAAAAAGTCTGCAAAACGGCACAGAACCCTGTGAGGTCTACAATGAACAGTCTCTTGATTTTCTTGTGAGGACTGCAAAAAGATCTTCAAAGAAAAATATCCCCGTCTCCACAGCGGACGTTATTTCCGCAAAGTCTCTCATGACAGGTCTCTCGGCACTGCGGAACTGCCGTCAGTGCGGTACTTTTGAACTCTTTGACGGCGTGACTTCCGCATTTATAAAGGGCGAAAAGACCGTCTCATCGTCAATACCCCTCGATATTCTCGCAGGACTTGCATCGGGTGACGGTGCGGGAAAAATAGGTGACAAGTCGCACATACCGCCCCTTGTTGCGGACTTTGAAAATTTATGTACAAAATATAAACTCAAATATCAGAGTGCCTCTGAGGAAATCGTTGAAATTCCCCTTTTCACAAAGCCGAAAAGCACGGAACTCAGCCGTTTTATGCACAGAATGGATTTTCTCGGTACGGCTTTCGGACGCATGACAAAAGGTCCTGACCTGCACAGGAACACCGACAGAAACAGGGTGCGTGAGGAGTGGAAATATAGGAGAAGTCCGCAAGTTGACTCCGCTCTGATAGACCACACAACGGACGGCTTCACGATTGAGGAGGCTTGCCGTGAACACGCAGGAAAAATTCTCACCGAAAAAAGGCGTTGTGAGGACGCATCTTATATTGCGGTGGAGTGCTTTTTAATGGGTATACCGCTCAGTGACGAGCAGAAAATTTTAATAGACAGGATAACTGCCGAAGACGGTGATTTCTTTTCGGTGGGCAGGGGACTTAAACAGTTTGAAATGCTCTGCCGCCTTAAAAAATTATATCAGTCCAAAGACAGTTCCCCCGAAAAATATCTTGAAAGGTGTTTCAGCAAACTTGTGTCGGCTATACCGTCAATGGCGAACGTACCCGAGGAAAAAGCGGACGAGTGCAGCGAGATAATCAGGAGTGCATACAGCACGGTTCAGGACATACTCACAGACTGGATAGAACCGTTCAGAAGTTCGCTTGAAACTCTTGTCTCATCGCCCGAAAAAGAGCCGTCCGTATATGGAGTATGTACGGGACTTCTCTACGCTATGGACTCCGATTGGAGAGAGCAGGCAGAGACAGCAGTAAAAGGCTATCTGAACGGCAGTCCCGAAACAAAGAAAAAGGGAGCGGGATTTCTGAAAGGACTTTTCAGTTCGGCGAGGGATATAGTCCTCAATGACGACTCTTTTCTGAATATGATTGACAGTCTGATAACTTCCCTTGAATATGACGATTTCATGGAGATACTCCCATCTCTCAGGCTTGCTTTCAGCTATTTCACCCCGAACGAAATACAGACGACCGCCGAAAAGGTCTCAAAAATATACAGTTCGGACGGAAATATTCTCCGAGAGGACGCTGTTGACGAGAGTTTGTTTTTATTTGGCGAATCCCTTGACAGGAAAATAGTAAATATTTTGAATAATAAATATAAATAATTTTTAGTTGGACTGTTGGGGGGGACTTCTCCTCCCATAAAATAATTGGGAGCTGTTGGGGAATGTGCAAATTTTAATTAGAACGATAAGGGGCAGGGGGCTTTGCCCAAAAAATAATTTTCTTAAAATTATATTTTTTTAGAGATTTTTCTATTGAAATAACAATGAAGCAGGTGAAGTTCCCCCTAAATATTAGGACGATAAGGGGCAGGGGGCTTTGCCCCCTGAACCCCCATTGGGGGCTCTGCCCCCAAACCCCCGCTGGGGGGAAGTATCCCCCCAGACCCCCCATGATTATTCCCACGAGGGAAACAAACCCGAACCCCCCATAATTATTCCCACAGAAGAAACACCCTCAATAATTAAGCAAAAACTTGAATAGCGGGAAAACTAAAAATATATAATTATGGGTTTCCAAAGGGGCTTTGCCCCTTTGGCAGGGGGTTCGGGGGACAGCGTCCCCCGTTCCAAAGCCGTAAGGCAGTAAAAAAGAGAGGAAGTTGGACTATGGACAGCAAGACAGCGGTAAACAGGTGGCGTATCGTTCTGGGCGGATTTTCCGACGAAAACTTAAGCTTTTCGGGCAGCGAGAGGGATATTCGGACTTTTGAGGACATGGAACAGCTGCTTGATTACCTGTACGGCAGAAGTCAGGGTGACGATGTGCGGACGGACGACAGAGGCGGAGACCTCTCCCCGACAGTCCTTTCTGCGTGCGACTGGATAACTAAAGTGCGGACACTTTTCCCGAAACAGACTGCGGAAGTCCTTGAAAAACAGGCTCTTGAGGAGTTCGACATGACCGATTTGCTCACCGACAAGGAAGTCCTTGAGAAAATGAAACCCGACATGAATCTCCTGAAAACTATTTTGCAGTTAAAGCATTTAATGAAAGGGGAAGTCCTTGAGACCGCAAAAAAAATCGCCCGTGAGGTTGCGGACGAGATAAGAAAAAAAATCGAAAATGACGTAAAAAAGAGCATTCTGGGCAGGATAGACAGAAACAATTCAAGCCCCGTACACTCCGCAAGAAATCTCGACATCGCAAAGACTATAAGGCGAAATCTGAAAAATTACGACAGAGACTCCGAAACGCTTATGTTAAAAGAAATATATTTCAGCAGCCGTGTGAGAAAATATAACAGCAAGAGAGTCATAATAGCGATAGACGAGAGCGGTTCAATGACGGGTTCAATAATACACAGTGCGGTTATGGCACAGATAATTTCAGATCTGCCCTTTGCGGAGGTCAAACTTGTCATATTTGACACGAGTGTGGTGGACCTGTCCGACAATGCCGAAAATCCCGCCGAAATACTGATGAGTGTACAGCTTGGCGGCGGCACGGACATAGGCAAGGCGGTGACGTACTGCGAACAGCTTATAGTCTCCCCACAGAATACTTGTGTCATAGTGGTAACGGACTTGTACGAGGGCAGAAACGCTTCCGTACTGATGAACGTGAGCAAGAATATAATTGAGAGTGGTGCAAAGCTGAGTTTTCTGACGGCACTTGACGAGGAGGCAAACCCCGCCTATGACAGGTATCTTGCACAGCGTCTTGCGAATATCGGAGCATTTGTCGGTGCATTGACTCCCCAACAACTTGGTGAATATATAGGCAGAATATTCAGTTAAATTATTGGGGGCTGTTGGGGGGCTACGCCCCCCAAACCCCCTGTTTTAAGTCTGAGGGGCAGGGGGCTTTGCCCCCTGAACCCCCACTGGGGGCTCCGCCCCCAGACCCCCGCTGGGGGGAAGTATCCC
>CANQWR010000022.1 GCA_947627625.1 uncultured Ruminococcus sp. | reverse complement strand
CTTAAAGTGTAAGCGTGGTGACACGTTCAGCTTGAGAGTACTAATAGGTCGAGGGCTTTTCCAGTTGATTTCATGCTTATGTTTGGAGTTCGATTGTTGATTTGAGTCCGAGTTTGACTTGCTTTTCTCTTGTTTTCAGGATTTTTGTTAAATATTTAGAAAATTTTCAAAACCTCTTGACAAATTCTTTCTTGTGTGATATACTGGGAGAGTAACCTGAATGCACCATTAGCTCAGTCGGTAGAGCAACTGACTCTTAATCAGTGGGTCCTGGGTTCGAGTCCCCGATGGTGCACCAAGCACGGCCCGTTGGTCAAGCGGTTAAGACACCGGCCTCTCACGCCGGTAACACCAGTTCGATTCTGGTACGGGTCACTTTAATCGGTGCTTATTACGGTGAGGACACACCCGTTCCCATTCCGAACACGGAAGTTAAGCTCACTCGTGGCGATAATACTTGATTGGAGACAATCCGGGAAGGTAGCTCAGTGCCGATACTATGCCTCCTTAGCTCAGTCGGTAGAGCATGCGGCTGTTAACCGCAGGGTCGTTGGTTCGAGTCCAACAGGTGGCGTTTTGGTTTCGACTTGTGCCGTCTTGGCGGTCACGCCTTGGACGGCATCGGTCGTTTGTCAAGTTATCGAATCATTAAATTTTTAGCATTTGTGAGTTGTTTGGCTTATGGATAGAATAATTCTTTTTGGTGGAAAACCCTCCTATACTTGTGAGCTGCTCCGAAATTTGGCTTATTCTAAGTTCGACTGCCACATGGTGTGTGGGAGTTTCGGCACACTTTTCTCGGCTCTTGAAGAGCGTGAGTTTGATACTCTCGTCTATATTGTTTCGGGAGACGGTGAAAACGTTTCAGAGGCGGTTTGCGGTGTCAGGGAGAGGTGTCCGCATATCAACATTATATTGATTGTCAATTCGTCTTTCAGGAGTGTTTGCAGTACACTGGATACTCTTGATTCGGTCGAATTTATTTTTTTGCCCTGTTCCATGATTGACACTGTAAACGCCGTCCGTTCGATAATTTTGCGTCCTTTGCAGGATTTGCGTGAAAAACTCGGTCAGCGGAATGAAGTCGAAAAGTACCTCCTTGGACTCGGCTATGCGGAAAATTGCTCGGGTTTTCGGTTACTATGTTACGCAATCGAAATAGGACTAAAATTTCCACAGGTACTAAAAAGCAGTTCGCCCCGTTTCATATACTCAATGCTCGCTGTCGGGACAAGTCGGAGTTTCGACAGGATTTCACGCAATTTTAGAAGATTTTTGAGGATTATTCGGAGGAGTTTGGGAATTTTTCCACCGAAAACTACAATGTTGCTGTCGACAATGTGCAGCAATTTTGTAGCAGTTCCACCATAGACAGACACAAAAACGGCAGGGTGCCATTTTTTTGTCCCTGCCGTTTGTTTATTATTTTATCATATTATTATTTATGTAACACTCTACTTTCGCCTTGTGCCGTTTTTTCTGTCGTTGCTCCTCTTTAAGTCGCACATTCTCTCCTCGCTGGTCTGCTTGAAGTGCGACATCATGTCCTCAAAAGTCATCTCGGACGGGGGTGTCACCTTTTTCGGCTCCCAGACATTCGGCTTGCTCCTCTGGTTCTGCTGTCTTCTTGGTCTTGGGGGAGCGTCCCCCTCCGTGACTCTCTTTATAGAGAGACTGACTTTTCCCGCATCGTTTATACCTATGACTTTTACCCTGACTTCCTGATTTTCGGTGAGGTGTTCCCTTATATCACTCACAAATGCGTTTGCTATTTCGGAAATGTGTACCATTCCCGTACCGCCGCCCTCTATGTCGATGAAAGCACCGTAGGGCGTTATTCCCTTTACCTTACCACTGTAGATTTTACCAATTTCTAACTGCATATTTCTGAAAAACTCCTTTTAGATTAGTCCCGTGACGTATCGTAGAATCTTCTCTCGTCGGGATAGGCGTAGCCTCTCTCCTCAACGGCAATCTTCTCCATGTAGCCTGACAAATCACCGCTGTCGAGTATTCTCTGCAAATCGGCATTTTCAGCCTCATATTCGCTTATTTTTTCGCTGATACCCTCAAGTTCGAGTCTCTTTTTTGAACAGTCCTGTTCGGTCGTTATGACGAGGACTCCACAGCCTATTACTATCGCAACGGCTACAAGTTTCACGAGACCCTTGTTAAAAAGACCTCTCCTGACAGGCTTTTTCAGCTTTTTTGTCTTTTTTCTCTTTAACTTTTTCGGCAATGTCGGTCACGTTTCCTTTCTTATTATTCTCCCTTATATTATACAACAAATCGGTACGCTTTAGCAATAGCAATTTGCGTTTTTTTACAGGTTCAACAAAATTTTCAGAATTTTTCAGCGATTTTTTTGACGTTTTTGCAGATAATATTTTCACGGTGTGTCTCCAGAGCTTTGTGACGGGTTTGAAAATTGTCTTTACAATTTTTTTAATGATTTCAAAAATATCTCTCAGGGCTTTTATCATGAAATTTCCTATAAGTGCGTAGTACAGTGCAAACCCGACTATGTTCCCCAAGACATAGCAAAATCTTGGCTGACCTCTGCTCAGTGCGGACGAAAATGAGAGAAAAAATATCCCGTAACTGCACAGAAAAATGATGTCCTCTATTGCGACGAGTGCGGAGTTGTGGGGGAATATTACTCTCAAAGCCCTGAATACGTCGTAGAAAACTCCTATGACCGCCCCCGACAGGAACGATATTCCGAGCAGGATGAGTTCCTCCCGAACGGAAAAAAAGGTTTCGGGGATATTCATCGAAAAAGCCTTCCCAGTACCCCGACGGGACTCTTTCTCTCTTTGTCCCCGTAGACTATCGCCCATATATCGCCCGTAACGGTCATGTTTCCCGTTTCGACACTCATAGAATCTATGTGGAGTTCCTTTCCCTGAATAGTCAGCTCACCGAGTTGTGTGTACAGACAGACCGCCTTTTCGTCAAAGCTGTCAACGTCCGTTATGCCCGAAATTGTCATGCTCTTTCTGTTTTCGAGTATGATATTGTGGTCTGTCTTGACGGTCTTGTCGTTTTTAAGATTTTTCTCCTGCATATTGTTCCCTCCAAAAAAATTTAATTTAATTTTAATTTAATTCAGACTGTATTTTCCGAACTGTTATAAATATATTCACGGTATATATAATTTATAATTGTAGGATTTCCACAAAAAAAACTGTGAAATTTGTCGCTGTTTTTTCGGAAAAGCTATTGAAAAAATTTTCCCGATGTGATATAATAATTAAGTTAAACGAAACGGACGGATTTCTGCCGTTCTGATACTTTTTTCGGAGGTTTTATTGTTATGTCACCATTGGAAATTGCGGGCGGAATCGTCCTGCTCATCGTTTGTATCGCCATAATTCTTATTTGTCTCGCTCAGGAGCAGAAGTCTCAGGACAGTATGACCTCTGCACTCACCGGTGCAAGTACCGACTCTTTTTACGGCAAAAACGAGGGAAGAACCAAAGAGGCTATACTCTGCAAGATTACAAGAGCTCTGGGCATTATCCTCTTTATTGTCACTCTTGCCGTAAATATCATTCCGATTTTCACAAATAAGTGAGAGCGTGTATGCCCTGCCCCGTGACAGTATCCGTCATGGGGATTTTTTTATTAGATTAAAATTAAAATTAAAGGAGTGTTCTGATTTTTATGTCCGCAAAGAACAAGAGCAAAAGTAAAAATAAAGTGAAAAATCAGACCGATAAGAACAGTTATAAAAATAAGATAGTGACTTTTCTGACGGCTTATAATAAAAAATTTATGCCCTTAAATGAACTTGAGACAAAGTGCAGGACTAAAAAATCCGGGAGGGAGAACTTCACAGAGGCTTTTGCGGAACTGCGTCGGGAGGGCGTTATAACTGTCAGAAAGGGTATGAAAGTGGCACTCTGTTCAAAAATAGGTCTGAAACCCGCCGTTATAACACGTCTTAGCCGTACGTTCGGCTTTGCCCTCACAGATGACGGTGTCGAATATTTTATTCCGGGAAAGTGCATGATGGGGGCGATGCCCGAGGACAGAGTTATAATTGCAGATATAAAATCACGTTCGGGCGAACCCGAGGGAGAAGTCGCCGATATAATAGAGTACGGAAGGTCTGTTCTGACGGGAAAAATCGTCTTTACTGAGGGGGATTTGTACCTTGTCCCCGATACGGCTGTCAGAAATCACATGACTATAATTCGGGACAGGAGTGTCAAATTTGAGGAGGGCGACAAAGTTCTCGCTGAGATAGTCCACAGGGGTACACGCCACGCCGAACACAGGGTGAGAATAATTGAAGTTCTTGGAAGTTCGGAGCAGGCGGCTGCGTGTGCGGAAGCTGTTTTAATCAGCCACAATCTGCCGTGCGAATTTTCACAGGAGGTACTCCGTGAGAGCAAGAAAATTTCGGAAGCGGGTGTTCAGGAGTTCGACCTGAATAACCGTGAGGATCTGAGAGACATTCCGATTTTTACTATCGACAGTGCAGAGGCTAAAGACCTCGATGACGCTGTTTCCGTCAGCAGGACCGAAAACGGCTATATTCTTGGTGTCCACATAGCCGATGTTTCGCACTATGTCAAGGGGAACAGCGAACTTGACAAGGAAGCTATGAATAGGGGGACAAGTGTCTACTATGCGGACAGAGTTATCCCGATGTTGCCGAAAGAGCTGTCAAACGGTGTCTGCTCTCTCAATCCTGACGAAAACAGGCTGACGCTGTCTTGTTTTGCGGAAATTGCTCCCGACGGTGAGATATTAAATTACAGATTTTGCAAGAGTGTCATAAAATCGAGAGTAAAGGGAGTTTATTCGGAAGTGAATAAAATTCTTGACGGCACTGCTCCCGATGAACTGAAACTGAAATATAATTCCGTTATTGACGTTATTCCCCTTATGGACGAACTTGCAGATAAATTTATAGAGAAGAGAAAACGCCGTCACGCTCTCGAAATAGAGACCGTTGAGAGTGCTATAATTATAGGCGATGACGGCAGATGTGTCGGAGTTGTCCCCAGAGAGAGGGGAAAGGCTGAGAGAATTATTGAGGAGTTTATGCTGACCGCTAATGAGTGTTCCGCAAGGCTTGCAAGGGAAGCCGAAATTCCGTTTGTGTACAGAGTACACGAACGCCCGTCCGATGAGAAAATTTCAAAGCTATGTGAAAATCTGAAAATATGTCACGTTGAGTACCCCGCTTTTGACAGGTTCAGACCCGTCCATGTGTGTACAATTCTGGAGAGCGTCAAGGACAGCGACAAGCGGGAATTTGTCAATATGCTGGTTTTGCGTTCGATGTCAAAGGCGGTCTACTCCGAAAGCCCTGACGGTCATTTCGGTCTCGCCCTCAAAGACTACGCACATTTTACCTCCCCCATAAGACGTTACCCCGACCTCGCTGTCCACAGAATTTTAACGGATTTCCTTGCGGGCTACGGCAAAGAGTGGCTAAACAAGAGATACTCCGGATTTGCCGTGAACAGTTCAAAAAAGTCAACGGATGCCGAAATAAGGGCTGTTGCCGTTGAGCGTGAGTGCGACGACATATACAAGGCTGAATTTATGCGGCAGTATCTCGGGCACTCGTTCAGGGCGAAAATTTCGGGTGTCACGGAGTTCGGTGTCTATGTACGCCTTGAAAACACTGTTGAGGGACTTGTTCACATAACAAGTCTCCCCGAAGGCGAATACGACTTTTGCGAACCTGTCGCTCTTACCGAAAAATTCAGCGGTGTTTCTTACAAAGTCGGTGACAGAATGGACGTGATTTGTTCGGCGGTCAATGTCGGTGACGGAACTGTCGATTTTGTTCCCGACAATGACTACTATGATTATAATCAAGATAATCATAATAATCAAAATAATTATGAACGGGAGTTTGAGTTATGAAAAAATATTTGCTTGCTGTTGTGACACTTTTGCTCTTTTCGTCCTGCTCGACAGTCGGAAAGGTTCCCGCCAATTCGGATTTACAGTTTTTTTCGGAGTCTGAGGAGGATATTTCCACAACGTCTTCTGTTTCCACGGACATTATTGTGACTACCACTGTTAATGTTTCTACTTCTTCCGAAACCTCCTCTTCGGAGACAACAACGTCATCTCTCACAGAGACTGAGACTGATACAGAGACCGATACGGAGACGGAAGTTTCAGAGACCGAAACCACATCTTCTCAGCCCGCTTCATATGACGAAAACGGTGCAGTAGTCATAGAGGATAACCCCGCTGAAAAGTCGGACGGGGAACTCATCGACATTGCCGGAATGCTCTTTGAATCCGCCTGCAAAACACAGTGGCAGTACACCGTCGGCTGTCCATATACTCTCGACACGGCAAAATATGTCACGAACGACCTCGGCTGGCAGTACTATCTGATCACACAGGACGGTATAAATTCAATGTCCGATATAGAAAATGACTACTACAAAGTTTTCAGTGACCGCTATCCCAATGAACTGAGTGAAGTTTATATGGAGAGCGACGGGAGAGTTTACGCCCTGAACGGTGAAAGGGGTTCAAATATATTCTACGCAAATTCGGAAATAACAAGTCTCGACTCACGCTCCGATGACGAAATTTTCTTTACTGTCACGAATAATTACACGGGTTCGCCCTATGACGACACGGGTTCTTACACCGATACCGCTGAATTTTCAATGGTTCTCGGCGACGACGGCGTGTGGAGGGCTGGGGAGTTCAGACTGCCCTATTGATTATTGATAAAAAATTAAAATTAAAATGCTGAAAAAAATTCTCAGTGCGGAGAGATGTGCGGAGTGCAAGGGCTGTTGTGTTTTTGAGTGCTATGACATTTTTGAAACTCCGATTTTCAGTGCAGAAAACAGGAATTTTATTCTTGAAAAAAATCCCCGTGCGGTTTTTTCAAAAAAAGACAAGGGGTACGTCTTTGTGCCGCAAGATCCCGACAGTGACGGTCTTTTCGGGTGTCCCGCACTCTCCGAAAACGGCTGTATTCTCGGTGACAGCAAGCCCTTTGAGTGCAGGATTTTCCCCTATAAAATCATGAACCTTGACGGCAGACTTGTCATAGCGATTTCGCCCTGCTGTGAGGAAATTTATAAAAGACCCCTCTCGGAACTTGTGGCATTTCTCAAAAGCGGACTGTCCGAAAAAATTTTCTCCTATGCACTCACGCACCCCGAAATTGTCACGCCGTATTCGGAATCATGTCCGATATTGCTTGTGGGAGATTTTTTATAATTTTTTAGGGGGACTATTTGAGGTTTCGTTTAATCACGGGGGGTTCGGGGGGATACTTCCCCCCGACGGGGGTTTGGGGGCAGAGCCCCCAATGGGGGTTCAGGGGGCGGAAGCCCCCTGCCTCTTATAACTAACAGGGGGCTTGGGGGGCAACGCCCCCCAAAATTCCAAGGGGCAAAGCCCCCTGTCTTCTATCATTATAAATATATAAAAACACCTGAATTTTCAGGTGCTTTTTTGTGCATATATACAAACCTGAAAATTATTTTTTTCCCATACAACGGTTTTCCGTTTAATTTTACCTCTTTTTGCCCCTCTTATGAACAGCGATGTTCACTAAGACTATGCGAAAGGAGGTTTTTTTATTGGATTACAGAACAGATGGCAGAAAAAAATCTTTCTGCTGTTGGTACGCTATTCTCGGAAACGTCCTTGAAGCGTCTCTAAAGGCGGGTTTCGACCGTGAGACTGCTCTTGAATCGGGTATAAGATGTCTTGAATCCGAAACCTGCAAGAAGTATATAGCACGTCTCAGAAATTCACTCTCTCAGGACGGTGACGTGCTGTGCGGTCTTAAAAGACTTGCTTACGGACAGTGTACCGATGCGGTGTACCTTGCTTATTCGGACGAATTGCCGTCACCCGAAAAAATTGCGTCCCTCGACCTGTTCAACGTCTCCGAGATAAAACGTGCAAAGGGGGGAGTTGTCGAAATAAAGATGTTCGACAGAATAAAGGCTCTCGAAAAGCTGTATGAACTTGAAAACACCTGTTCCGACAGAGACAGTACGGCTTTTCTTGTCAAGGCTCTCACTTCGGGAGAGGTGAACAGGCTCGATGATTAGGGAACTCTCTCCAAAGCAGAGGACCGTCATGAAGTGGTGGTGTGCGGAAAATTACCGTGATTTTGACGCTGTAATCTGTGACGGTGCTGTCAGGAGCGGTAAAACTCTCTCAATGTCGCTCGGTTTCGTATTCTGGGCTTCACTCTCTTTCAAAGACTGCACTTTCGCAATTTGCGGAAAAACTGTCACGTCACTCAGGAGAAATATAGTAGTCCCCCTTGTGAACGCCCTCTCGGGTTACGGCTTTTCCTGTATTGAAAAAATAAGCAGGAGTTTCATAGACATAACTTTCAGGGGAGTTACAAACAGGTTTTATTTATTCGGCGGCAAGGATGAGGGTTCCGCTTCACTCATCCAGGGAATTACTCTTGCGGGAGTACTCCTCGATGAAGTCGCTCTTATGCCACGCTCTTTCGTGGAGCAGGCTATAGCAAGGTGTTCCGTCACAGGTTCAAAGATGTGGTTCAGTTGCAATCCCGACAACCCGTCACACTGGTTTTACAACGAGTGGATAAAAAAGGCTGAACGCAAAAACGCTCTTTATCTCCATTTTACTATGGACGACAACCCCTCTCTTTCAAAAAAACTCAAAGAGCGTTACAAGCGTCTATATTCGGGTTCTTTTTACAAGAGATTTGTACTCGGACAGTGGTGCTGTTCGGAGGGTGTTGTATACCCTATGTTCAGTGCAGAAAAACACGTCTACACAGGAGATGTTCAGTGCGACAGGTTCATAATTTCTTGCGACTACGGCACTGTGAACCCCTCTTCATTTGGTCTGTGGGGCAGGTGCGGTGAAACTTGGTACAGGCTTGACGAATATTATTACAACTCCCGAAAAGAGGGTATGTCACGCACAGACGAAGAACACTACTCCGCTCTTGAAAAACTCGCAGGCGACAGGCAAATTGAAAAAGTCATAATAGACCCGTCCGCTTCAAGTTTCATAGAGTGTGTACGCCGTCACGGCAGATTCACCGTCACAAAGGCGGACAACGATGTCATAGCAGGCATAGGCAGGGTGAGTACCGCTCTCAATGACGAAAAAATTAAAATCAATGAGAAGTGCAGGGACACTATAAGGGAATTTTCCCTCTACAGGTGGAACGAAAAGGCGGGTGTTGACGCACCTGTCAAAGAAAACGACCACGCTATGGACGACTTGCGATATTTTGTGTCCGAAATATTCAAAAAAGATTCGTCAGACTCTTTTTTTGCGGTCTCCGTTCCAAGAGACTGACAGAGTAATCAAGAATTAAAATTAAAAACTAAAAATTAAAATCAAAATAAGACAAAAGGAGGAGAAATGAAATTATTCAGAAAGAAAAACAGCTGTCCGAAACCTGAACTCATTTCGGCAGTCCGTGAGACAGATAGTCTGTTCAGTCTCCCCGAAACCGTTCAGCCCTTTGAAAAGGAACTTTTCGACAGGCTCAGATACAGCGTTCCGATCATAGACTCCGCTATCATGAAAATAATACGTCTCACAGGCGGTTTCAGACTTATCTGTTCGGACGAAAATTTTCAGTCCGAACTCGATGACTTCTGCAATAATATCCCCGTCGGGCTGACGGGAAAGTCACTCAGCAATTTTGTTGACAATTTTCTCGACAGTCTCCTGACTTACGGCTCGGCTGTCGGGGAGATAGTCAACGACACCGAAACTATGAATATTGCAGGTCTCTGGAATGGCGATGTCTCCAAAATCAAAGTCACTTCGGGCAGCAGTCCTTTTATAAGAAGTTACGCTGTCAGAGATTCGGACGGCACTCTCAGGAGAGTTAAAAATCCCGAAAATATAGTCTATTCAAGTCTCACAGGCGGACACTCCCTTTTGAGAGGTCTGCCCGCACTAAGCACCGTTCTTATGAAAATATACAGGTGTATAAGCGAAAACTTCGACCGTGCGGGAAATATAAGGTACGCCGTGACTTACAAGCCCGACAAGGACGACCTAACAAACGCAAGGGAGCGTGCCTCTCAAATCGCAAAAGAGTGGTCCGACGGCATGAGAAGCTCAAAATACGGACAGGTCAAGGACTTCGTGGCTGTTGGGGACATAGACATAAAAGTAATAGGTGCCGAAAATCAGCTTTTTGACACAAATGTCCCCGTGAGACAAATTCTCGAACAGATAGTCTCAAAGCTGTCAATTCCGCCGTTTCTTCTCGGGCTGAACTGGAGTTCAACGGAGAGAATGTCCTCTCAGCAGGCTGATATTCTCACTTCCGAACTTGAATACTACAGGCGGCTTGTGACTCCCGTTATATGCGACATAGGAAACGCTTTTCTCTGTTCACAGGGTGCAAACGCCGTGTGCAGCGTGGAGTGGGACAATATAAATCTTCAGGACGAAAGCGTTCTCGCACAGGCAAGGCTAAGAAACGCTCAGGCTATGGAGATCGAAATGAGACTTAAAAATTCCGAACAGGCTGACAAGGCTTGAAATAAAAACAGCAGGGAGATTATCATGGGGGGTTGGGGGCGGGGTATGGGGTGTCCCCATTTTCAAATCACCCCCCGACGGGGGTTTGGGGGCAAAGCCCCCAACGAGGTGAACCCCTAAGCCTGCAAATCATGATAACATAAATCATAAATCAAACAAAAGTCAAATATGGAGGTAATTTATTTATGTACAATGATATAAAACTTGAAAAGGGACTCTACAATCTCAGCGGTAAGTCCTTCACATCTGCTCTTGAGGAACTCGACCCCGATATTTCATATTCGGGTACGCCCCTTGCAGGTCTCGATGCCTATGAGAGACAGCTCAGACGTTTCAACATAAAAGTCAAAGGTCAGGAGAGCGACAAAGTTGAGAAGTTTTTCTCCTCAACGGAGACTGCCGTACTCTTCCCCGAATTTGTCACAAGGAGCATAAGAAAGGGCTTTGATGACACTGTTCTCTCGGCAATATGTGCGGTAAAGACGGTGTGCGACAGCGGTCAGTATCTCGGCTGTGTTCTTGACGACTCCGTTGCTTACGGCTCTACTGCTCAGTCGGGGGAACTTCCTGCCTCGACAATAAAAGAGGGTACTAATCCGCTTGTTCTGGAGAAGTTCGGCAGAATTATAAACGCATCATATGAGTCAATACGCTCACAGAGAATTGATGTGTTTGGAGTTATGCTCAGAAGTATAGGCGTGAAACTCGCAAACACCGTGATAAAGAAGTCCTTTGGAATTTTGTCGTCTGTGACAGAATCCGTCACAACGGACTCCCTCACATATGCCGACCTTGCGAAACTCTATGGCTCTTTCAACTGCTTTGAGATGACTTCAATAATAGTGTCACCAAAGATTGCATCTGAAATAGCTGCTATGTCTCAGCTTGCGGACGCAAAAATCAGTGAGGACGGCAGAATGATGCTCCCGTTCGGCTGTGAGATAATCAAGAGTTCCTCTGCCGATGACAACACTATCGTCGGCATTGATAAGAACTTTGCACTCGAATTTATCACCAGTTCCGACCTGATTATGGAAACCGACAGGCTCATTGACCGCCAGCTTGACAAGATGAGTGTCTCAATAACTTGCGGGTTCAGAAAGATAACTCCTGATGCAGTCAAGGTACTCAAAATAAACGCCTGAAAAAATAAACTTGTAATAAACTTGTGACCGAAAGATTTTTCGGAGACCTCGTGTCTCCGAAAAGTCTTGAAAAGTCACAGAAAAAGGGAGATTTTTTAATATGCAAAAGAGTGTTCTTGAAAAAATAAACAGATTTACCCGCAGAGACTTCACAGAGGACGAGTTATATATTTTTTCGGTCGTCCTCTGTGACAACGATGTTGACCGTGATTATGAGTGCTTTACAGACAAGTCTCTTGAAAAACTCAGTGAACTCTTCATGGGCAAGACGGGTATATTTGACCACAATCCCTCCGCTTCAGGACAGAATGCAAGAATATTTGACACCGAAATCGAGGAGGACTTATCAAGAGTTACGGTTTACGGCGGAGTTTACAGGTGTCTGAAAGCAAAGGCGTATATGGTCCGCACGGACGAAAACCGTGACCTGATTTCCGAAATAGATGCAGGTATAAAAAAGGAAGTCAGCATATCTTGCAGAGTGGGCAAGAGAACCTGTTCAATATGTGGGTGCGACAGAGAAAAGACGGGCTGTGTTCACCAGAAGGGAAAATTCTATGACGGTAAACTTTGCTATGATATGTTGTCAGATATAACGGATGCATATGAGTGGAGTTTCGTCGCAGTTCCCGCACAGGTAAACGCAGGAGTTACAAAGAAGTTTTCAGACTGCCGTACTACGGGATTTACAAGTGACAGAGATGCGGGTGCTGAAAGGGAACTCAGGAGAGAAATAAAACGGCTTGCGTATTTCACGGGCGGTAAGACTGCTTCTGACGCAGTTGAAATATCGTCACGGGGAATGAATTTCGGGGAACTTGTAAATTTGAGGAAGTCCTATGAAAAGCTGATAAGGAAGTCCTCGGGAGTAAGGGCTGAACTTATGCCCGTCGAGGACAAGCCCGAAGATAGTGACGGCAGTGCATTTAGCATGAAGTGATATACGGCTTTTGCCCTCTTGACCCTAAAATAAAACAGTAGAAGATTGTCATGGGGGGTCTGGGGGGATGCTTCCCCCCAGCGGGGGTCTGGGGGCGGAGCCCCCAGTGGGGGTTCAGGGGGCAAAGCCCCCTGCCCCTAATCGTTCTAATTAAAATTTGCACGGTCTCCAACAGTCTATAAATTAAAGAAATTTCCAAAAAAATATAATTTTAAGAAAATTATTTTTTTGGGGTTCAGGGGGCAAAGCCCCCTGCCCCTAATCGTTCTAATTAAAATTTGCACGGTCTCCAACAGCCTACAAATTAAAGAAATTTCCAAAAAAATATAATTTTAATAAAATTATTTTTTGGGGTTCAGGGGGTGAAACCCCCGATTAAAAAATTTTTTAGGAGGTTTTTTATTATGGATATTGAATCCGTAAAGTCACTGTTCACTATGTTTTCGGGGGAGGAGTGTGCCGACAGATATATGCCGCTGATACTCCTGTCAATCGAAGAGGTCGAGAGGATTGTACTCCCCGAAACAGATATGACCGATATGAGACTCCATTTTCTCTGTGCGGTAATGGCTAACTACCGTCTTCAGGAGCTGAAATCGGCTCGGGACAGGTCAAAGATTACGTACGCAGGAAAACTTGTTTCGGGAAAGGACAGCCCTCTTGAATACGCACACAGACTGCTGAAAGAGTATTACGATATGTGCAGAGGTCTCATTTACCCCGAAACTTTTGTATTCAGTGCAGTCTGAATAATTTGAAAAATTTGAAAAAACAGCAGGAGGTCAAAAAAATATGCTGAGAGATATTGTGAATCAGGTCACAAAAACTCTTAAAGACGGCGGTGCAAGGGGAGTTTACAGTGCATTTGACGCACAGCCCGTCGGAAAAAAGGGGGAGTTTTTTACGGTCATAGGGATAAGGAGTTTTGAAACTCTAAACCCTGTCTACTCCGCTTTTACGGTCTACTTTCCGTTCAGAGCGGATATAGAGATAAAAGTATTTTCTCCCGAAGACAGTCCGCTTGAGAGACTGTATTCATATTATGACGAGAATATAGAAAAATCTGTCGAGGGGATGTCGGGGCTTGGTTGCAGACTGTCCTCCCTGTCGGTCAAGCACGACAGCAATATAAACAGACTTGTCCTGACTTGTGTTATGTCTGCTAACGGAATAAAAAAAGTCGAGAGGAGAGGAAACTGATGGAGGAAGTCGTGATTTGCAGACGACTGCCCGAGGGTACAATTATCGGGAAACTTTTTATGTATGTAGAGAGTTTCAAGGCGGTCGCAAGTGTGAGTATGTACGAACAGCCTGACGTGTCGGGGAAAACTCTGCTGACAAACAGGTGCAGGAAGTCGACGAAGCTGACTTTTACGGGACGTACTTCCGACAGCGTAGGTCCTCTTGACACGCTCAGAAAACTACAGAACATGATGAACAGCCCAGAGAGTTTCGACATATCATACAGGGGGATTTTAATTCCCGAGTGTGATATTCAGGGGTTCACCGTCGAGGACAGCGGTCTTGACTATATTGAAATTTCCTTGACGGCAGTCACGCTCAGTGACATATCCGCATATCAGGAGAGTGAGGAGAGCAACACATGAGTGAAAAGAGTACACCAGACGCAAAAATTGTTTTCAGACTTCTTGACGGCTCTGAACTCACGGAGGATAAAATTATATCTTTCAATTTTGTAAAGGAGTTTTACACTCCCTACACTTCATTCTCCGCACGCTATATAGCACAGAATCTCTCACCCGAAAATTTTTCCGAAATCCTCTTTTACATTGATGACAAACTTGTCCACCACGGTCTTGTTGACTCGATCACCGTAAACAGAGGGGATATAAGTACGGGGACACTCTATTCAAAGGGCTTTACTTCAATGCTGAAACAGAATCAGACCGAACCCGGACTGTATACGGGTACTACAATAAACAGTCTCATGGACAGCTTTTACAAGATACCGTATGTCACGCACGAGGAAAATTCAACAGAGGGTTATATATATGTAAAAAAAGGTTCGTCAATGTGGGACGCTCTTGTCAGTCTGTCTTACAAACTCACGGGTACTTACCCCTATATCAGGAGTACAAACTGTGTAATGATAACACCTGTTGCAGAACCCGTTCTGTTCAATTACAGCGGTGACGGCATAATTTCCACGGGACAGAGTATAACCGAAAAGAGACTTATCAGTGATTTCCATATGTCCGATATAAACGAGGAGTACGGCACATATGAACTGAATGACAAAGATGTGTCCGACAGAAATATTGTCCGCCACAAGTTTTTTGAGCTTGACAGGCGTTTTCTACAGAATCCCGAGCAGGCTCTTGATTTTTACGACAGTTTCACGGCACGTGGCTGGAGGAGAAATTTTGTGAAATATTGTGGCTACAGGGGGGAGGACATATCGGACATTGCAAGTTTTGGCGAAATTTCGGAGGGCAGGATCTCGGGCGTAAATATTGAAGGCGGCAGAGACGGAATATTTACGGAGATAAGCGTCTATAGGGACAAATTTTTTCCGTAATATTTGGACCCCTTTGACACCAAAAATTAAAACAGCAGAGCATCATGGGGTTTGGGATTTGTTTTATTCGTGGGAATAATCATGGGGGGTTCGGGGGGCGTAGCCCCCCAACAGTCCACAGATTTGTTTTTTGGAGCGAAGCCCCCCAACAGTCCGCAAGTCTAAAAAATTTCTAAAAAATATAATTTTAAGAAAATTATTTTTTGGAGCAAAGCCCCCTGAACCTAATCGTTAAAAACAGGGGGTGGGGGGCGTAGCCCCCAATACTAAAAAACCACTCACGGTTGTAATCTGATACCCGTGAGTGGTTTTGTTTTGTTTATTTTATTATGCGATAAACTTTGCAGTTATTATTGTGTAGCTGTAGGGGGCGATCTTTACCGAAACGCCGTCGCACTCCCCGCCGAATGCAGGTTTGAAATCTTTGAAACGTGGCATTATTTTAGGGAGATTTTCGAGTGTCACATCGTCACTGCTCCTGTTGACAATGACTATATAGTCAAGGTCGTCGCCCTGTCTCGTAAAGGCAGCGAGACGTTCGTCTACTATATCATCGTCATTGAGGACAAAATAAGTCCTGCCCTCTTTCATATTGGGGATAGATTTTCTGATACGGCTGAGTTCGGAGACGTACTCTATAAGCTCTTTGTCCTCATTGCCCCACGGGTAACAGCGTCTGTTGAACGGGTCTTTGTAGCCCTGAAGTCCCGCTTCGTCACCGTAATATATACTCGGCACACCCGGGAGGAAAAACTGCATAGCCATTGCCACTTTGAGAAGATTTTTTCCGTGGGCGTACTGCTCATCCGTCAGCCACCTCTCCGCCATCCACTCCTTTGGTTTGTCGTCACAGTAATCACCGCCGAGACGGTTTATAGCCCTCTCAATGTCGTGAGTGGAGACAAAATTCATAAGCACGTCAATAGTGGGTTTGGGGTAATTTTCGATAATGGTCATAATTGAGTCGATAAGCTGTTTTGACGGACCGCCTTTGACGAAATTTATAACAGCTTCTCTGAACGGGTAGTTCATAACGGAGTCAAGCTGGTCTCCAAGAAGATAACGGCGTTTTATGCCGTAACTCTCCTTGTTGGAAGCGTCCTCCCAGACCTCACCTATAACGATTTTGTCCTCACCGAATTTCTTGACTGATTTTCTTAAATTATTCAGAAACTGGTCGGGGAGTTCGTCGGCGACATCAAGTCTGTAACCCGCAACTCCCTTTGACAGCCAGTAGTGGAGTACACCCTCGTCACCGCATATAAATTCCGTGTAGTCTTCGTTGTTTTCGTTTACGTTCGGGAGGGTGTCTATGCCCCACCAAGCCTCGTATGAATTGGGGTAGTCGTGGAAAGTGTACCAACTGTAATACTTGCTGTCTTTTGACTGTGCCGCACCTTTTTCGGGGTATCTGCCGAATTTGTTGAAATATATGCTGTCCGCACCCGTGTGGGAGAAAACGCCGTCCAGAATGACCGAAATACCGAGCTTTTTGGCTTCTTTGCAAAGCTCCTCAAGTTCGTCATTAGTACCGAGCAAAGGGTCAGTCTTCATGTAGTTTGCGGTGTTGTACCTGTGGTTTTCGTGGGATTCAAAAATGGGGTTCAGGTAGATGCAGGTGACTCCGAGACTTTGCAGGTACGGCAATTTGGACTGTATTCCCGCAAAGTCACCGCCAAAGTAGTCGTTATTCCAGACGTGTCCGTTGTGGTCGGGTTTGTAGTAGGGAGTACCGCCCCAGTCCTCACGGATAACACGGTCTTTCGGGACGTTCTCATGATGTTTACCGCTGCGGCAAAATCTGTCGGGGAAGATCTGATACATTACACCGCCTTTGAGAAAATCGGGGGTTTTGTAGTCGTTCGCATAGACAGTCAGCTGAAAAAGACCGCCCTCCGCAACAGCACCCTCGTGAGCGTTTATTTTTTTTATGTAATATCTTACGCCGTTGCAGGTGTAGGAGAAGTAGTAGTAGTGAACGTCGCTGTACCTTGCGGTGTAGTCACAGGAGTATACAAAACAGTCCTCCTCCGCACCCGACACATTCATAGGTATGAAACGCTCCTTGAAACCCGTCCTGAAAAGCACCAGCACAGGCGGAAAATCGGGTTTTATATCCCTTGAAAGCCTTATTGAAAAGCGACAGGTCTCGAACTGTCTGACAGCACCGAAAATTGACTTGTATCCTAAATGCCATGTGTCATAAATTGGTTTCAATTTGATCACTCCTTAAAAATAACGTGATATGTTATTTTACATATAAAAATACGCAATACAGAGAAATTTTTGTGAATAAAGACTATTTAAGAAAAAGGGGACGGATAAGAATTAACTATTCGTCCCCTGTGTGGGAAAATATTATTTTACAGATTTTTTTGTGTTGTAATTATCTGAGGTGCCAGATATTGTCGGCGTACTCCGTGACAGCACGGTCAGCGGAGAATATACCCGCACCCGCAATGTTGTTGAGGGACATCTTAGCCCACTTCATCTTGTCGTTGTAGCACTCTGTAATATAAGCCTGAGCCTTTCTGTAGCTGTCGAAATCGGCGAGGACCATGTAAGGATCACGCTCACGGAGGGAGTCGGCAACGTCATTGAAAGTACAGCCGTTTATGCCGTGGTACATTCTTTCGATAGCGTCCTTGATTCTTTGGTCGCCGTTGAAGTAGTCTGAGGGGTTGTAGCCACGCTCTTTGAGTGCGTCCACTTCATCGGCAGTCATACCGAATATGACTATATTATCGTCACCGCAGGCATCTTTTATTTCGATATTTGCACCGTCGAGAGTACCGAGAGTAACAGCACCGTTGAGCATGAGTTTCATGTTACCCGTACCCGAAGCCTCTGTACCTGCAAGGGAAATCTGTTCGGATATGTCACTTGCGGGCATGAGGATTTCGGAGAGAGTAACGCAGTAGTTTTCGAGGAAGACAACAGCGAGTTTCTCATTGATTTTGGGGTTTTTCCTGATTTCCTCCGAGATAGCCCAGATGAGTTTGATAATCTGTTTAGCGAGGTAGTAGCCCGGAGCAGCCTTTGCGGCGAAGATGTAAGTTTTGGGAGTGAAATCCGCATCGGGGTTTTCAAGCAGGTAAGCGTAGTCGGCGAGAATATTCATGACATTGAGGTGTTGTCTCTTGTATTCGTGGAGACGTTTAACCTGAGTGTCGAATATACTGTCGGTGTTCAGGATAATTCCCGAGTGTTTCTTGACGTACTTTGCGAACTTCTCCTTGTTCTGTTTTTTAACGTCCGTGAGTTTTTTGAGTACGGACTCATCGTCCTGAAAAGCTCTGAACTTTTCAAGCTCAGCGGAGTCTTTTATAAATTTCGGACCGATAGTTTCCGTGAGGAGGTCTGTCAGACCCTGGTTTGACTGGTAGAGCCATCTTCTGTAGGCGATACCGTTCGTGACGTTCTTGAACTTTTCGGGTGTGTACTGGTATTCGTCATTGAAAACGGACTGCTTGATAATTTCGGAGTGGAGTTTTGAAACGCCGTTTACGCTGTGTGAAGCGGCAACGCAGAGAGTAGCCATGTGAATCATGTGGTCCTTTATTATGGACATTCTCGTTGTCTGCACGCTGTCGTGACCGTTTTTCTCCATGAGCTGGTCGCAGTAACGCCTGTTTATTTCGAGAATAATCGAGAAAATTCTCGGAATTACGGTCTTGACGAGGTTCACGTCCCACTTTTCGAGAGCCTCAGCCATTACGGTGTGGTTTGTGTAGGCGAAAGTCCTTGTGACAATATCCCAAGCCTTGTCCCAGGAGTAACCGCAGTCGTCGAGAAGTATTCGCATAAGTTCGGGGATAGCGAGAGTGGGGTGGGTGTCATTTATGTGTATAGCGACTTTGTCGGCGAGGTTTTCGAGAGTGCCGTATACGTTCATGTGGTTGTTTACAATGTCGCCCACGGATGCCGCACAGAGGAAGTACTGCTGACGGAGACGGAGGGATTTGCCTTCAAGATGGTTGTCATTGGGGTAGAGTATCTTTGAAATGGCGTTTGCCATGGAGTTCTGTGCGAGAGCACTTGCGTACTTGCCGTTGTTGAAGTCGTCCATATTGAAGCCGGGGGCTTTTGCGGACCAGAGACGGAGTACGGAAACGCCCTCCGAGTCGTAGCCCGAGACGTACATATCGTAGGGAGTAGCGATAACGGTGTTGTAGTTCACATGGGAGACGTGGTGGTATTGATTGTCCCAATATTCGTGGAGGTCTCCCTCAAAGTGTACATCAATTGAGAGTTCGGGTTTCGGGACGAGCCACACAGAACCGCCGGGGAGCCAGTTGTCGGGGAGTTCCGACTGCCAGCCGTCTTTCAGTTTCTGCTGGAAGATACCGTATTCATAGCAGATTGAATAGCCCATAGCGGGGAATCCCATAGTGGCGAGACCGTCGAGGTAACAGGCAGCGAGTCTGCCGAGACCGCCGTTTCCGAGACCTGCATCGGGTTCATATTCAAAAACCTTGTCGAGGTTCACGGTGTACTGTTTGAGCATATCACGGATTTCGTCGGCGAGACCGAGGTTATAGATACTGGTCTTGAGGGAGCGACCCATGAGAAATTCCATTGAGAGGTAGTAGACCTGTTTTCTGCCGACGGAGTGGGCGTGGGTTATAAAGTTCTGTCTCTTTGTACCGAGAATATCGACGATAATTGAAGAGAGAACATGATAAACCTGCTTGTCGGAAGCCTCTTCGGGGGTAATGCTGTAGAGCCTCTGAAGCTTTTTCGGGAATTCCTCTCTGATTTTTTCCATTAGGGGGTTTGAAGTTTTGATTGACATGATATATCTCCTCCTGTTATTTGTCTGCGAATCGGGTTTGAAATTATCCGAACCTTTCGGAAGTCACCCATGCAAACGTTATAGAAATATTGTATCACGTTTTTTGAAATTTTTCAATAGTATACTTTCACAAATATTTACCCCGTTAATTTACATATCGGCGGAAAATAAAGGAAAAAACGTGAAAACTGCCAAAATAGACGGGAGTTGATTTGTATACATTGCACAACATCACATAAAATCACGGAAAATTTTGTTAAATATGACGATTTTTCGTATTATTACCTATTATTCGGGATTTCCGTACACATATGTCAAAATCCACTACCGTATGATGAAAAAATATTTTGAAATATTTATTGAAATTCGGATAAATGTGTGATATAATGTATAAAGGCAACACCTGTGGATTCCTCACGGCAGAGTTCACGGAAACGGACAACATTCAAAGGAAAGGAAAGATGATGAGACAATGAAGAAGAAAAAGAAGAAAAAAAGGCACTTTTCCATACTGAGATTCCTTATAAGCCTGATATGTCTGTTGTTTATAGGAATATCGGTTGTGACGAATATGCTCTTCAGCAAGGAGAGCGTGCCGAAAGTGGGTGACAGGTATCTGTATATAGTCGGACAGATGAACCCGATGTTGGGGGACGTTACGACAGGTGCGGCACTTATCGCAAAAGATGCGTCAGAGGTGAGTATAGCCGCAGGGGATATAGTCATCTGCTACCCCGCCGACAACCCCGAACAGCTGACACTCCGCAGTATAAACGCAGTCATGACGACGGAAAACGGTACGGAACACTACTACACCCGTGACGCACTCCACGAGGATACTACAGACTCCATAACAAAAGACAAGATAGTAGCGGTCTGCACAGGCTATCCCGAAAGTCTTGAGCTTGGCAATTTCATAAAGTTCACACTTGACATAAAGGGAATAGTGGCAGAACTTATAGTGCCGTGTATAGTCCTGATATTCATGCTCATACTGACAATGGCTTCAGGCAGGCGTGATGAGGACGATGAAGACGATGAGGACTACAATTTCTATGACTACGACGAAAAGGCAAAGAACAAGCCCGAAAAGCCCGTACACGTGAGACCCGCAACACCCCTCTATGAACCCGAGGTACAGCCGAGTGACGAATTTGAGAGAAAGAGGCAGTCGATAGCGGAGAACTTCAGCCGTAAAGAAGTGAACCCCGATTCGCCCTACCAGAAAGAGCGTGAGAGGACTATGCAGTTCAAGGCACAGAGGGCGGAGAGAGCTTCACAGACGGGGCAGTTCAGGAGCGTGAACACGTCCGACACGACAAAGACTCCCGTACAGCGAGAGAGAGTTTACGAGAGACCGACAGCTCCCGCAGAGAGACCCGCACCCCCCGAGAGACCATCTTTCAAGCCGATTTCGGACCCCATAACGGACAACACGGGAATTATTCCGAAAGCGGAAGTTGAGGAGATACAGAAGTCCGAGCCTGTAAAAGCTCCCGAACCCGAAAAGCCCGTGATAGTAAAGAGCAGTACTCCCGACATATCGGATATAATCAGCAAGACCGACAGCGACAGCAAAAAGAGGAGTACTTCCGACATATCCGTTGACGAGCTTATAAAACTCATAGAGCAGGACAAGAAAAGATCCTGATATAAAAAAGGCTTTCCGCACGGGAGAGCCTTTTTTAATATTATTTTAATATTATTTTATATTATTTTAATATTACGGGAGTTTCCCCGAAAAAATTTACTGTACAAATTTGACAAAATGTTATTTTATTCGGGTTTTATCGGCAGACAGCCGTAAAAAACAAATAAATATTCCCATAAATTTCCTTTTTGTGTCCTTTTTTGCCGCAGACGCTTATTTATTTGTGCAATTTGCACATTGCGGAAATTTTTGATTGAAAAAGTGATTGACAATTTTCAAACCATAATGTATAATATGATATAGTCTCTGTTAAGAGAGAGGTGATTGAGTTGACAAAACAGAGCAAAGGTCTGCTGAAATTTGTGATAATAGGTTCGGCGGTGATGTTCGGACTGACGGCAGTTTTGCTTGCTATACAGAACGAGAGACAGAAAAACAGTGTTTCGATAGAGGTGAACCCCGAGACTGTCGAGCTTGTACAGCTTGAGGAGCCGAAAGAGGGTGACGACATAGCGATAGTGGAGACAAGCATAGGGGAGTTCAGATTTGTCCTTTACCCCGAATATTCGCCAAATGCGGTGAAAAATTTCACGGAGCTTGCACAGCAGGGCTATTATGACGGGACTTACGTATTCCAGTCGGAGAGCGGAGCATATTCGGCGATGGGGTGTCCGCAGAAGAGCGGTGAAATGCCCGAGGGGTACGACGTTTCGAGGGAGCTTGTCGAGAGGGAGTTAAACCAGAACTTATGGCCCTTCAAGGGAGCGGTTGTGAGCCTGAACACGACGGTTGACAGGACTTTTGCACAGAAAATTCTTGGCGGAGGTACTTACTTTAACGGAAGCCGTTTTGCGGTAATCAATACTATCGAGTTCACGGACGAGATAAAAAGCGGTATGCAGACGGACGAAAATTCGGAAAAAATTTCCAACGCCTTTTTTGAAAGGGGCGGAGTACCCAATTTTTCACAGCAGATGACGGTAATAGGACAGGTTTACGACGGCATGGAGACCGTTGAAAAACTTTCTCAGCTTGAAACCGAAAACAACGGTGTTTATAAAGTGCCCAAAGAGGACATAATGATAATATCCGTCAGGACAGACAAGTACGGAGCAGGTCTTGAAACGTCGGAAAATACATCGGAGTGAACCCGAAATGTCTTATGAAAATTATAAAAAATTATAAAAATATTATAATATTTCAATAATTATTTATTCATATGACGGAATGTTTGCTTTATAATAACCAAAAATTGTTCCCGACTATTTACAAAAGGGAAATTCTATAGTATAATGAACGTGTGGAGGATATTTTTGCGTGGAAATATCGTCCGAAACGTTTGTTTTTTGAAACTTGTGTGCAGATTTGTCTGCAAATTATAAGGAGTGAATGAATATGAAGAAGAGCAATAAAAAGAAGATTTTTGCACTTGCGATGTGTATGGCGATGTCGCTTATGAGTTTTTCGTCGTGTGGGGACAAGACCACGACAAGCGGAGAGTCGGGAGCTGTCGGAGATTCGGTAGATTCGGGAGTAGTCGGGGACGGAAGTGATATTTCGGAGTCGTCGGCTGTGGAGGTTGTCGACGTACCGATAGAGAATTTCGCAGAGCCGCAGATCGGGGACAAAATAATAGAGATGGACATAAAGGACTACGGAACGGTAAAATTTGTACTGTTTGAGGAGTACGCAGAAAAGGCTTGCGAGAACTTTGTCGGACTTGCGGAAAAGGGATATTATGACGGTCTTACGTTCCACAGGGTTATAAATGACTTCATGATACAGGGCGGAGACCCTCTCGGCAACGGCACGGGAGGGGAGTCCGTGTGGGGAGGAAGTTTTGACGGTGGTACAGACCCGCACGTCATTCATGCAACGGGAGCAGTGGCGTACGCAAATTCGGGAGCTACTTCTACAGACGGAAGTCAGTTTTATATAGTTACGGGTACTCCCATAACCGACGAGGATTTTGCAAACTATGAGCTTTACGGCTACAATCCGACATCGGAGAGTGCAAAGGAGGTCTACAAGAAGACGGGCGGTACACCGTTTCTTGACGGCGGTTACACGGTTTTCGGACAGGTCTTTGAGGGGCTTGACATAATTCTCAAAATACAGACCGTCGAGACAGATGCTATGGATAAGCCCGTTGAGGACGTTATAATGAACAGCGTAAAAGTTTCGGAGTACAACGGAGAGGATTTGAAGTGGTACAAGTCCGACTACGAGGATTCGGGAAGCAGTGAGAGTTCCGACAGTGCGAGCGATTCGGAAGTTTCGGCAGATGAGAGCGGAAGCGAAAGCGGAGAGGTTTCGGGAGATTTGGAAAATTCCGAAAATTCGGAAGTTTCGGAGGAATCGGAAAATTCGGAGACTCCCGCAGAAGGCGGTTCTGATGAGTCGGTTTCGGTCGATGAGGAGAGCGGAGAGGAGATTTCCGATGACAGTCCGATTTCGGATGTTGAGTTTGGAGGGGAAGAGGAATTTTCTGTTCCTGTGGACTCCTCCGACTTTGAGTTCTGATGACTGCCTGCTCTGTCGGGATAAGAATAACGGGGCGGAACGGTCATCACTCACAGCTGAATATTATAATTGCCGTCCCGAATCTAAGGAGAGAATGTTGTGGATAAATTTGTAATAAAAGGCGGTCGCCGTCTTGTGGGAGAAGTGATGATAAGCGGTGCAAAGAATGCGGCGGTAGCGATATTGCCGGCGGTAATTCTGTCAGACGAGCCGTGTATCATAGAGAATGTGCCCAATATAAGTGACGTGAGAATAAGTTTGCGTATACTTGAGGAGATGGGTGCAAGGGTGGAGTGCATAGCAAAGGACACCTACAGAATAGACGCTTCATGTATAAAGAAATGCTGTGTACCGTATGAGATAGCGAGAAAAATGAGAGCTTCATACTATTTTCTCGGAGCACTTCTCGGAAAATTCAGAAAGGCGAGAGTCTCAATGCCGGGAGGATGTCCGCTTGGTGACAGACCCATTGACCAGCATCTGAAAGCCTTTTCAGCACTCGGTGCGGAGTACACGCTCAGTCAGGGAATGATAGACCTGAGAGCTGATAAACTCGTCGGAAATCCGATATTTTTTGACGTGGTGACGGTCGGGGCGACTATGAATGCCATCCTTGCTGCCACTAAAGCGGAGGGAATGACAGTCATAGAGAACGCCGCAAAAGAGCCGCACATAGTGGACCTCGCAAATTTCCTGAACTCAATGGGTGCAAACATAATGGGTGCGGGAACGGACGTTATAAAAATCAGGGGAGTAGACAGGCTGAGGGGTACGACTTACACGGTCATTCCCGACCAGATAGAGGCGGGAACTTTCATGATAGCAGCCGCCGCCACAAAGGGAGATGTCCTTATAAAGAACGTCATTCCCAAACATCTTGAATCTATAACGAAAAAACTGGAAAAAATCGGGGTAAATATAGAGCAGTTTGACGACAGCATCAGAGTTACATCGGACGGAAATCTTGTCAAAGCGAACGTGAAGACCACTCCGCACCCCGGTTTCCCGACCGATATGCAGCCGCAGATAGCGACGCTCCTGACCCTTGCGAACGGCACGAGTATAGTGACGGAGGGTGTCTGGGAACAGCGTTTCAGGTACGTTGACGAGCTGAGACGAATGGGTGCGGACATAACCGTGAACGGAAAAGTGGCACTCATAGAGGGTACGGGAAGCCTTATGGGCGCACCCGTCAAAGCGTGTGATTTAAGAGCGGGTGCAGCATTGATAATCGCAGGGCTTGCGGCTAACGGCATAACGGAGATAGAAGATATTTACCATATTGAGAGGGGTTACGACTGCATGGAGGGCAAACTGAGAGCCTTGGGTGCGGACATAGAGAAAGTGACAGTCCCCGATGACAGTATGTCGGACTCCGAAAAAAAAGTGGTCTGAATTAGATAAAATTGAATAAAAAAACAAAAAAACTGCTCCGACGACGGGGCGGTTTTTTATTAGGAATGATAAGGATGAGGGAGTTACAATCCTCGGACTTCAAAATTGCAACAGTAGATTATCATGGGGGGTCTGGGGGGATACTTCCCCCCAGCGGGGGTCTGGGGGCGGAGCCCCCAGTGGGGGTT
>CANQWR010000021.1 GCA_947627625.1 uncultured Ruminococcus sp. | reverse complement strand
CCCCCCACCCCGGGGGCTTTTTCTTTTTATCGTCAATAATTTGGTGCAACTTGACACGGTTTTCAACAGTTTCAACAGTGTTCGGGCAGAATTTAAGCTGATTTATTTAACTTATACAAATAAAGCTGTTTGTAATTGTGCATAATACAGATTATGAAAAAATTTACGATACTCCCTTGATTTATGTGTAAAAATATGGTACAATAACTATGTTTATTATTGAAAATTGAGGAGAGTTGCTTATGAATTTCAAAAAAATTGTTTCCACGGTGCTTTCGGCAGTTATCGCAGGAACTTCCCCGTGTGTCTACAGAAACATCAGTACCGTTGCACAGGGCTATTATGACGGATATTATTACTATTCATCGCTTCCCGATTCCGCATATGGTGGTTTTACAAGGAGTGAAATAAGAAATTCTCCCGTAAAGCCTGTTATCAGTGTTAAGTCCACCGAAGCAAGTCTTGACGGAGACGGAATTGTAAACGTAACCGTCAACATTGAGGGTGCGGAGGAAAAATGGGCTTATGCGGGAATAAAAATAAATTATGATTTGCGTCTCACTCCGATTACCGATGAGGACGGAAATCTCGAATTTTCCACGGGAGAAGCTGTTGAGAATATGGACGTTTCCGTATCGTTTAACCAAAGCAGTGATTTAATTTTCATTGCGTGTGCGGACGACACAAACAGCGGTCTCGACGGCAGACTGATTTCTATGAGTTTTAAGCTCCCCGCAAACGCAGAGTGCGGTGACATATTTAACATAAACGTCATGTATGATGAGGACTGTACTTTTACAAACGCTGAAAACGACAAGCAAGGCAGACTCATGCAGGCTTATCTCTTTACAGAGGGTACAGAAAACAGCTCAATAACAGTCGTTCCCCCGTCCGAAGAGCAAATAAAGACCTTTTATGAGAATAAAATTGCGGAAGTCTGTCCGCCCTCCTTCTCTCAGAACACTTCCTATGCCGTTTACGATTTTGACGGCGACGGTGTACCCGCACTGATTATAAAATATGACTATTCCGATGGCTCTGATATGGAATTTTACAAACTGCATTTTTCGGGATATGATTTCTCATTACAGCAGTCCTATGACGAAATTCTCGTCTGTCCCGATATAAACTATATCATGGAACGTGACGACGAGAAAACTGTTTTTTACGATATAGGAGGCAGTTATTACTCATCGGTTGCAAGTTTTGAACACATAAAAAATGATGAGGACGACGACTCCGACGATGTGTACTACTGCAACAGCAGTACTTGCGAAAAGGATGAGTATGACGAAAAACTTGACAGCTATCTCTCAAAGGGAGACTGGCAGCCGATTGAATTTTACAGTGTAGAGGATATTGTCGCAACGGCAACAACTACTACCACAACGACTACCACAACCACAACAACGGAGTCAACGACTTCCACCACTGCCACGACAATTGCTCCCGAATTGAGACCGTGCGGTGATATGAACGGAGACAGTTTCATTGATGCGGGTGACGCATCGGCTGTCCTCGGCGTTTATGCACTCCTGTCAACGGGCAAAATTGACGACGTTAGCAACGACGAACTCCGCATCGGAGACGTAAACGCCGACGACATGGTTGACGCTTCCGACGCTTCACTTATTCTCGCCTATTATGCACACCTCTCGACGGGCGGAGATATGTCTTTTGAGGACTTCATTGCCGAATAATTTTTACAAAAAAGCACCTGTCTTCTGACGGGTGTTTTTTTTGCAGACCTCTCCCCTGCCCCGCCTGCTCCGTGTCCGTATCCATGTCCGTGTTTGTTTGTGTCCGTGCGTATGTATGTAAAAAACTCCCCGCAACCTCTGCGGAGAGTTTTTTGTTTTATTTAGTTCATGATTTCCTCAGCAAGTTTTTTGACCTGCTCCCTTGACTGCTCATTCAGTGCCGACTTTATCGTGACCGTGTTTGAAAGCCATGTTATATTTTTTGACTTTTCAAACATTCCCTTTATAACTTTGCCCGCTGTGACAGCCCATGTGCCGTTCTCTATGATTCCTATTGTACGGCTCTGATAGTTTCTCTCCGTCAGCTTTGAGATAAATGTCCTCATGAACGGGAAAATATCGGTGTTGTAAGTGGTGGTCGCAAGGACAAGTTTCCCATAGCGGAAAGCGTCCTCAACTGCTTCTGCCATATCTTCCCTTGCAAGGTCGCACACTACCACTTTCGGACAACCTCTGTTTTCAAGTTCCTCCGCAAGAAGTTCCACAGCTTTTTTCGTATTGCCGTAAACGGAGGTGTAGGCAATCATTACTCCCTCCGACTCAACGCCGTATGATGACCAGATATTATAGAGATTCAGATAGTAGCCGAGATTTTCCGTAAGGACAGGTCCGTGAAGAGGACAAATTGTCTGAATATCAAGTGCCGAAGCCTTTTTCAGTACAGGCTGTACCTGCTGACCGTATTTTCCGACTATGCCGAAGTAGTACCTTCTCGCTTCACAAGCCCATTCCTCCTCAACGTCCAATGCACCGAATTTTCCGAAAGCGTCTGCCGAAAAGAAAACTTTGTCGGTGCTGTCGTAAGTCATCATGACTTCAGGCCAGTGAACCATCGGTGCAAATACAAATTTCAGCTCGTGCCTGCCCAAAGAGAGCGTGTCGTCGTTGTTCACGACAAGTCTCCTGCTGTCGGGTATCTCAAGACCCTCGTAAAACTGTCCGAGCATTGTGAAAGTCTTTGCGTTTCCGACAACTACGGTTTCGGGGTAAGTCTCAAGAAATTTTACAAGATTTGCGGAGTGGTCGGGCTCAACGTGCTGTACAACTATGTAGTCGGGTTTCTTTTCGCCCAGCTCCTCCGAAAGATTCGCAAGCCACTGTTCACCAAACTTTTGGTCAACAGTGTCGAAAACAGCTGTCTTCTCGTCCATAATCACGTACGAATTGTAAGCCATTCCGTTGGGAACGTCATACATTCCCTCAAAGAGGTCAATCTCGTGGTCGTTTACACCGATATAGCGTATATCTTCTGTTATCTTTGACATATAAAAACTCTCCTTTTCCTATTTTTGGATTTGTGCCTGAACACCCCTATATTATATCACACAGTATCTCAAATTTCAAGAGATAAATAAAATTAAATCAAAATTAAATTAAAACACAAAAAAGACACTGTCCACGAAAAACAGTGTCCCCTTTGTTTTGCTTTTTATCTTTGTTTTGCTTTTTATATATATTTTAATATATATTTAATATATATTTAATATATATTTTAATGTACTTTACGGCTCGTAGACAAATTCCACCTTGTCAAATTCCTCTCCGAACACCCATATTGAAGCCACGTCCTGTGAACCCTTTCCCGTGAGATTCGGTGCATAGATACTGAAATAGCCCTCCTCAGTGCCGACTATCTTGTCCCCGCTGTACAGGAGAAGCTTGAATTTCGCAAACGCACCTACCTCTTCACCCGTCTGCTGCAAAGTCAGATAGAGGTCATCGCCCGATCTGTTGTACTGCGTCATCTCCACTGCGTTCCGCTCACCGCTCATGATTGAGTCCATGAAAGAAGCTCCCTCAATTTTTACCTGCGGAGTTAAACTTGCGTTTGAAACGTCCACGTCAAAACTGTACTCAAAAAAGTTATACTTGCCGTTTGTGAGTACTATATCACTCGTACTCTTGCCGACTACACTACCGTCGGGATTTGTCGCAATCATTGTGGAACTAACCGAGACATCTGCTTTTGCAAGAACTTTGTAGACCACTGTCGTACCGCCGAGAATGTCCCCGAATGAACCCGACTCCACAACGTCATAGTAGTCGTTGTTCATAAATGAATTTTCGGAACTTTCGGAACTCTCCGCCTGTGCAGTCGTCTCCTGCTCCGCATCGGGTACGTCTTCCGCTTCTGTCTCCGCCTCTGCTTCTGCTTCCGTCTCCTCCTGTGCGGCTACTTCGTTTATAGTGCCGTCACCCTCGACAGCGTCCACGATTTCACTTGAAATTACCCATGAAGTTGCAAACGGTTCAACCTTTTTAGCTCTGACACAGACCGTCTCCCCCTCTTTTACTCCCGGGTCGCTCTCAAAGACAAAATTCAGGTGTTCACCGCCGAAAATGTTGAAACCGAGTGCCGAATCGGGGTGAATTTCCTTTGCGGTAAAGCGGACGGTCTTCCCGTCAAGAGTTTCACCGTTGTTAAGGGCAGTCTCAAAAGCCTTGTCGTTGCCGTAGTCAAGTGTGCAACTCTCCTCCCCCTTGGTCTCTTTCTCCGTCTCTGCTTGTTCAGTCTCTTTTTCGGTCGTCTTTTCGGTCTTAGTTTCAGTCTCTTTCTCCGTGACTGTTTCGGACTCGCTCTGCTGTGTCTCCGCTGACAAATCGCTCTCCTGAGTTTCTCCGCAACTGCAAAGTGTCATCGCAAGGCACATGACAAACACAAGAAATTTTCTCCTGCTCGTAGTTTTTTTCATACAAAAAACCTCCTGAAATTATATTATGATTACAGTATAACACACCTTTTTTGAGATTTATAAAAACGGATTCCGAAAAGACTGCTTTTTTATATTTTTCTCTTTTTATTTTTATTTTTTACTGAAAAAATTTTTTCCTTATATCGGGTGGCACTTCCCTGAAAATGCCCTGCTCCCTGTAGTTTTCGTTTATAACGTCTATCTCCGCTACAATTTCCCGACACCTCTGCATATCTCCGATTTCTGAATAAATATCAACGAGACATCTCAGAAGTTCCGCACGCTTGTCAATGTACGGCACTATATCGGGGTGCTTTTTACACATCTCAACGGCTTCCTCTATCTTCTCTGCGGCAGAACGAAAATCGCCGTGATAGTAAAAACAATTTGCAGTCGGTATATAAATTACATCTATGATCTCCAGATCCGTCTTGAAAACTCTTTCCGCTGTCTTTTCGGCTCTTTGGGTACACCTCTTCATAACGTCCAAATCGGGCTTGACAAGCGTGAAGTACCACGCCGACACCATCATATAGTAACAGAAATTTTCACTCTCTCTGTCCGTACTCTTTTTGATAAGACTGTACGCTCTGAGCAGAAATTTTTTCGCTTTGACGTGCTGTTCGGGGGTACTCCTTATAAAGATACTCGCCATGGAAAGATAATACTCCGTCAGATAAACGTCACGCCTTTTGTCTTTGGACTGCTTCATCTCTTTGACGGCAGTCTCCATTGAATTTTCAAGTTTTTGGAGTACTCCCCTCTCCTCTTCATTGTATGGAATGTAATTCCCCTGTGTGAGAGTGTCGTAATAGTCGGCAAGCATATCAAAGTAAATCGCTCTCAGAATGTGCCTTTTGTGGGTGTCCGTGTACCTCTCCGCCTCACGCAGAACCGTCAGCATACTGCTTGTGTCCGACATTCCCGAATAAATGTCAACAACTTTTTTGTGGTACTCCATAACCGACACTTCATCTTGAATTACCTCCCAGTTCCATTTGCGGACGGTCTCCGCTATGACAGGGTGAACGTGCAGTCGGCTGTCCGTGTAAATCCAACCGTTTCGGCTGAGGGATTCCACCGCTTTTTCCTGAATATCGGGGAAAAATTTCTCCGCAAGTCCTCTGTCAAGACCGTATACGTTCAGGAGTGACAGTATTTTCAGTGCGAGTTTTTCGTCTTTGTTCATTTTGCCCGAATTAAAGAGTGCCGAAATTATCGTGGAGAGAGTGCCGTAAACCTCTTCACCGTCCTTGTAATTGCTGATTTTTTCACCAGAAAACTCCGAAAAGCCGTTTTTGCGTATCAAATCAAGTGCTGTGTGTACACTCAAACCGCCCGAAGCCGTCTGCCGTGCGACAAGCTCAATGACGAGTGTGTGTCCCTGAACGAGTGAGATAATCTCCTCAAAACAGGTACTCTCCTCCCTTGTTAAAGTCCTGCCCATGTTCAGTTCAACAAGACCGAAAATGTCCTGTTTATCCGCTATTGCACCTATTTCAATATACCTGAAACTGTTTTTCGGCGGGCGGTTTCTCGTCACAATTACCGTGTCATAACCGCAGTCTATAATCCTGCCCATGTCCTTTGTTATCCTGCCCGAGTAGTTGTCCACCGTGAAAAGCACTCTCTTTTCTCCGCATATACGCCTGAAGTGGGTGAATTTGCGTGTGAAATATTCGTCCGCAGTCTCATCGTCCTGACGTTTCACTGTACTTATCTGCAATTGAATGTCGTCCGAAAAAGTGTGACGAATATCGCCGTCATATTCAAGATAGACTATAACATCATAGTCCGTCCTGTTTTTAGCTATGTAATTCTTAATAAGCGTGCTCTTTCCGATTCCCCCCACGCCCGTTATAAAAAGCACTCTGTTCTGCATAAGATTTTCGGAAATCTCCCTGATTTCGGTGTCTCTGCCGACAAAATCAGGCGACACAGACGGGAGTGTCGGAATAATATAATCCCTCTGACGAATTGCCTCTATAATCTTGTCAAGCAATTTAACAACGTCGTCCATGTCGCCGAAACGGTTGGAGCAGGACGAGCGTATTGTACTCCTGAATAATTTTGTAAAAAGAGACCGAATATCGGGTCTGTCTGTGAACTTCCTGTACTCCCCTCTGCAATTGTCAAAGGGGTACTCCGAAAAGGCTCTGTGTTCGGACTTCTTGGAATGTCTCCCGAATAGAAGATAAAAGACTATCTCCCCCATCGTGTAAATATCGGAACTTTTGTTTATCTTTTTTATTGAATACGGATTCATCTGTTCGGGTGCAGACCATTCTGCCGTAAAAGAAAAAATTCTGTCCGCACCCTCCGCCGAAATTTCGCACACGCTGTCAAAGTCAATGAACTCGACAAGCTGTGTGACCGTGTCGTCGGGGGCGTTCTGCATTATGAATATATTTTCGGGTTTCAGGTCAAGACAGAGAAACCCCGAATTGTGATAGTAGCCGACAGTCTTTGCAATAGTCCGACAAATCTCCATGTACTGCAAAAGACTGAGATTTTCAAGCCTGTCAAGGGTACTCCCGTTATAGCAGGAAACGTCCATATAGACATGATTTTCAAGCTCAAAAATGTGGCTCACGGGCGGAGTCTGGTTATTCAGGACGGACATCTGTCTTATTTTGTTTTGTAACCTGCCCGAGTCAATAAAACGGCTTTTGCCCGTTTCGTAGTCCATTGAACTGCCCGTGTACTCTTTCAGAATGCACCTGCTCCCGAGTCCGCCGTGCCTGCACTCCGCAAGATATGCAGTCGTGGTCGCTCCACTCCCGATAAATTCAATAATTGTGTACTCTCTGCCGTCAGCGTTGAGAGTTTGACCGTTTTTCAGCATTTCACCTACCTCCTTATGTTTATATTATAGCACATTTATTACGCAAGTATAGAAATCAATTCCGTAAAAAATAATTTTATTAAAATTATATTTTTTTGGAAATTTTCTTAATTTGTGGACTGTTGGGGGCTTCGCCCCACCCCTATGATTGACTTCCCCCACTAAAAATTCCACGACGGGAAGTCCATTATACAGCATTTTTTCTAAGCTGTCAACAAAAGTCCCCACGGAAATATTTTAAGAAATTTTTATCAGAAGTAGTGACAAATATGCTCGGCTGTGTTATAATTAAGAGGGTTTCCGAATTAAAACACTTTTCCAAAATTTTCAAAAATAAATTATTTTTTCTTGACAAATTTGAAAGAGTGTGGTATAATAGTAAAAAACAAGAGCGAAGTCGTCCTGGTTTCGCTCGCTAAAGGAGGAATTTTTATCAGATGAATACTAAATTTCTGGTCGGCAGTATCGCAGGAGGTGTCGCCGTCACAGGTGCCGTTGCGTCGTTTATCGGTGCAAAAACCCTGTTTGAACGTGTTATCCCCCGACAGGACGAAGTAAAAGTTGACATAAGCGAAATGGCTGATATGCAGAAGTGGGAGGAGTACAAAAAAATTATCCACCCCCGCAAAGAGTGGCTGTTGTCCCACGAACTTGAGGAAATCACTATAACCGCCCGTGACGGTATAAAACTCCATGCGTACTACCTCAAAGCCGATAAGCCCTCCGACCGCATTGTAATCGGTCTGCACGGCTACACAAGCAAGGGTCTCAGCGATTTTGCCGCACACTCCTATTTCTATAACCAACAGGGTTTCGACTGCCTTATCCCCGACCACAGGGCTCACGGTGAGAGTGAGGGAGACTATATCGGTTTCGGCATCCTCGACAGGTTCGACTGCCTTGCTTGGATAAACTACATAATCAATAACATGGGCAGCGATAAACGCATTCTCCTGCACGGTACGTCCATGGGTGCGACTACCGCCCTTATGACTTTGGGCTTTGAGGACCTGCCCGAAAACGTCAAGGGCGTAATCTCGGACTGTGCTTTTACTTCCCCTCACGACGTTTTTGCACACATTCTCAAACGTGACTACCATCTCCCCGAATTTCCCGTCATGAACATAAATTCGGAAATGTGCAGAAAAAAAGCGGGTTACGGTTTCAAGGACTACTCTACTCTCACAGCTCTCTCCCACACCGACAGACCTGTCCTCTTTATTCACGGTGAAGACGACAATTTCGTACCCGTCTACATGAGCCGTCAGAACAGCGACGCTTGTGCATCTCCGCATGAACTTCTTCTCATTAAAAATGCAGGTCACGGTGCAAGCTACTACGAGGATATGCAGACCTATGAGAGTGCCGAGAAAAAATTCATAGAGAAGTACATACCCGAAAATATTAAAACGGAGGACTAAAAATGAACAGCATGAAAGAATTTGAAGTGAACGGTGTAAAACTGGAGTGCTACCCTCTGACCGCCGCACAGAGAATACATAACTACTCCATAAAATACTGTCCCTATCACCAGCTCCTCAACATCGGCACAGGTCTCTACATACAGCAGGAGACGGACTTCGATTTGCTAAAATCCGCAATATACGAGTCCTATTCGAGATTTGAGTCAATGCGTCTCCGCTTTCTCAAAGACACTGACGACACTGTCTATCAGTATCTTGTTCCGTTTGAGGAGAGGGACATTCAGTTCTTTGACTTCTCAAACTGGAACGAGGAGGACGCTCACAACGAGATGAGACGTTGGACTGCTATCCCGTTCAAGAGATTTCACTCCCCTATGAATCAGGTTGTTATGATAAAACTCCCGAACGGTTACAACGGTATCTATATGAAAGTTGACCACATGACTATGGATTCCAGTTCAATTATAGCGTTCGACAAGGACGTTCTTGAGATATACTGTGCAAAGCGTTACGGAACGGAGTACCCGAAACCGCTGCAGTCCTATATAAAGGCTCTCAAAAAAGACCTTGAATATGAAGCAGGTTCTCCCGCAAGAAAGCGTGACGAGGAGTTCTGGACCGCCGAAATTGAGTCACCCGAACCGTTCTACACCGATTTCACGGGAATGGGCAGACTTTTAACTCAGAGACGTGAGGCAAATGATCCGAACATGAGGAGTGCCGTTGTGACTTCCACCTCCCCCGAGGCTTCAATATCCGTGTACCACCTTGAAAAAGAGGCTTCACAGAGACTTATGCAGTTCTGCAAAGATAACCGTGTACCGATGGCTACCCTGCTCCTTATGGGGCTCAGGACTGTCCTCTCAAAGTTCAACAACGATGAAAAGGACGTTTCAATAAAGAGCTGTGTCGCAAGGCGTGGTACTCTCCTTGAAAAGTATTCGGGCGGTACGAGAATACACTTCTTCCCTCTCCGCACCATAATCGAACCCGAGACCACTTTTCTTGATGCTCTCAAAATTATTCAGGAGGGACAGAATAAAATTTTCCGTCACGCAAATTACGATCCGATTGAGTACACTATGAAACGTGCAAGGTACCGCAAACTCAGACCGGGCGGAAGTTACGAGAGTATCTCCCTCACCTATCAGCCCCTAACCGTAAAGGACGACTCCCTGCCCGTGCCCGATATTCCGTACAAGAGTTTCTGGTACACAAACGGTGTCGCTGCACAGCCCCTCTATCTCACAGTCATGCACAGAGTTGAGGACAACGGTCTTAACTTCAACTTTGAGTATCAGAAAAAAGTTGTCAGCGAGTACGAGATGGAGTATCTGTATTACTATCTCTGCCGTGTGCTTTTCCGTGGCATTGAGGACGGCAACCGCACAGTCGGTGAGATAATGGATATGGTCTGAATATATTAAACATATATTTATTAAATATATATCTATTAAATATATATTATTAAAATAAAATTCAAGGAGGATTTTGTCATGTTTGAACAGATTAAAGAGACTATTCTGCAATATGTGGATGTCGACCCCGAAAAAATCACCCCCGAGGCGAGGTTTATTGAAGACCTCTGTTTCAACTCCTACGACTTCATAAGTCTTCTGGGTGAACTTGAAGAGAATTTCGGCGTGTCCGTGAACGAGGAGGAAGTTGTAGGTCTTGCGACAGTCGGCGACGTAATGGAGTACGTTGAGAAACTTCAGCAGAATTGAGGAGGAGTCTATGGAAAAATCAAGAGTAAAAACCCTTCAGGACTTGATAATCCTGTCGGCGGAGGAGTTCGGAGACAAGCCGTTCTTGCGTGAAAAAAACGGCAACAGCGATGTGGACACTTCTTTTGCACAGCTCTGTGAAAACTCACGCAAAGTCAGCAGTTTTATAGCGGAGCGTTCAAACGGCGAACACATTCACGCCGCAGTAATAGGCGGTACGGGTTCCGCATACCTCACGGCTTATTTCGGAACTGTCTGCATGGGCAACGTTATAGTACCGCTCGATGCACAGCTTGCGGGCGAAGATCTGTGCGACCATTTGAGGAGGGCGGACGTTTCAATATTTTTCTATGACAAGAAATTCGCTCCACAGCTTGATGACATAAAAAAGGGCTGTCCGATGATAAAGACTTTCGTCTCTCTACAGGACGACGAAAATTCACAGGAGTTTACAATGTCCAAAATTCTCGAATCCTATGGAGCTATGGACTGGCAGCCCGTAAAGCCCTCCGACCTGTCGTCTATACTCTACACTTCGGGTACTACGGGCAAGAGCAAGGGCGTAATGCTGACACACTCCAATCTTATAGACAACACTATGTGTCAGGACAATGAAAGTACCCCCGATGACGTTCTGCTCAGTGTCCTGCCTATCCACCACGTCTACTGCTTTACCTGCGATATACTCCTCTCACTCAGATACGGCTGTCTGGTTTGCGTGAACGACTCCATTTTCAGAATTGCACAGAACCTGAAACGTTTCAAGCCGACTGTTATGCTCCTCGTTCCGATGATTGCCGAAACTACCTACAAGAGGATAAAGGCGGTTCACGAGTCGTCTCCCGAAAAGTCAATGAAAGAGATCGCCGACAGCGTTTTCGGCGGTCGTCTCAAAGGCATATACAGCGGCGGAGCGTATCTCAACCCCGAACTTGTTATGAATTACCGTGAACTCGGTATACCGATTGCCCAGGGCTACGGCATGACGGAGTGTTCCCCCAGAATTTCCACCGCAAACTGGAAAGACGAGAGTGTCGGTGACGTTGGTACTATCGTAAACGGCTGTGAAGTAAAGATTGTGGACGGCGAAATATGGGCAAAAAGTCCGTCTGTTATGCAGGGGTACTACAAAAATCCCGAAGCTACGGCGGAGTCCCTCACTCCCGACGGCTGGCTCATGACAGGCGATTTGGGTCACGTTGACGAAAAAAATCACCTCTTCATAACGGGACGCAAAAAGAATCTCATAATCCTCAGCAACGGTGAGAACGTCTCCCCCGAGGAGCTTGAAAACAAATTTTCGGGTCTCGACTGGGTTGGTGACGTACTCGTCTATGCGGAGGACGGTGTGATAACGGCTGAAGTGTATTTCAGTCCCGAATATTTAAGCTCCCACTCCCGTGAGGAAGCTGTTGAGCAGTTCCGCACGCACGTTGACTCCATCAACAAGACAGTCCCCTTTGCAAAGACTATACACTGTCTGCGTGTCCGTGACGTGGAGTTCGACAAGACCACTTCAAAGAAAATAAGGCGAAATCAGGCAGTTCAGGGCGAAAAACTCGACTGATAAGATTTATTTATAAATTAAACATAAAAGCATTATGGGACAGTACCCCCGACGGTTCAATTTTCCGTGAGGGGTACTGCCCTTTTTTTACGGGAAAATTTTGTGAGGAGATATTCAAAAAAATATTGACTTTATACATATTTCGTGCTAAAATATTTATAAAGCTGTAAGGGAGGTATTACATCTATATGAAAATTATAAGCGAGGAAATCTTGCTCTCTCACATTTCCCGTATAATCGGAACAGGTTTCAGGGCTTTCGTAAAGAGGTCGGGCGACGACAGGGACAAGTCCGTCAGTGTGAGATTTGTAAAAAAACTGTCTTCGGACATAGAAATGACCGTCCAGACAGAGGAGTTCAATCTTCTGACGGGTTCTTTCAAGTCGTCCGTCATTCTGAAAAAGACCAAGGAAATAGACTACGATTCGGAGGAGTGGACCGTCATTCAGAGCTGTCCCTGCGATGAGAAAAATCTTTTGACTAAAATAAACGCTTTTGAGACTATCGCAAGGCTTTGTCCCAATGGCGAGGAGACAGAGGGTATGCTGTTTATATGGGGTGTCGCCTCCCACAAAAACAAGTCCTACAAAAAAGCCGATTTCTACTCCACCAATGACATCGAAATAATATACAATATCGAAAAAGACTGCTTTAACTTAAGAATCGGCACTTCCTACTCTTTCAACAGTCCCGCCACGGAGAGCCGATACCTCAACGCCCTGCTGACCGTCTTTACAAAGTTCATGAATGACCACAACCTGAAAACAGACCGTACCCTTGGGCTTTTTGAGCTTTCAAGGTACAGTCTGCTGTCCGACTATGATGATATAGAGACTATGTATGCCGTTGCAAGAACCGTCATTTCGGGAAGAGTCGGCTATCACCCGTCCTGACCGTGTTTTCGTCTCTTTGCAATTATTAAAAACAAAATACATAATAGTGAGACTATCAAAACAACTCCCACTGCAATTGTGATTTTTCCGTAAATTGTCAGGTGTTTGTCGCCCTGCTCCGTGGTGGTGTAAGAAAAACCTGTCTCTCTCAGTGCGGAATCGACAGTCTGTGCTATTACTTCGTGACCCTCGGCATTCGGGTGAATGTCGAGGGTTTTTATTCTTGTCAGTTCCCCGCTCTTGCCCGAAAACTTCTCCGCAACTTCTACAATATTATAATTTCCGTCCGACTTCTTTCTCAGGACTTCGTTGAATTTGTCTATCTTCTCCTTTGAAAAATCGGCGAGAGTTTCAAACATATCAAAGTATTCAAACGGGTTGTAGAGTGTCTGGATATATATCTGACCGTCCGTTTTTTCGTGCAGACTTCCCGATATTTTGTCGAGATTTGCACTGAAATTCTCAATTGCCCTGTCAATATCGCCGTCCATGGTGTACAGCGACAAAAGGGCGGACAGTATATCGGGGTCTTGCTGCTGCGTACCGTCCTCCGACAGCCCGAACTGTTCAAAAATATTCAGAAATATTCCGAGCATATCGTTACCGCCTATTGAAATTATGACCGCATCGCTGTCTGAGAGGTCTTTGTCAAGCTGTCCGCTGTCTATCAGAGAAATCAGGTCCGAGGAAGTCGCTCCCGAAACGGCTCTGTTGACCATTTCGTGACCGCAATTCTCTCCCGACAGCTCAATTTTGTACTGCTCACACAGAATATTCGCATAGGAACGGCAGTTGTACAGGTCATCGGGGGTATAGCCGTCAAGACCGTACCCCGCCGCTATTGAGTCCCCCAAAAACACCATTTTCGGCGGGACTTCCGTCTCGTGGACGACTTCTATAACTTCCCTCTCCGTCAGACTGCAACTTGTCAAAGTGACCAGTGCCGTCAGAAAAATTATAAAAAATTTTTTTATCATATATATCCCCTTTCGCCTGCGACTGTGATATAGTATGATTTATCGGGAAATATTATGACTTCTTTGCACTTCTCTGTATCAGTTTGACTATCTCCACAATCGGGATTATGCAAAGTGCGAGTACAAACGCAAGGACGTACTGCACTGCCGTGAGGTGGACGAGCGAAAAGACTGTTCCCAGTGCGGGTATAAACAGTATCGGCAACACAAGTACAAACGAAACAAGTATTGAACCTGTCAGCATTTTGTTGTGCGTTTTCATTTTGAAAACAGATTCCGTCAGGCTTCTCATGTTCCAAGAGTGGAACATCTCACACATAGAGAGCGTTATAAATGCCATTGTAGTACCTGTTTCGGGGGAAGTACCTGCTCCGAGTACATATGATACAAGTGTCAGTATTGAAGTGACTATTCCCTGCCAAAGCACGTTCACGCCGAGACCGTTTGAAAATATTCCGTCACTGCTCTTTCGGGGCTTTCTGCTCATGATACCCTCTTCTGCCTCCTCCATACCGAGTGCAACAGCGGGGAAACAGTCCGAAATCAAATTTATCCAAAGAAGATGGACGGGTTCAAAGATAACAAACGCTCCGCCTGTGAGACTTCCCAGACCTAAAGTCGCAACAAGTATACATATAACTTCGCTCAGATTACTTGACAGCAGAAACTGTATAGCTTTTCTGATGTTGTCATAGATACGTCTGCCCTCTTTGACTGCCCCGACTATAGTCGCAAAGTTGTCGTCCGTGAGAACCATATCCGCAACGTTTTTTGTAACGTCCGTACCAGTTATGCCCATTCCGACACCTATATCCGCACTCTTTATAGACGGTGCATCGTTTACGCCGTCGCCCGTCATAGCTGTAGTCATGTTCTGCTTTTTCCACGCATTCACTATGCGGACTTTGTGTTCGGGCTGTACCCTTGCATAAACGCTGTACTCGCTGACTTTTTTGTCAAATTCTTCGTCGGGTATTTCGGAGAGTTCCGCACCCGTCAGGGCTTTCTGTCCCTCACCAAGTATTCCCAATTCTTTTGCAATCGCAACAGCTGTGTCTCTGTGGTCTCCCGTAATCATTACAGGTCTTATTCCCGCTGTACGGCAAAGACCTATAGCGTCTTTAACTTCGGGTCTCACAGGGTCTATCATTCCCGTCATTCCTATATAAATCAGTTCCCTTTCGAGACTTTCGGGTGAAATATCTTTAGGCAATTCGCTGTACTCACGATACGACGCAAGCAGTACCCTCAAAGCCCTGTCCGCCATATTTTTATTCTGTTTCAGAATGTTCTGTCTGTCGGTGTCCGTAATATCCCTGACTTTTCCGCCGTCGAGTATTTTAGTACATCTTCTTAAAACTTCGTCGGGTGCACCTTTCGTGTACTGGACAAATTTTCCGTCACCCGTCTTGTGTATGGTGGACATCATCTTTCGCATTGAGTCAAAAGGTGCTTCCGCAACTCTGGGAGTCTCTTTTTCAAGATTATATTTTTTTAATCCGCACTTGTCCGCATACGCAACGAGTGCCGCCTCTGTGGGTTCGCCCGTAACAGTGTCGTCCGCATTCAGCACCGCATCACAGCAGAGTGCCATAGCCCTTGCGAGAATATTCTTGTCGGAGGTGTTCTCCTCAACGACAGTCATCTTGTTTTGCGTGAGAGTACCCGTCTTGTCACTACATATTACCTGTGCACAGCCGAGAGCCTCAACAGCAGTCAGTTTCCTGATTATCGCCCCACGCTTTGACATATTTGTGACACCTATTGACAGTACGACCGTCACGACTGCCGCAAGTCCCTCAGGTATTGCCGCAACCGCAAGGCTCACCGCTATCATGAACGATTCAAGAAAATCGGGCAGACTTATCGCTCCCGTGCTGACGAGTTTCTGCACTACGCTTATTCCCAGTATTATCACACATATTATAAGTACCGCCACGGAGAGTATTTTACTAAGCTGTGCGAGACTTTTTTGCAGTGGAGTCTGTTCGTCCTCTGCGTTTGCGATAGCTCCTGCAATCTTTCCCATTTCGGTGTTCATTCCCGTTGCCGTCACGACAGCTTCCGCACGTCCGTAAGCTATACTGCTGCCCATGTAGAGCATATTTTTTCTGTCGCCAAGCGGTACTTCATCGCCTTTAAGCACGGCACTGTCCTTTTCGGACGGCACACTCTCTCCCGTCAGAGCTGACTCCTCCGATTTGAGTGCAGCCGACTCTATAATTCTACAGTCTGCGGGAACGTTGTCGCCTGCTTCAAGTGCTATAACGTCACCCTTTACAAGCTCCGAACTCGGTATGACTACAAGTTCCCCCGAACGGTAAACCTTGCTCTGTGAGGCACTCATAGCCTGTAGAGCTTCTATAGCCGATTCGGACTTGTTCTCCTGATATACTCCCAGTACAGCATTGGCTATAACTACAAAGAGTATTATAAACACGTCCGCATCGAGTTTACCCTCCGAAATTATTCCTGTGATTGCCGACACAACTGCCGCCACTATCAGGACTATTATCATCGGATTTTTGAACTGCTCCGCAAACCTTGCCAGAAGTGTGGGCTTGGGCGGTTCGTCCAGTTTGTTCAGACCGTCCTGCTCCAGTCTCTTTTTGGCTTCGTCGGCAGTAAGTCCCTGCTTGCTGCTCTTTACTTCCTCCAGAACTTTTTCTGTGGATTCAAGATAAAATTTCATTGTTTTTCCTCCGCAAATCCCTGTTTTTTTATTTCACTTATCACACCGTGCTTTTCGTACTCCGAAACCCTCACAGGCTTGTTTTTGTCGTCCACAAAGACTACTTTCGGCTTGTGCTGTGGTATCTCTTCGGGAGTCATGTCCGCATAGGACATTATTATAACTCTGTCCCCCCTCTGCCCCGAACGTGCCGCCGCACCGTTCAGACAGATTATTCCGCTTCCACGCTCTCCCTCTATGACGTAAGTCTCTATACGGCTTCCGCTGTTCACGTTCACTATGTGGACGTGTTCGTATTCGTACAGCCCCGCACACTCCATAAGCTCCGCATCTATTGTGACACTCCCCACATAGTCAAGTTCAGCCTGTGTCACGACTGCACGGTGTATTTTGCTCTTCAGAACAGAAATGGTCATATATAATCACTCCGCATTCTCTTTTATGTCTTCCGTAAAGAAATTATCTATAAGCCTTGTCTTGCCTATATAGACCGCTACGGCACAGAGTGCGGGACGGTCTATTTTTTCAATCTGCTGCATAGTCTCGGCGTCAACTATTTTTACATAGTCGATTTTCGCAACAGGTTCGGTCTCGATTCTGTCCGCTATCGCCCTGACTATCTTGTGAGTGTCCGTCTCTCCCGACTGAATGAGAATTTTTCCCGTCTCAAGGGCTTCGGGGATTATCAGTGCGGACTGTCTCTCCTCCTTGCTGAGATAGGTGTTTCTTGAACTCCTTGCAAGACCGTCCGCCTCTCTCACTATCGGACAGCCTATGACTTCCACGTCAATATTCAGGTCTTTGACAAATCTTTTTATTACCGCAAGCTGTTGAGCGTCCTTTTTGCCGAAATAAGCCCTGTCGGGCTGCACTATGTTGAAAAGTTTCGTCACGACAGTGCAGACACCCCTAAAATGCGTGGGACGGCTTAAACCGCAAAGTTCTTCCGTCAGACCCGTCATGTCCACAAAACTACAGAAACCGTCCGTGTACATCTCATCGGGTTCGGGGTTGAATATCACGTCACCGCCGTTGTCTCCGACAACCTGTGCATCGTGTTCAATATCTCTTGGGTAACTCTCAAAATCCTCGTTCGGTGCGAACTGTGTCGGGTTTACAAAATCCGATACGACAGTCCTGTCGTTCTCCTTGTAAGACCTGTATATCAGACTTGCGTGTCCCTCGTGCAGATAGCCCATTGTCGGGACAAGCCCCACGCTGAGACCCTCTCTTCTCCACTGTTTTACCTGTTTTCTAAGTTCGTCAATTGTCCTGATTATTTTCAAGACTGTTCACTCCTCTCTTTAATTATACGCTCTATGACTTCATCGTCAATTTTGTATGAGTACTCCTCCGACGGGAACTGTCCCGACTGAACCTGCTCTATATAGGCTCTGAAACCGTCACGGAAAGCCTGACCTGCGTCCGCAAACTTCTTTGCGAATTTCGGCGTGTGACCGCTTGTGAGGTTCAGCATATCCTGCATCACAAGGACTTGTCCGTCACAGCACTCCCCTGCCCCGATACCTATAGTCGGGATTGCAAGCTCCTCTGTTATGAGTTTTGCAAGCTTTGACGGTACGCACTCCAGAACGACCGCAAAGGCTCCCGCCTGCTGAATTTTCAGTGCGTCGTCAAGAAGCTGTACGGCTCTCTCGTAATTTTTGCCCTGAACTTTCATTCCCCCAAAGGCGTTTACGGACTGGGGTGTCAGACCAAGGTGGGCGACAACGGGTATTGAGGAGTCTGTTATAGCTCTTATCTGCTCACAGACTTCCGCACCGCCCTCCAGTTTTACAGCACTCGCTCCCCCCTCTTTTACAAGTCTCCCCGCATTCAACACCGCATCGTAGACACTCGTCTGGTACGACATGAACGGCATATCTGCCACTACAAGGGCGTTCTGTACTCCCCTTGTGACGGCTCTTGTGTGGTGTATCATTTCCTCCATAGTCACGGGCAGAGTGTTCTCGTATCCAAGCATCACCATTCCGAGAGAGTCCCCTACAAGTATGGAGTTCACCCCACACTCGTCCTCAATGCGTGCGGACGTGTAGTCGTAAGCTGTCAGCATGGTTATCTTCTCGCCCGACTTCTTCTGTGCAAGTATCGTCGCAACTGTATTTTTCATCTGCATTCTCCTCTTTTTGAAAAATTTTGAAGACCTCACCGCATATTATTATACCACTTTCTCCAAATCAATGCAACAATTTTATTAAATTATAATTTGTGTTATTCCCCACAGTCTTCCAAGATGGTCACATCTGCGTGCTGTTATTGCGGTTATTGCGGAAAACCCGAACCACATCTGCAAAAAAAGACAATTTACGATACGGTTCGGGACTGCGAAAATTCCACCGATGATAATACACTGAACGTCCACGTGAGCAAGTTACGCAAAAAGCTGAAGGAGTGCAACCCTGATGAGGAGTATATTGAAACAGTCTGGGGGATAGGCTACCGCCTGAAAAAATACTTTTAGTCAAGATTTTTAATTTGATACAGTGGACTTTCGGTACTGCCAAATTGACAGCTCGGAGATAAATCGGAGATAAAATAAAATATAAAAAAATTGAAATATATTCGCACCCCATTGACATTGCGATTTTGTTGATGTATAATAAAAATAACAGCGAAACTCCCGTTTTTTTGTGCTTATGTCCGACAGGAGTTTTGCCGTAATAATCTGAATGAAAGGCGGAGTAAATCATGAAGCTCAAAAAAGATTTCGCATCTGCACTTGCGTTGATTACGGCTGTTTCGTCACTTTCGGCAACGGCTGTATGTACCGCAGAGGCTTCAGGTGCGGACGACAACACGGTCAAAATCATGTCGCTGGGCGACTCCATAACCGACGGTTACTGGACTGCCGGTGGTTATCGTAAATATCTCTGCAATGAACTGTGGCAGGCAGGTTACACGAACGTTGACTTTGTAGGTCCGAAAGGCTCGGACAGTGCCACTTTCAACTACAACGGAGAGACCGTCTCCTACGATGACAATTACGCAGGATACAGCGGTTACGCTATCCAGTACATGACGGGAACGGAAACACGTCAGGGTATACTTGAGACCATTCAGGAGGGCGACACCATCGCAAAGTACGACCCCGATGTGGTACTTTTGCAGATAGGTACAAACGATGTCCTCAGCAACTACAACGACGGTATAACAGACCGTCTTGAAAACCTTGTGAACGTCATTCTTGAAGATATGACAGACCCCGAAGACGTTGTCTACGTCTCCACTATACCCGACATAGATGTACTCACGGTTTATGACTGGTTCTGGTCTTACGGCAGTCTTTACTACAGCAGTTCCAAGGACGAGTTTGTCGGCATGATTCAGAACTATATCGACACTTACAACGAGTCAATCTACAACCTTGTGCTGAAAATGCAGGGCGAGGGAAAACCCGTAAAATTTGCCGACATAAACAGTGTGGTTGACTACAAAACAGACCTCTATGACGGCGTTCACCCGAATGAACAGGGTTACGAAAAAATGGGCAAGTACTGGTCGGGAGTACTCGACAGCTATTTCAAGGGCGACGGAAATGTTGCTCCAAAGCCCGTGAAGCCCGAAGTCACAACGGAGAAAACTACCGCTGCTACTATAACCACAACTACCACAACAACTCAAAAAGCCGCAACAACTTCCACGACTACAACTGCAACGACTTCCGCAACTACCGCAGAGACAACGACTTCCGTAAAATTTGAACCCGCAGTGCCCGATTCGGGAGACGATATTCACCTCACAGACTTCAAAATCGGTGAGACCTATGACCTCACTCCCTACGCAAATTCGGGAGTATCTTCAATTTCGTTCGTATTCTCGGGCAGTATGCAGTACGGAATAAGCGGTTGTGTCGCTCTCGGAAACTGGTCAATGCAGAAGGACTACAATCAAAACGACATTGTTGACGGCGTTCTCACTGTGGAACTTGACAAAGTTTACAACGATGTGGTACTGCACAAATGGTTCGGCGATGCGGAAATTTCGGACGTTATACTGCACTGTGGTACAAAGTCTACAGCTGCAACGACTACAACAACAACGGCAACGGCAAAACCCACTACCACAACGACTACTTCCACAACTACCACTACAACAGCAAAACCCACAACAACAACAACAACAACTACTACTACTACTACTACCACAACGGCAAAACCCACTACTACCACTACTTCCACAACTACCCCGACCACAACTACTACTCCCGATGAAAATTCCGCAGAAAAAATTACTCTTGACGATGTAAAGTGCGGTGAGACCTACTCCCTCACAAACTACAACCCTGACGAAATAAAGGAAATCGTCATAAAGCTGAAAGGTGATGTAGGCTACGGTTTCGGCGGAAAATTCGTCTTTGGTCTCTGGGCTGAACAGATGGACTACGGAGCAGGCGAACTCACTGACGATAACACTATAATTTTCAAAGTAAAATCTCCGCAGGATTCGTTCACAATATACAACTACTGGGGCAATATGGAACTCGAAAACGTAACGCTTGTCTACTGATTCCCGCATAAAAGAAAACTCCCTGTACGCTTTTTTAAGCGGACGGGGAGTTTCTTTATTAAAAATTTAATTCATGAGAATTTTTGTGTAAATTTTTCCCTATTTTGAAGTTCCCGTTTCAAGGGCTTTTTCAAAACTGTTTTGGTTGAGGACTGTTAACTTTCAGCTTCACGAAATTTGCTGTAATTTTATTTTTTATCTTTATTTTTCAGTTCGACAGCCTGATAGAGGACTCTGATTTTGTCCTCGGTGGAAAGGTCGTTAAAAATCCTGATAAAGTCAGATTCGAGGGTGTCGGAGGGCGTGAAATTTTCGGACCCTGTATTTCGACAATTCCACCGTTTTGAGTGTGTTGGATAGTGTATTCGATTAGATTGTCGATATTTCTTTTTGTGAGGAGGTCCTTTCTCTTACAAACCTCTGAAATCGTCTCAACATCGTTGTTGTCAATGGCAAATCTCACCATTTTTGTGAAATTTTTCTTAACGTACTCAAGCACCTTTTCATCATCGGGTTTCTGCACAAACATCTGTCAGGTTATGTCGTACTTTATTTTACCCGGAATTTTTTAGGAAAAATCTTTCAAAGCAACAAGACACACCTGTCCATGTATTTCGTCATTGTCAAATACTTCAATTTCAAAATCAGGTGTAATTATTTTTTCAAGACTTGTACAGCCGAAAAATGCTCCTTTATAACCAAAAAAGGTCCTTCGCTTCCCGTAATGCTATCTGTGATTGTCACGCTTGTAAGGCTTTTACAGTCGGAAAATGCATATTCTCCGATTTCCGTAAAGCTGTCGGGGACTGTCACGCTTACAAATCGCACAAAGATGACCACGTTCAACAGCTTTTTGCCATTACGATAACGGATATGGCACTCGCTGAAATGCCTTTAATTATAGCAAGATCATTTGTCCCATATCACTAAAATCCATTACCGATAAATTGCATCTGCAAAGGGTTCGTTGAAACACTTGAAAATCAAATCCTTGTCTATTGTGTCATAAACGAGTTGATTATGGTCAATAAGGACAGTCTCTCCATTTTGTATTAGACTGTAATACAAATGGACAAGACAGACTATCATTCGGTAAAACCGTCCAACAATAACTTCGGTTAGCATAAAATTAAATCAAATAATTCCCGAAAAATCGAGATTTTCGTACTTTGCAATTTTTTGAAAAAACGTATAAAAAAACAAAGTTTTGGTAAAAATCAACAAAAAAGTCACTTATTTGAGAATTAAATATTAACTTTAGATGATTTGTACAAAAATATACAGTATATCTCTCTTAAAAACAGCAGTTTTAATAATCCTGATTTTTTTTAATTTATCAACGAATTTCACACAGTGTTACACTTACAGATTACTGTGCAGCACTGCCATGTATAGAGGTGAATTGTTTCAATTTGAATAGATCGGTACAAAAATAGCAAAGACGATATCTCCGCATTACGGTTTTGAAAAATTGAATATTCCGGTGCAGTTCGCTTGTAAGGAAAAAAATTCACCTAAATTTTGTAAACGAAACAGGAGAAACTGCATTTCTTGCAGGCGTTGTTGATGTATTATCAGATAACTTGCAGATGATACTCGATTTTTCATACGCTATTGATGTAGATATTTTCCGTGTCGAGAATAATGACCTATCCCTCTTGAGTGATTCTGTCAAGAAGAGGTTACTCTATTACAACAAATACTATTACAAAGGTCTTAATAACAATATCTCTGAAGATAAAATCAATGCCCTGAATTTTCAACTGACCGAAATCAATACAGACGTTTACAAATTTATTTGTGAGCAACTTAAAGCATACTGTTCCAATGGTAAGTTGTCAGAGACTGTAACGGAGTTTCTAAATGATTTGAACCGGCATTTACAAAAACTGCTGTGCATATATAAACCCGATAGAATGCCCGACAAGAATATTGATATATTAGGAAAAACATATATGTATGTTGCATGGAATTATTTTTTTATTTCATACTATGATTATTTTGTCCTCTTTATAATTGGAACAGATGAATAATTATTTTAAGCTGTGTGAGCGTCCTCCGCTCCACATCTTTTTTATTTTCTTCGGTCAAAAAATATCGAACGGAAAAATTTTATGGCACACTCAATTCAATCCTGTTTTTCGGGAGAGCCTTTCGGACATTTCGGAACGTCTGATTAAGCGTGAAATTGAAACTAAAATCGTTGATGAAAATGAATAAATAACAGCAAGCAAGCTATGTGAAAAATTTTTCAGTGTATTGACTTTTTTCAGGATTTGCGTTATAATAGAAACGTAGCTTGCTGTATCTGTCGGAAAGTGAGAAATAATGAATTTTTGAATTTGATAGGAGATTGATTATGACATACAGAATTTCAAAATATCATCCGCTGTTTTCAAAACATGTTGATGACTGGACATTTTTGACAGACGTTGGAAAAGAGCAGTACAATTTAACAATTGAAAAATATTCAGATGTTGAAAATCAATACATAAAAGCGGTTACAGATTTGTTGTCATTGGATAAAAATGAACAATTAAGAATCGGTAATTTTCAAGAAATAATTAAGTGGAACAGCGTATCTTCAAAACGTTACAATGTAGATAAGTCGGTGTTTGAACTGTATACAAAGGATTATCAAAAAAGAATTTACAGAGAATTGTACAGCGGAAAGCGAATTTTTAGTTGTTGTAAACTTCCGGAACTTTTGAAAATTTTGTTAAGAGAAGAAGCATGGTTTGTCATATCTGTTGATGATTATAAAATCGATGTCGGATATGATTATTATATTCACATAAGTACCATAAAAGATTTAATGAAAAATATTGATTTACTTCCTGATGAAATATATCTTGAGGAATTTTCAGAATATGAATTTCTTAATTGAAAATAAAATAAAAAATCTAAATAAAAATCTGTAATTTTAGAATACAAAATTTATACTTACGTTCTCAGTTATATCAATAAAGTTCTTTGCAACAATACGAATTTATCCGTACAGCGATGAAAAATTCCACGGAAAAACAGTCTGCTGAATTGAAAAAGGCAAAGAAAACACGCACGCAGTCTGAAAAGAGAATTGCCGAACTTGACCGCTTGTTCACAAGACTTTATGAGGACAATGTTTCGGGGAAAATTTCCGATGAGCGTTTTGAAATGATGTCGGCAAATTATGAGGACGAACAGAAACGTCTGAAAATCGCCGTTTCTGAACTGACAGCCTTTATTGATTCCGCTGAACAAAAGTCCGCTGACGTGACAGCATTTCTCTCAATTGTGAGGAAATACGAACATATCACGGCAATTACTCCCGAAATTATGCACGAATCCCGAAAATTCGGCATAAAAGCAAGCTGTAAAAATAGTATCACCTCTTGCAAACGGCAAGAAATAGCGAAATTTCATCTTCTGTTCTCCCTTGTTTTTTCTCTCTGTTTTTGTTTGCGTGGTTTATTCCTGATTTTTTGAGCCTGTTGCTGCATTTGCTCACGGGTAAACTCACCACGCTTTTTGCCCTGTCCTTTGTCGATATACTCCGAAAATGCCCTTTTGAAATCCTCTTTTCTGGCAGCGGAAAAGAAAACATGATATGTCGGCGGATTGTTTCTATCTCTTTTCAGGGCGAAATCTACATCATATTTTCGTGCGGTTTTCAGGAAATCCCCGATATTTCGCTCGAAAACCTCAATGCTGTCGAGTTTGGAAACGGACTTTTCTTGCAATTGTCTGTAAGTCACTTATTTCCAATAGGAATATTTTGTAAAAATTTCGGAAAAATATTGACATTTTCAGTATTATCTGATATAATTTTAACATAATAAAATATTTATAAATCAAAATTTGAAAGTGAGAAAAATCATGACAAAGTTAATTGGTGTATTTATAACGTGTGTCTTATTTTTGACAGGTTGCGGAAATAGTGTTTCTAATCAAAACAATGAAGATACAAAAAAGAAAAACAGAATAGAAGTATACTCCGTTCAAGATGATGCACATTTGACAACAATTGATGACCAAAATACAATAAATAAGATATTAGATACATGCGATTGGAAAGAAGCAGAACAATTGCCAGATGATTTGAAACCTGATTATAAAATGCTTGTATATCAAGAAAAAACATTACTGTACGGTCAAGATCCTGATGAGGAAAGAGATTATGAGCTTATCGAAACACTTATTACATATCAGGACAGCTCATATGTTCAGGAAATTATTTCGAGCGATGTTGTCCATAATATGATAATTCCGGAAGACGTGATGACGTTTTATTATGTAATGCCTGATGAAAATCTAAAGGAATTAGAGCAAATAATAAATCATTAAATTTTGATTTATCTTATCTAAATTACTGATCACAAAGCACACTTTTGAATTGTTTCGAAAAGATGCTTTTTGCAAGTTTTTCATAATTCATTACAAAAATTTTTTATTTTCTCTCCGAAAAAAATGGGACAAAACATTCATTAGAATAATTTCATCATCGGAAACAGTCTTTTTTATAAATTTTTTATCCATTTTGTTCACCTCATCAGTATATGAATTCCATATTTGCTATCCGCAACTTGTTTACCCCATAGACACAGCCATAAAGAAAATTTAAAAGAAAATTTCTTTTTGTCAATTCGTTTACAGCAGTTCTGATTTCCTTATCGGAAAAGTCATACAGAACATCTATTTTAGAATCTGTATTCATAGACGTTTCAAAAGAGAGAAAGCATGAGAAATAGTAATCATGCACTCGGAAGAGCGAGAAGAAATCT
>CANQWR010000020.1 GCA_947627625.1 uncultured Ruminococcus sp. | reverse complement strand
CCCATTGGGGGCTTTGCCCCCAAACCCCCACAAGGGGGGCGAAGCCCCCCTTGACCCCTATATCTATTCTATCGAGAATATTTTTTAATTTTGGGAAAGTCCCCCAACAAAGAAGCGTCCCCCCGTATTTATTCACAGAGCGAAAGGGCGTTTTTATAAAAAATTAACTCCTTTTCGCCGTCCATCAGGGGAAGGGCTTCAAGCATTCTGATTTCATTTGCAGGGTCGTCCCACGGCACATCGCTCCCGAAGAGAACCCTGTCCGCACCGTGATTTTTTATCATTCGAAGTAACTGTTCGGGTCGGATTTCTCCCGCCACAACGCCCGTATCGAGATAGATATTTCTGTGTTTCCCGACAATATATTTCTCCGCATCGTCAAATAATTTCATACCGCCCATGTGAGCGGCAATTATTTTGAGTTTGGGGAAAACTCCCGCTATATCGGCAAAACTCTGTGGTTTGGCTTTAATTTCCCCCGAGGTGAGAGGGTCCCAGCCGCCGTGGAAGACCACAAAGAGCCCGAGTTCCTGTGCCTTTTCGTATATGGGGAAAAGTCTCTCCTCATTGGGGCAGAAGTTTTGGTATTCGGAGTGAAACTTTATGCCGTGCAGACCGAGGGATTTTATTCTGTCGAGTTCGGCAAGAGCGTCCTGAGCGTCGGGGTGTACCGAACCGCAGCAGAAAACGCCGTCCCCCTGAATCTGACAAGCCCAGTTGTTTATGGTGTTTTGCTGAGAGGGTTTCGTGGCAATGGGCAGGACGAGGAAATTGTCTATGTGAAGCTCTGACATTTTCTTTTTGAGACCCGCAAGAGTGCCGTCGGTGAACGGCTTGATACCGCTTGTATTTTCGAGTTTGGACATAGCTTTTTTGACGATATAGTCGGAAAAGGCGTGGGTATGGAAATCGAAGTATTTCATGATTTTTTCTCCTTTAGTATTATTACCGTGGGGGGACTTTCCCTTGGGCGTTGGACTTAAAACAGTAGAACATCATGGGGGGTTCGGGGGGATTCTTCCCCCCGACGGGGGTTTGGGGGCAGAGCCCCCAATGGGGGTTCAGGGGGCAACGCCCCCTGCCCCTTATCGTTCTAATATTTGGAGGGAACTGCACCTGCTCCGAAATATTTCAAGGGGTGGACACTCCCCGACAGTCCACAAGTCAAAGAAATTTCTAAAAAAATATAATTTTAAGAAAATTATTTTTTGGGGCAACGCCCCCGCCCCTCATCGTTCTAATAAAAGGGAACGGCACCTGCTCCGAAATATTCAAGAGAGGGGGACTGTCCCCCTGTTTTGCTAAATAATTATTCGTTTTGGGGTGGACTGTCCCCCCGTGTACACGTTTATAAAGCAACTTCAAAAAAAGGTGTCTTGGCGTATTCTCGGCTATATTTCGGGGAAAACGGCGTACCGTGGGGTGTATCTTTGGGCGTATCGGGGGACGTTCCCCCCTGATTTCTAAATATCAAATTTCTAAAAAGATATAATTTTAATAAAATTATTTTTTGTGGCAACGCCCCCTTGACCCCTATATCTATTCTACTGTTTAATTTCGTGAGTTCGGACGTTTCCCCCTGTCCACTATATTTATTTATTCTGTGACGTGTTCCATCGCACACTGAAAAATCTTCTGGACGTGGTCGTCGCATATCGAATAAAAAACCGTCTTTCCGTCACGCCTTGCTTTCACAAGTCTCGCCTGTTTCAGGATTCTCAGCTGGTGCGATACCGCCGATTGCGTCATGTTCAGTATTTTGGTCAGGTCACACACGCACATCTCGCTCTTGCACAGCGAAAACACAATTTTTATTCTCGTCTGATTCCCGAAGACTTTCAGAAATTCCGCCACGTCACAGAGCTTGCCGTCATCGGGCATGACTTCAAGCACTCTCTCGACTATATCATCGTGGACTTCATAACAGTCACAGGCATATTCACTCATTGAAAAACACTCCCCCATATTTAATTATATTTAATTAAATTTAATAATATATTTAACTCACATTGAATAGATGACGTAAAAGGCTATCATTACGGAAAAAAAGCTGAAAAAAAACCCCAGTACACACGTCATGCACGACCATATGTCGAAAACTCTCCCGATTCGCCTGTTGTAAATGACACTGCATTTTCGGTCTTTCTTGTACATCCCCTCGGGTTCGGACGGAAAAATGCACGGGAACTCCTCGCCGTCTATGTCGTACCACGCCACTTTGAACTTGCTCCCCTCTGCCCGCTCAACTCTCGAAAAGACCGCTTTTTTCCGCTTTGAGAATATCATTGTCAGCACACAGACCGCAAAGAAGAGTGCCATTGCCATGAGGGCAAGCACCACAATAAAGATTACTCCCGATATGATGTACAGGTCGCTTATATTAAAAATTTTAAGGACTACATAAATTGTAATGACCGACAGAATGAACTCCAGAAAAAACCCTCCCCCGCTGTAATTTCAAGAATATTATAGCACATCTCGGGGAAATAGTCAATACAAAATTAAACAGCAGAAGATTATCATGGGGGGTCTGGGGGGCGGGGCTTGGGGTGTCCCCATTTTCAAAACTCCCCCCAGTGGGGGGTTGGGGGCAAAGCCCCCTGCCTCCTATCGTTCTAATAAAAATTCTTAAATCTCTAAAAAAATATAATTTTAATAAAATTATTTTTAATAAAAAACGGGGAACAAAGTCCCCCGAAAGTTATTGTTATAATATTTCCGTGGCAAGCCCGAAGCTGATGGACAGTGCCGTGTTGACCTTTTTCATTGAACGCAGGTCAAGTTCGCCCATTTTGTCTTTGAGACGCTTTTTGTCGATAGTGCGTATCTGTTCAAGCAGTACTATGCTGTCCTTTGCGAGACCGCACTTCTCAGCCTGTACTTCAATGTGAGTGGGCAGACGGTTTTTGTCTCTCTGACTTGTTATAGCTGCCGCAATGACAGTGGGGCTGTGTCTGTTGCCTATGTCGTTCTGGACTATAAGTACGGGTCTGACACCGCCCTGTTCCGAACCGACAACAGGACTTAAGTCTGCATAGTATATTTCTCCTCTTTTTACCGACATGGTGTTTATCTCCTCCTTATTTTTTATGGTAATAATATTATTCTCATGACAGATGTTTTTTATGCAGTTTTATTTATTTATATTACACTATATTATATGTTCAGGAATTACGGAGGGTTCAGGGGCTTGCCCAAAAAAATAAAAAAAATCAGAGCCACAGCCTTGTACGACTGCACGCTCCGTTTTTTTTTTTTTTTTTTTTTTTTTTTTTTTAATTATCTTATTTCGAGTTCAGATATGACCTCACAAGTACCTGCAAAAGCTCGTCCCTGTCTATTTTGCGAATGATACTCCTTGCACTGTTGTGTGTGGTTATGTATGTGGGGTCCTCCGAGAGAATATATCCGACTATCTGGTTGACAGGATTGTAACCCTTTTCGCTCAGGGCATCAAAGACTGTCATAAGATTTTTGCGGATTTCCGCTTCTTTATCTTCATTGACGGAAAAAGTCATGGTTTTATCGAACATAAAAAATCAGCCTCCAAGTAAGTATCTTTATTTATTATACTATATTCCCGCTGTGATTGCAAGAGAACGGAATAATTTTCGCAATTATGACATATTTTCGGGAGCGTTTTTATATAATATGCACAAAAAATAACAGAAATAACAGAGAACAGAGGGGGGAGAGCCGTCACGAAAAAGAACTCTTCCCCCACTGCTGTCCGTCCTAATTCGGGGACATTCGGTGACGGAAGTCCCCCCACTGCCGTCTGTCAGGAGTTTTTTACTGACAGCAGCCCGTCCTCTTCACAAACGAATTGCAGTCCGTGCACTCGGGAACAGTCGGGTTGTCCTCATGTGTTCCGACAGAGATACAATTGAGAGAACAAAAGTTCTCCGTCACCATGTTGTGCTGGCACTGTGAGACGGTACACCTGATGTTGTCGTTTTTGTGTTTGCTTTCCATAGAAAAGCCTCCCAACGTTAGAATATAGTTTGCAATGCGAAACGCATTGACAGTATTGTCCCACGCATTCACGGAATTATTCATGTTTTTTATTTTTTTATGAACTATTAGGGGGCAGGGGACGTTGTCCTCAGCTTAAGATTTAATTTTATTAGAACGACAGGAGGCAGGGGGCGTTGCCCCCTGAACCCCCATTGGGGGCTTTGCCCCCAACCCCCCACAAGGGGGGCGAAGCCCCCCTTGACCCCTATATCTATTCTATCGAGACTATTCTTTAGCTTTGGGAAAGTCCCCCGCCCCCTTGATGGTCTACCCAAACTATTTCGTGCGTGTTTATATATCAACTCACAAAAAAAGGCGTGCAGGCGTACCAACGGCTATATTTAGCCAAAAAAGGCGTACCGCAAGGCGTGCCGAGGGCGTACCCCGTTCCCCCATATCTATTCTACTGTTTAATTTTGGGAGTCAAGGGAGTTCACGCCCCCGACAAAATAAATAGGGGTCAAGGGGGTGGGGAACAGTGTCCCCCCAATATTTTATTCTATCCCCGCATGGGTGCAGAGTGTCTCGTAATAATTCTCTTTCATAAATCCTCCGTCCACGATAAAGCCCGTGTATACGCCGTCCACAAACAGATAACACTCGTTCTCAGTGCCCGTGCCGACAAGCTCAACAGTCTTCTCGGGAGTGTCGTCGTCAAACTGGTAAACGGCTGTGAACAGGGGATTTTCATTCACGGGGGAGACCTCCGTGTCCGTGCCTGTTATGTTCAGGTAGGCTATACTGTTATAGAACGCCGAAAAGAAACTGTACATCTCCGCATTGTTCAAGTCAATTTCATTGCCGCCGAAAGAGACTTTCCCCGTGGACTGGTCAAGCGTGAAACTGTCCGAAATATCGCCGTTCACAAAGCTGAACCCCGACAGGCTGTATAGTCCCGCACACTCAAAAGTAGTCGGGATAAGGTCGTCAACGGTGTAGTCCGTATACTTGAAATCGCCCGTGTAGTAGCTTTCGGTCAGACCCGAATTTTCAATATACACGCTGACATATTCCTTGTCGAGTTTGTCCGTGTCGTTGCTGACAAGAACGGTCTCCTCCGAACCGTCATAGCCCCTTATTATAAATTCGGCGTAGGGATTTTTGAAGTATTCGGGCATACCCTCCGAACCGTCATCGAGGACCTGCTGTGCGGTCAGTCTCGTGACGTTCGTGACTATATTTTCAGCGGCACTGTGGTTTACCGTCAGCATGGAGCAGTCACCGCCGAAACTCCAGATACCGTTTTCGCTCTTTGTAAGTTCATAGACCGTCTTGCCGTCTTTAATCAGTTCAAAGCCCGATATTTCGCTGTCTCCGAGACCCGTAAGTTCATCGGAGATAAGCCCCGCCCTGTCCGTCAGAATCATACTTGCATCACTGTAAGAAATGCCGTAAATATTGTCTTTTCCGTCCGCCATAGCGTAATAATAACTCTGTGTCGGGCTGACATCTCCGATATACAGGACCGCCGTCTTTTCGCCGTCCGAGACAGTTATTTTGTATGGATTATCAAGACCGTACATAGCCTTTTTTTCGTCCGTAATTTCGCCATAGTTGGACTGTGCCGTCAGGTTTGCGATATAGTTTGCAATGCCCTCAAATCTGGTCTGATTGAGTGCAAAGTCCGCACCATCGGGGGCTTGTGAGAGTTCCCAGTTTTCACCGTCCAAAACAGCGGTATAGTCGCCGTCCTCAAGACTTATTGTTATGGAATTTATATTTTCCGAATCAAGCGAAAACAGAACGTTGTCTGCAAGGACTTCACTCTCCTGCTGTGTCTCCTGTTTGTTTTTATTCCTGACAGTCATATAAGCCGTCACCGAACCCGCTCCGAGTACGGCTAAGACAGCACACGCAATAATTATCTTCTTCATTATGCGTATCTCCTTTTGAGCCACACCGCAACGCCGACTATTGCGACTGCTATCGGTATTATCGTAAATATCCTGAGAACGGAAGTCGCCTTTTCACTGCTCTCAAAGTGCATAGTGTCGTAGGAGTTAGCCTTGTTTCCTATGCCCATGTCAATGTCACTGTCATATAGCCATGTATTTGAAAATAGCGTCATCATTCTTGTGCCGTAAGTGTAGAAAGAGACTTCATCGTTGTCAATAGCGGAATCAGTGCCGATTACATAGAGTTTCGCACCCGTCTGCTTGTTGTAAGAATAGTAACCCATGCAGATTGGCTGTTCCGTGAGAGCCTCTGCCTCCTCTGCGGTCTCATCGTCACCGCCCATCGGAGTGCTTATTGTCGTGTACTCGTAACTGTCAGCGGAAGCGGGAAGGTTTTCTATTATGGACGCTTTTTCTATCATTCCCGAATCAACACCGCTCTCGTGGAGACTTCTTATATTGGAAACTCCCGCACTGTACGTTCCGTTCGCAACAAGCGTATTTATATCGGTGGTCAGGTCAACGGTGTAGTCCTCACTGAAAGCGGGATATGACACCCTGAAAAATCTGTCGTTCTGCTTTGAATCGTTGTCAAGCAGCTGGTTCTGTGTGTTGGACTCCGAAATAATATTGTAGTCCATAGACAGTTCAAACTTTTCAAGAATGTACTCTATATTCTCAAATCTGCCCTTTTTGTCGCAGGGCGGTATCAGTATGGACAGCGAACCGCCGTTGTCCGCATATTCACTCAGCTTGTCTCTGTCCTCGTCTGAAATATCCCTGTCCACGCCTGCAAGGTACACAATATTTGCATCATCGGGGACACTGTCCACGGAGGAAAGGTCGAGTTCTTTGACATCATAGTTGTCCGCTTTTATCTCGTCCGCATAGACCGAATAGTTGTCCGCAAGAGTTTTCTCGCTGTAGCCCGATATGAAATAGACCGTCGGGAGCTTTCCGACTGCACACGCATATATAGCACTCGCTATAAGTTCCTCTCCCGCATAGGAGGCGTTATTCTGTGAATCAGCCTGAAATATCTTGCTCGCATCGACTTTCTTTATAACGTCTCCGCACTTCACAAAAACGTCTCCCGTTCCGACTTCTATAGCCCCCGACGGATTGAGAGACTCCGCAAGTTCCTTGTCCTCGTCAGGATCAAAACAGGTGAGAGTTATATTCGGACGCTTTTCAAGTTCCGTCAGAGTGTGGTAAAGCGGCAGAAATTCGGGTGCATTTACGTCAAGCAGATTTTCTATGTCGGACAGAAAATAGACCTCTATCTGTTTGTCAGCGGAATCTTCCAGAAGCTGGACTGTCTTTTCGCTCAGAGTGTACCTCCCCGAGGGTGTCATATCAAAAACTTTGTCGCTGTAGCCCATTATCATGTTTATGGGCACGAATATTAAGAGAACCAGTACCGCTATCAGAAACGCAACAGGTCCCGACAGATTGAATTTTTTCTTGCTCTGCATTTTCACTTACCCCCTGTTCCAGCGTCTCTTCTCTATGGATATGTAGTTCCACGCAAGACACACCACTATCGCCGAGACAAAGTAAACTATGTCCGAGAGCCTTATAAAGCCCTGTGAGAAGTATATAAATCTGGGCTGCGAGGCGAATGCGTACAGGACAGACTGCAATTTCGGAAACTGTGCAATAAAGGCGGTCTGTGAGAAGTCGTCCACAAACAGAAACGCAAACATCACAAGTTCACCTATTATTGCCGATATTATGGAGTTTTCCGTAAAGGACGATATGAGCATTCCCAGTGAGATATACATTGCCCCCCAGCAGAAAAAACCTATGTAAGCACATATAAGCTGTCCAACGACTACCTGTCCGTTCAGAGCGGTCACTATCGGGAAAACCGCCGAACCAAGTATCATAAATAAAAACATTGTCATATTTGCAAGGAATTTCCCCATAACTATCTGAAAGACGTTCACGGGGGACGACATCAGGAGCGTTTCAGTCCCGAATTTCCTCTCATCGGCGAAAGTTCGCATTGTCATTATCGGCACAAGAAATATGAAGTAGAATATGACGTTGTAGAATATTTCGGGGAAACTGAAAGAGTATGTACTCGAATCCATGTTGCCTATGCCCGAGTTGAACATATATGTGAACAGGAACATGAAAAGTGCCGTCAGGGCGTACGCAAAGGGAGTAAAGAAAAACGACTGCAGCTCCTTTTTATATATTGAAAACATTACTTGTCACCCTCCTCTTTTCCGGTCTCTTCTTTTTCGGTCTCTTCTTCTTCTGAAATTTCTGAAACTTCGGGTGTCTCCTCAAGAAGCTGTTCAAGACCGGACTTTTTGTCCTCTTTGTTTAACATCGCCATGAAGACCTTCTCCAGATCGGGCTTTTCGGTGAATATCTCCGTAATCTGAATGCCGTTTTTTATAAGTTCGGACATAATTTTCGTCCTGACATCGTCCGCATCGCCGTCCGTCTGAACCGAAAACAGGAACGATTCACCGCCCTCTGCCTCTATTTTGGAGATTTCCTTTACTCCCTCCGTCAGCTCTATAACAGAGGCACTCTTTGCCTTTGGTCCTTTTACTCTTATATTTATAATGGGATTTCCCCCAAGCGACTTTTCAAGGTTGTCTATAGTGTCAACGGCTTTTATGTTGCCCTTGTTTATTATGACCACCCTGTCGCAAACCGCACTCACTTCGCTTAAGATATGTGAACTGAATATGACGGAGTGCTGGCTTTTCAGGTCTTTTATTATGCTCCTGACCTCCGCAAGCTGATTGGGATCGAGACCAACAGTCGGCTCGTCCAGAATTAAAAATTTCGGGTTTCCGATAAGAGCCTGTGCAAAACCCACACGCTGTTTGTAGCCCTTTGAAAGGTTCTTGATTAACTTTGTCCGCACCTCCGTCAGCCCGAGCAGTTCCGTCACACGCTTTATCTCCTTGCTCCGCTTTGTGGCAGGGACACGTTTCAGTCCCGCACAGAAAGACAGGTATTCATTCACTCTCATATCGGGGTAAACGGGCGGTATTTCGGGCAGATAGCCTATGTTTTTCTTAGCTTTGACGGGTTCTTTGGCTATGTCGCTCCCGAAAATGCTGATACTGCCCGATGTCATCGGCAGACACCCTGCTATCATGTTCATAGTCGTTGACTTCCCCGCACCATTAGGTCCTAAAAATCCCAATATTTCGTTGTCCTCTATGGTGAAGCTGATATTGTTGACAGCACGGTTTTTTCCGTAATACTTAGTCAGATTTTCTATCTTGACCATATTTTTCTCCTTTCGGAACTGTTCTCACAGTCCTGATATTTGTGTCCACGCAGGTCACACTCTTTTATTATCACACAAAAATATTGACAGATTATTAACACACAATGAACAAACTGTTAATCCGATTTTTCATGCACTTAAAATTCTAAACTGTCCCTGTGTGGAATGTGTGAAAGAATATTGCTGAAACGGTGAATTTTGAAAAAGCGTTCGGGAGACTCCCGTATATTTTTATTTATTCATAATTTATTCATGTTTTGTCCCAAATCGGATTTTTTGTTTTGACATAATATACAAAAACACGGTCTCAATTATGTGCAATGCACCAAAAATACGTCCCGAAAAAGTCTAAAACCGTGTAAAGTGTTGACAGAACTGAAAAAATATAATATAATTGAACTTGAAAATAATCTTACAAGTGTGCCGTGCCGTGGCACAGTGCGTGATATATTTTCTCATACACATCTCGGACGGTGATTTCTCAGCACTGTCACTATTCAAAAATTCCAAAATTCAAAATTAAAATTTATTATTGAGAGGGGTTTTTCACAGATGATAAGCAAAAAGAACAAGGCTCTTGCTTCGGGAATCCTCGCTGCTGCAATGTCCGCAACGGCTATAATCCCGTCATTCGCCTCAGCTGCAAACGATTTCGCAACAGAGGGCGGAGCAAACGAGTCATACGCAAAAATGTTCCAGTCACTCTATCAGGACGTTATCACGAACGGTGAGAAGAACGGCTATCTTTCAAGCAGTAAAAACGGCGACTCTTTCGGTATCCCGTACCACGCTGTTGAGACTCTCGTCGTAGAGGCTCCCGACTACGGTCATGAGACCACTTCGGAGGCTATGTCCTACATCGCTTGGATTACCGCTATGCACGATGTTCTTGCAAGCAAGGGCATTATTGAGGGTTCAACAGGCGACCTCCAGAAGGGCTGGAAAACTCTTGAAGCTATTATTCCGGGTTGGTCACAGAACGCTTACGGCTACAACAATGTCGACTACAGCACTATCTGGAAACAGGCAAGCCTCAAAGCTGACACAGCTACAGAGGAAAAAGAACCCGACCTCTATCCCGCTACACAGAACGGCGTTAACGCTTATAACCCGCTCTTCGATGAGTTCAAGTCCGCTTACGGCAGCGACAACGGCTACTACCTCATGCACTGGCTCGCCGATGTTGACGACTGGTACGGCTTCGGCGGCGGAAGCGGTCAGTTCACTTTCATCAACACTTTCCAGCGTGGTGAGCAGGAGTCCTGCTTTGAGACAGTTCCCCACGGCTGTATTGAAGAGCTCAAATACGGTATGACTTCTACACAGGGTACAGGTATGAAGGGTATCTTCAACGGTATCGGTAACGTTCCCGAACAGTATTCGTTCACAAACGCCCCCGATGCTGAGGACCGTGCTATTCAGGCTATCTATTTCGCTAACAACTTCGGTCTCGACACGGGCGACCTCTCTACCCTTGCAGGTAAAATGGGCGACCAGTGCCGTAACGATATGTTTGACAAGTACTACAAGGCTATCGGCTGTCAGGACATCGGTGCACAGTCCGCAAGCTGGGATTCACAGCACTTCCTCATGGCTTGGTACACATCATGGGGCGGAGCTCTCTCTCACACCTACTACGGCGGCAGCTATGACTGGGCTTTCCAGATCGGCTGCTCACACTCGCACCAGTTCTATCAGAACCCGCTCGCTGCTTATGCTCTCGCATATGACACTAAAATCAATGCAGGTATGACTTCAGGTTCAAGAGCTACTGAGGACTACAAGAAGTCCCTTCAGAGACAGATTGAGTTCTACCTCTGGCTTCAGTCCGCTGACGGTCCTTTTGCAGGTGGCTGCACAAACTCCAAGAACGGTAAGTATGAGAAGTATGACGCAAGTGAGTCTACTTTCTATGACATGGTTTACGTTGAACACCCTGTTTATGCTGACCCGGGTTCAAACCACTGGATCGGAAATCAGGTTTGGTCTACACAGCGTCTCGCCGAACTCTACTACTATGTAAAGACAAACGGCGACAAGGCAAGCGATATGAAGTTCGGCGGTCTCTCTCTTGAGCAGGCTCTCGAAAAACTTCTGAGCAGATGGATTACTTGGTTCATCGACAACACAGAGTTCAACTACACAACTGAGGACGGCACGGAACTCGCTTACTGCATTCCTTCAAACCTCGACTGGAGCGGTCAGCCTGCTACTTGGAACGGCACTTATGATGAGAACGCCAACAACGGTCTCACCTGCACTATCACAGGCTACGGTCAGAGTGACGTTGGTTGCGTTTCTTCACTCTGTAATACTCTCATCTTCTATGCTGCTGCTAACGGTGTTCCCGCTTCCGCTGCACAGACAGATGACAACTCAGACCTCGCTGCACAGGGTCTCCGCCTTGCTAACAAGCTCATGAGTGCTCAGTGGAACGCTTCTCGTGACGAAATCGGTCTCTCCTACACAGACCACAACGGAAGCCTTTCAAGAGTATTTGAGCAGACTGTTGCTATCCCCAGCGGTTACAACGGCACAATGCCCGATGGTTCTGTTATCGCTCCCGGTGCTACTTTCTCCTCACTGCGTAAGTCCTATGAGACAGACGCTATGTATCAGGAGGCTAAGAAGTACTATGAGGGTCAGGGTACGGACAACAACGGCGACGGCACTGTAGACATCAACGACTATGAGTTCAACCTCCACAGATTCTGGCACATGGGCGATGCTCTCATGACAACAGGTACTATGGCTCTCCTCTATCCCGAGGTTACACCTATTAACGACGATTCGTCGGAAGAACCCACAACAGGTGAGGAGACTACTACTGCTCCCGAGGAGACTACCACGGCTGCCGATGAGACAACTACTGCTCCCGAGGAGACCACTACGGCTTCAGACTCCGAAACCACTACGGGTGATGAGGACGACAAGGGCACTTGGGGCGACTTTAACCTCGACGGCTCTGCTACTATCGCCGACTCAGTTGCTATACTTCAGTACCTTGCAAACACCGATGAGTATACTCCTGCGGACTTCGACCAGGCTACAAAGAATGCCGATATAATCGACAGGGGCAACGGTATCACTACCGACGATGCTTTCGCTCTTCAGAAGTACGATGCAGGTCTCATCGAGGAAGGTTCTTACCTCACTGTAGACGAACTGAACGCTAAGTAATTTGGCGGTCTGAAAACGACAATATTTGATTTAATTAAATGACATAATTGCACTTATATATAAAACAGCTGTCGGAGTACATTCCGACGGCTGTTTTCTTATTTTTTTATTATAACTCTTGCATTTTTATGGCATTCGTGTTATAATAAAATTCGGAACAGTCATGCAAATTCTTTATGAAAGCAGGCGATAGATTGAAAAGTATGACAGGCTACGGCAGAGCTCGAAAAATAGCGAACGGGCGGGAGATTACCGTCGAAATACGCTCAGTAAACCACAGGTACTATGAGTGCTCTTCGAGAATCCCCAGAACTTACGGCTATATCGAGGATACTCTGAAAAATATTCTGAAATCTTCAATAAGCAGGGGCAAGGTTGAACTCTCTGTCACAATTGTCAACATGGAGACTTCGGACGTGAAAATAACTATGAACCATGATGTCGCAAAGGGTTACGCCTTTGCCCTCAGAGATATGTCCGACGTATTCTGTAGAAACGATGACCTCACTCTTGCGGTTTTAAGCAGAATGCCAGACGTTTTCACGGTCAGAAAAAAGCCCGAAAATGAGGACGAGATAACGGGCGACACCGCCGAAACCCTCAAAGAGGCTCTCACAGGGTTCATAAATATGCGTGAGACGGAGGGCGAAAGGCTCAGGGAGGACATTCTCCTGAAGACAAAAAATCTGAAAGAAATGCTCTCACAGGTCGAAAAACTCTCCCCGATGACGGTCGAAAAGTACAGAAAGAGACTTTTTCAGAAGCTGTCCGAAATACTTGACGGCAAAGACATAGACCAGCAGAGAATTTTGACGGAATCTGCTATATTTGCCGAAAAAATAGCTGTGGACGAGGAGACTGTCAGACTTGCAAGCCATATCCGTCAGCTTGAATCAATGCTTGAATCAGATGAACCTGTCGGCAGGAAACTTGATTTTATAGTCCAGGAGATAAACAGGGAGATAAATACTATCGGCTCAAAGGCTCAGGACGTTGAGATAACCGCACTTGTCATCGATATGAAGGCGGAGACCGAAAAAATCAGGGAGCAAATTCAAAATATAGAGTAGCTTGACTTGAAAGGCGTTCACAAAAAAGCAGGTGCAGGAATGAAACTGATAAATATAGGTTATGGCAGTATGGTGTCAGCGTCAAGGATAGTCGCCGTTGTGAGTTCCGACTCCGCTCCCATAAAGAGACTTATTCAGGAGTCAAAGGACGGCGGACAGGCTATCGATGCCACTTATGGACGTAAAACCCGTGCTGTGATAATAATGGACAGCGGTCATATTATCCTCTCCTCACTCATGACGGAGACCCTTGCGGGGAGGATAAACGAAAACGGAGGAGATGAAGATGATGACGGAGAACAGAGGTAGACTTATTGTTTTTTCAGCACCGTCAGGCTGCGGAAAGGGTACAATGCTGAAATATATTCTCAGAGACGGCAGGTTTTACTGCTCTGTATCGGCTACCACAAGAAAACCCAGAAACAGCGAGAGAGACGGCGTTAATTACTATTTTCTTGAAAGAGAGGACTTCCTGAATAAAGTGGAGAACGGTGAATTTCTCGAATACGCCGAATACTGCGGGAACTTTTACGGTACTCTTCTCAGTGAAGTGGAGGAGAGACTTGAAAAGGGCGTGAACGTCATTCTTGAAATAGAGGTGCAGGGGGCAATGAAAATAAGAGAATTAAGACCCGATGCACTGTTTGTGTTTGTCGCACCGCCCTCTCTGGGGGAACTCGAGAGGAGACTCCGCAAGAGGGGTACAGAAACCGACGATGTAATAGCACAGAGAATCGCAAAGGCTTCGGAGGAAATCGCTCTTGCTGAAAATTATGACTATATAATAGTCAACGCTGAACTATCAAAGGCAGTTGAGGACTTTTTCACAATAGTGAGGGCAGAATCCCTCCGTGCGAAAAATTCCGCTTATATAACAGATGAGGTGATTAAAAATGCTTAGACCCGCAGTAAACCAGATTATTTCAAAAAACGAAAGCTGTTATTCGCTTGTTATAGCAGTCGCAAAGAGGGCAAGGGAAATTACCGACGAAATTATCGCCAACAAGGAAATCCTCGAAGAAAAGCCTGTCAAGACGGCTGTTGAGGAACTTGCAAGCGGAAAGTGCAAGATAGTCAGCACGGTTGACTGATATGGAACGGTATGCTGAAATTGCCGTCAGCGAGACAGTCTATTCGTTTGATATGCTCTTTAGCTACAAAGTCCCCGACAATATGACCGTCTCGGAGGGCTGTCGTGTACTCGTGCCGTTCGGGCGAGGCAACAGCAGGAGACTCGGAATAGTTGTCCGCATTTCGGACGAAAAACCCGAATCCTCCGTGAAAATGAAGTCCGTAATAAGTACCGTTGACGAAGAACCCGTTATATCTCATGAACTTCTGAAACTTGCGGAGTATATGCGTGAACACACGTTCTGCACATATTTCGACGCTCTCAGAGTTATGTTACCTCCCGCAATGAGGGTCAGGACACAGGAACACTTCCGTTTCGGGAAAAATTTCAAGGACCACAAAAGTCTCTCTGACGGGGCTTTGAATCTCCTCGACAGCATTAGTCTCATAGAACCCAAAAAGCTGACGGATTTTATGGAGGGGTACATTTCCGCAAACGGCAGAAAATTTCCCGACGAACTGTGTGACGCAGGGGCGTTGATATCGGACAACGTTTTCAGACAGGCTCTCGGCGATACAAGAATGCGGATGGTGAGACTTAGTAATAAATATTGCTCAAATCCCGCCGATTTCGACCTCACGCCAAAACAAAAGACTGTTGCCGATTTTCTCACGGAAGTCGGGACGGCTTCCGTAAAAGAGACAGCCTATATGTGCGGAGTTACCGAATCTGTAGTCAAGAGACTTGTCGCATCGGGGGGTGCGGAGGAGTATGAGTGCGAAATTTCCTACTCCCCTGAAGTTGACGAAAATTCACGAATTGACCCCGAAAGTATAGTCCTGTCGGAGGAACAGCAGAACGCCTATGATACCATAATGTCGGGAGTAAACGACGGCAAACCGTCTGTCTATCTCCTGAACGGCGTAACGGGCAGCGGTAAAACTTCCGTCTTTGAAAAACTCATAAATGAAGTCACCAAGACGGGCAAAAAGGCTATGCTCCTGATACCCGAAATAAGCCTCACGCCACAGATTTTAAGCCGTTTTCGCTCTCTTTTCGGGAGCAGGGCAGGTGTCATTCACAGCGGTCTGTCACTCAGACAGAGACTTGAAGAGTACAAACGAATAAAATCGGGTGAGGCTGACATAGTAATAGGAACGAGAAGTGCTATTTTTGCACCGCTCTCCAATATAGGTATAATCATTATGGACGAGGAGGGCGACAGGTCTTACAAGTCCGCAAGCACGCCGAGATACTCCACCCACGACATAGCCAAACAGAGAGTCATTTACAACAATGCGGTTTTGCTCCTTGCGTCTGCCACGCCGTCCATTGAGAGTACCTATATGTGCCAACTGGGTAGGTACAGGCTTGTTGAGATGAAAAACCGCTACGGGAATAACCCTCTCCCGGAAGTCACAATTGCCGATATGCGTATTGAGCGTGAGGAGGGCAATTTTTCGGAGTTCAGCCGTATTCTTGCAAGGGAAATTGATTTGAACCTTGAAAGGGGTGAGCAGAGTATACTACTCCTGAACAGGAGAGGTTACCACACTATAATAAGCTGTGTGGACTGCCAAAAACCCGTGCACTGTCCGAATTGCTCCGTACCGCTGACTTATCACAAGAAAAACAACAGAATGATGTGTCACTACTGCGGTTTTTCAGACCAGCCCCCCGAAAGGTGTCCGTCATGCGGTTCGGAGAGACTGAAAAGCATGGGTTTCGGCACTCAGAAACTTGAAGAGGAACTCGGCGACTATTTCCCTATGGCAAAAATTCTCAGAATGGACGCTGATACCGCTGTTTCACGTCAGTCTTATGAAAAAAATTTTGCCGACTTCCGTGAGGGAAAGTACGACATAATGGCAGGTACTCAGATGATAAGCAAGGGTCTTGACTTCCCGAATGTAACTCTTGTGGGGGTGCTGTCCGTTGACAAATCTCTCTATTCGGGAGATTTCAGGAGTTACGAACAGACGTTCTCACTTGTAACACAGGTTGTCGGGCGTGGAGGACGTGGCGGTAAAAGGGGCAGGGCTATACTACAGACTTTTATGCCCGACCACTATGTCATGCGGCTTGCTTCTCAGCAGGACTACTGGGGTTTCTACAAAGAGGAGACCTCTATAAGAAAAGTCATGGTTTTCCCGCCGTTTTGCGATATGTGCGTCTTCGGGTTCGCTGCACTTGACGAGGAGACTGTCCAAAAAGGGGCGTACGGCGTACTCTCTCTTATGCGTGTGAGACTTAGGGAACTTGTCCCGAAAACGCCTGTCAAAGTCCTCGGACCTGTGAAGTGTTCTTACCTGAAAATAGGCGGGAAATACAGGTACAGGATAATTATGAAGTTCAAAAACACCGCACAGATGAGGGGGTTTATAGAGAACATTCTAAAAGAGGGTTCAAAGCTGAGGGAGATGAAGGACGTTTCGCTGTATGTCGACATAAACGGCGATATAGGTCTCTGAAACGCTCCGCATATAATAAAGAAAGGATAATCTGATTTTTATGGCACTCAGAAAAATTCTGACAGACAAAGACGAGGCTCTGCACAGGGTTTGCAGACCTGTTGAAAAATTTGACGAAAAACTCGCCATTCTCATTGACGATATGCACCAGACCCTTGACAAAGCTCAGGGTGTCGGGCTTGCCTCCCCACAGATAGGCGTTTGCAGGAGAGTTTTTATAATGCACCTTGAAGACGAGGGGAATTTTGAATTTATAAACCCCGAAATACTCTCAAAAAAGGGCAAGCAGAGAGTTCAGGAGGGTTGTCTGTCGTGTCCCGATGTGTGGGCTTATGTGACAAGACCTGCAAAAGTCAAAATAAAGGCTCAGGACAGAAACGGCAACTGGTTTGAAAAGACTTTCACGGGGCTTGGGGCACAGTGTGTCTGCCACGAAAATGACCACCTTGACGGTCACGTCTTTACCGAAATTGCCGAGGAATTTATTGTACCCGAGGAGAGTGAATAAGTTGAGAGTTGTTTTTATGGGAACTCCCGAATTTTCTGTGCCGTGTCTTGAAACTCTTGTAAAGGACGGTCATGAGGTGTGCGGAGTTTTCACACAGCCCGACAAGGCAAGGGGCAGGCGTGGCAACAAACTTGTGCCGTCACCTGTAAAGGCTAAAGCGGTTGAGTACGGTTTTGAAGTCTATCAGCCTGTTTCGCTCCGAAAAGGTGACGATGCGGTGAAAGTCCTGGAAGTTCTGAAAAAAATTTCCCCCGATGTGATAGTTGTCACGGCTTACGGACAGATTTTGCCAAAGGAAATTCTTGAACTGCCCAGATACGGCTGCATAAATATTCACGCCTCACTTCTGCCAAAGTACAGGGGTGCTGCACCGATAAACTGGGTTCTCCTGAACGGTGAGACCGAAACGGGTGTCACGTCAATGCAGATGTCGGAGGGGCTTGACACAGGCGATATGCTTGTAAAGAGGAATACTCCCATAGGCGAGAACGAAATTTATGAAGAGCTATACAGCAGGCTATCAAAAATGGGCGGGGAAGTCCTCACGGAGACGCTCAAAGCCATTCAGGACGGTAGTTTAACTCCCGAAAAACAGGACGATTCGCTGTCCTGCTACTCTCCGATGATTACAAAAGATATGAGCAGACTGGACTTCTCAGAAACTGCACAGCAAGTCCACAATACTATAAGAGGAGTTACGGGGTATACTACTCTTGACGGCAAGAGACTTAAAATTTACAGGTCCGAAATTTCGTCGGGAGTTTTTGAAGCACAGCACGGGACGGTCGTCTATGTCGATTCGGAAAAATTTTCCGTTGTCTGCGGTGACGGAAAAGCCGTCACTTTCACAGAGGTACAGCTTGAGGGGAGCAGGCGTATGAACACAGGGGATTTTCTAAGAGGTAAAAAACTCGAAAAGGGAATGAGTTTTTCAGATTGAACAGGGGGTATTTTTTATGGATGTTATTATTTTGCTTGTGATGATTGTCCTGCCAATAGTGGCACAGATAAATGTCACCTCGACTTTCAGCAAGTATTCAAAAGTCATGAACTCAAACGGTCTGACCGCTGACAGAGTTGCAAGGGCAATTCTCGACAACAACGGTCTCTATAATGTCGGCATTGAGCGTATAAGCGGAAACCTCACAGACCACTATGACCCGACTGCAAATGTTGTCAGACTGTCCGAAACCGTCTACGGCAAGACTTCCGTCTCCGCTATAGGTGTCGCCGCACACGAATGCGGTCACGCAATCCAGCACGCTGTGAACTACACTCCTATAGTCATAAGGAGCAAGATAGTACCCGTTGTGAACATCTGTTCAAGATTCTGGTACTTTGTCTTCATATTGGGAATAATCTTTTTCAGTGCATTCCCGAAACTCGTCTATGTCGGAATAGGAATGTTCGGTGCTGTGGTACTTTTTCAGCTCGTCACCCTCCCGACTGAACTGAACGCAAGCGGCAGGGCTTTGAAAACTCTCCGTGATGACGGAATATTGCAGTCCGATGAAGTACCGATGGCGAGAAAAGTCCTGACTGCTGCCGCTATGACTTATGTAACAGCACTTGTCACTTCTATACTACAGCTTTTGAGACTTCTCTCTTCCGTGAGGGGTAATAACGACTGATGAACCCGAGAATTTTTGCCGTGGACTTTTTAAGCCGTGTGTTCGCCGAAAACAGCTACTCAAATATTGCCCTTAGAAACAGCCTTGAAAAGTCCGATATGGACAAGAGAGACAGAAAATTCTGCTCTGCCCTCTGCTATGGCGTTATCGAGAGGAAAATCACTCTTGACTATATAATATCAAATCTTTCAAGCAGACCTGTTGAAAAACTTGACAGAAAAGTCCTGAATATATTACGCTGTGGGCTTTATCAGATTTTGTATATGGACAGCGTACCCGACAGTGCCGCCGTGAATGAGAGCGTCAAACTTTGCAGAAATCTGAGAGTTTCAAGTGCCTGCGGAATGGTGAACGCTGTGCTCAGGAAGTTCATAAGGGAGGGTAAAAGTTACGCTCTCCCTGATGATATTGTCAAATCTATGAGTATAAAATATTCGGTTCGGGAGTGGATTGTTAAAAGTTTAACAGAGGACTACGGAACGGAACTCGCCGAAAATCTCCTGTCTGATTCTCTCGGGAGTGTCCCCATGACAGTCCGAATGAACAGCACAAAGTGTACAGAGGAGGAGTTTTTTAATGATTTGGGGACGGTCTCTGCCGAAAAAAACGAAATCCTCCCGCACTGTTATAATATAAAAATAAAAAACGGAGATCCTGTGAGGACTTCCGCCTTTGAAAAGGGCTTTTTCCACGTTCAGGACATCGCCTCACAGCTGTGTGCGTACTCCTTAAGTCTCAGCGAAAATGACACCGTCCTCGATATGTGTTCCGCCCCTGGCGGCAAGGCTTTCACTATGGCTGAAATTATGAACGGCACGGGCAAGGTTTACGCCTGTGACCTCCACACAAACAGGTGCAGGCTGATAAGAGAGGGTGCGGAGAGACTTGGTCTGAAAAATGTGGACGTTTTTTCGGGGGACTCCTCTGTCTATGACGAAAAGACACCCAAATTCCTGAAGATCCTCTGTGACGTGCCGTGTTCGGGTCTGGGAGCTGTAAGGCGTAAACCCGAAATAAAATACAAGAGTGAGGGGGATTTTGACGGTCTGCCCGAATTGCAGTACAAAATAGCCGAAAATGCCGTCAGGTACTTGAAAGAGGGCGGTGAGATGGTCTACTCGACCTGCACGCTCCGAAAAGCCGAAAACGAAAATGTCGTGGAGAGAATTTTAAGGGAGTACCCCGAAATGGAGACCGTCAGACTGCCCGAACCGTTGGGGAGCAGATTCGGTTGCATGGCTTCTATATTTCCCGTCCACTTTGGCAGTGACGGTTTCTTTATAGCAAAACTCAGAAAGAGGGGTGATTGATTGGAGAGTTTGGAAAATAATAATAAAAATAATAAAAATCAAAATAATAAAAATCAAAATAAAATTGACATAATGAATCTTAGCAGACAGGAACTTGCGGACATACTCGTCTCACTCGGCGAAAAGAGTTTCAGAGCTAAGCAGGTTTTCAGGTGGCTGCACTCCAAAAAAGTATTCGATTTTGACAAAATGACTGACATATCTGTCCAACTCAGAGCCGTTCTTGAGGAGAATTTTTGTATAAATAGACTATTTGTGCAGAAAAGACTTGAATCTTGTGTGGATAATACGGTAAAATATCTTTATAAGCTTAGTGACGGAAATTTTGCGGAGACCGTCTCCCTGTCGCACAACTACGGCAACAGCATATGTGTCTCGACACAGGTCGGCTGTAAAATGGGGTGCAGGTTCTGTGCTTCGGCAATAGCGGGGACGTCCGAAATCTTGAGCCGTCCGAAATGCTTATGCAGGTCTATCAGACACAGCTTGACACGGGTGTCAGACCCGTCGGTATAGTCCTTATGGGTATAGGCGAACCTCTTGACAACTACGACAATGTGATTAAATTTCTGAGACTTCTGTCTGATAATGACGGTAACAATTTCAGTTTCAGGCACGTTGCACTGTCTACTTGCGGGATAGTTCCGAAAATATATGAACTTGCAAAATTAAAACTTGGTTTGACACTCTCTGTCTCGCTCCACAGTCCCGACAGTGCAAAAAGAAGTGAGATAATGCCCGTAAACAGAAAGTACGACATTCCCGAAATAATCAAGGCTTGCAAGTACTATTTTTCGGAGACGGGCAGGAGAGTCACTTTTGAATACGCTGTCATGGACGGCGTGAACTGTTCACATTCGGACGCTGTCAGGCTTGCGGGACTTCTCAAAAATATGAACGCCCATGTAAATCTTATCCCTGTCAATGAAGTCAGGGAGAGGGACTATAAAACGGACGGCGTTCATGTAAAAAAATTCGCACAGGAACTCAGAAATCTGGGAGTAAATGTGTCCGTGAGACGTACTCTCGGGAGCGACATAAACGGTGCCTGCGGACAGCTCAGGCGTGATTCGGAAAAATACTGCCCTGACAGCAGTTGATTTTGATTTGTTTGATTTTTTTAATTTTAGTGATGAATGGAGGGGACAGATGAGATTCAGGTTTGAGACAGACATAGGTCTGAGGCGTGAGGAAAATCAGGACGCTGTGAGATGTGAGTATTTCGGACACAACGTTCTCGCCGTTGTCTGTGACGGAATGGGCGGGGAACGTGCGGGAAAAGAGGCAAGTACCCTCGCACTTGAAGAGTTTTTCCAGAGATTTTCCGCAGGGTACAGAGATGATATGACTGACGAGGAAATCCGCAAACTGCTGATACTTTCGATGTCGGCGTCAAATTCTGTCATATACACAAAGGCAAGACTTGATTTCAAAAATTTCGGAATGGGTACAACCTGTGTGGCGGTATTTGTCAACGACCACGCCGCTTTTGTCGCAAATGTCGGCGACAGCCGTGCCTATGTCATAACGGATACGGGGCTTTTCTGTGTGACAAAAGACCACAATGTCGCACAGCTCCTCTATGAACACGGGGATATTACAGAGGAACAGCTTGCGGTTCACCCCCAGAAACATATGCTCACAAGGGCAGTCGGCGTTGACAAGACTGTTGAGACAGATGTTTTTATAATCGACTATGAAGACAAAATCAGCCTTTTGCTTTGTTCCGATGGTCTTTCGGGATATTGCAGGGATGATGAAATATATGAGGTTATCGCCCGCACGCCGTTTGACGACACGTCAAAGGAGCTTATAAACCTTGCTCTAAACAAGGGCGGACGTGATAATATAACGGTTGCAGTGATTTCCGATTAAAAAAACAGGAGGAAGGAAAACAAATGGACAAGTACATTGGCAAGAAACTCGATGGGAAGTACGAGATAACAGAGCTCATAGGCGTTGGCGGTATGGCTGAAGTCTACAAGGGCAGAGATGTTGTCGACAACAAGACTGTCGCAATCAAGATACTCAAAAGGGAGTATTCAGAGAACGAGGAGTTCCTCAGGAGATTCAGGGACGAGTCAAAGGCTATTGCGGTTCTGTCTCACCCCAATATCGTCAGAATTTACGACATGGGATTTACAGAGAAAATTCAGTATATCGTTATGGAGTACATTGACGGCATTACTCTTAAAGAGTACATTGAGGAGGAAAAAGTCCTCACATGGAAAGACACTGTTCACTTTGTTGTGCAGATACTCAGAGCTTTACAGCACTCCCACGAGAAAGGCATTGTCCACAGGGATATAAAACCCCAGAATATTATGATGTTCACGGACGGCACTATAAAAGTCATGGACTTCGGCATTGCCAAGTTCGCAAGGGAGGAGAGGACTTCCACAGACCAGGCAATCGGAAGTGTACACTACATCAGCCCCGAACAGGCGAGCGGCAGAGATACTGACGCAAAGAGCGATATTTATTCCGTGGGTGCTATGATGTACGAAATGCTCACAGGCAAAAAGCCCTTTGACGGTGAGAACCCCGTTGCTATTGCTGTCATGCATATGCACGATATTCCCGAGAGACCAAGGGCTATAAACCCCGATATTCCCGACGGTCTTGAGGAAATAGTCCTTAAAGCCATGGAAAAAGATCCCGAGGACAGGTATCAGAACGCCTCTGAGATGATAAGTGACATAGAGAAATTCAAGTCCAATCCGGATATGGTGTTCAATTACTACCGTGAGGAGGCTGACGACAGCGAGTCCACAAGGTATTTTGACACGCAGTCGGGTATAAGTTCCGCAAGCGGAGACAGTATGTCTGTCCCTGCTTATGCGGGCGGTACGGCTGAGGGCTATGCGGACGGCGACGGCAGTTACCCCTCTTCAAGTAATGCTTACGGCGATGTTTATGATAATAGTGAGTACTATGAGGGCGGTGACGATGACGACGAAGAGGAAGAGGAGGAGGAAGAGCGTTCCTCTCTGGTAGTTCCCGTTCTGACCGCTGTTGTGGTGGTAGTCATAATAGTGGCGGTGATTTTCATTGCAACGCTTCTCAGCGGACTTCTCGAAAATACAAACAACAAAAATGACTACACTATGCCCGATTTCGTGGGAATGGATTTCAATGACGCTCTCAGCCAGTACGGAAACAGCATACAGTTCCAACAGGACGGCTCGGAGTACAACGAGATGGAGGCAAATACTATAATCTGGCAGGACATAGAACCCGGTACGGAGTTCAAGCGTGGCGATATACTGAAAGTCAGAATAAGCAAGGGCATGGAGACCGTTGAAGTCCCGAACCTTGTCAACATGAATCAGGAACTTGCAAGGTCACAGCTTGACGAGAGGGAACTTGTCGCCGATATAAAGAACATTCCAAGCCCCGACATTGAAAAAGGATATGTCGTAAAGACAGAACCCGAAGCGGGTACGGAAGTCAATAAGGGTATGACTGTTTTGCTCTATGTCAGCATGGGTACGGACGCAGGACAGATAAGTGTGGACGACTTTATCGGACAGACTGCCGAAGATGCCTGCACAATAGCCGATTACAAGGGTCTCAAACCTACTACAGAGCCTGTTGCCTCCTATGAGGACGAGGGTATAGTAGTCGGACAGAGTATCGAAAAGGGCGAAAAAGTAGAGAACGGAACAGAAATAGTATTCCAAGTCAGCAACGGCGAAAACCCCGACGGCGAAATACCGTTCACAGTGCCTTTCCCTGCCGAAGCAAACGGACGTTTCGTTATAGACTTCATTCTCAAAAATGAGGACGGCACAACCGATACGCAGTCCACACAGACTATACTCTGCCCCGAAATGACCGAAATAACCTACAACGTAAAGGGTTCGGGAGAGAAAGTGGAAGTGACCGTCGCTCTCACAAACCTCAACAACAATATGCGTTCAACTCTCGGAACTTATAATTTCAACTTTGCGGAGAGTACAACAGAGACCGTTACAGAGGACATCTGGACTGCTTTTGACACGATAGAGGGATTCCCGAAGCCCACTACGGAAGCTCCCACAGAGGCTGAACCCGAAGTGCAAGAACCCGAAGTTTATGAGCCTGAAGTTTCTGAACCCGAAGTTCAAGAGCCTGTGCCTACAGAACCCGAACAGCCTTGGGTAGACCCGAATGTAAGTCAGGAAGACCCGAATACAAGTGTTGTTGACCCCTATGCAGGTATGACACCTGTTGAGGGCGTAAACGGCTACTACGATGCGTGGGGCAATTGGGTCTGGTTCTAATGGAAAATGCTGAAAAAATCAGCGGAATAATAACAAAAAGTCTTGGGGGTCTTTACACTGTAAAGACTTCTCAGGGCTTTTGTGAGTGCAGGGCAAGGGGAATTTTCCGCAAGAGGGGCATAAGTCCGTGTACGGGGGACGTTGTGGAGATTGAAAACGGTGTTATAAGCGAGATAATGCCCCGTAAAAACTATATAATAAGACCTCCCCTTGCAAATCTTGACTTGATACTCTTTGTTGTGTCGACGGTAAGCCCCTCCCCCGATTTCGTTATGCTCGACAAGTTCATAGCAATAGCGGAGTATCAGAAAATTACTCCCGCAGTCGTCATAACCAAGACAGATTTGAGTTCGGGGAGGGAAATCGCCGATATTTACAGAAAATCGGGTATAGAGACTTTTGAAATAGATTATCACAATTCGGAGAGCGTGAACGCTCTGAGGGACTTTCTAAAAGATAAAACAAGTGCTTTCACGGGCAATTCGGGAGCAGGAAAGTCCACGCTTATAAATGCTCTTGAACCTAATCTCAATATAGCGACGGGCGAAATAAGCGAAAAACTCGGTCGGGGCAGACACACTACACGCTGTGTACAGCTCTATGAACTCACGGGGGGCGGTTATATCGCCGACACCGCAGGTTTTTCCACTTTCGAGACAAACCGCTATAATATTATAAAAAAAGAGGAACTTTCGGGCTGTTTCAGGGAGTTTCCCCAATATACCGACAACTGCCGTTTCAGAGACTGCTCCCACACCTGTGAAAAGGGTTGCGGAGTTATTGAAGCTGTCAGATGTGGGGAAATAAGTACGTCCCGCCACGAGAGTTACTGTATTATGTACAACGAGGCTAAACTCCTCAAGGACTGGGAGTTATAATATTATCTGAGACTTTTTTGTGGGGGGACAGTCCCCCCCGACAAATAATTTAATCAGTAGAATAAAAACGGGTTTCCAAAGGGGGTTTCCCCCTTTGGCGGGGGTTTGGGGGCAGAGCCCCCAATGGGGGTTCAGGGGGCAAAGCCCCCTGCCCCTTATCGTTCTAATTAAAATTTGCACGAAGTCCCCAATATCTTAAGTACAGAGAGGTTTTTTATGAAAAAATGCGTTATATTTGCAGGCGGTGACTTCCAAATATCAGATTTTGCGGAGTACGACAGGGGTCTTTTTACGATTTGTGCGGACGGCGGTTATCGTCACGCTGAGAGTGTCGGGCTTAAACCCAATGTCTTTATTGGCGATTTCGATTCCTTTGACGGTCTGCTTCCCGAAAATATTGAGGTACACAGGAGTGTCCCCGAAAAAGACGACACCGACACTATGCTTGCCGTCAAATATGCAATAGAAAATAATTTTAATTATATAATAATTTACGGCGGTCTCGGAGGGCGTTTTGACCACACTTTCGCCAATGTCCAGACTCTTATCTACGCTTTTGAAAAAAACTGCACGGCTGTCATCAAGAGCGAAAAAAATATAATTTCTGTGGCGGGAGAGGGTTTGCACTCCTACAAAAAACTTGAAAATTATTACTTCTCGATTTTTGCCCTCACGGATAGACTTGAAATAGATTATCTCGGGGGAGTTAAATACCCTCTCGAAAATTACGTCATTCGGCGGAATTTCCCCATAGGTACAAGCAACGAGATAGTCCACTTTTACAAGGCGGAGCTGAAAATAAAATCGGGGCTTGCCCTTGTTGTGTACTCTAAAATGTAACCAAAAAGGTGAATCTGAATATAATATAGTATATCCTTAAAAGGAGGGTTACATATGAAGATAGTAGTTGTAAAGAGTCCGAAAATTCTGTCGGGGATACTCAGAATGATTTTCAAGATAAAAAAAGAAAACCCTTCAGGCTCGGACGTTAGCTGAAGGTAATTCCCACGGCTTTATTGCCGTTCGGAAAAAGGACAGAGTGCGGTATCAGACGGTTATTGCACTCTGTTTTTATTTAGAACGATTAGGGGCAGGGGCTTCTTTAGGTGGACGACAGCGGACAGTTTTATTCTGAACCTCTTGGGGCTTTGTGCAAATTTTATTAGAACGATAGGGGTCAAGGGGGCTTTGCCCCAAAAAATAATTTTATTAAAATTATATTTTTTTAGAGATTTAATATTTTTTTATAGATTTAATATTTTTTAGAACGATAGGGGGCAGGGGGCGTTGCCCCCTGAACCCCCACAAGGGGCTCCGCCCCTTGACCCCGCTGGGGGGAAGTATCCCCCCAGACCCCCCATGATATTCTACTGTTTTAATTTTTGGAGTCCAAAAAGTGAGTCCCAAAATTTTTAGAACGATAGGAGACAGGGGGCTTCGCCCAAAAAATAATTTTATTAAAATTATATTTTTTTAGAGATTTAATATTTTTTTAGAGATTTAATATTTTTTAGAACGATAGGGGGCAGGGGGCGTTGCCCCCTGAACCCCCACAAGGGGCTCCGCCCCTTGA
>CANQWR010000019.1 GCA_947627625.1 uncultured Ruminococcus sp. | reverse complement strand
TCTCTATTCGTTTTTCTTTAATCTGTGCTTTGTATAATAAATTACACCGCTTTTGATGTTTTCGAACAGATCTATTGTATTATGAATCTTTCGATTTCACGGATAACAAAATCCACATATATGGAAGCTAAAGCCTACATCTTTTCCATTGGCGAAAATATATATTTAGATTTCAGACAGGCTGATTTGACCGTCAAAAAAGAAAAAGCCCTCAAAAACGCTTACAGAGCGTTTCTGAGAGCTTGAGTTAGGTTATCCAGTTCAGGAACAAGTTCTGAAATTTCGCAGTATTCCGTTAGTTTTAGAAGTATGTTTTATAAATACGGAATAGTCCAGCATCACAATCACTGCACACACTATCCAGATAATCGGTTCTAAGATACAGATGCCGAAATATCCAAGCTTAGGAGCAAGTACTGCTACAGCGAGAATTTTCAGCAGGAACTCCACCACACTTCCCATCACAGGCACAAATTTTCTGCCGACACCCTGTAAACTACTGCGAAGAACAAACAATATTCCGAGAACGAAGAAGAATGAAACGTTCCAGATAATATATTTTGACGCTGTAGATATAACAATTTTATCTGTTGTACCCGTGAGAGCTTGTATCATGGGTTTGCAAAAAAGTACACAGATAAGTACCGAAAATGCACTCCATATAAAAGATATGATAATGCCGTAACGGATACCCTGTTTTACCCTGTCCGTTTTACCTGCTCCGAAATTCTGACTTGTGGAAGTCGAGACTGCCATAGAAATCGTACTGAGTGGGAGCATAAAAATATCGTCTATTTTTCGTGCAGCGGTGTGAGCAGTAATTGTACTCGTTCCGAAAGAGTTGACTGCACTTTGCAGTATCACTGAACCGACTGAAACTATAGCGTACATCAGTCCCATTGAGAGCCCCGTACTTGTCAGGTCGGCAAGAAGTGCCCTGTCCCATATGAGTTCGGACTTTCTGAATACCAGAAAATCACACTTTTTCAGAGCGTACATAAAACACAGTACAACCGAAACTCCCTGTGAAATTACCGTGGCGTAGGCTGCACCGGCAACTCCCATATTGAAAAATTTGACAAACAGAATGTCCAGACCGATATTTACAAAAGTCGAAATAATCAGGAAGTACAGGGGAGCTTTGCTGTTGCCTATTGCATTCATCATTCCCGCAAGCATATTGTACGCAATTGTCACAGCGGAAAAAATTATGATGATACGCATATAGCTTTCGGTGTCCGTGATTATGTTGTCGGGCGTTTTTAACGCTCTCATCAGAGGGTGGAGAACTGCCACGCTCCCCACTGTCAGAACGACTGCTATAATTGCAGAGAGAATATAGGTCAGGGAGACCGACTTTTTCATCTCACGTTCATTGTTTGCCCCGAAATATCTTGCGATAATCACGGCGAAACCGTTCGTCAGACCGCTTGCAAAGCCTATCAGGAGATTGTAGACAGGTGCGGCTACTCCCACAGCGGCAAGTGCATCGTCACCGAGTATATTACCGATAACAGCAGTGTCTGCAATGTTATATAGCTGCTGAAATATGTTCCCTATCAGCACGGGAACGGCAAAATACATCAGGTTCTTAAGAATACTGCCCTCCGTCATGTTCAAAGTATGTGCTTTCATAAAATCATTCCTTTCTTACATCATATGAATTATTTAATTTCTGAGTTTATTGTATCTCTTTATTCTGACGACAGTATATCACGGCTGAATTAAAAAAACACTATTAAAATTTAAGATTTCTACTGGCTTTTTTTAAGAAAATTTGATATAATAAATTTCAGGAGGTGATATTATGTCCGAATTTATAGATTCGGCGATTGACAAACTGGCAACACAGTTTGACGGTCCCGATATTACATTTCACGATTACAGGACGGACAAAAAGAAAAATTTTACACTGTCTTTTCCCGGAGAGGAAAACGAGGATATTATGATATGCGTTTTCAAGGGAAAGTACATACATGAACCGTTCCACAGGCAGGATTTCTTTTTTATAAATTTTGCTTACAAAAACAGCTATGAAGCTCTCAGTGAAAACAGCGATAACAAAATTACAATACATGAGAACGAATGCTATATTTCACAGCCGTACTGCGGTTATGCACTCCGTGTTGAAAGCGATGTACCGAGTACAATTATCGGCGTGCTGATACGCAGGGAGACTTTTTTCAGCGAATATCTGTCGGCACTTTCAATGGACAGCACGATGTTCCGCTTTCTGTTCAACCCGCAGACCAACCGCTTTTCGGACGAATTTATTCACCTGTCGTTTACGGAAGACCACGCTGTCAGGGGACTCCTTGAAAATATGGCAGTCGAATATGCCGACAAAAAAGAGGATACACAAAGTATCCTCAAGCCTATGATGCTTACACTGTTACTGTATATTGCAAGACGATACCGTATGCAGAAACCTAAAAACAAACAGCTTACACTTACAGAACAGATTACAAGGTACATTTTTGACCATGTGGACAGTGTGACTTTGGACGAACTTTCAAGACGTTTTTCCTATCACCCGAACTATATTTCCGCACTTATCCACAGGGAAACAGGGAAGACTTTCAAGCAATTAGTTCTTGAAGAACGCATGAACCGTGCGGTCATTCTGATGAAAAGCACTACTCTCTCCAATGAAGAAATCGCCGCTATGCTGGGCTACTCAGACCAGAGTAATTTTTACAAGGCTTTCAGAGAATTTTATGGAGTAACTCCGAGAGAATATAAATATATAAAATAATAAAATTCTGAAAAATAAAAGATATGTCCTCCGCTTATGGAGGACATATCTTTTGACAAAACAAGCACTTCCCAAAAGTGACGAGATGGCACTTTTATTAAATGAAAATGTGACTTGAAAAAAATATTGCATTGTGCTATAATAGAGATAACATATATCAATTCGGAGGTGAAAACGGTGTCCAGAATACTTGTTGTTGATGACGATATTCACATCAGTAATCTTTTAACAGAGGTGTTGACAAGAGAGGGCTACACAGTAGATAATGCATTTTCGGGGACAGAAGCATTGCTTGTGCTGTCCGGGAATAAACCCGATTTAATTTTGCTTGACCTCATGTTACCGGGGCTTTGCGGGGAGGAACTTTTGCCGAAAATCAGGGACATTCCCGTTATTGTGGTGAGTGCAAAAGCTGATGTGACGGATAAAGTGGGACTCCTGCTCGGCGGTGCTGTGGACTACATAACAAAGCCGTTTTCAATTGACGAATTACTGGCGAGAATACAAGTCCAGTTACGCAGGAAAAATTTTTCGGGTACACCGTCGGTGCTGTCCTACCGAGACATCTCCCTGAACCTTGAAACACACGAAGTATCGGTAAAAAATGTCAGAGTAAGGCTGACACGGACGGAGTACGCCATACTCAAACTGCTCATACAGAATGCGGAAAAGGTCGTTGCAAAGCTGACTATTCTGGAGCAGATAAATGAAGACACACCCGATTGCACCGAAGATTCACTGAAAATTCATGTTTATAATTTGAGAAAAAAGCTGAAAAGTGTGTCGGGGGAGGACTATATTTCGGCTGTTTGGGGTATCGGCTTTATGCTCTCCGAAAAATCTCCCTGAACCTTGCGAAAAACTCGGCGGCGGACTGACAAAGACGGAGTACGGTGCAGAAAAAGTCGTGGCAAAGCCGGATATATTCACTGAAAATTCATGTTTATAATTTGAGAAAAAAGTTGAGGACTGTATCGGGGGAGGACTATATTTCGGCTGTTTGGGGTATCGGCTTTATGCTCTCCGAAAAATCTCCCTGAACCTTGTGAAAAACTCGGCGGCGGACTGACAAAGACGGAGTACGGTGCAGAAAAAGTCGTGGCAAAGCTGGATATATTCACTGAAAATTCATGTTTATAATTTGAGAAAAAAGTTGAGGACTGTATCGGGGGAGGACTATATTTCGGCTGTTTGGGATATAGACTTTATGTTTTCCAAAAAATCTTAACTAAATCTTAACTCTTTTCTTAACCGTTTTCTTAACTTTTTCGTGGTATAATGTTTTCAGAAAACAAAAAGGAGGTCTTTATATGGGCTATATTCTGAAAACAGACGGTCTTTGCAAGGATTACCGTCATTTCAAAGCTCTGAGCGGTCTCACGATGCACATTCCCAAAGGTGCAATTTATGGCTTTGTCGGACGAAACGGTGCGGGCAAGACTACTCTGATAAGACTGATTTGCGGATTGCAATACCCAACAGGCGGAAGTTTTGAGCTTTACGGGGTGAAAAACACGGACAGTGCAATTTCAAAGTCACGGAGGAGAATGGGTGCGGTAGTGGAGACACCGTCTATTTACCCGTCAATGACGGCTGAGGACAACCTCAAAATGCAGTACAGGCTTTTGGGTATGCCGAGTTTTGACGGCATACGGGATTTGCTGAAACTGGTCGGTTTGGAAAATACGGGAAAGAAAAAGGCAAAACATTTTTCTCTGGGTATGAAACAGCGTCTGGGCATTGCGATAGCCCTGTGCGGAAACCCCGACTTTCTCATTCTGGACGAACCTATAAACGGTCTCGACCCACAGGGAATTATTGAAGTCCGTGAACTGATTCTTAAACTTAACCGTGAACAGCAGATCACTGTCCTGATTTCAAGCCACATTCTGGACGAGCTGTCAAAACTCGCCACACATTACGGTTTTATTGACAGCGGCAGGATTGTCAAGGAGATGAGTGCGGAGGAACTCGAAAAGGCTTGCAGGAAGTGCGTACACATGACAGTCACGAATACAAAAGCTCTTGCAAGGGTTCTGGACAGCATGAAAATCGACTACAAAATTTTCGATGACAGGACAGCCGATGTCTACGCAAAGCCGAATTTTTCACAGCTTGCCCTTGCCCTCTCGAAAGAAAACTGTGAAGTTATTTCTATGGAGGAACATGACGAAAATCTGGAAACATTTTTTGTCAATCTTGTGGGAGGTGCAAATCATGAGTAGACTTCTGAGGGCTGATTTTGTAAGGATGTTCAAAAGCAGGATTTTTTGGGCTGGAGTCCTTTTCATGGCGGGCTTTGCAGGTTTTGCGGTGTTCACACGCTGGAGCGACATGAAAGCAGTCCTCGGTTACTACTGTTTTGCGGACGACATTCTCTTTGTGGGGGAGATGTATGTCGGAATGGTGATTTCGGTCTTTATGGGAATTTTTGTCGCCGTGGAGTACAGCAGCGGTACGATACGAAACAAGCACATAATAGGTCATTCAAGGACGGCAATGTACCTGTCAAATCTTGTGATATGTTCGGTTGCGTCCGTCATAATGAACCTCGCCTTTATAGCCGTTGTGCTTGCAAGTTCTGCAATCGGAATTATAGGGGAACTCAGTATTTCCCACAGCAAAGCGTTTTTTCTGATACTTGTAAGCACCTTTTCCGTTATTGCCCTGACGGCGATTTTCCTCTTTGTCTATATGCTGATAACTGGCAGGATTGCGGGTTTTGCCGCAACAATAATGTGTCTTTTTATGCTGTTTACCGCAAGTTCTATAAACTACAGGCTTTCCGCAAAGGAGTACATAGAGCCGTACAGCATAACCGTGGTGGACGAAAACGGTGAGGAGCAGGAAGTCGAGCAGCCACTTACGAAAAATCCGAAATATCTGACAGGTACAAAGAAAAAAGTTTTTCTGTTTCTGCACGACACTCTCCCAATGGACCAGATTTTGCAGATAGTTCGGACGAAAACCTGTGACGTGGATTTCATAGTCAGTTCACTTGTGATTACAATAGTCGTGACGGGAGTGGGAATTTTTATCTTCCGCAAAAAAGACCTGAAGTGAGGTACGGACTGTGAGCAGACTTTTATACACGGAGTTTTATAAACTCCGCAGAAAATTTTTCACGATGTTTATTTTAACAACAGCGTTTGCCGTTGCAGGGGCGTTCAGCTCTGTGGCAAACAGTGGTACGGTCTATGTCGGAGTGAGTATGTTTTTCTCCATGTTCGGACTTGTTTTCTGCGGAATGACAGGAGTTTTCATAAGTCAGGACTTTGCAAGCAACACGATAAGAAATAAACTGATTGTCGGACACACAAGGTTAAATATTTACCTTTCCTGTCAGATTGTCTTTGCGTTGCTCGCTTTTCTGGTGACGGCTGTCTTTATCGGGGTATATATTTTGTCGGGGAAAATTTTTTCGGGCTTGGAAGGGTTTCGGGAAGACCTGCCTGCTCCCGATGTTCTGGAAGTTTACAGAAAAAATTTTTTCAGAGCATTGCCTGTGTACCTCGTTGCAATGCCTGCGTACACAACACTGGGCGTGTTTATTTCAATGACGTTAAGAAATAGTTCGGGCGGTGTGGCGACCGTAATTGTCGCATATGCACTCAACTCTCTGTCGCCGCTTTATGTGCTTTTCTCCGAAAATAAATTCCTTGAATTTATAAGCGGAGTTCTGCCGTCCTCACAGCTGTTTTTAATGGAAATCTTCTCGGAAAAACCCGATTTTTCGCCCGTGAAATATATTTTATTTTCAACGGCTTTTGCAGTCATAATGGTGACACTCGGCTGTGCTGTGTTCAGAAAAACCGATTTGAAATAGGGGGTACATATGATATACGGTCTGTTGGCAATTCTGATTATTTTACTGTGCGTGAAGATTTATATGCTCAAGAAAACTGCCCGTGAAATTGCGGAAAAATTTGCCGACAGACTGCAAACCGACACAAACACTCTGATAGACATTTCAAGTGCGGACAGGGATATGCGTTCCCTTGCCGACAGCATCAACAGACAACTGAAAATTCTACGCCGTGAACACTACCGCTATACTCAGGGCGACAGGGAACTTAAAACCGCAATCACCAATATTTCACATGATTTGCGTACTCCGCTTACGACAATATGCGGTTATCTCGATTTGATGAAGTCAACGGAAAAGTCGGATAAAATTGCGGAGTACATTGAAATTATGGATGGGCGTGCGGAACTTATGAAACAGCTGACAGAGGAACTTTTCAGGTATTCCGTGATACTCTCACGGGACAGTGCGGACGTTAAAGAGGAGGTCTTTGTGAATCAGGTTCTTGCGGAGAGCATAAGCGGTCACTATGCCCTGCTCAGTGAAAAGGGGATAACTCCCGAAATAAATATCACGAAAAACAAAATTGTCCGCACTCTGGACAGGACCGCACTTTCAAGAGTGTTTTCAAATCTTCTCAATAACGCCGTGAAATACAGTGACGGCGACTTACAGATTACGCTGACGGACAGCGGTGAAATTATTTTTGCAAACACGGCAGGGGGACTGTCCAACATTGAGGTGGAACGCCTCTTTGAGAGGTTCTACACTGTCGAGACGGCGAGAAATTCTACGGGGCTGGGGCTATCCATCGCTAAAACTCTCGTTGAGCAAATGGGCGGGACTATTTCGGCAGAGTACAAAAATAACGTCTTATCGATTAGACTTTTGTTTCAAAGTTTTTGAGAATCAAGAAGTCTGAAAAATATAAAAAACGGATAGTCATGTTGATTGTGACTATCCGTTTAATTTATTTTATCTTATTTCGGAACAACGGGGTAGGGGAGAGCTTCCCGCTAAAAATTTGCAAGGGGAGTCTGTTTTAATATTGGCATTTTCGGGGCGGGAAACGCATTCTGCTGTCTGTATTTTGAAAAAATAGTCCCATGCGGTCACGGGAATTTTTGGCTGTCAATGAATTTATATAAAAGTCATATTTCAAAGCAGCGGGAGCAGGGGAGAGCTTCCCGCTAAAAATTTGCAGGGGGAGTCCATTTTAATATTGACATTTTCGGGAGCGTATATTATAATATATCTTAAAGAAGGTGACGTTTGTGGAGATGTGGAAAGCCCACTACAAAGACGAAAAACACGATACAGATATTGAGATTTTGAGCAAACCCGAAAATCCTGCCGAAACTCTGTCCTTTGAAATTGACGGAGTAAAATTCGGCAGTTGCACAAGCCTGTGCGAATTTGAGTGCGACAGTTCTCTCTATGACAGCATAAAAGACAAGTTTCGGCTGTTAAGATGGGGCAAATGTGAGGCATACTCTGTCGTCCTGCAAAGATATACTCTCAATGTCGAAATACCCGTAAAAATAGTCCGAAAGCGTGACAATTCGGAAATCACAGGTCACATATATTTTTCGTACACCCTGAGCGAGGACACGAAAAAAAGTGGCGTGAGGGTGTATTATGGCGACACAAGAGTCTATCCCGACTGCTGTGAAGTTCTCGATGTATTTCTGCGTGCGGACGGAGAGGAGTACAGACCGAAAAAAACGGCAGTACATATTTTGAAGATATTCTGAACGGTATTTCTGAAATCACAGGGCAGAAATATTACCTGAAATGCTGTTTTACCTGTCAGTATTCGGACTACTCCCCGTACGGGAACGATGATTACGGGACAATGCTCTGTTACCGTGAAAACAAAGAGGACTGCCTGAAAGTGAACACAAAAGCGGAGTATTTTGAGTATCTTAACGAAAAGAAGTCCCGATGTGTTCAGGAGACCTATATCTGTTCGGAATATGAAATCAGAAACAGGGCAGAGGGTTACAGGGGATACGTCAGAGGTCTTGACAGGGGGGAATAAAGAGTTGCGGAGGGTATATGGGAATTTTTGATTTTGGCGACAACGAAAAGACGAGAATAGTACTTGACAAAATTTACAGTGCATATTCCTGCGGGGAGGACATTGAACCCGATTACATTGAGGTTATAAACAATGCAGGATATGCCTATGAACTTGAAAGTGAGAACTTTTTTCTTGACGGGATATGCGATGTACTCAATAAAAAATTTAATAATAAAGTTGAAACTTCGGGGGAAGTCCTGAAAATACTGAAAAACAGGTATGCGGAAAAAAATATTGAACTCAGCGACTCCCTGCGGAGAACGCTGTCAAACTGGCTGTCGGGGAAGAGAATAAGCACGAACCGTGACGACAGAAAAAAGTTATATGACCTGTGTACCGCACTGGATATGAATGTCTATGAGACGGCTGAATTTTTCCTGAAAGTAGTCCACACGATGCCGTTTAACTACAAAGACCGCACGGACGCTGTGTATTTCTACTGCATTCACAACGGCAGAGACAGGGAGACTCTCCTGCACTTATTGAAAGAGTGTGAAAATTCTGAGGACTTAAACCTCGAAAATATAAACACTCAGCAGATTGGTCTGAAAATAATGGAGATTCACGACGATGACGAATTTCTTGAATTTATAAAAAAATACTCCTTTTCGGAGGATATGCAGCTCACAACGGCAAAGAGGCATATTGTCAGGCTGATCGAGGAGAATTTTGAAATAGTGCGGAAAACGTCACGCAAGAGTGTAAAGACTGTTTCGGGACTTCTCGCCGAAATTTACGGTTACAACATACAGGCACAGTACCGTGAGGGCAAGGGGGGAATATCAAAGGGGAGATTTCCAAAGAATTTTTCGGAGTCATTTCCCTCTGATACGGAGTTTTCCAAGATAAAAAACAACAAAAAAGTCTCCTATGAAACGGTGCGGAAAGCCCTTGTCATAATGGAGTTTTACAATTTTTACTGTGAGTACATAAACGCCACGAAATACCCCGATACGGAGGAGGTACACGAGAATTTCTGTGACTTTATCTCCGAACTGAATTTACTGCTGACCGATTCGGGTTTTGTGCAGCTATACGTCAGAAATTCTTTTGACTTTCTGATACTGTATTGTGCCTGTACACAAAATCCCGTTGACACTTTCAGGGAACTAATATCGGAGAAATATCTTGAATTATTTGATAATTTATAAAAAATAATTAAAAAAAAGGGGGAAGTTGCCTTGACAAATTTTAATATGCCCGACAATCCGAAATTTCTGAATGACTTTCTTGTCCATATGAAAGTAGTCCGACTGCTTTCGGACAGGACGATAAGGGAATATTGCTTTGATACGAGACTTTTTCTGAAGTATATTTACGCCTGTAACCACGGCATAGAGGGAAATATTGACGATGTGGACATTTCCGAAATGAGTGCGGACGAGCTTAAAAATATAAGTGTCTCGGACATATACAGCTATATTTTCTACACTTCCGACGAGAGAAAAAACAAGGAACGTGCGAGGTACAGGAAGATTTCGTCTCTGCGTAGTTTTTTCAAATATATAACAAAAGTCGCACGTCTTATTGACAACGATCCTACAAGAGATTTGGACGTTCCCGCACCAAAGGGGAGTATGCCGAAATTTCTGTCACTGAGCGAGAGCAGACAGCTTCTTGAATCTGCGGGACTAAAGGGAGTGAACGCCGTGAGGGACTACTGCATAATAACTGTTTTTCTGAACTGCGGAGTACGTCTCAGTGAGCTTGTGGGTATAAATATGCGTGACATAGATTTTGAGGAAAAGCGTATAAGGATAATGGGAAAGGGCGGTAAAGAGCGAATGGTCTACCTGAACGATGCGTGCCTTGACTCCCTTGAAGACTATCTTCATGTGAGGAACGGCAGTCCCGAAAACATGGTGCAGAACGCACTTTTTCTCAGCAACCAGCACAAGCGTATATCCAAGAGGAGGGTACAGCAGATTGTTGAGGAGAGCCTGCAATTTGCGGGACTTGACGGCAAGGGGATAACTACACACAAACTCAGGCACACCGCCGCAACGCTGATGTATCAGTACGGGAACGCCGATTTGCTGACGCTCAAAGAACTTTTAGGGCATTCGAGCGTGTCCACAACTGAGATATATACGCACATAAACAGTGAGAAAGTAAGGAGTGCAACGGAGGGCAATCCGCTGTCGAAAATAAAGCTGAAAAGGGACTAAGGGGGACTGGGGTTTCGCCCCCAGTCCCCCCATTAGAACGATAATTAGAACGATAAGGGGCAGGGGGCTTTGCCCCCTGAACCCCCATCGGGGGCTCTGCCCCCGAACCCCCCATGATAGAAACAAGATTAAGTCCGAAAACCACGGTTTTGATTATTTAGTCATATTTATAAGCTGCTCCTCCGTGATAATTTTAACTCCCAGATTTTCAGCCTTTGCGAGTTTGCTCCCAGCCTCTTCGCCTGCGACAACGTAACTCGTCTTTTTGGAGACCGAACCTGAAACTTTTCCCCCGAAACTCTCAATCAGCTTTTTCGCATCGTCACGCTTCATATTCGGCAGAGTACCCGTCAGGACGAACGTGAGACCCGAAAAACGGCTGTCTGTGACAATTTTTTTGTCGTAACTCATATTCAGACCGAGTTCACGGAGATTTTTTATTAAATCAATTTTTTCGGGGTCGTGGAAAGCCCTGAAAACGTTCTCAGCCATGATGTCGCCGAATCCCTCTATATCGGCGATTTCCTCCTGTGACGCACCGAGCAGGGAGTCCATATCGGGGAATTTTTCGCATAGCAAAACGGAAGCCCTTTTTCCTATATTCCTTATGCCGAGGGCGTATACAAGCCTGTCGAGACTGCGTTTTTTTGAGTCCTCAATCGCCTTTAAGAGATTTTCGGCGGACTTCTCCGCAAATCTCTCAAGGGACAAAATCTGCTTTTTTGTCAGGCGGTACAGGTCCGACGGAGACTTCACAAGATTATTTCTGATTAAAGCTATCATATTGGCAGAACCGAGACCGTCAATGTCCATAGCGTCCTTTGAGGCGAAGTGAATCATGCTGTTGAGAAGCTGTGAGGGGCAGGAACTGTTTGTACACCTCAGAATGCTTTCGCCGTTCTCCCTGACGGCAGGATGTCCGCAGACGGGGCAGTTGTCGGGAAGTCTGAAAGTGACGGAATTTTCGGCGTGCGAAACGGAGCGGACTACTTCGGGGATAATGTCGCCCGCCTTGCGGATGACTATCCTGTCGCCTATTCTTATATCTTTTTCGTCAATAAAATCCTGATTGTGAAGGACTGCCCTTGAAACGGAAGTGCCTGCAAGGGTGACGGGTTCAAAGACCGCCACGGGAGTTATAGCACCCGTCCTGCCGACATTGGTCTCTATGTCGAGTAAGGTGGACTCCTTTTCCTCTGGAGGAAATTTGTAAGCCACCGCCCATTTGGGAGTTTTTGTAGTGGAACCCATTTCCTCACGCTGTTTAATATCATTTACTTTTATGACAACGCCGTCTATATCAAAGGGGAGACTGTTCCGCTGAGAGCCTATTTTCTCTATCCGACTGCGAATCTGTTCATAATTCGTACAGACTTTGTAGTCGGGAATCACGGAGAACCCCACACTTTTCAGGTAGTCGAGCGACTCGCTGTGAGAATGAAAGTCAAGTCCTCTGCACTGCTGGACGTTGAATAAAAATATATCAAGTTTTCTCACGGCAGTTATTTCGGAATTTTTCTGTCTGAGAGAACCTGCGGCGGCGTTTCGGGGATTTTTGAAAACCTGCTCCCCATTCATTTCCTGTTGTGAGACGAGTTCTGCAAATATATCCCTTGCCATATAGACTTCACCCCTGACTTCAAGAAATTCGGGGGCATTTTCTATTTTTTCGGGAATTGACCCGATAGTCCTGAGATTTGCGGTAACGTCCTCACCGACAAAGCCGTCCCCACGGGTAGAACCCCTTGTGAACAAGCCGTTTTTGTACTCCAAAGAAACTGACAGACCGTCTATTTTTGGTTCAACACAAAATTCCGCACTGCCAAGCTGTGCGATACACTTTTCAACAAAACTGCTTACGTCCTCAAAAGAAAAAACGTCCCGCAGACTTGCCATCTGTATTTTGTGCTGTACTTTGGGGAATCTCCCCGAAGCCCTTCCGCCTACTCTCTGAGTGGGAGAATCGGGCGAAACGAGTTCGGGGTACTGACTTTCAAGAGACTTTAACTCCTGCATAAGCATATCAAATTCATAGTCACTTATATCGGGGTTGTCGAGTTCGTAATACTGCACACTGTATTTTCTTATAAGCTCCGAGAGTTCCTCCACTCTCTTTTCGGCTGAAATTTTGTCCATAAAATCGTTTTTCCTCCCGAAATTAAATTTACGGCATACCGTCCGAGCCTTTCGGCATATATTTTTACATGAATCGGAGGTATGCGTATGTTGCTTGAAATTCTTAAAAATATTTTTTTCTTTGCCCTCCACATCGAGAGCAGTAACGTCTTCCCGAAACCGCTGTCAAAGAAAGAGGAGCAGGAATGTTTTATAAAAATTGCCGAGGGAGACAGGTCCGCAAAAAACAAACTGATAGAACACAACCTGAGACTTGTTGCACACATAGTCAAAAAATATGTGCAGACCTCCTCCGAGCAGGACGAACTCATATCAATAGGCACAATAGGTTTAATAAAAGCGGTGTCCACCTTTGACTACACAAAGGGAGCGAAATTCGCCACTTATGCGAGCCGTTGCATAGAAAACGAGATACTTATGAATTTCCGTGCGACAAAGAAGTCTGCGGGGGATATTTACATAAACGAACCCGTTGAGACGGACAGCGACGGGAACGCCCTGACGTTCATAGACCTCCTTGACGACGGCGTTGACATTCACGAGCAAGTTGATTTGATTATACGTTCAAAGCAGTTGTACAGTTTTCTGAAAGACTGTCTTGACGGCAGGGAGCTTGAGATAATCACGTACAGATACGGTCTGTACGGGAGTATTCCGCACACACAGAGCGAGACGGCAAAAAAACTGAATATATCACGTTCCTATGTTTCGAGGATAGAGAAAAAAGCTATAGAGAAACTCCGCAAAATGTACGATAACAGTTCACTGTAAACTGCCCCGATAGTATAATCATGGGGGCGGGGTTCTCCGAACCCCATTTAGTGAACGATAGGAGGCAGGGGGCTTTGCCCCCTGAACCCCCATTGGGGGCTCTGCCCCCAAACCCCCGTCGGGGGGAAGAATCCCCCCGAACCCCCCATGATGGGCTCAACTAATTATTTTGATTAAACGGCAATTGTAGCAGGGAGGTGTTCTTTGCTGCTGTGTCTGTTGTTTGTGGGGTAGACCGTCCTGAAACCGTCCTGTGTGAGCTGTACTATACTGTTGTAAATCAAATAGTGCTTTTCGTCATACTGCTCCGAGACGTGGTAGTGTCCCGTAAACCATAGCTTGAAATCGAGTCTCTTGTCAATTTCGTCAAAGTAGTCCGTGAGGGCGTTTCTGCTGAAATTTGCACTCCCGAAAAGTTCGTTCTGAATGTGATAGGGGAAAGTGTGCGATATGACTATGTCCACTTTCCAGCCAACAGAATCGAGGGCAGATATTCCGTCGTCCATCTCCTGACTGTTTGGGAGTTCGTCACGCCAGATTGACTTCCCCTCAATGCGGTACTCCTTGTCGTGACTCTCCGCACCCCCGAACGCAAAGAACCTCACGCCGTCTATATCGAGTACAGAACCCCTGCAAATGTGAATTATGTTGTCCGTAATCATCTGCACCCTTGCACCGTTCCACTCCTCAACGGGGTAGTCCCTGAGCATATTGTAATTTTCGTGGTTGCCATCTATCCAGAGAGTAGTCCACGGCTTTCTGTCGAGCCATTTCAGCCAGAAGTGTTCTTCAGGGGAGTTGTCCCAACGCAGACCGAAGTCCCCGCAGATAATAAGGTAGTCATTTCGTCCGAGACTTCCGCCCATGGTAAAGTTGTCTGCCGTGAGTTTTTTAATGTCGATATTTCCGTGAATATCGCCTGTTATAAAAATCATCTTAAAAGCTCCTTTCATAAATTAAAATTAAATAATATAAATTAAATTAAAAACATCAAATCAAATCAGACTATAATATCTATCCTGCTGCCCGAATTGTCCTTTGTGACGACAATCTGCTTCTCTATTTTTTCTCTGAGTTCCGAGACATGGGAGATAATGCCGACGAGCCTGTTGCCGTCCGACAGTCCCGCAAGAGCCTTTACAGCGAGGTGGAGGGAATTTTCGTCCAGAGAGCCGAAACCCTCATCAACGAACATGGTGTCTATCCTTATACCGCCCGACGAGGACTGCACTTCCTCCGACAGACCGAGAGCGAGACAGAGTGAAGCTTTGAAAGCCTCACCGCCCGACAGTGAGCGGACATCTCTGACAGATTCATTCATATGGTCGACAACATCGAGTTCAAGACCGATTTGTGAACGCTTGTTTGTGTCCTCTTCACGCCTTTTGAGACTGTATTGACCGTCCGACATGACAAAGAGTCTCTCATTAGCCCTGCGGATTATCTTGTCAAAAAAGGCGGTCTGGACGTAAGCTTCAAGAGTAATTTTTTCCTTTCCCGAAATAGTACCGTTTGCGGTGTCGGAGAGTTCCCTTATCATGTTCATTCTCTCCTCCGACTTTCTGAGATTTTTTGAGACTTCCACAATTTTTCCGCCGACATACTGATTGTGAGTACGTCTTGCCCTTATCTCCGCACAGGTGTCATCGGCAATTTTCTTTTGTGAAATGCACTTTGACAGCTCCTCTGTTTTTTCGGTTTCGTCAACTTCAGGGTAACTTTCGAGGTTCTCCCTAAGCTGTGACAGGCGTGCGGTCATACCTGCAATTTCCAGATTCACGCTTTCAATACCTTTTTTCAGACTTTCGGATTCAAAGTTAAATTTCTTTATACGCTCCTCGGATTGCGATATATATGTCTCAACGGCACTCCTGTCGGGAAATTCGAGTTTCAGGAGCAGGGAGTTTTTCTGACGGACAAAATTCTCACAAGAGCGTTCCTCAGCGGATATGTCCCGACCTGTTTCTATTATGGACTCCGAAAGCGTTGCAAGCTTTTTTTCAACGTGTGGCAGGAACTTTTCGAGTTCAGCCTTTTTGGCAATCTCCCTCTCTGCACGCTCTATGTCCTCCCCGACACTTGCAATTTTATCGGATATTTCGGACTTTCTCTCCGTGACTTTCTGCCTTGCGTCTTCAATGTCAATGTCTCCGAACAGTTCCCGAATATGGGGCATTGCAGAATTTTTTACAAAGTCCATATTTGCGGAAACACCGCTAAATTCGGCTTTCAGAGAGCTTAATTTTTCACCGAGTTCCCGAACACTTTCGGACTGCTCCTCAAGACGTTTTTCAAGTTTTTCGCACTCCCTCTGTTCAGCCTGAATTTTCTCCAGCTTGCTAAGAGTGTCCATCATGTCCCTGTCAATTTTTTCGAGTTCTGCTCTCAGGGAGACGGTCTTGTTTTTCGTCACCGCCACAGCGTTTTCGGTGTTTTCAAAATCGCCCTGAATGGTCTCCGAGAATTTTTCTCTCAGAGTTTTTTCGATTGCGGACAGTTCCCCCGCACGGGAGTGGGCAGATATACTCATTTGTTCGGTTTCTTTTTCGGCGGTTTGCAGAGCGGATTCAAGCTGTTTGAGAGTTTTTTCGTCGGGGGCATCCTGATTGCAGTGTGCAATCTGAGGGTGTGAGAGCGAACCGCACACGGGACAGGGTTTGCCGTCTTCAAGAGACTTTGCAAGTATGCCCGCTTGGTTGTCCAGAAAAGCCCTCTTTGAACTGTAAAATTTCTCACGCACTCTGTCGCATTTTTCGGAACACTCTCTGTAGCGTGACTGAATTTTCAGCAGAGAAGCGTTTTCCGCAGAAAAATTGTCTATTTCTCTTAGAAGTCTCTCTGCCGTATCGAGATTTTTCTTGACACGTTCTTTCTGTGCAAGGAGAATTTGATATTTTTCTCTCATGTCGGGAATTTCGGACAGATGTGGCTGTATAAGGGAAATACGCTCCCTGATTTCGGCTTCTGCCTGCTCCTGTCTGACTTTTTCGGCGGAAGTCTTCTCAATTTTTTCGGAGACCTCCCGAAGAGTACCCTTTTTCTGAATATAATTTTCGATATTGTCCGAGAGATTTTGTGTCTTGTCCATCTGCAAGGACAGGTTGTCGAGCTGTGACTCAAATCTCCGCCGCTTTTCCTCCGAACCCTCAAGGCTTTTGAGTTTCTCACGGCACTTGTCGAGTTTTTCCTTTAGTGACTTCTCCTCAGCGAGTTCCGATTTATACTTTTCTTTCAGGGAGACTATTTTCTGTTCGGTATCCCGAATTTGTTCGGACAGGGAGTCTAAAACGCTGTACTGTTCGATGTCACGCTTTACCAAAGTGACTTTTTCTGTCAGGCTTTCAATTTCGGGTCTGAGAGTTTCATTTTTATAATTTTTACTCTTCAGATTTTCGAGGTTTTCGAGGGTGTCCGACATAATATTTTCATTTTTCTCTATGTCTCCGAGAATTTCATTACGCTTTTTATTTTTTTCGAGCAGGGAATTTATCTCCGCAATTTTCTTTTCGATTTCGGAAATCTCCTGTTTCAGAACGCTTTCGGACCGCAAATCTGCCGCCTCTATGCGAGAGATGAGGGAGAGAATTTCGGTGTCCGTGTATTCGAAGTCGTCCATAAAATCGTAGTTATGGTGGAAATTTTCGGGGATACCAATCTGTCTCACGAACATAGCTCTCTCATCGAAGTTGTTCCGACACTTTGCCTTTGAGGTGGAGAGTTCCTTTTTGAGGTAGTCTTGGAGCATACAGTAGCAGTCTGTTCTGAAAATTTTTCTGAATATTGCAATTCTGTCCTTTGTGTCGGCGAAGAGGAATTTGCGGAAGTCTCCCTGAGCAATCATAGCTATCTGTGTGAACTGACTTCTGTCTATACCGATTATCTCGTTTATTTTCTTTGTGACAGGTGTTTCGCCCGTTACGAAAGAGCCGTCACTGAGTCTCAATTCGGCATATGCGGGCTGTTTTACCGTACCCCTGCCGTTGAGCTTCAATCTCTCGTACTGTGGCTGTCTCTTTACGGTGTAAATTTTTCCCCTGTAGCTGAATTTCAGTGAAACATACGTCTCCGTACCCTCAACGGCGTATTTTGAACGCATCATCTTTGGTTCACGGTTGTCACCGCTTGCCCTGCCGTAGAGGGCGAACGTTATCGCATCGAAGATAAAAGTTTTTCCCGCACCCGTGTCGCCCGTTATCAGGTATATACCGTTTTCGCCTATACTGTCCATATCTATGCGGATTTTGTCTCTGTACGGACCGAAAGCGGACATTTCAAGCATAAGTGGTCTCATTTTCTTCCTCCCATATATTTTTTATCAAATCCGATATATATTTGTACTGTTCGGGGGACATACTCTTTCCGTTTCTGTTTTCAAAGAAGTCAGAGAACATCTCAACGGGTGAGAGTACGGAAACGGGAGTGTCCGACAGAACGGCACTTGTGTACAGCTTTTGTGTTTCGGCGTAACAGATTTTCATTATATTCGGGAATCTTGTCCGCAGTCTTGCAAGAGCGTCATAGACAGCGTGCTTGTCGGTCAGGACAATTTTGAGGAAGTCGTCCGAGGGAGACATATTCATAACCTCTTCAAAAGAGCCTGTAATCTCACGCATATCACGTTTCGGAAAGAGCCGTACTGCCCTGACACTGAGCTGTCCCTTTTGTCCGAGTTCGGCAACTGTAACGGATTTTTGGTGGTCTGCCTCCGAGAGGGAGTATTTGAGCGGAGTACCGCTGTAGCGTATGCGTGGGGAGACTATATTCTGAGCACCGTGTATATGACCGAGTGCAACATAGTCGAAATCGTCAAATACATGGGAGTCCACATTTTCGAGTCCCCCGACAAAGGACTCCTCCGACTCACACCGCACCGCACCCGTTACAAACTGGTGAGCTATAAGAACATTTCGCTTTTCCGTGTCAACGTTCATGGCACGGACGGCTGTTTTCAGAGCATTTGTGTAACTGTCTGTTTTTTCGTCGGGAAAGAATCTCCTGACGGAAACGGGTCTGACAAACGGGAGCATATAGAAGTTGACCGTTCCGAATTGGTCGCTGAGGGAGACGGGTTCCACTTTGCCGTTGTAAACGGGGGAGAGATATATATTTCCCCGTTTCATTATCTCCGAGCCGAACGCAATTCTCTGTGCACTGTCGTGGTTTCCGCTTATGACGAGTGTGACGGTGTTGTTTTTCGCCAGGCACGTTATAAACGAGTCAAAGAGGGCTACCGCCTCCGCAGAGGGCTGTGACTTGTCGTAAACGTCTCCCGCTATCACAACGCAGTCGGGGGACTCTACCTGTATTATTTTCAGAATCTGTTCCAATATGTACGACTGGTCGTCTGTCATTGAGAAGGCGTTAAGTCTCTTGCCGAGATGTAGGTCGGACAGGTGTACTATTTTCATTCGGGTAATTTCTCCTTTACTTGTTATTTACCTAACGTAATTATACCACTTTATTGGTTTTATGTCAACGTTTGGAAAAAATAATAATCGTGAGACAGGAGCAGGAGAGTGTCATATAAATATGGTAGAAATATTGTCAAAAAAATCATAAATCTGGTATAAATTCGGACTGTACGGTGTTATAATTTTGACATAAAGCACAAAAAAGAAAGGTTGAGTGAACAAAATGCTTAAAAATTTGAACATTATGAGAGGTGTGAACCTTGGGGGCTGGTTCTCACAGTGCGACTACAGTGAGGAGACTTTGAATTTTTTCATAACGGAGGACGATTTCAAAAAAATAGCGGAGTGGGGAGCAGACCACGTCCGCATACCCGTTGACTACAATGTGTTTCAAGACGAGAACGGAAATTTCAAAGAGGACGGTTTCGGACGTGTGAAAAAAGCCCTTGACCTTGCGAAAAAATACGGGCTGTGTGCGGTTCTCGACCTGCACAAGACACTCGGCTATTCGTTTGACTCATACGGCGAGAGCGAGAGCGGTTTTTTTGAGAACGCCGAATATCAGGAGAATTTTTATAGTCTCTGGGAGAGACTTGCGGAGAATTTCGGGGTGTACAGCGATATGACGGCTTTTGAACTTCTCAACGAGGTCACGAAACCCGAATATATAGGCGAGTGGAACAGAATAGCGGGGGAGTGCATAAAAAGAATAAGGAAATACGCTCCCGAGACGGTTATTTTGGTGGGAAGTTACAACAACAACAGTCCCGAAGCGGTTGCGGAGCTGTCCGAACCGTATGACGACAAAGTTGCGTACAATTTCCACTGCTACGAACCTCTGAAATTCACACATCAGGGTGCTTACTGGACAGATATGATAAACCCCGATGAACGCTATACTTTTGAACAGCTTGATATAACGGAGGAGTATTTTGAAAATATGTTCAGACCTGCACTTGAAAAAGCCCGTGAGAACAACACCTGTGTGTATTGCGGGGAGTTTGGAGTCATAGACAGAGTACCGCCCGAGGAAGCAATTAAGTGGTTCGGGACTATAAACAGGGTGTTTGAGAAGTACGGCATAGCGAGAGCGGTCTGGTGTTATAAAGGTCTTGACTTTGGCATTTCCGAGGAGCGTATGGACGGAATGCGTGGGGAACTTCTGAAATATATTTAAGTATAAATCTAAAAAGCTGACACAAGGAGTACAAACCGTGTCAGCTTTATTTTTGTCACATGAGAGTTATCATAGGGGGCTGGGGGGATTCTTCCCCCCAGCGGGGGTTTGGGGGCAAAGCCCCCTGCCTCCCATCGTTCACTAAAAAACTGACACAGTTTGCGTTTACTGTGTCAGTTTTTTAATTTAATTTAATTTAATCAAAACTCAATTGATTTGCGTCACCAAGTTCCTTGGCTATCCTCCCCGCACTCGGTATGCTCTTTGCTCTGTACTTTTCAAGAGAGACATTCTCCCCGTACGTGACGGTCTCCGCACCCGATAAAACCGCATTTTTTCGGAGTGTCACGACCTGAACGCCCTGAGAGTCCCTTGTCGATTTCGGAGCTATAAGAGCCGTATTGAAGAGTACGGCGTGACCGCCCGATGTCTTCAGCAGAATGTCACAGTCCTCCCGAATAAAAATTATTTTCATAAGGGGAGACTTGTCCGAATAAGCCTTTGTGAGTTTACGCCTGTTCGTCTTGGTCTCGTAGGATTTGAGCGGAATTTTGGCGACTTTTCCGTTCTCGAAAAAGAATATCACATAGCCCGAGTAGTCCTCTGTCGGGAGCATAGCCCTGACGGATTCGCCCTCGTCAAAGGAGAACTTTGCGGGGATATAGTCGCCGATAACGCTCGCCTTTGTATCGTCAAAAGCACTCGCACGGGTCTTGTAAGCCTGAAACTTGTCCGAAAAGAATATAATTTCGGTTCTGTTTGTTATCTCAAAGGACTGCGAAACATAGTCCCCCTCTTTGAGTTTGTACTCTCCACTCATTCTGAGCGACTGGGGAGTTATCTTTTTGAAGTAACCGCTTGCCGATATAAATATATTCACGGGGTAGTCGGGTACGTCATCGGCTGTATTTTCCTCCGACTCCTCAAACTGCTCGCACAGGAGACTTTTTCTCGGCTGTGAGTAGTTTTTTATAACGTCTTTCAGCTCTTTAATTATAATTTTTCTTATTTTTTCGTCACTGCCGAGGATTTCCTCCATAGAAGATATATCCTCACGGAGTTTTTCGGTCTCCTGAATTTTCCTGAGAATGTACTGTCTGTTTATATTTCGGAGTTTGATTTCCGCAACGTACTCTGCCTGTATTTCGTCAATGCCGAAACTGTCCATGAGGTTCGGGACAACTTCCGCTTCTTTTTCGGTCTCACGGATTATTTTGACAGCCCTGTCAATGTCGAGGAGTATTTTGGAGAGACCCTCTAAAAGGTGTAATTTTTCCCTGCTTTTGCCGAGATTGTAAGCCGTCCTACGCCTTATGCACTCCTCACGGAAAGCCGTCCAGTTTGAGAGGATTTCCCCGACACCCATCACGCACGGAGTGCCGTTTATTAAAATATTGAAATTGCAGGCGTAACTGTCTTGCAGGGGAGTAAGCTTGTAGAGCTTTTTCATGAGTTTTTCGGGATCTGTACCCCTTTTCAGGTCAATAGTTATTTTGAGTCCGTTTATGTCGGTCTCGTCACGGATATAGGAGACTTCCCTTATCTTGCCCTGTTTTACAAGTTCGACAATTTTTTCGGTTATCGCCTCTATGGTGGTGGTGTAGGGTATCTCGGTTATCTCTATGCAGTTTGAGGACTTGTCGTACCTGTATCGGGAGCGTATTTTTACACTTCCACGCCCCGTTGAGTAGATTTTTCTGAGTTCCTCTTCGTCCTGTAGAATAAGACCGCCCCCGGGGAAATCGGGACCTTTTAGCGTGCTGAAAATATCGTGCTTGGGGTTCTTTATAAGGGCAATGGCAGTCTCACAGACCTCTTTCAGGTTGAACGGACAGACGTTGCTCGCCATTGAGACAGCTATACCCGTGTTTGAGTTGACAAGCACAGACGGAAACGTCACGGGCAGAAGAACGGGTTCTGTCATGGTGTTGTCGTAGTTCGGAACAAAATCAACGGTGTCGCTGTCAATGTCTCTGAACAATTCGTTACAGATTTTTTCAAGTTTAGCTTCGGTGTACCTGTGTGCGGCAAAACGCATTTTTGAGGAGTACTGTTTTCCGAAATTTCCCTTTGAGTCTATATAGGGGTGCAGGAGAGACTCGTTGCCCCTCGTCATTCGCACCATAGTCTCGTATATGGACTGGTCGCCGTGGGGGTTGAGTTTCATTACTTCACCGACTATGTTAGCCGATTTTGAACGCTCTTTTTCGGGGCTGAGAAGACCTTTCCTGTACATCATATAGAGAATTTTTCTGTGGGAGGGCTTAAAGCCGTCTATTTCGGGAATTGCTCTTGAAATTATGACGCTCATAGCATAGGGCATATAATTTTTTTTGAGGGTGTCGGAGATTTTCTCGCTGACAACGCTACCCGAACCCTCTATATAGGTATCTCTGTTTGAGGGATTTTTCCCTGTATTCTGTCTCTTTGCAGGCATATCAACTTTCCTTTCGGGATCATATTTCAGATTTTGATATTTATTTCACAATAACAAGTATACATCACCCGAAAAAAAAAGTCAACAAAAAAATTCAAAAAAGACTCCCTCTTGACTTATAAATACGAATCCGCAAGAACAGCAAGAGCGGTCAGGAGCAGGAACGCACCGAGAACTATAAATATCTCCCCGACACCTTTCGCCTCCTTTTCGGCACGCTTTTCAAACTGCGGAGAGTGTACAAAAGGTGTCATAGACAGGTGACATATATTCTGCATGGCACAGTAAAATTCGTGGGTGTGGTTTTTGGCGTGCCACTTGAAAATTATCCCGTAGGCAAGACACATCAGACCGCCAATCAGTGCGAAAATACCGTCACCCGTTGCCTTTTCCGCAACGAGTACAATATATGTGGGCAGGACAAAGCCGTATCTCAGCATGAACGCCCCGAAAATCACTCTCTTTTCGGCAGGGGTGTAGGGACGTTTTTCGACAGTGTGTTCTTTCCAGCGGTTCATATGCCTTTCACGCTCCGTCATCTTCGGCAGACACCTCTTTGCGTTACGCTTTTCGGCAATGTTGTAAATGTTATATATTATAACAACAAGGAGCAGGAGTACAAAATTCAGCAGGTGGAAAACGTCCGAGAAGATTCCGACAAAGTAAAAAATTATTATGGACATCAAAAAAATCGGCAGGACAGAGCGTATTCTGACAAGTATTTCGGGGAGAATGTCGCTGTTGAGAAAATCCCTCTCTATGTGCATGGGAGGAAATTTAAGACGTTCAAAAAAACGTGTGCTTTTCCCGAAATCGTTGTATTTTCGCATAATTTCCGCACGGAATTTTCTGAACTCTTTGTGTGTGCGAGTCTCTTCAAGTCTCCTGTAAACGTCTTTTTCGTATCTTGATTTAATCATAAGATACATTATAAATGCAGTCACGGGCGGTACAAAACGCAGTCTCAGCAGAACGGAGACAATGTTGCAAATCATAAAAAATCCCCCTTCTAACCCTGTTTGATTATAGCACTTTCCGTGAAATCTGTCAACATAATTAAAAATTGTGTAAAATTTACAATTTGTTAAGGAAAATATTACAAAAACACTTGAAAAATTTTTCGGAATAGTGTATAATATACTCATGACTGTTGTGGTAAGACAACGGAATTGTAAGTAAATTTAACGAAAGGGTGTCATAAGAAAATGGCAGGATTAAACAAAGTGACCGTTGAGGACATCAACGTAAAAGGCAAAAAGGTTCTTCTCAGAGTGGACTTTAACGTTCCCCTCAAAGACGGAGTTATCACGAACGATAACAGGATTCAGAAGGCTCTCCCCACAATCAACAAACTCTCGGAAAGCGGTGCAAAGCTCGTCATCTGCTCGCATCTCGGCAAACCCAAGAACGGACCCGAGGCAAAGTTCTCGCTCAAACCCGCAGCAGACAGACTTGCCGAATTGGTGAGTGCAAAGGTGACATTTGCTCCCGACGACGCTGTTGTCGGTGAGAACGCAAAGAAAGCTGTCGCAGAGATGGCGGACGGCGAAATTGTGGTGCTTGAAAACACGAGATTCCGTGGTGCGGACGAGACAAAGAACGGAGAGGGTTTCTCAAAGGAGCTTGCAGACCTCGTTGACGGTGAAGTTTTCGTTATGGACGCTTTCGGCTCTGCCCACAGAGCACACGCTTCCACAGAGGGCGTTACAAAGTTCGTAAAAGAGACGGCTGTCGGCTATCTCATGCAGAAAGAGATACAGTATCTCGGAAATGCGGTTGAAGACCCTGTCAGACCTTTCGTTGCCATACTGGGCGGTGCAAAAGTCGCAGACAAGCTCAACGTAATATCAAATCTCCTTGAGAAGTGCGACACGCTCATTATAGGCGGCGGAATGGCTTATACATTTATAAAGGCACAGGGCGGAGAAATCGGCAAGTCGCTCGTTGACGACGAAAAACTTGACTATTGCAGAGATATGCTTGCAAAGGCTGAAAAGCTCGGCAAGAAGATTCTGCTCCCCGTTGACACTCTTGCAGCTTCCGAGTTCCCGAACCCGATTGATGCTGAAATCCCCGTTGAGAACGTTCCCGCAGGAGCAATTCCCGCTGACAAACTCGGTCTCGACATCGGAACAGAGACACAGAAACTCTACGCAGACGCTGTGAAGTCCGCAAAGACAGTCGTTTGGAACGGTCCTATGGGAGTATTTGAGAACCCTGTCCTCGCAGGCGGTACTGTAGCAGTTGCACAGGCTCTCGCTGAGACCGATGCTACTACGATTATAGGCGGTGGAGATTCCGCAGCAGCTGTTATGCAACTCGGTTTTGCCGACAAGATGAGCCACATCTCAACAGGCGGCGGTGCATCACTTGAATATCTTGAGGGAAAAGTTCTCCCGGGTGTTGCAGCAATCGCAGAGAAATAATAGATTAGAATTAAAATTAAAAACGGACAGGCGGAGCAGGTTTGTAAAATTCTGTGGCAGAGTACAGGCTGTTGAGAAGACAGCAAACGGAGTTCCCGCTGTCCGTGTTCGGGCTGAATTTATACCTTTATATATACACATTTTTTCGGACGGAGTGCGTGGGAGAGACTCTCTCCGTACATGGACAGGTTTTCAAACCGCACTCCTTTAATAATTTTTAATAATTTTTAATAATTTTTAATATAATAAACGTCACGGCGGTGCAGGTACACTGTACACGTCCGACTTAAAATATACAAACCTATACATTATAATAAATAATAGATACTGAAATCGGGAGGATTTTTCTATGAACAAGAGTCTCAGAAAGGCTATCATTGCGGGAAACTGGAAGATGAACAAGACAAGACCGGAGGCAAAGGAACTCCTCGAAGCTATAAAGCCTCTTGTCGCAAACGCACAGGGAAATGTTGAAGTAATCGCCTGCGTGCCTTTTACAAATCTTGAAACTGCTGTGAACGTGACAGCGGGAAGTAACGTAAAAGTTGGTGCGGAGAACGTACACTTTGCAAAGAGCGGTGCATATACGGGTGAGATTTCGGCAGATATGCTCACGGAACTCGGTGTGGAGTACGTTGTAATCGGTCACAGCGAGAGGAGACAGTATTTTGGTGAGACAGACGAGACTGTCAACAAGAGGACAAAGACCGCACTTGAAGCAGGTCTCAAGCCTATTGTGTGTGTGGGAGAACTTCTCTGGGAGCGTGAGTGCAATATAACCGAGGAAGTTATTGCAAGACAGATAAAACTCGACCTCTGGGACGTTTCCGCCGAGCAGGTTAAAAATGTAGTTATCGCATATGAACCCGTCTGGGCTATAGGTACGGGCAAGGTCGCTACACCGGAGCAGGCACAGGAAGTCTGCAAATTTATCCGCTGTCAGCTTGCAAAACTCTACGGACAGGAGACAGCAGACGCAGTTACAATTCAGTACGGCGGTTCAATGAACGCTGCAAACTGTGCGGAACTTCTTGCACAGCCCGACATTGACGGCGGTCTGATAGGCGGTGCATCACTCAAAGCGGACGATTTCAACACAATTGTGCAGTCGGCGGTAAACGGCTGATTTTGTCGGAAATTTCATCACGGGCACTCGCACTGTATACATATATAATATAATGATAGGGCAGGGGAGTGCCTGAAAAATAAAAAAGTGATGTCTATGCCGCTTGTGCATGAATTTGGTGTGATAGAGAATTTTTCGGGGAGAGTGAGAGACTACACGGGTTACAGCCCCGAAAAATTTGATTGCATTTCAATACACGATGACTACATACTCCCGCTTGTGGAAAAATTCAGGAGTATCCCGACAATAAACCCGTGCAGGGGAGACAGTCTCAGCGGGGAGCTGTGGCAGGGGTTGTGTTACTACGGTGTGACACTTATCCCGTGCGGTGTACTCCCTGAATTTATAAATATATTTAGTCAGGAGAAAAATGACGTTTACAAGCCCTTAATAGGTCTTATGGAGAGGGCTTGCAAGTTTAATAAATACGCAATTCACTATGGCATTTAGTGATATTTTTATTTTAAGAACTTTTCGGAAAGGATCTGGATTATGAGCAAAAAACCTGTGGCACTTGTCATAATGGACGGTTTCGGTTACAACCCCGACGCTTACGGCAATGCGATTGCAGCCGCAAAAAAGCCGAATCTCGACAGGTACATGAAAAAATATCCGCATACTCTTATAGGTGCAAGCGGTCTCGATGTCGGACTGCCCGACGGTCAGATGGGCAACTCGGAAGTCGGTCACACAAATATCGGAGCAGGACGAATCGTCTATCAGATGCTTGTAAAGATTTCAAAGGACATTGAGAGCGGAGTCTTCTTTGAAAACAAAGCTATAAAGGAAGCAATGCAGAACTGCAAAGAGAAAAATTCCGCACTTCATCTTATGGGACTTCTCTCGCCTGGTGGAGTACACAGCCATATGGAACATCTGTTCGGAATTGTAAAAATGGCAAAGCAGAACGGTCTCGAAAAAGTGTACATACACGCTTTTCTTGACGGTCGTGACGTACCGCCGTCATCAGCAGCCGAATACATGGAAGAGACTGTCGCTGAACTCGAAAAAATAGGTCTCGGAAAAATTGCAACTATTTCGGGACGTTTCTACGCTATGGACAGAGACAACGCCTGGGACAGGGTTGAAAAGGCTTATTCGGCACTCGTTTACCGTGAGGGAGTGCAGGAGACCGACCCCGTGCAGGCTATTAAAAATTCTTACAAAAACGAGGTCACGGACGAATTTATGCTCCCGACTGTAATAGAGGGCGGAGCAGGCATAAAAGCCGATGACAGCGTGATTTTCTTCAATTTCCGCCCCGACAGAGCAAGGCAGATTACACGCTCTTTTGTAGACCCCGATTTCAGCGGCTTTGAGAGGAAAAACGGCTTTTTCCCCGTGAAATTCGTCTGCATGGCACAGTACGATGCGACTATGCCGAATGTGTCGGTTGCCTATCCTCCCGAACAGCTTGTGATGACTATGGGCGAATACCTCGCAAAACTCGGCAAAACACAGCTCCGCATTGCCGAAACTCAGAAATACGCTCACGTCACTTTCTTTTTCAACGGGGGAGAGGAGCGTAAATTTGACGGTGAGGACAGAATTTTGATAAAGTCTCCGGACGTTCCGACTTTTGACCTCAAACCCGAGATGAGTGCGTATGAAGTTTGCGATGCTGTTATGGAAGCTATTGAGTCCGACAAGTACGATGTCATAATTCTGAACTACGCCAACTGCGATATGGTCGGACACACGGGAATTTTTGACGCTGCTGTAAAGGCTGTTGAGGCTGTTGACGAGTGCGTCGGACGCATGGTTGACGCAATTCTCGCAAAGGGCGGTGCAGCTCTGATTACTGCCGACCACGGAAACGCCGACAAGATGATGGAACCCGATGGAAGTCCGTTTACTGCTCACACCACAAATCTTGTTCCGCTTATTGCCGCAGGTGTGGAGGGCGAACTCATAAACGGCGGTGTCCTTGCAGACCTCGCTCCGACTATGCTCGACATTATGCAGGTTCCTCAACCCGCTGAGATGACTGGAAAAAGTCTGCTGAAAAAGTAGACGAAATTCAAAAACTAATAATCAGTGCAGACTGCTGTCAACGGCAGTCTGCTTTTTGAGACTGGAGAGATTGCAATGAACCCAATGGGAATTTTGAAACTCAAACCGCTTCTGGAAGCCTTCAAAGAAAATCACCCGAAAGTCCTGATGTTTATGTCTGCAATGGCACAGCAAGCGAGCGAGGGCGGTGTGTTTGAGATGAAATTTACTTCTGCCGACGAAAAAGTAATGGTCACGAATATGAAGCTGACGGACGATGATATGAAATTGCTTCATGAGATATTTAATATCGGACAGTAAAATACTTCGGAATCGGGTTTTATACTTCTGTAAAACCCGATTTTTGAGCCTGTAAAAGTTGCACCAAACAATAATTTGGTGCAACTTGACACGGTTTTCAACAGTTTCAACACTATTTCCAACCGTCAGACAGTCCGAGCAGTGA
>CANQWR010000018.1 GCA_947627625.1 uncultured Ruminococcus sp. | reverse complement strand
GCCCCCTGAACCCCCGTTGGGGGCTCTGCCCCCAAACCCCCGTCGGGGGGAAGAATCCCCCCGAACCCCCCATGATCAAACCGAAACCTGAATTGATAGTGAAACTTACTGTCGCTTCAATTTTGGGGTACAGTCCAAAAGTCCAATAAAAATTTCACATAAATAATTTAATAGGAGGTACTTTTTATGAACGCTGAAAAACTTACACAGAAATCCGCTGACGCTATAAGAAAAGCTCAGAGCGTCGCCGTTATGAACTCAAACCAGATCATTGAACCTTTACATCTCCTTGCAGGACTTGTAAAGCAGGAAAACGGTCTTGTGGCTCAACTTCTTGAAAAAATGAATGTGGACTGCCATATTTTTGAGACCGAAATTGACAGGAAAATAAACTCCCTCCCGAAAGTCACGGGCAGCGGCAGGGGTAGTGCGGGACTGTCGGCAGAGTGCGACAGAGTTATAAACAATGCCGAAAAAATCGCTTCCGATATGAAAGACGAGTTTATTTCCGTGGAACACCTTATGCTCTCTCTTATTGACTCAACGGACAGGGAAATCTCACAGCTTTTCAGGACTTTTAATATAAACCGTGACAGATTTTTAAGTGCGTTGATGTCGGTCAGGGGCAACACAAGGGTGACTTCCGAAAATCCCGAAGAGACTTATGACGTTCTCACAAAATACGGTCAGGAGCTTGTGAGCCTTGCAAGAAAAAACAAGCTTGATCCCGTTATAGGACGTGACAGCGAAATCAGGAATGTCATAAGAATTTTGTCAAGAAAGACTAAAAACAACCCTGTTCTGATAGGCGAACCGGGTGTCGGAAAGACTGCCGTTGCGGAGGGACTTGCTCTCAGGATAGTGGCAGGAGATGTCCCCGACAGCATAAAGGACAGAAAGGTTTTTTCGCTTGACATGGGTGCATTGGTGGCAGGTGCAAAGTACAGGGGCGAATTTGAAGAGCGTCTGAAAGCTGTGCTGAACGAGATAAAAAACAGCAATGGTCAGATAATAATGTTTATAGACGAACTCCACACTATCGTAGGGGCAGGCAAGACAGACGGTGCAATGGATGCGGGAAATCTCCTGAAACCAATGCTTGCAAGGGGTGAACTGCACTGTATAGGTGCGACCACTCTGAACGAGTACAGGCAGTATATAGAGAAAGATCCCGCACTTGAAAGACGTTTCCAGCCCGTGATGATAGACGAGCCGACAGTTGAGGACACTGTTTCAATTCTCCGTGGACTGAAAGAGCGTTATGAAGTCTTCCACGGCGTAAAGATAAGCGACAACGCTCTTATATCAGCCGCTGTACTCTCAAACAGGTATATAACGGACAGGTTTCTCCCCGACAAGGCTATTGACCTCATCGACGAGGCTTGTGCAACTATCAGGACCGAAATGGACTCCATGCCGACGGAACTTGATATTATTTCAAGAAAGATGATACAGCTACAGATCGAGGAGACTGCCCTTAAAAAAGAGAGTGACAATATTTCTCACGAACATCTTGAGGAAATCCAGAGGGAACTTGCGGAACTCCGTGACAAGTTCAACCAAATGAAAGCACAGTGGGAGAATGAAAAAAATGATATTTCGTCTGTGCAGAAAATTCGTGAGGAGATAGAAAAAGCGGGTGCAGAAATAGAAAAAGCAAAGCGTGAGTACGATTTCAACAAGGCTGCCGAACTCGAATACGGCAAACTCCCACAGCTCAAAAAACAGCTTGAGGAGATGGAGAAAAAAGCCGAAGAAGACCTGAAAGGCGAGAGACTTCTCCGTGACAGGGTTACGGAGGACGAAATTGCAAAGATAGTTTGCAGGTGGACGGGCATACCTGTCTCAAAACTCATGGAGGGCGAAAAGGAAAAAATTCTCAATCTTGAAAATCTTCTGCACAAGCGTGTTATAGGTCAGGACGAAGCAGTAGAAAAAGTGAGTGACGCTATACTGAGGTCAAGGGCGGGTATACAGTCCCCCGACAGACCCGTTGGTTCGTTCCTGTTCTTAGGTCCGACAGGTGTCGGAAAGACCGAGCTTGCAAAGGCACTCTCCGAACTCCTCTTTGACGATGAGAGAAATATGATAAGAATAGACATGAGTGAGTATATGGAAAAATTCAGTGTCAGCAGGCTTATAGGTGCACCTCCCGGATATGTCGGCTATGACGAGGGCGGACAGCTCACGGAAGCCGTCCGCAGAAAGCCGTATTCGGTTATACTTTTTGACGAAATTGAAAAGGCTCACCCCGACGTGTTCAACATACTCCTGCAAGTCCTTGACGACGGCAGAATTACAGACTCACAGGGCAGGACTGTCGACTTCAAGAACACTGTCATAATCCTGACTTCCAATCTCGGTTCACACTTCATTCTTGACGGTATTGACTCCGACGGCAATATAACTCAGGGGGCAAGGGAGCAGGTCGAAAGTCTGCTGAAAACGCAGTTCAGACCCGAATTTCTCAACAGGCTTGACGAGATAATTTTCTACAAGCCCCTTGCAAAGACCGAAATAGTAAAAATAGTTGACCTGATGCTTGCGGATTTGCAGAAACGTCTTGACGACAAACACATTACGTTAAACATCTCTAAGGAAGCAAAGGACTACATTGCGGACCGAGGCTATGACCCGAATTTCGGTGCAAGACCTCTGAGGAGATTTATTCAGGCTAATGTTGAGACTCTCATTGCAAGAAAAATCATCTCCGCAAATCTGTCGTCGGGAGATGTCATAAATATAAGTCTAAGGGACAATATTCTCTCGGCAGACTGAAAAATCAGCCTCCAAAAGACTGTATACTGCCAAATTTATGGATGTTTTCAATAAAAAACAGTCTCTGTGAACGCCCGAATAAGTCAAATTGTCATTTTTTCGCAGAATACTTGACAAATCGCTCCAAATGGTATATAATACAATCATAAAACTATAAACTGGAGGACATGAATATGACAAAGACTGAACTTATCAGCGTAGTGGCTGAAAAAACCGGCTCTACAAAGAAAAATGCCGAAGTTGCAGTAAACGCTGTCTTTTCTGCAATAAGTGACACCCTTGCAGAGGGCGAGAAAGTCTCAATCGTCGGCTTTGGCACTTTCGAGATTCGTGACAGAAAGGAAAAGCAGGTTATAAACCCCAGAACCCGTGAGAAGATGACAGCTCCTGCTTCAAAAGCTCCTGCTTTCAAGGCAGGTCAGGCACTCAAAAACGCAGTAAACAAGTAAAATAATAAATTAAGGAGGTACTTTTACAATGGCAAAACCGAGAAAGAAAGCTGTCAAGAGCGAGGTTTCGGAGACAAAGGAGACAGTTGCGGCTAAGGCAGCAGAGGAGACTGTTGAAGCTCCCGTTGAGACCAAGGAAGTTGTTGAAACTCCGACAGAATCTCCCGCCGAGACAAAAGCTGTGGAGACTGTTCCCGAAGCAGCAGAGGAGGAGAAGAAGTCTCCCGCAAAGAGAACAAGAAAGACCGCTGCTTCCACCACAACCGAAAAGAAAACTGCCGAGAAAAAAGCTCCCGCCAAGAAACAGGCTGAGGAGAGAAGAGTTATAATTCAGTTTGCCGGAAACGAAGTTGCGGGAACTGACCTCGTTGACAGGGCAAAGGCTGAATCAAAAGTAAAGTCGCCCAAGTCCGTGTCTGTCTATGTAAAGCCCGAGGAGAATAAGGCTTACTACGTAATTGATGGCGAAGTTACAGGAGACTTTGATATATTCTGATTTATATATACAATGCCGTGCGGAAAATCTGCACGGCTTTTTTATTTTATATTTTATCAATCAGAATGTCAGTGCTTAAAATGACAGACGAGCTGTCCGATTTCCCACAAAAAAATCAAACAGCTCGTTCGGGGTTAGTTTTATGTTACGTTATTCCCACTCCACAGTTCCGGGGGGTTTGGAGGTAATATCATAGACGACACGGTTGACGTGTTCGACCTCATTGCAGATACGGTTGGAAACACGTGCGAGAATATCATAGGGTATCTTAGCCCAGTCGGCGGTCATAAAGTCGTCAGTGGTGACGGCACGTATAGCAATCAGATGGTCATAAGTACGGTGGTCGCCCATAACTCCGACAGTCCTGACATCGGGGAGTACAGCAAAATACTGTTTGAGGCTGTCCGCAACACCGCTTTTTTCTATTTCGTCACGGAAAACAGCGTCGGCATTCTGAAGAATTTTAATTTTTTCCTCTGTGATTTCGCCGATTATGCGGACTCCCAGCCCCGGACCGGGGAAAGGCTGTCTCCAGACGAGTTCACGGGGAATGCCGAGTTTTTCACCGACAGCACGCACTTCGTCCTTGAACAAATCGCCGAGAGGTTCAATAGTACCCTCAAATTTTATATCATCGGGCATTTTTACCATGTTGTGGTGAGTTTTTATGACGGCAGTACTTCCGTGACCCGCAATATTGCCACGTCCCGACTCAATTCTGTCGGGGTAGATAGTACCCTGTGCAAAGAAACCGTCCGTACCCTGCTGACGTATCTTCTCCCAGAAAACGCTGTAAAATTCAGTTCCGATAATTTTTCTCTTCTGTTCGGGGTCTGTCACGCCTTTCAGAGCTTTCAGAAATTTATCCTTGCAGTTCACCCTTATGAAATTCATGTCAAACAGTTTTGTGAACGTCTGTTCTACAAAGTCGCCCTCGTCCTTACGCATAAGCCCTTGGTCGACAAAAACACAGGTCAGCTGTTTTCTGACAGCACGGCTCAAAAGACCTGCACAGACAGAGGAGTCCACACCGCCCGACAGTCCGAGAATTACTTTTTTGTCGCCAATCTGCTCACGGAGTTTTTTGACAGTGTTCTCAATGAAGTCGTCCATAACCCAGTCGCCCTTGAAATTGCAGACATCGTATAGAAAATTTCTTAAAATATTTTTACCGAACTCTGTGTGCGTGACTTCGGGGTGAAACTGCACGGCATATAATTTTTTGTCGGTGTTCTGGTAGGACGCACACGGACAGTCCGCCGATTTTGCCGTAATTTCAAAGCCTTCGGGCAGACGGCTTATATAATCGGTGTGGCTCATCCAGACGGTACTCTCCTGTGGCACGTCCTTAAAAAGCACTCCCCCCGAATGCGTGACGGAAATTTTCCCGTACTCGCTCTTTTCACAGCTTTTCACCTCTCCGCCGAGGGTGTAGGCGATAAGCTGACAGCCGTAGCAGATTCCGAGGACAGGTATACCGAGTTCAAAAATTTCGCCTGAAATGTGCGGGGAACTCTCATCATAGACGCTGTTCGGACCTCCCGTGAAGATAATACCCGAGGGGTTCAGTTTTTTTATCTCCTCAATTGGCGTTCTGTAGTTTCTGATTTCGCAGTAGACACCGCACTCACGGACTCTCCTTGCGATAAGTTGGTTGTACTGACCGCCGAAATCGAGGACTATACAAAGTTGATTTTTCATAGGCACTCCTTTATTTTAATTTTTAATTTTATTTTAATTTATATATTTTAATTTGGAATTTTTTTAACAGGAATGATATAGTGGACTGTTGGGGGTTACGCCCCACCCCCCATTAGAATTATTAGGTGCAGGGGGCTTTGCCCCCAGACCCCCCATGACAATCTTCTACTGTTTTAATTTTGGGGTCGAGGTGGTTAGTTCCAAAATTTTAAGAACGATTAGAGGCAGGGGGCTTCCGCCCCCTGAACCCCTGACTGGGGACTCCGTCCCCGGACCCCTGCAAGGGGGTTAAAAACCCCCTTGACCCCCACAATGGAAACAACAGCCAATTCCGCTAATTTTTGAAAGTTTGGTTAATCGTGGGGGTGTATCTCCTGACCTTAATTTTTTCCTCTGTGGGAATAATTATGGGGGTTCAGGGGGCAACGCCCCCTGCCCCTTATCGTTCTAAAAATTTTTAATTTTCGTTTTTGTTGATAAATTCGTCTATTATAAATCTCGGTCGCTGTTTTACCTCCGAATAGATTTTCCCTATATATTCGCCGATTATCCCCAGACAGAAAAGCTGCAAACCGCCTATAAGCCATATCGAACACATTGTGCTTGACCAGCCGTGTACGGACAGACCTGTTATTTTTACTATAAACGCCCATATAAATGCACATATACTTATCACGGACATGATTATTCCCAAGTTTGTTATCATTTTTAACGGTTTAGTACTGAAAGAAGTTATCCCGTTTACGGCAAATGAAATCATTTTTTTGAGAGGGTACTTGCTCTCACCCGCAAAACGTTCCGCACGCTCATAGTATACGGAACAGCTTTTGAAACCGATAAGCGGTACAAGCCCCCTGAGAAACAGGTTTACCTCCCTGTAGTTTGCGAGTTCCTGCAAAACTCTGCTGCTCATAAGTCTGAAATCAGCGTGGTTGTAGACGACTTCCGCCCCCATTGCGTTCATGAATTTGTAAAAACTCTCCGCTGTGAACCTCTTGAAAAAAGTGTCAGTTTTCCTTGCACTCCTCACGCCGTAGACCACTTGAAAGCCCTCGTTGTATTTTTCGACCATATTGTCAATAGTGTCAATATCGTCCTGCAAATCAGCGTCCATAGTTATGGACATATCACAAATGTCTTTTACAGCCGTAAGCCCCGCAAGCACAGCGTTCTGGTGTCCGCAGTTTCTCGACAGGTTCACCCCCGAAAAAAATTGCGGTTCTGTTTCGTGAAGATTTTTAATTATATTCCAAGTGTCGTCCTTTGAGCCGTCGTTCACAAAGACTATCCTGCTTTTGGGGGAAATCAGTTTTCTATCTATTAGTGAGATATATTTTTCTCTTAGACGTTTTGAAGTTTCGGGCAGAACCTCCTGTTCGTTGTAACAGGGGACTACCATGTATAAAATTCCGACTGAATCCAATTGCACTCCCTCCTTGTTTTATAATTCTACACATATTCAAATTATAGCACAGTTTTTCGGGATTGTCAACTAATTTATGTGAGACTTGGTGTTGGGGGTTGTTTTCTCTGTGGGAATAATCATGGGGGGTTCGGGGGGATGCTTCCCCCCGACGGGGGTCTGGGGGCGGAGCCCCCAGTGGGGGTTCAGGGGGCGAAGCCCCCTGCCCCTTATCGTTCTAATTAAAATTTTCATGAATTCTCCGACAGTACACAGGTCAAAGAAATTTCTAAAAAAAATATAATTTTAATAAAATTATTTTTTGGGGCAAAGCCCCCTGCCCCTAATCGTTCTAATAAATAAAAATTTGTACGGTCTCCGACAGTTCACAAATCAAAGAAATTTCCAAAAAAATATAATTTTAATAAAATTATTTTTTGGGGCAAAGCCCCCTGCCCCTAATCGTTCTAATAAATAAAAATTTGTACGGTCTCCGACAGTTCACAAATCAAAGAAATTTCCAAAAAAATATAATTTTAATAAAATTATTTTTTGGGGCAAAGCCCCTGCCTCTAATCGTTCTAATAAATAAAAATTTGCACGGTCTCCGACAGTCTACCAAATCTAAAAAATTTTCAAAAAAAATATAATTTTAATAAAATTATTTTTTGGGCTAACCCCTCTGCCCCCCCTTATAATTCTAACGGGAGTTCAGGGGGCGAAGTCCCCAAAGTAGGGCGGAGTACAGCATCCCCCACGGTTTTAGTTATAGAAAAATTTGTGCAATGTCCACAAAAAAAGAATAAAAAATTTTTTGGGATATATATTTAATGCTCTTGCAATTGTAAATTTTATGTGATATAATACAGATACAAGTTACTTGCGGACAATGTCGCAGGTCAATTTGTTAATATATATTACGGAAAGGAATGAAACATCTATGAAGAAATCTCTTGGCAAACGCATACTGAGCAGTATTACTTCGGGACTTCTCGCAATAAGCGGTATGATTTCGTCGGGACTTCCGCCAAATGTCGGGCAACTGAGGGCAGGGGCTGCGGAAAGGCTGACCTCTCTCGACGGCGAAAATCATCGTAATGATGTCACGCTTCTTGTCGGCAAAGAGAGCAATCTTGAAGGCGATACCGTTGCGGAAACTATCAAAAATGCCGACAACGAGTATGCTCTCGGAATAGCTTCTCAGTTCTGCGTATTCATTCAGAATGATTTCACAGCGAAAGAGTCCGATACGGAAGGACGCCTTGCAGTCGGTCACAGCATTGATGCACAGACCGGTTGGCAGTACGCTGTAGGTCTGGGAGATTACACCACTCATACACCTCTTGACAATCTTCTTGACAACAATGGTGAATACGCTCACATCATATGGGGTGCGGGCGATACAGACCCTCAGATGCACAATATCCACATGACTTACAGCTATAATAACAGCAGAGGTGAGGATTACAGCACACCATATCAGACGGTAGCTGTCGAGAGCGAGGCGGGAGCTTCCTACGCAAAGAGCAATTACGGTGCGAATCTGGGACAGTTCTATGATGCCTCCACGGATAAGCTCATAGATTTCGATGAGGAGTTTGCAAAACTCAGAAACGTGAGCAAGAAACTCGCATCAAAGACGAGTACTGTTGATTTTCAGGTCAGTGCAGATGAAGAAACGGTCACTTTCACTTACAAGGGCAACACTGACACAGCAGAGACTGTTTATTTCAATCTCACACCCGGTCAGTGGGATGCGTTCCGAGATGCGACATACATCAAGTTTGAGAACATCCCGAATCTTCCAAAGTCAAGAAAAGTTGTAAGCAACGACGGTGATAAGGAAGACTGGTACACGTCATATATAGTTGTGACAGCTTCGGGCGTTAGTGATGTAGAGCTTGCGGACTACACCAAGTACGGCGGAAGCAAGTACACGTCCATAAACGGAAATTTCATCTCAAGGACAGGTCCCGACGACTGGGATAACTCAAAGAACAACCACCCCGGTGTCACAAGCCTTATTTACAACTTCCCCGATGCGACAAGCGTCACAATCGGAAACAACTTTCAGGGTTCCGTGTTCGCACCAAATGCGGACGTGACGGACTTTGCAACTACAGACGGTGCAGAGAGAGGACACCTTTCGGGTGCACTCATAGCAAAGAGCTTTAAGGGTGCAACCGAGTTCGGCTACCGTTCATTCACAGGTCCGAACTCCATGCTCGGAGCTGATTCGAGTTACCTTATTGACCTCTCAAAGCAGATAGACAACGATACTTCGGGAAAGACTATCTCGGGCGTAAAGATGGCTCTTTACGATGCAGAGACTTCTACAATTATCGATGAGCTTGAAACCGAGAATATCCCTCAGCACGTTGTGGACCTCACAACACAGGTAAACGGTCAGTTCAGGTTCAAAACCGACACACCCGATAAGCCCGGGACTATTACCAAAAAGTACTACATTGAAGAGGAAGCAGCTCCCTCGGGATTTGAAAAGAGAGACACAAAGTACTATTTCGACCTGACAGAGACTTACGACCAGCCCGATGGTTTTGACACTCCCGTGCCGACAAAAGCCGTAATAACAACTTACAAAGCAGGTTCGGCAACAGAAGAGGGCAACACCTACACAATAGAGTACAAGTATACTGCAAACGACAAGAACGAACTGACAGAAAAAACATTTGACATAACTATAAACGGTTCAAAGAGCAGTTTCACGCTCACACACAATGTTGATACCGACACATGGAAACCCTCCGAAACTCTCGGTTCCGTTGAGGTCGGAGACGGTATCCGCAAATTTGACAAAGACGGCAATACTTTCTACTACGACACAAACACTTATATCATCTACCCGATGATAAAGTTCAAATCTTCCGACAACAAAAACAACATTGCCGTATTCAAGAATACCGCAAATATCGAGTTCAAAAAGACCGACACTGACGGCAAAGACCTGCCCGGTGCGAAACTTGCAATAGGCAAGGGTGACGGTACTTTCGGTGAGGACGGAACTTACACAGGTACAGAGATAGTTGAATTTGAATCGGGAAAAATTCAGGAGTATGAAATAAACGCAAAAATAGGCGAAAAAGACGGCATAGCAGTAGGTTCTCCCGAAGATTACTACGTATTCTACGAGAAGACCGCTCCCGACGGCTACAAAAAGGCAAACCCGATTTATTTCTACATCGACAGCAATTACAAGCTCCACAGGGCTTCAGACCCCTCTGCTCTTGCAAAAGCTCCCGCTTCCTCCGAAAATTCAATCACTATGATTGACCAGAAAGAGAATGAGAAAGTCAAGATTGCAAAGATTGATTCAGAGGACCACGAAAAATTACTTGCGGGTGCGGAATTTGAAATTCACAGAGAAGATGACAGTTTAGTTAAAACAGTTACATCAAATGCAGACGGTGCAGTTGATATTGACAGCCTTGAAGAGGGTACTTACTACATAGTTGAGACAAAAGCTCCCGAGGACTATATAAAGCAGTCCGAGAGACAGTATTTCTATGTTGACTCAGACGGTGCTATTCATTCGGGTCAACCTGATGAGTACACGGAAACGACATTTTCAGATGATGACATTCTCCCGAACGTAAACAAAAAATACGGTGAGGAATATGAGGGTGCAGAAATCACAAACATCAAGATAACATTCAAAAATTATGTTGATTCATGGTTCGGTTTCCAGTTCAAGCCCGATGCTGTCACAAGGTATGATGATGACGGAAACTATATCTGGGTTTTGAATAATGAAGAGACAGGTTGGCAGGACGTATTAGTTACCGAAGGCACTGAAGGTGCATCAAGACAGATTTACAATTCCCTTGATGTACAGTTTGACAGTGACAAATACGTTATTGATGAAGATGCAAAGACACTCACAATCAATCCGTACAAGGGTGCTTATCATACTTATGACGCAGACGGCAGTCAGATTACCACAGAAGAGGGAGTCCTCCGTTTTGGTGAGGACGGAAATATGCTTATCGGATACTGGTCTGACGACATTGAGAGCATAGAGTACACGGTCCTTGTTCACTCCAACGGCTCAGACAGCGAGAGCGTTCTCGACATATCGGGAAACACCATAAGATTCTCCGACGTAAAATCGGCAGAAAAGAGCAGTATAGAGATAAACAAAGTTGACGACAGCACTCCCGCAAAAGGCGTAGAGGGTGCAGAGATGTCTCTCTCACTCATATCCGCCGACCCGACTGCCGACGAAAACGGCACCGACATAACGGAAAAAATAACCCTTGCAGATGTAACGGCTGAGAATGCCGAAATAACTTACACAGACGACAAGACTATCACATGGGTTACGGACGGAAAAACTCTCAAGTTAAATAATCTTCCCGACGGACAGTACAGGCTGCACGAGGAAAAAGCTCCCGACGGATTCAGAAGTATTTCGGACTATGTGTTCACCGTAAAAGGCGGTAAAATAACACAGGTGACAAACAACAACGCCGAAGGCATAATAGAAGTTGACGAAGACAAGATAACTGCCGTTGACAAAGACATGAGAATTATACGTCTCAACAAGACCGATTTCGGTACAGGTGAGACAATTACGGACAGTGAAGCGACATTTGTTCTCAGAGACAAAGACGGAAACGTTCCACAGGGCGTGACTATTGTTGTTGAGGACAAGGACGGAAAAGTTACAACCACATCACTCTCCGACACGGGCGAGATAACCGGAAATATCGTCGATATTCTCGGACTCCCTGAGGGCACATACACCCTTGAAGAGACTGTTGCCCCCGACGGCTATGAGGTCATTTCGGAGTTTACGTTCAGTGTCTCTTTTGAAGAGATAGCAAACGGCGTAATGGCACAGAAAGTCGAATTGCTTGATGTTGAGACAACGGGGGACTATGTAAGCACCGAAATTGACGGTGGAGTTTATGTAATCAAAGTCGCAAATAAACTCAAAGAGGACGAGACCACCACAACGACTACCGAAAATACAACTACGACAGAAAATACGACTACTACAGAAAACACAACAACCACAGCCGAAAATACAACTACGACAGAAAATACGACTACTACAGAAAACACTACCACTACGGAAAATACAACTACAACCGAAAATACTACCACAACAGAAAATACAACTACAACCGAAAATACAACCACAACCGAAAATACAACTACTACGGAAAACACAACCACAACAGAAAATACAACAACGACAGAAAACACTACCACAACTACAGAGGACACAACGACAACAACTACAACGGAAGATACAACTATTGTAACTACAACTACCGAAACAGAAACCGAAACAGTTCCGACATCTTCCGAGACATCAAAGCAGACCGAAAAGACAACCGAGACCACAACCGAAACTACAACAATAATCGGTCCCACAACTACCACAACTACCGAGACTACGGTCACAACCACGGAGGAGACCGAAACAACTACAGAGGAAACTACAACAACGGTATTCGGACCGACAACTATAACAACTTCCGAGACTACAACGACAGAGACTACAGAGGAGACTACCTCAACAACCACAACTACTACCACCACTACAACAACGACTACCGAGGAGACCACGACAGAAGAGACTACCACGGAAGAGACAACTACATCTACAACAACGACTACCACTACCACAACTACTACAACCACCACAACAACCACTGAGGAGACTACTACCGAGGAGGAGACTACTACTACAACTACAACCACAACAACAGAGGAGACCACTACTACCACAACCACCACGGAGGAGACTACCACAGAGGAGACTACAACTACTACTACAACGACAACAACTACCACTACTACAACCACAACCACGACAATCACTACTACAACTACAACCGAGGAGACTACCACTGTCACACAGACGACAACTACCACTACATACACGACAGAGGAGACCACTACTACAAGTACAACTACAACAACAACGACAGAGACTACTTCCGAGGAGACTACCGTGACGACTACAACCACGGCTACTACAACTACTACCACGGAGGAGACTACTACAACGACTGTTTACGGTCCGACAGAGACCACAACAGAGGAGACCACAACGACTACAACTACCACAACAACAACGACAGAGGAGACTACTACCACAACAGAGTCGACAACAACCGTATACGGTCCGACAGAGACCACAACGGAGGAGACAACGACTACAACAGAGACGACGACTGAGGAGACGACAACGGAGGAAACTACCACCACAACAGAGACTACCACAACTACCGAGACGACTACAGAGGAGACTACTACCACTACAACAGAGACGACAACGGAGGAGACTACTACTACAACTACCGAGGCGACAACAGAGGAAACTACTACAGAAGAGACTACTACAACCACCACTACTACAACAGAGGAGACCACTACAGAAGAAACTACAACAACTACTACCACCACAACGACTACCACTACAACCACCACAACTACTACAACCACCACGACAACGACTACAACAACAACAACTACTACAACTACTACGGAATCCGAGACCGAGACACAGACTACCACAATTGAGGGTCAGCTTGGTGACGGAGAGGATTCGAGAACCAGAACTACAGCCGACAAGAACCAGCTCCCCGAAGACGATGAGCGTACACGTACAACTACTTCAACGGAGGAGACTACTACTGCAACTACCACTACCGCAACAGCAGCAGCTACGGCTACTACCACTACTACAACCACAACAACAACGACTACTACAACAACCACAACAACAACTACTACCACTACCACAACGACAACAACAACTACTACCGTAGTGGCAGGTGTCAGAATCAGCAAAGAGGACGTATTCGGAACAGAAGTAGCAGGAGCGTCTCTCACTCTCACGGGTAAAGACGCAGACGGAAATGACATAACATTCGATATAAACAATGTTGCACTGGGCGAGGGTGCATCTCTCACAGGCGGAAGCGGTACTTCACTCAATTGGACATCAGGTTCAACACCGACTGCTATAAACAACCTCCCCAACGGCACATATACTCTCCACGAGGTAGCCGCACCGAACGGTTACGAGGTCGCAACAGACATCACATTTGAGATAGCTGACGGCGTTGTAACGGGCGACACGGTTACGGACGGAAATCTTGTCACTATGGTTGACGAGATGATTTTGACAGACGTTGAGATAAGCAAGCAGGACGTTTACGGTTCGGAAGTATCGGGTGCGGAGCTTACTCTCACAGGAACCGACAAAGACGGCAATTCCGTAAACTTCACAAAGTACGGCGTGACACTCACACTTGGTGAGGGTGCGTCCGAAAACGAAGGAAGCGAGACAGAGCTGTCATGGATTTCGGGAACATCTTCTACAGCTATAAAGGGACTCCCCAACGGAACTTACACGCTCCACGAAGTAGCAGCTCCCGAGGGATTTGCGACAACTACAGACATAACTTTCACTGTTGAGAACGGTGAAATTTCGGGCGAGACAGGTGTTGACGGAAATTCGGTCACAATGGTTGACGAGAGAATTACAGATGTTGAGATAAGCAAGCAGAACACACTTGGCGAGGAAATCGCAGGTGCAGAGCTTACTCTCACAGGAAAAGATAACAACGGCAATGCTGTAACATTCTCAGAGGAAAATGTGACGGCAGGCGAGGGTGCAGAAATCAAGGAGACAGGTGAGACTCTCAGCTGGATTTCGGGAACTTCCGAAACTCTTGTAAAGAATCTCCCCGACGGAACTTACGTCCTCCACGAGGTCGCAGCTCCCGACGGTTACGAAGTGACAACAGACATAACATTCACAATATCCAACGGCGAAGTTACGGGTACGTCCGTAGAGGGCAACACTGTAACAATGGTCGACACAATGACAGGCGATGTACAGATAAGCAAGCAGAACGTCTATGGTCAGGAAGTCAAGGGAGCAAGTCTCTCTCTGACGGGTACGGACAAGGACGGAAACGCTATACAGTTTGACATCGCAGACGTGACAGCAGGAGAGGGTGCCGAAATCACAAGCGGAAACGGCACAAAACTCACATGGACTTCAGGCACAACTCCCACACTTGTTAAGAACCTCCCCAACGGCACTTATGTTCTCCACGAGGTTTCCGCACCAAACGGCTATGAAGTTACCACAGATATAGAGTTCACTGTTGAGGACGGCAAAGTTTCGGGTGAAGTAGGCGTTACGGGCAACACCGTGACAATGACAGACGAGATGATTACCGTTGACGTGAACATCAGCAAGCAGGACGTTTACGGCGAAGAGCTTGCAGGTGCAGAACTCACACTCACGGGTGTTGACGAGGACGGAAACGAGATTACATTCCACGCCGATATAGAGCTTGGCGAGGGTGCAGAGCTTATAAGCGGTGAAGGCACGGAGCTCAGCTGGATTTCGGGAACTACTCCGACATTCATTAAGAACCTCCAGAACGGCACTTATGTCCTCCACGAGGTCGCAGCTCCCGACGGATTTGAAGTCACAACAGATATAGAATTTGTTGTTGAAAACGGTAAAATCAAGGGTGAAGCAGTTGTTGAGGATGACACGGTAGTCATGGTTGACAACACTCAGCCTGTAGACGTTGAAATTTCAAAGCGTGACGCTGACGGCGAAGAGCTGAAAGGTGCAAAACTCACTCTCACAGGTGTTGACAGAGACGGCAACGAAATAGTTCTCAAAGACATTGAAGTAGTACTTGGCGAGGGTGCAAGGATTGTAAACGGCAAAGAGACAGAGATAACCTGGATTTCGGGAACGACAGCTACACTTGTCAAGAATCTCCCCGACGGCGATTACACTCTCCACGAGGTATACGCCCCCACAGGTTACGTTGTTGCAACAGACATAGAGTTCACGGTCAAGAACGGAAAAGTTGTAGGCGGTGACGAGGTCGACGGCAACACTGTAGTTATGACAGACGAAAAGAAAACCTCTTCAGGCAGCAGCGGAACCAACAGCAACAGCAGTAACAGCAGTTCAAGCTCAAGAAGCTCAGGCTCAGGCTCAGGTTCAAGCTCAAGCTATGGTTCAAGCTCAAGCTCAAGTTCGAGAAACAGCTCGGGCAGTTCCAACAGCTATGACACAGCTTCTTACAGCAGCGATGCACCTGAAACAGGCGTTGCAACAGCAGCAGTTCCGTTTGCGGTACTCGCAATGGCAGTTATGACAGCTTTTGTATCACGCAAGAGAAGAGATGACTGAAACCGACGGCACAATGTCGGCAGAGGTTGAAAATTAAAAAAAACGGCTCTCGGAGTAAAATTCGGGAGCTGTTTTTTTATGCAGTATGACTATTAAATCAAAAGTTTTTTAGATATATTCCACAAAATTTTATTTATTACAAATAAAATCTTTATTTTTTTTTATATCTATGTTATAATTATAGCATGAATTTTGTCCGAATCGGGAGAGTTTGATTGAAAGGATTATAATTTATATGAGTATGAAAAAACTGATGCTTGGAAACGAGGCTTTTGCAAGAGGATTATACGAGGCGGGGTGCAGAGTGGTGTCGAGCTACCCGGGTACGCCGTCCACCGAAATAACCGAAAAAGTCGCTGAATATGACGAAGTTTACGCAGAGTGGGCACCCAACGAGAAAGTCGCAATGGAGACGGCTTTGGGTGTGTCAATAGGAGGTGCGAGGGCTTTTTGTGGTATGAAGCACGTCGGTCTGAACGTCGCCGCAGACCCTCTTTACACAGCGTCTTATACGGGCGTGAATGCGGGACTTGTCATAGCTGTTGCGGACGACCAGGGTATGCACTCCTCACAGAACGAACAGGACAGCCGTCACCACGCAATCGCTTCAAAAGTACCCATGCTTGAACCGTCTGATTCGGGGGAGTGCAAGGAATTTGTAAAGAGAGCGTTTGAAATTTCCGAAAATTTCGACACTCCCGTTATAGTCAGAATGTCAACGAGGGTGGCACACTCACAGAGCGTTGTTGAAATATCGGAACGTCGGGAAATCGGACTGAAAGAGTACACCAAAAAGCCCGAAAAGTACGTCATGATGCCCGCTTACGCAAAGGGCAGGCACGTCTTTGTTGAGGAGAGAACCGAAAAGCTGAGGGAGTACGCAGAGACAAGCCCGCTGAACCGTGCAGAGATTTCGGAAAAGGCTGAATTTGGTGTTATAACAAATGGAGCGGCGTATCAGTACACAAAAGAAGCTCTTGGCGAGAGGGCTTCCGTGCTGAAACTGGGGATAGTGAACCCGTTGCCCGTTGAACTGATAAAAGATTTCTGTAAAAAATATAAAAAAATTTACATAATAGAGGAACTGGACGGCATTATTGAATCACATTGCCGTAATATAGGTGTGAATAACGTTGTGGGCAAGGAAATTTTCAGCTGTATAGGTGAGATAAATCAGTCTGTAATTGCGGAGAAAATTCTCGGCAGAGTAAATAATTTTCAGCAACTTGACGAAAATATCCCCGTGAGACCGCCTGTAATGTGTGCAGGTTGTCCGCACAGAGGACTTTTCTACTGCCTTAAAAAACTCGGTGTTATGGTTTCGGGGGACATAGGTTGCTACACCCTCGGAGCGTCCGCACCCCTGAGTGCTATGGATACTACAATTTGTATGGGAGCGTCTGTTTCAGGTCTGCACGGTTTCAACAAGGCGAGGGGTGCCGACTCCGAACACAGGAGCGTTGCGGTGATAGGCGACTCCACTTTTATACACAGCGGTATAACCGGACTTGTCAATATAGCTTACAATAATTCAAACTCTACAGTTATAATTCTTGACAATTCCATAACAGGCATGACCGGTCATCAGCAGAACCCCACAACGGGAAAAAATCTCAAAGGCGAACCTGCCTATGCGGTCAATCTGGAGGAACTCTGTAAAGCTGTGGGGATAAAGCGTGTGAGGGTCACAGACCCCTATAAACTTGCGGAGACCGAACAGGTCATAAGGGAGGAACTCGAAGCGGACGAAGCGTCTGTAATCATATCACGCCGTCCGTGTGCGTTGCTCAAATATGTCAAGCACAGTCCTGCACTCAAAGTCAGCGGGGAGAAGTGCGTGGGCTGTAAGGCTTGTATGAAACTCGGCTGTCCTGCAATTTCAATCAGAAATAAAAAGGCGGTCATAGACCACACACAGTGCGTAGGTTGCGGAATATGCAAAGAACAGTGCAAATTTGGTGCTATTGAGTGAGAGGGAATATTGTTTAACTAAAACAGATACTTGTTTTGAAAATATTTGAAAAAAATTTGAAAAAATTATTCGTGGAGTGATTGTGATGAGTGAGATTTACACGGAGTTTGCGGACTGGCTTGACAACCTGCTTGAAAATAACGATATGCCCGAAAATACCGTCGCCTACTGCTTTAATCTCTATGAGGAGGACATAAAAGAACACATTTACAGTATACAGTTGGTCGGCACGGACACTTTTGACGAAAATGACGGCGGAGACTGGGCTTGCTGTGAGGTGTGGAGCAGTCAGGAGGATATTTTCTGCATAGATATTTCTGACGAGGACGAAAAAGACCGGAGCCACGCCCTTGAAATTTTCAGGAGTTTTGCGGAGAACTACCTTGAGACAGGAAAGTATAAAAATATTTTACTGAAATCAAGTGCGGTCGGCATGGGATTTGTCGACGGCGATATGAATATAATATATAAAAATTAAATATATAATCATTAAAGGAGCATATATGGAGATTAAATCGATTATGATAGTGGGAGTTGGCGGACAGGGTTCACTTCTTGCGTCAAGGCTTCTCGGAAACGTCCTTCTTGCACAGGGCTATGACGTAAAAGTTAGCGAAGTACACGGAATGTCGCAGAGGGGTGGTTCTGTCGTCACATATGTGAAGTACGGGGAGAAAGTCTATTCGCCTGTAATTGAAAAAGGCGAAGCCGATATGATAATTTCTTTTGAACTTCTCGAATCGGCAAGAAGTCTGCCTTACCTGAAAGAGGGCGGTAAACTCATAACGTCCACACAGCAGATAGACCCCATGCCCGTCATAACGGGAAATATGGAGTATCCCGAAAATCTCGCCGAAAAGCTGAGTGAAAAGGCGAAAGTTATCGCCGTTGACGCACTCTCACTTGCGGAGCAGGCTGGGAGTGCAAAAGCGTCAAACGTGGTGCTTATGGGGGTACTGGCTTCACGGACGGACTACCCCGAAGAACTTTGGCAGAACGCCCTGAAAGAGTGCGTACCGGCAAAGTTTCTTGAACTGAATAAAAAGGCTTTTGAACTCGGAAGGAGCGTGTGAGATGGGAAAGTTAAAAGATTTTTTGACGGGACTGCTGTTGTCGTCTGTGGTTGTTGGGACAATATCGGGTTGCGGACCGTCCGACTATGCAGACGAAATCAGCGATAAAAATTCCGTCACGGGGACGTCCGAATTTTCGGAGGAGAGTGCAGAATCTGGGACGGAGACTGAAATTGAGACAGAGACCGAAATTGAGCCTGAGACTGTTCAGGAGGAGACAACGGAGGAATTTTCAGGTCTGCAAAGCTGTCACAAGACTATAGACAACCCCGCAAAGCCCGAACTCACGGGTATCACTCTCACGGCTGAGTGTAGCGGAAATTTGAGAAAAAATGCGTCTGTGGAGGACGTTTACAACGTGAATGTCCTGCACAGCGGAGTTGTCGGACTTGTGGGAGTGCCTGTTGAATTTGACTACAATGAGACTGTCACCTCTCCGCACATTGATTTCACCTACAACAGGGAAGAACTGCGTGGAGTACCCGAAAAAAATCTGATAGTTCTGCACTACAACGAAAAGGACAGTTTTTATGATACAATAGAATCCGAACTCGATACGGAAAATTGTACGGTCAGCTTTGACGTACCCGAAACAGGTGCTTATATGCTTGCGGACGCATTTCAGTGGTATTCCTGTTGGGGGGAGGACGTTTCGGAGTATGCGTATGAAATAGACCCTGCGGAGAATATTTCTGACTGGGAGCGTGAGTGTGAGACAGGGGACATAATGAAACTTGCCGACAAGGAGTGGGCTGTAGCCTGTGAGGGTGCATTCAGCGTTGACTCGCCCGAAAAACTCGCCTCGGCGGTCTGGTATGTGAACGCAACGGGCGAACCTGTCGCAATAACTCTCGAATCGGACATAGACCTTGCGGGGTACGACTGGAAACCTATGGGCTGGAGCAAAAATGCCTTCAGCGGTGCGGTCATGGGCAACGGTCATGTGATAAAAAATATGACTATAAAAGATGGCTATGCCGACACGGGATTTATAGGTTACGGTCTCAGCACGTATGTCGGAAATATAAATTTTACCGATGCGGACGTCTCCGCAACAGGTTGCACGGGAATAGTCGGCGGACAGGTCTATATGTCCGATGTGTGGGAAGATGTTCACGTTTCGGGCAGAGTTTCTGGCGGAATTGACGATTACGGTGCGATAATAGGCAGAGAAGCGGGGACTGCTTTCAAGGACTGTTCCGCAGAAGTTACCGTTGACGGAGAGCCGTTTGAATATTTGTCCTACAGACAGAAGCGTGAGGACGAAGTTGAAATAGTTGAAACTTTTACTCTGACTATGGACAACGACCACACAGTCACCCGTGACGAACACGACGGTTTTGAGAATCTCGGCTGGATGATACTAAAAGACGGCGTTGAGGTACTCCACAGGAATGCGGAAGACGAGCTGAGCTATCAGTATTTCGGCAATGACACGGGGGATTACACGATATATCTTGTCGCATACATAAACGGCACATATATAAGAGTGAGCAATATAATCGAGTACACAATATAATTACGGGGGAGTTTCCCCCAGACACCAATGAACGATAAGGGGCAGGGGGCTTCGCCCCCTGAACCCCCATTGGGGGCTCTGCCCCCAAACCCCCGTCGGGGGGAAGAATCCCCCCGAACCCCCTATAATGGGCTTAGTCAAGTCTTACTGTTACTTGGATAGTCGCAGAACTAAAACTATCTAATCACGGGTTTCCAAAGGGGTTTTCCCCCTTTGGCGGGGGGAGTGGGGGGCGGAGCCCCCCACAAAGCAACGATAAGGGGCAGGGGCGTTACCCCCTGAACCCCCATTGGGGGCTCTGCCCCCACCCCCCGTCGGGGGGAAGTATCCCCCCGAACCCCCATGATAGTCTACTGTTTTAATTCGGGAGGTTAGGGAGTCCCTCTCCCAAACTCCCATTATCATTCTAAAATATACCAAAAGGAGATGATACCAATGGAGAGATATTGGAATCAGGAAATTGAAACTATGTCCCGTGAAGACATGAAAAAACTACAGGACGAGAGACTTGTAAAACAGGTCAGGCACGTCTATGAAAATGTGGAGTACTACAGGAATCTCATGGACGAAAAGGGTGTAAAGCCCGAAGACATAAAGTCCACGGATGACTTGTACAAACTGCCGTTTTTGTCAAAAGCCGATTTGCGTGACACTTACCCCTATGGACTTCTTGCAAAGCCGCTCAGCGAGTGCGTGAGAATACAGTCCACAAGCGGTACAACGGGCAAGAGGGTAGTTGCGTTCTATACGCAGTATGATATTGACTTGTGGGAGGATTGCTGTGCGAGAGCGATAACAGCGGCAGGCGGTACTAAAGATGATGTCTGTCACGTCTGCTATGGTTACGGTCTTTTCACGGGCGGTCCGGGATTTAACGGCGGTTCGCATAAAGTGGGCTGTCTGACACTGCCCATGTCAAGCGGTAATACTGAACGTCAGATTACATTTATGCGTGATCTGGGAGCGACAATTCTCTGCTGTACGCCGTCTTATGCAGCGTATATAGGGGAAACTCTCCACGACATGGGCTACACCACGGACGACATAAAACTCAAAGCGGGGCTTTTCGGTGCAGAGCCGTGGACGGAGGAAATGCGACACTCTATAGAGGAGTCCCTCGGAATAAAGGCTTATGACGTTTACGGTCTGACGGAGACAAGCGGTCCGGGAGTGGCGTTTGAGTGTTCGGAACAGACCGGTATGCACATAAATGAAGACCACTTTATTCCCGAAATAATAAACCCCGAAACAGGGGAAGTTCTGCCGGAGGGCGAAGTCGGGGAACTTGTTTTCACGAGCATAACAAAAGAGGCGTTCCCGCTTTTGAGGTACAGGACGAGAGATTTGTGCGTACTCTCACGCAAGAAGTGTTCATGCGGAAGAACTTTGATAAAGATGTCAAAGCCGAAGGGCAGGAGTGACGATATGCTGATAATAAGGGGCGTGAACGTCTTCCCAAGCCAGATAGAGACAGTCCTGATAGAGCAGGGCTATTCACCGAACTATCTGATAGAAGTTGACAGGGTGAACAACACCGACACTCTTGACATAAGCGTTGAGATGAATATTCAGCAGTTGTCGGACAAAGTGAAAGATATGCAGGCTCAGGAGAGAAACCTTGCCGAAGCTATCAAGGCGGTTTTGGGAATAAATCCGAAAGTGCACCTTGTTACACCAAAGTCCATAACGAGGAGTGAGGGCAAGGCTGTGAGAGTCATTGACAGGAGAAAACTCCACGACTGATATAATAAAAACTTATAAATTATAAAAAAATATAAAAACGAGGTGTCTTTTATGAAAGTAAAATTATTTTCAACAAGTTTTCTCCCCGTTCAGGAGAAGTACGAGAAGTTCGTGACGTTTGAGAACGAGCTGAACGAGTTTATCTCGGAGGTAAAAGTCATAGACATAAAGTACAGCACGACTTCGGGAATGTGCCACGATGTCCAGACACACGCAAACGAATTTGTTGAGGACTTCTCCGCACTTGTTATGTACGAGGAAAAGCCCAAGCCCAGAAAGAAAAAGTCCGAGGAGACAGCCGAGAACAAGACCGAAAGCGGGGAGTGAGAAGTATGGCACAGGTGAGACAGATTTCGGTTTTCGTTGACAATTTTCCGAACCGTCTGGCGGAAGTCATGAAACTCCTGAAAGAAAACAAGGTGAACATAAGGGCTTTGAGCCTTGCCGACACGAGAGATTTCGGAATACTCAGAATTATTGTGAACGACTCCGAAAGGGCAGAAAATGCCCTTGAAAAGGGAGGATATGCTTTCAAAATAACGGAAATAGTCGCCATTACCATTCCCGATTCTGCGGGACAGCTTAGCCGTGTGCTTGACATTCTCGGACAGGAGAGCGTCAATATAGAGTACCTCTATGCGTTCACGGGAAAGTCCGACAAAGCTGTCTCTTTTGCGGTCCGTGTGGACGACATTGAAAAGGCATCGGAAGTCCTGACGGCTAACGGCGTTATACTCCTGACAGACAAGGACATATCGGAGATGTGAGAGGGGAGTATCCCGTAAAATTATATAGAAATTTCGGAATTATTTGTGCATATTGCACTTAAATTATCCCGATTGAAAAATAATTCTGAAAACACTTGACAAATTTTCAGAATTGCTGTATAATAAGAAAAGCGTTAAGCGAAATTTTTTCTACAGGAGTGATTGAGATGAGCATTCTCGATACGGTCGGAAACATAAGCAGGTCGGCATCTGATAAGGCAAAGAGTGTCTCGGAGGCAAACAACCTTAAGAGAAAGATTCTCTATGAGGAGGAGAGAATTGTCGAGATTTTCACCGACATCGGCAAGAAGTACTACAAAAATCCCAATGAGGACCCTGCAAACCTGAAAATTCTCTGTGACGACATTGACACAAGGCGTAGGAGAATAAAGAAGATGAGGTACGAACTCAACGGCATAAGGGGTTACAAAATCTGTCCCAAGTGCGACGCAGAGGTAAACGAGCGTTTCCAGTTCTGTGGACGTTGCGGAGCGAGACTTCCCGAGTCCGAGGACGATGACTTCATGTCTCTTGAGTCGAACGACTACTACACCGAAAGCAGTAACAATTTCTTCAATGCAGATGCCAACAAGAATTTCTGAGATGTATGTCGTATGACGGGAGTGCAGACGGCGTGTTCAGGGTGGTATGTGCCTGTCCGTGAGTGAAATTTTTCGGACGGGTCTTGCACCATAGCCGTTTGCCGTGCGATTCGGCATATCGTGAACAAGGCTGTTCTGAACGGTTCGGAACAGCCTGTTTTTTTGAAAGACACGTCTTTTGAGAGGAGTTTCAATGAAAAAGGTAGTACACATTTTTGAACTTCTGATAATCCTGCTTTTTTGCAGTCTTATTCCGCTTTGGACGGAGACCGATTTGAGCGTTCCCGTCAAAATAATTCTGACAGTTTTTTCGTCAATCTCATATCTTTGGGTAGTTTTCAGGAGTGAGAAAATCGGAGTGGACGACAGGAGACTTAAACGCCTCAGCAGGGCTTGTTCGCTTATATGGCTTGGGGGATTGTCCGCACTGTTTGAGATAGTCATATTATTTTTATATATCGGCAGGAGTAGTGCGGGAGTTTTGCCGAAAGTGTTTTCCGTAATAATGCCGTTGATTGCAGTCGGGATTGTCGTATTTTCGGGAAGTCTGAGGGCTTCACTGAGTTCAAAGCAGATAAAGCTGAAAGACCATTTACTGATGTTTGCGGTGTGGTGGTGTCCGATAGTGAACATATTTCCGCTGAGCAGATTTTACAAAATATCAAGACGTGAATTTATAGTGGAGTCCGCAAGGATTGAGCTTGAAAACGCCCGTGCGGAAAACGAAATATGCAAAACTAAATATCCTGTTTTGATGGTACACGGGATATTTTTCCGTGACTGGCAGATAATGAACTACTGGGGGAGAGTACCCGCCTCACTCATACGAAACGGAGCAAATGTGTATTACGGTCATCAGCAGTCGGCACAGTCCATAAAAGACAGTGCGGGTGAACTGCGGGACGCTATTATGAAAATCAGACAGGAGACAGGTGCGGAGAAAGTCAATATAATAGCACACTCAAAGGGCGGTCTTGACTCACGCTACGCAATAAGCAAGCTGGGCATGGACAGGTACGTTGCAACTCTCACGACTATAAACACTCCTCACAGGGGCTGTGACATGGTGGACTATCTTTTTGACAAACTGCCGAACGGTATAGTTAAAATTGTCGCCGAAAAGTACAACCAGATTTTCACGGTACTCGGCGACACAAAGCCCGATTTTCTGTCGGGTGTGGAGGATTTGAGGGCTTCAAGGGCGGAGAACTATGATATTGAAATGCCCGATTCACCGCTTGTCTCCTACAGGAGCAGGATGTCAGTCATGAAAAGTGCAAGGTCGGCAGGTTTCCCCTTAAATCTCGGCTACACGATAATAAAAAAGCTGAATGGTGAGAACGACGGTCTTGTGTGGGAGAAGTCCGCACAGCACGGCGAATATGAACTTGTGAGAAATGACAAACACCGCAGAGGTATAAGCCACGGCGATGTCATAGACCTTTTCAGGGAAAATATAGACGGCTATGATGTCAGGGAGTACTATGTCGGGATAGTTAAAAAATTAAAAGAAGAGGGCTTTTAGTTCAGACGAATTTCTGTCTTATAGTCCGACAGAAGTAGTATGCGGGAATGCACAGCAGAAACCAGATGACCGAAAACGGCAGGCATATCTGACCCATGAAATTGAGAGGCATTTCCGAATAATCCCAGACGTTCCAGCCCATAATTATATTGTCAAAAATTCCCACAGTCAGCTCCAGAAGAGTTATAATTGCACTCCCAATAAAACAGCTTTTTATGAGTGTCATAGCGGTATTGCTGTTGACGGCGTACATTATCGAGAGGACAGCACCGCCCGTGAGAGCCATAGTCCAGTGGGTGTAGCCCCTGACGGTTATTTCAATCAGACTGTAGATAAAATAGCCCATTAAAAAGGCGAACAGATGTTGTGAAAACTTCATATAATCCCCCGTTTCGTGTTTTCACTATTATTTGCAGAAAATTGCGGGATATTCCTGTTAAATGAAATAATATAATATCCCTCACGGTTTATGTGTCTTGTTTCCATCATGGGGGTCTGGGGGCAGAGCCCCCAATGGGGGTTCAGGGGGCAACGCCCCCTGTCTCCTATCGTTCTAATAAAATATTAAATCTTCAAAAAAATATAATTTTAAGAAAATTATTTTTTGGGGGCAATGTCCCCAATATTTCAAAGTGGCAACGTCCCAAAAAGGCATTAAATAAAAAGGAGAGATATAGAGAAATGCGTAAAAGTTGTATTATAATGCACATTTCAAGCCTGCCGTCCGAATACGGCATAGGCAAGATGGGCAGACACGCCTTTGCGTTTGTGGATTTTCTGAAAAGTGCGGAGGTGAAGTGCTGGCAGATACTCCCGCTGTCCCCGACAAGCTATGGAGACTCCCCCTACCAGTCTTTTTCCGTCAACGCAGGAAATCCGTATTTTATTGACTTCGAGACTCTTGAAGACGACGGACTTCTTGAACACCACGAATTTGCGTCCATGAACTGGGGGAGTGATCCCGAAAGAGTTGACTACGGAGTAATTTATAAAAACTGTTTTGAAGTCCTGAGACTTGCACATTCAAGATTTAAGCCGTCGAGACATCATGACTACAGGGAATTTTGTGAAAAGAATAAAAAATGGCTTTACCCCTATTCGCTTTTCATGGCACTCAAAGACGAAAACGGCGGCAAAGCGTGGTACGAGTGGGAAGAGTCTATAGCTTTGCGGAAGAGACAGACTGTCTCAGAAGCACAGACGAGACTGAAAAAGCAGGTAAATTTCTACAGATTTGTGCAGTATGAGTTCTATAAACAGTGGGCAGAGCTTAAAAAGTACGCAAATGACAACGATATAAAGATAGTCGGAGACATACCGATTTATTGTGCTTTGGACAGCGTTGAGGCGTGGGCAGACCCGAAACTGTTTCAGTTTGACAAGAACCATATGCCCGTATCGGTGGCAGGCTGTCCGCCCGACGAGTTTTCGCCGACAGGACAGCTTTGGGGAAATCCCCTTTATGACTGGGAATATCACAAAAAGACCGATTACAAGTGGTGGATAGAGAGAATAAAGTCCGCATCCGAACTATATGACACTGTTCGTATAGACCATTTCAGGGGCTTTGAGAGTTATTATGCTATCCCATACGGAAACGAGGACGCAACTGTCGGGGAGTGGCTTAAAGGTCCTGACAGCACGCTGTTTGAACTTGCGGAGGAGAAACTCGGCAGGCTTGACATAATAGCTGAGGACTTGGGCTTTATAACTCCCGAAGTGAGAGCGATGCTTGACAAGTGCGGATATGCGGGAATGAAAGTCTTGCAATTTGGGTTCAGCGACAGTGAAAATGAACACCTCCCCCATAATTTCACTACGACGAACTGTTACGCCTACACGGGTACACACGACAATGAGACTTTAATAGGTTGGGTGGAGTCACTTGACAAGAAGAGCCTGAAATTTGCAAAGAAGTATCTCGGAGTTAAAAAGAAAAAGGACATTCCCGAAGCTGTAATAAGGAGTGCATGGGGGAGTGTCGCAGAGACAGCCTGTGCACAGATTCAGGACTTTTTGGAAAGTCCGGCAAGTGCGAGAATGAACAAGCCGTCAACGCTCGGAGGAAACTGGCAGTTTCGGACAGAGGAGAGTGACTTTACCCCAGAACTTGCAAAGAAAATCAGGAAACTGAACAGGCTTTTTAACAGGTAAATTATTGGGGATTTTTTTAGTAGAACGATAAGGGGCAGTTGTCTTACAAACCCCATCGGGGAGCTTTGCACCCAAGCCCCCATGAACAATAAGGGGCAGGGGGCGTTGCCCCCTGAACCCCCATTGGGGGCTCTGCCCCCAAACCCCCGTCGGGGGGAAGAATCCCCCCGAACCCCCCATGATTATTTCCACAGAGGAAACACCCTCAACCACCCATGATTAAACGAAAACCCAAAATTAGCGGAACTGTCAACAGTTCTAAAATTAAAAAATCAAACAAGGAGGAATCTGAATTGGATAAGAATATTTTCAGAGAAAAATTTGCGGAGAGACTGCCGAAAGACCTGAAAAAGGCTACTCCACAGCAAATTCACAACGCACTCGGTGAGACGGTCATGGAACTTTACTCGGAAAACTGGAACAAAAGCCGTGAAAAACACCTTTCGGGCAGGCGTTCGGCGTATCTGTCTATGGAGTTTTTAGTCGGACGTGCTGTTTACAACAATCTGATATGTCTGGGAATTTACAACGATGTGGACGAAATTTTCAGACAGCTCGGGCTTGATTTGTCGTGCATGGAGGAGATTGAGGACTCCGCACTCGGCAACGGCGGTCTGGGCAGGCTTGCTTCCTGTTTTCTGGACAGTGCCGCAACGCTGAACCTTCCGCTTGACGGCTACGGAATACGCTATAAATATGGAATGTTCAAGCAGACCATAGAAAACGGCTGGCAGAGGGAGCAAATTGACGACTGGACTAAATACGGAGACTGTTGGTCTGTACGCCATGACGAGGACACTGTCATGATAAATTACAACGGACAGAGCGTGAAGGCAGTGCCGTATGATATGCCGATATTTGGCTGTAAGACCGAAAATGTCGGAACTCTCAGGCTCTGGCAGGCTGAACCCGTCAAGGAGTTTGACTTTGACCTTTTCAATATGCAGAAGTATCTTGACGCTTCAAGGGAGAAAATCTATGCGGAGGACATTTCAAGGGTACTCTACCCGAACGACGATACAAACGAGGGTAAAAAATTAAGACTTAAACAGCAGTATTTTTTCAGCTGTGCGTCACTCACGGATATAATCAAAAAGCACAAGGCACGTTACGGAACTCTTGACAACCTCCCCGACTGCATATCCATACAGCTGAACGACACTCACCCCGTCATCTCGATCCCGGAGCTGATAAGACAGCTTGTCGACAACGAGGGTTATAGTTTTGAACAGGCACTAAATATGTGCAAAAAAATATTCAACTACACCAACCACACCGTAATGCAGGAAGCTCTTGAAAAGTGGTGGATAGGGCTTGTGGAGGAACTTCTGCCGAGAATTTACGAGATAATTATTCAGATAAACGAGGAACTCATTGCAGAACTCTATGCAAATGGAGTGCCGACAGAGAAAGTGAACCGCATGAAGATAATAAAGGGCGAACTTATCCACATGGCAGATATGGCTTGTTATTCGTCAAGTCACATAAACGGAGTTGCGGAAATACACACACAGATTCTGAAAGACAGTGTTCTTGCGGATTGGTACAGCGTTTATCCTGAGAGATTCCTGAACGAGACAAACGGAATAACACAGAGGAGATGGCTTGCACTGTGCAATATGGAGCTGTCGGGGCTTATCACCGAACTAATCGGTGACGGCTGGGTAACGGACCTGAGCAAGCTGAAAGAGCTTGAAAAGTACGCCGATGACGACAACATTATTGACAGATTTGTCGAAATAAAAAGGCAGAAAAAAGTACAGCTTGCGGAGTTTATAAAATCTCACGACGGCATAGAAGTAAACCCCGACTCCGTTTTTGACATACAGATAAAGAGACTCCACGAGTACAAGAGACAGCTTTTGAACGCTTTTTCGATACTGTGGATTTATTACGGCATAAAGGACGGCAGTATCAAGGACATGAAACCTGTGACGTTCATATTCGGAGCAAAGTCCGCAGCGGGTTACAGGCGTGCAAAGGGAATAATCAAATATATAAACGAAATCGGCAGGATAGTGTCAGACGATCCCGATACAAGGGATATTCTGAAAGTGGTGTTTGTCCAAAATTACAACGTTTCTTATGCTGAAAAACTTGTTGCGGGTGCTGATATTTCGGAGCAGATCTCCACGGCAGGAACAGAGGCTTCGGGTACGGGCAACATGAAACTCATGCTCAACGGTGCTGTCACGCTCGGAACATATGACGGTGCAGATATAGAGATAGTACAGGAAGCAGGCGAGGAGAACAATTATATATTCGGAGCGAAAGTGGAGGAACTTGAAAAGATAGTCCCGACCTATCAGAGCAGAAAAGTCTTTGCTATGAACAAGAATATAAAGAGAGTTGTGTCCTCACTGATAGACGGCACTGTCTCCGATGACGGCAGCGGAGTTTTCAGGGAACTTTATATGTCCCTCCTTGACGGTGCAAGCTGGCACGCTCCCGACCACTATTATCTTCTTGGGGATATTGAGGACTATGTTGAGACGAAAATCAGGTGTATAAACGAGTGCGGAACGAGGGATTTCGCAAGAAAACAGTGGCTGAATATGTGCAATGCGGGAAAATTCAGCTCTGACAGGACTATTGCGGACTATGCGGAGAACGTCTGGGACATAAAGCCCGTGGAATAAAATTGTAATAATAAAAGGGGTTCGGGAGAATTTTTTTCCGAACCCTTTATTTTTGGGAACGTTGCTTGTAGAGGGCTTTGTCCCCAAAACCCCCCAAAAAATAATTTTCTTAAAATTATATTTTTTTGGAGATTTAATATTTTTTAATTAGAACGATGAGGGGCAGGGGGCTTTGCCCCCAGACCCCCGTCGGGGGGAAGAATCCCCCCGAACCCCCCATGACAATTTTCTACTGTTTTAATTTTGGGAGTCAAAGGGGTTCACACCACTTAGAAATACAATGAGCGGGGTGCAACCCCCGATTATTTTATATCTATATGGCACATCTTCATTGCGTTCAGGGCGTTTTCGTGGCTTTCGGGAGTGACCCCCGCACAGCACGAGGAGTCAACAGTTATCTTTATTTCGGGAAGTCTCGCCTTGATAATCATAGCGTTCGAAATAACGCATATATCGGTACAAAGTCCGACTATTTCGACTTCTGTGACCTTTGGGTCTGAAGCTATAAATTCGGCGAGTTCGAGAGAGCCGAAAGAGGGTTTATTTATTATGGTACAGCCGTCCGTGTCGAGTTCGGGGGAAATTTCCCAACCATGCGTATTTTTTATACAGTGCATGACGGGGAGCTTTTTGCCCTCCATAGTGGAGAGATAATTTTCATAGTGGGTATCCCTTGTGAAAACAATATCAAGTCCCTGTGCTTTGTAGGACTTTATTTTTTTATTTACATTCGGGACGATTTCGACAGCTTCGGCAGTGCCGAGAGAGCCGTCAATGAAGTCGTTCTGCATATCTATGACAACGAGAATTTTCATTTTGGATTTCCTTTCTGTTTTTAGTTTTATATCTGTGACAGGACTTTTCCTATGCTGTCATCTATAAGGAGTTCAGCGGAGCTGTCAGCGGGAGTGGGTGACTTGTTTATTATCACGAGGTGTTTTCCGTGGAAGTAGTTTATAAGACCCGAAGCGGGGTAGACAATCAGCGAAGTACCGCCTATTATGAGGGCGTCAGCCTTTGAAATGGCTTTCACAGAACCGTTCAGAATATTGTTGTCAAGGGACTCCTCATAGAGTACAACATCGGGCTTAATAAGTCCACCGCAGTCGCATCTGGGGATATTTTCGGGGTAATTTTTTATATAGTCCAGATTAAAAAATTTACCGCATTTTGTGCAGTAGTTTCTGTGTATACTTCCGTGCAGTTCGTAGACTTTTTTACTGCCCGCCATTTGGTGCAGACCGTCAATGTTCTGTGTCACGACAGCGGTGAGTTTACCCTGTTTTTCGAGCTGGGCGAGTTTCAGGTGAGCAGGGTTCGGCTGAGGATTTCCCGCAATCATCTTTTCACGGTAGAATCTGTAAAATTCCTCTGTATTTCCGACAAAAAAGCTGTGACTGACTATAGTTTCGGGTGGATATTTCCACTTCTGGTGGTAGAGACCGTCCACGCTCCTGAAATCGGGTATACCGCTTTCGGTGGAGACTCCCGCACCGCCAAAGAAAACAATTTTTTCGGACTCGCCGACTATATCGCTTAATTTTTTAATTTTCTCCTGAATGTCCATAAGAATCAACCTCCCATTATTTTTACATAAAATTTTCTCTCTCTTGGACCGTTCAGTTCGCAGAAACAGACGGTCTGAGCTTTGCCTATGAGGAGTTTTCCGCCCGAGATAATTATAGTCTCACTTGCACCCGACGGCGTGAGGAGGGAGTCCTCGTCGGGAGAATCGCTTTCTTGAAGTTCCCGACTGAGAGTACCGTTTGCACATATTGCTATTGCGGAAGTTGAGTGTGGAGAGAAAACCACACATATACCCTCGTTCACACCGCTCTCGTTGACGGAAGCCCTGACCTCCTCGGTTATGTCGACAAGACCGTGTTCGGGAGTTTTCAAAGTAAATTCAAATATCATAAAAAAACCTCTCTGTAAAAATTTATTTTTTTTTTTTTTTTTTGGACTGTTTTAGAATGACAGTAGGTTTTGCCCCATATCCCTAATCGGGGAGTTCACCC
>CANQWR010000017.1 GCA_947627625.1 uncultured Ruminococcus sp. | reverse complement strand
CCCCCAAACCCCCTGTTTTAAGTATAAGGGGCAGGGGGCTTTGCCCCCTGAACCCCCATTGGGGGCTCTGCCCCCAAACCCCCGCTGGGGGGTGATTTGAAAATGGGGACACCCCATACCCCGCCCCCAGCCCCCATGATTACTCCCACAGAGGAAACAATCAAAGAGCAGGGGGACACCCCCATAATTAACGAAAACTTAAGCAAACCCCCTCACAAAACAACCCCCACAAGGCAACGTCCCCCAAAATTGCAAAAAGGAGATGATTCTGTTGAGAAATTTTTACGATTTGTTAAACTCCCAAAATTTTGTTTTCCTTGACGGAGGTATGGGTACTATGCTCCAGTCCGCCGGCATTCAGACCGAACATATCCCCGAACTCCTGAATATAACCAATCCGTCCGCTATTGCCGAAATCCACGGACTTTATGTCCAAGCGGGTGCAAATATCGTCTACACAAATACTTTCGGTGCGAACAGGCTTAAACTCGCAGGAAGCGGTCATTCTGTCGGGGAAGTCGTCAGCAGGGGAGTCGAAAACGCAAAAAAGGCTGTCGGGGGGAAAGCCCTTGTCGCTCTCGATATAGGTCCTCTCGGTCAGCTCCTCGAACCCTCAGGTACTCTCACTTTTGAACAGTCCTACGACATATACAAGGAAATAGTCACCGCAGGCTCTCAGGCTGACCTTATCGCAATTGAGACTATGACCGACTTGTATGAAGTCAAATCCGCTGTTCTCGCTGCTAAAGAAAACTCCGACAAACCTGTTATCGTCACTATGACTTTTGAACAGAATATGCGTACTTTTACAGGTGTCTCCCCCGAATGCCTTGTCGCTGTCGCTGAGGGTCTTGGTGTTGACGCTCTCGGTGTGAACTGCTCACTCGGTCCGCAGGAACTCCTCCCCGTACTCGAAAAAATATGTGCAGTCTCGCACATTCCCGTTATAGCTAAACCTAACGCAGGTCTGCCAGACCCCGTTACGGGTAAATTCAATGTAGACCCCGAAAAATTTGCACAGAGTGCCTTGAAACTCGCCGATATTGGTGTGAAAATATTCGGCGGCTGCTGTGGTACTACTCCCGAACACATAAAGTCTCTTGTAAGCATACTGTCCGACAAAAAACCTGTTTTCAGGGAAATTCCAAATAAAAGCGTCGTCTGTTCGGGGGTGAACCTCGTCGAAATAGACAAACCCCGTGTGATCGGTGAACGCATAAACCCCACGGGAAAAAAGCGTTTCAAACAGGCTCTCATTGAAAACGACATGGGCTATATTCTCAATCAGGCTGTGGAGCAGGTCCGTGCGGGTGCGGAAATTCTCGACATAAATGTCGGTCTGCCCGACATTGACGAAAAATCCATGATGGTCAGGACTGTAAAGGCTGTTCAGGGCGTGTGCGATGTGCCTTTACAGCTTGATTCCACTATCCCCGATGTACTCGAAGCGGGGCTTAGAGTCTATAACGGCAAGGCTATTGTGAACTCCGTCAACGGTGAAGACGCTGTCCTCGACAAAATTCTGCCTATTGTCAAAAAATACGGTGCCTCCGTGATAGGTCTCACACTCGACAAAAACGGTATCCCCAAAACCGCACAGGGAAGATTTGAAATTGCCGAAAAGATTCTAAAAAAGGCTCTCGACTACGGCATTAAAAAAGAGGACGTTTTTATTGACTGTCTCACCCTCACCGCTTCCGCCGAACAGGACGCTGTTATGGAAACTCTGAACGCCCTGCACCGTGTCAAAAATCAACTCGGTCTGCACACTGTTTTAGGTGTCTCAAATATCTCTTTCGGTCTCCCAAACAGAGAAGTAATTACCTCTGCTTTCCTCACTATGGCTCTCCACAGCGGTCTTGATTTGCCCATAATAAACCCAAACGCCAACGCAGTAATGGGTGCACTCAGGGCTTACAGGGTTCTCGCCGGTATCGACAGAAATTCTGCCGATTTCGTCTCCGCTTACGCCTCGGAAACTCCACAGAAAAAAGTCTCTCCCCCCACTGTTACAGAAATAAATTTTGACAACTCCTCCCTGATTTACGCTGTCGAAAATGGTCTGAAAGACGATGCTGTCAGAATTGCGGAAAAACTGCTTGAAGATCTCGAACCTATGGACATTATCAACAACTGTCTCATTCCCGCTCTCGACTCCGCCGGGGATAACTTTGAAAAGGGTAAAATTTTCCTCCCACAGCTAATTCTGACCGCTAACTCCGCACAGTCCTGCTTTGAAATCATAAAACAGAAAATCTCCGCAAACGGACAAAAAAATATCTCCAAGGGAAAAGTTGTCCTCGCAACCGTCAAGGGCGATATTCACGATATTGGTAAAAATATTGTCAAAGTTCTCCTCGAAAGCTATGGTTTTACCGTCATTGACCTCGGGCGTGATGTCGCTCCCGAAATTATTCTGCAATCTGCCGTCGAAAATCAGGTGAAACTTGTCGGGCTGTCCGCCCTCATGACCACCACTCTCGGGGCAATGGCTGAAACCGTCAAATTATTAAACGAAAAATATCCCTCCTGCAAAACCGTTGTGGGCGGGGCGGTCCTCACGGATTCGTACGCTAAACAGATTCACGCCGATTTCTACGCAAAGGACGCTAAACAGACCGTCGATATTGCTTCTGTTATTTACGGTGAATAGGGGGCTTTGCCCTTGTGGGGTGTGACCCCCCTTGACCCCCGAAACTGCCACGGGAGCGGGGTCTGTTTCCTCCGTGGGAATAATCATGGGGGGCAAGGGGGTTTTTAACCCCCTTGCAGGGGGTCTGGGGGACAGCGTCCCCCAGTAGGGGTTCAGGGGGCAAAGCCCCCTGCTCTCTTATCGTTCCAATAAAATTTGCACAAAGCCCAGACACTCTACAAATCAAGGAAATTTCTAAAAAAATATAATTTTAAGAAAATTATTTTTTGGGGTTCGAGGGTGAACCCCCCCTGCTCTCTTATCGTTCCAATAAAATTTGCACAAAGCCCAGACACTCTACAAATCAAGGAAATTTCTAAAAAAATATAATTTTAAGAAAATTATTTTTTGGGGTTCGGGGGTGAACCCCCCCTGCCCCTTGTCGTTCCAATAAAATTTGCACAAAGCCCCCTGCACTTCACACTTAAAACAGGGGGCTTGGGGGCGTAGTCCCCCAACTTGGTTCAAAGGACAACTGTCCCTTATCGTTCACCTTAAAAAAGTTCCGAAATAAATTTTTAGTTGCAAAGAAAGTCAGGTAAAAATACAGTGACAAAACATTAAAAATTCCCCAAAGCTATTGACAAATTCTGCCCGAGATGGTATAATATTCTGAGTGAACAGGTTAAAACCGAAAACTTCAGATTTTTAATTTATTTAATTTAATTTCAATTCCGATTATATGATTTCAAAAAGAGATAAGTACAAAAGATTTATTTCGTTCGTGTCAGCTATGATTCTCGTCGCTATGCTGACAGGTGCATTCGCTCTCACTTGGTATGAGTTCTACAGCGATGCGATAGTTCTCCCCTACTACAGAAGGGGAAACTGGGTTCTCATAGGTATCTACTGCCTGCTTGTGACCCTGTTTTTCAAAGCCTATGGCGGTTTCAGACTCGGCTACCTCAAAAGGGCGGATATGCTCTGCTCTCAACTAATTTCAATAGCCTGTGTTGATTTCGTGACCTATTTCGTCATTAGTCTCATAGGCAGACGCTTTTTGCAGGTCTTCCCTGTCGTAATTCTCACTTTTGCCGACTTCGGTTTCATATCCGTCTGGAATTTGCTGACCGATAAACTTTTTTTCATGATTTACCCGCCAAGAAAACTGATTATCCTTTATGGGAACAGTCTGGCAGGCTCACTCGTCCTGAAAATGAGTCAGAGAATAGACAAGTATATGATTTGCGAATCTGTCGCAATTGACGAACCCGTCGAAAAAATCGAAAGTCTGATAATGTCCTATGAGGGTGTCATAATATGCGGTATCCCCAAAGACAAGAGGGACTACTATATCAAGTTCTGCTTCAAAAACTCCAGACGGGCGTATATTGCTCCCGAAATTTCAGATATTATTCTAAGAGGTGCCGATGATATACGTCTCTTTGACACTCCTCTCCTGCTGTGCAGAAATTACGGTCTCTCTTTTGAACAGCGTCTTTTCAAGAGAGTTTTTGATATAGTTTTCTCTCTGACTGCCGTTGTGTTTACTTCTCCCATAATGCTTATATCGGCTTTAGCGGTGAAACTCTGTGACGGCGGTCCTGTGCTTTTCAAACAGAAACGTCTGACTATTGACGGCAAAGAATTTGATGTCTACAAATTCAGGAGCATGATTGTAAATGCAGAAAAATCGGGTTCGCCGCAACTCGCCTCCGACAACGACCCCCGTATAACTCCCGTCGGAAAATTTCTCAGAAAAACCAGACTTGACGAACTTCCGCAACTACTGAATATACTGAAAGGCGATATGTCCGTTGTTGGTCCGAGACCCGAAAGACCCGAACTGACCGAACTTTACAAAAAGACTATGCCCGAATTTGACTTCAGGCTGAAAGTCAAGGCGGGGCTGACGGGATATGCTCAGATAACGGGCGTTTATGACACTTCCCCCGCTGATAAACTCAAAATGGATTTGATGTATATTGAAAATTATTCCCCCCTGCTCGATTTGCAGATAGTCCTGATGACTATAAAGACTATGATTCTCCCCGGCAAATCGAACGCTTCTTTGCAGAATAAATCATAAAGACCGGTGTTTTAGCTTTGTGGAGGGTTCAGGGGGCAAAGCCTCCTGCTCCTTAATTGTTTCCTCTGTGGGAATAATCATGGGGGGGGTCTGGGGGGATGCTTCCCCCCAGCGGGGTCAAGGGGCGGAGCCCCTTGTGGGGGTTCAGGGGGCAAAGCCCCCTGCCCCCTATCGTTCTAATAAATTGCACTTGTTCCCATACCATTTCAGTAGAAAAATTTCTAAAAAAATATAATTTTAAGAAAATTATTTTTTGGGGCAAAGCCCCTGCCCCCTATCGTTCTAATAATAAAAAAAATTCCGAATAGTCCACATAAAAGAAGGTGTTTATATGAAAATTACAGCGGTAATAATGGCGGGCGGTAAAGGTGAACGCTTCTGGCCTAAGAGCAGAGTCTCCCGCCCGAAACAGTTTCTCTCGCTGTCTAAGGACGGCGTGACTATGATTCAAAAAACCGTCCAAAGGATTCTCCCGCTTGTCAATTCTGAAGACATATATATCGTCACAAATGCTTGCTATACAGGGCTTGTCGGGGAACAGCTCCCCGATATTCCCCAAAAAAATATTCTCGCTGAACCCTGCGGTAAAAACACAGCTCCCTGTATCGCTCTCGCCTGTGCGGTAATTCAGAAAACCCACGGCGACTGCGTGACGATTGTTTTACCGTCAGACCACGTTATCAAACATGAAAATATTTTTGTAAATACTCTCAAAAAGGCGGTCGAGACAGCCTGTGAGGGGGAAAATCTCGTCACGATAGGTATAACTCCCTCTTACCCCGAAACAGGCTACGGCTATATAAAATTCGGTGCGGGACACGGTGACGCCTATGAAGTCGAACAGTTCGCCGAAAAACCCGATATAAAAACCGCCCGTGAGTATCTCGATTCGGGTAAATACCTCTGGAACAGCGGTATGTTCGTCTGGAAAGTCTCTTCCGTTCTGAAAAATATACGCAAGTTCCTGCCCGATATATATGACGGTGCAATCAGAATAGCCGACTCCTACGGTACGCAGGATTTTCCCGAAATTCTCGAAAGGGAGTACAGCCAATTTGAGAGTGAGTCCATCGACTTCGGCATAATGGAGAAGGCTGAAAATATATTCACTATCCCTGCAAGTTTCGGTTGGGACGATGCGGGCAGCTGGCTCGCTGTTGAACGTATAAACGAAACCGACAGTCTCGGGAACTGCTTTGACGGTCAGGTGATTCGGGTCGACACAAAACGTACTACCGTCTGCACAGGCAAACGCCTTATAGCTGTTGCGGGTCTCAGGGACATGGTGATTGTCGACACCGATGACGTTCTCCTCGTCTGCTCAAAAAACAGCACTCAGGACGTGAAACAGGTCCTTGCACAGCTTAAAGACCTGAACCGCACGGATTTAATATAATATAATTTTTAATATTTTAATTTAAGGAGACTAAAATGAAAAATGCTCTTGTAACAGGAATAACAGGTCAGGACGGCTCTTATCTCGCCGAACTGCTCCTCTCAAAAGGCTACAATGTCTACGGCATATGGAGGAGAAAGGCAAATGTCGACTACGGAAATATCTCCCACTTGAAAGACGAAATCAATCTCATCTATGCCGATATGACCGATTTATCTTCACTTATATCCGCTGTGAAAATCTCTCAGCCCGATGAGGTATACAACCTCGCCGCACAGTCCTTTGTCGCTTCAAGCTGGGATACTCCCCTGAACACCGCCGAAACTGACGCTCTCGGTGTCACAAATATCCTTGAAGCTATAAGGCTCGTAAAGCCCGATGCAAGATTTTATCAGGCTTCAACTTCCGAAATGTTCGGTCTCGTTCAGGAGATACCACAGACAGAAAAAACTCCCTTCTATCCGAGAAGTCCGTACGGTGTCGCTAAACTGTACGGTCACTGGATTACAAAAAACTACAGGGAGAGTTACAATATTTTCGCCTGCTCCGGTATTCTCTTCAATCACGAATCCGAAAGGCGTGGACTTGAATTTGTCACAAGAAAAATAACAAATTCTGCCGTAAAAATAAAACTCGGTCTTCAGGACTGCGTTGAACTCGGAAACCTTGACTCAAAACGTGACTGGGGGCACTCGGAGGACTATGTGCGTGCTATGTGGCTGATGTTGCAACAGGACACTCCCGACGATTTTGTCATTGCCACAAATGAGACAAGGACTGTCAGGGAATTTGCCGAAACTGCTTTCAGGTGTCTCGATATAGAGATAGACTGGCAGGGTTCGGGTGTGGACGAGATCGGTGTGGACAGGGCTACGGGTAAAACCGTCGTCAAAGTCAACAAGAAATTTTTCCGCCCCGCTGAAGTCGACATTCTCCTCGGAAACCCCGAAAAGGCTGAAAAAATTCTCGGCTGGAAGAGAAATGTGAACTTCTCACAGCTTGTTGAGAGAATGGTCAAAAACGACCTGAACCTGCTGAGTTCCCGAAATAATAAAATAATAAAATTAAAATAAATTAAAAACAAAATCCCGATATTTCTGCAAAGGAGGTATTTCAATGAATCTTAAAACTTCCCTGTTCGGCTATGATATGGACACCGTTCTGAGCCGTTTTGAGAGACTCAATCTCATTCTCGACCAGATTGAACAGAAAGACATCACCAAAGACACCGCTATAAACCTGTTCGATGCACTCATTCAGGAACCCATAAAGAGGAGACTCACGGGTTTCAACAGGAAATCCGTTGACGCTACTTTTGCCGATATACGCCGTCAGCTCGTTGAACTCCAAGTCCCTGCATGATTTCCGCAATAATAAAAAGGGGAACTGTCGGGGGAAGATATTGCCTTTAATAATTCATAATTATTAAAATAAAAAACGAAAATAATATTTGTAATAACAAACACGGTCCGGAGGTGATGTAATTGAATATCGCTTTTGATGCAACTCCGCTTGTCAGCGACAGAATAACGGGCATAGGCTGGTGCGAAATAGGTCAGACTCACGCCCTCGCTCGTCTGCACCCCGAAAATTCCTACTGCTTCAACTACTTCACGGGCAGAAATGCTCTGCCAAAGAAAAAACGTCTCGCTCATTTCAACGCAGGGGGTGCCATTTCGGAAAATCCCGCAAATTTTTCCGCTACTCTCTACAAGGCTGTGTCCTGTCTCGTCCCCGTCCCCTACAGCGTGTTTTTCGGCAAAAATGCCGATATAACTCATTTTTTCAACTACATCGCCCCCCACGGCGTAAAGGGTAAGACCGTCATAACCGTCCACGATATGGTCTACAAGGCTTTCCCCGAAACAGTCCGTGCAAGGACAAAATTTATGCTCGACACGGGGCTTGAAAAATCCCTGAAAAGGGCTGATATTGTCGTGACGGATTCCGAATTTTCAAAGTCCGAAATAGTGAAATATTTTCCCGATTCTGAAACAAAAATTCGTGTAGTTCCCTGTGGTGTAAATCTGAAACAGTTCAGACCGTGCAGAGACCCCGAAAAAATCGCTCAGGTCAAAAATTCCCTCAACATCGACGGCGACTACTTCCTCTACCTCGGCACTATCGAACCCCGAAAAAATATAAGCCGTCTTATTGACGCTTATAAAATCTTCTCCCAAAAAATTAAATTCCCCCCTAAACTCGTCCTTGCGGGCGGTAAGGGCTGGCTTTGTGACGATATTCTTAAAAAGGCGGAGTCCCTCTCGGGAGACGTTCTGATGACCGATTATGTCCGCTCCTCCGACCTTGCACCCCTCATGTCGGGAAGTATCGCCTTTACTTTTCCCTCCCTCTATGAGGGTTTCGGTCTCCCGCCCCTTGAAGCTATGGCTTGCGGTACTCCCGTGCTTGTCTCCTCGGAGGCTTCCCTCCCCGAAGTGACCGCCGACTGTGCCGTTGTCTGTGACGTTCTCTCCCCCGAAAGTATCGCCGACGGTCTTTTCAGACTTTACAATGACGAAAAACTCCGCAAAACTCTCTCAAAAAAGGGGCTTATCAGGGCAAAGAGTTTTTCTTGGAGCAATTCGGCGGAAATTCTCTTCAAAGTCTACAGGGAACTCGTCTGAAAGGTATATTGTTAGAACGATTAGGGACACTGTCCCACAAGCCCAAAAAATAATTTTCTTAAAATTATATTTTTTTAGAACGATTAGGGGCAGGGGGCTTTGCCCCCTGAACCCCCACTGGGGGCTCTGCCCCCAGACCCCCGTCGGGGGGAAGAATTCCCCCGAACCCCCCATGATTGTCCCCACAGAGGAAACAACCCAAACCCCAAAAAATAATTTTCTTAAAATTATATTTTTTTGGAGATTTAATATTTTTTTATTAGAACGATTAGGGGCAGGGGGCTTTGCCCCCAAACCCCCATTGGGGGCTCTGCCCCCAAACCCCCGCCAAAGGGGGAACCCCCCTTTGGAAACCCTTTTCTATTCTACTGAAATTATTCTTTAAGGGGTGAACCCCCAAAAAAAATGAAAGAGGTTTTTTTATGTCAGATGATATCTTTACTCCACAGGAAAAATTCCGCTTTTTCTTTGAAAGATACTACCCCGAATTTATCGAACGTCTCAAAAATGATACTCTCCAAGATGATGTGGAGTTTATCCAAAAAAGTCAGGAAATAGCTCAGCTCGCCCGTGATGCCGACATAGATATTTCGGATTACACAAACAAATACGCTCAGGAACACGGCTGGAAGTGATTGAATGTCAATAAAAATTCTCGAAGTCAACAAGGCTTATTACCCCCATACGGGCGGTATAGAAAGTCTCGTCAGACAGTACTCGGAGGACTTCAGTAAAAAATTTAATGCGGACGTTGATGTCCTCGTCTGCCGTGAGGATTTCGGCAGGACTTATTCTGAGAGGGTGAACGGCATTCACGTCACAAGGGCGGGAAGTTTCGGTACTTATCTCTCGTGTCCCGTGTCGGTACGTTTTTTGTCCCTTTTCGGGCAACTCTCAAAATCTGCCGATGCTGTCCATATTCACACCCCCTTTCCCCTTGCGGATTTGGCTCTGCTCCTTTCGGGCTACAGGGGCAAAGTTGTGATCTCGTGGCACAGCGACATTGTGAAACAAAAAATGCTCATGCCGTTCTATAGACCGCTCCTGTTGAGTATGCTGAGACGTGCGGACTGCATTGTCACGGCAACTGAGGGACATATTGAAAATTCCAATGTACTCCGACAGTTCAGGGACAAGTGCCGTGTCATTCCCTACGGCATAGACTGCAAGGACTACTCCGAAATTGAGACGGGTTTTCTGTCCGAAAAATGTGTTTACAAAAACAGTGTCAAAATTTTTTTCACGGGCAGACTTGTCTACTACAAGGGCGTTGACGTTCTTCTAAAAGCTTTCGCAAGGCTCAAAAACTGCGAACTTTTTATAGCGGGAACGGGTGTCCTTGAAAATTCTCTCAGACAGCTTGCGGTCGAACTCGATATATCCGAAAAAGTCCATTTTATGGGATTTCTCCCCGACAAAGACCTCAAAAAAGCCTACGCCGACTGCGATATATTTGTACTGCCCTCTGTCGCAAAGAGTGAGGCTTTCGGGCTTGTTCAGCTTGAAGCTATGGCTTGCGGAAAACCTGTCGTAAACACTCGTCTCAAATCGGGTGTGCCTCTCGTCAGTCTCCACGGAAAAACGGGGTTCACAGTTCCGCCCTCCGACCCCGTGACACTCGCAAAGGCTCTGTCAGTCCTTGCGGAAAATCCCGAAATGCGTGAAAAAATGGGCAGAAACGGCGTAAAGAGAGTAAATAAATATTTTAACAGATGTAAAAACAACGAAAAACTTTTTAATTTAATTTCAAGCTGATAGGGGGTATTTTTCTGAAAGCTCTTATAATAGGCGGTGCGGGATTTGCAGGCGGTTATCTGATTCGTGAACTGAAAAATAATAATTATGATGTCTGTGCCACACGCCTTGCGTCCGAAAAAATAACGGAGTGCGAAAATTTTGTTGCGGACGTTACAGAACCCGACTCGATAAAAACTGCTATCGAAAAATTCTGTCCCGATATTATTTTCTACCTGTCCGCACAGAGTTCCGTCGCTCTGTCTTGGAAAAAACCTGTCCTGACCGCTCAGGTAAACTCTTTAGGCTGTATAAATCTCCTCGAATCAGTCAGAACTTTTAACGATAATTTCAACAAAAATGTCAGAATTATAATCATAGGTACGGGTGAGGAGTACGGCATTGTAAAACCCGAAGACTGCCCCCTTTCCGAAAATACTCCCCTCAACCCCGCAAATATCTACTCCGTCACTAAAGTATCTCAGGAGATGACCGCAAAAGTCTACGCAAAGGCGTACAATATGGACATCGTTATGACACGCTCTTTTAATCACTCGGGTCCTGCTCAACCCGACAATTTCGTGATTTCGGGCTTCTGCCGTCAGATAGCCGAAATTGAAACAGGTCTGAAAGAACCTGTTATCTATGTGGGAAACCTCTCCGCAAAACGTGATTTCACGGACGTGCGTGACGTTGTGAGGGCTTACAGACTTCTCGCCGAAAAGGGCAGATCGGGCTGTGTGTACAATGTCGGCAGGGGCAAAGCTGTCTCAATTCGGGAAATCCTCGAAACCGCTCTGTCTCTCTCGGAAACCAAAATAGAGGTCGTTCCCGACAAAAGCCGTATGCGTCCGTCTGATGTCCCGCTCCTCGAACCCGATGTCTCCGAAATTTTTTCACACACCGGCTGGCGTGCCGAGATATCCCTCGAAAAGACCGTCTCGGATACTCTCGCCTACTGGCGAAATTTTTTAAGGAAGTGATTATATGTCCGACATGAAACTCACTAATGAGAGAATAAAAGCCTTTGATACCAAAAAAATAAGTCTTGTGAACACTCCCTCCGTTGTAAGCGAATTCGGCAAAAAACAAAATTCCGTCAATGAAGTCCTCGCTCTCAATATAAATGATTTAATTAAGAGAGTCTGTGCCCTTGAAGACCAGCAGGTGAAAAACAAAGAAACTATGTCCAAAATAGCAGGCGACCTCTCCGCTTTCAAAAAGGAACTCGACCGTGTGAGACTGTCCGAAAAATTGAACTCAGGTGCGATAGAACGCCTTGACCGTGCCTTGCGGACTGCCAATGAACAGTCGGACGAAAAACCAAACGTTTGAGACCGTCCCCCCGAACTTGCATTGCAAAACGTCCCCCCGAATAGTCCGACTAAATTTCAAAGGACTGTCAAAATTAAGTCATTTTGTACAAATATTCCAAAATGTTTCCCGATCGAATTTTATAATTCGGAATAAATTTTTCCCCAAACTCTTGACTTTACAATTTTTTTGTTATATTATAGTAGTGTCGGAGATGTAGCAAGGCTGTATCACCGTCACGGCTGAATCAACGGAGATTTTAGTCTCCGTTTTTGTATTTGAATATAATTTTATTATAATTTTATATTTTGAATATAAATTTCGCCATCGGTGACAGTTGAGTTTATAGTCTCTCCCGATATTTATATCTGAGGAAAGAAGGTGTTTTTTGTGGATATAGGCGAAAAGCTCATGGAGGAGCTTGAGTGCAGGACCGCTTTCGTCATTCCCGTTCTGGGAGGAATACCCGTCCCCGAATCGTGCGTCATGACGTGGGGGATAATGCTTGTCGTTGTCATCGCCTCGATAATTCTGGTCAGGAAGCTGAAAACCGTTCCGAAAGGCTCACAGTGCCTGCTCGAAATAGGTATATCGTGGATGGACAATTTCTTCCTCGGTATCCTCGGCAAAAACGGAAAAAAATATCTCCCGTTTCTCGAAACTCTCCTGATTTATATCGGTATTTCCAATATTGTCGGACTGTTCGGTCTGCGTCCGCCGACAAAAGACCTCGGTGTGACCGCTACTCTCGCAATTTTCGCTATCTTTCTGATACAGTACAGCGGTATCAGGGAAAAAGGCGTCAAAGGCTGGCTTCACAGTTTCAGAGAACCTATGCTGCTTCTCCTGCCAATGAATATTCTCGAACTCGTCATCAAGCCACTCTCACTGTGTATGCGTCTTTTCGGCAACGTCCTCGGTGCTTTTGTCGTCATGGAACTGATAAAAATGGTTCTCCCCGTCGGTCTGCCACTCGTTTTCAGTTTCTACTTCGACATCTTTGACGGCTGTATTCAGGCTTATGTCTTTGTCTTTCTCACCTCGCTCTTTATGTCTGAGGCTATGGAAAGCGAATGATTTCAAACACTTAAGGTAATTAAAAATTAAAATTAAAACTAAAAATCAATATTACGGAGGTATTTATTATGGGTTCAATTGCTCTCGGTGCAGGAATTGCCGTTCTCACGGGTATGGGTGCAGGTATAGGTATAGGTATCGCAACTTCTAAGGCTTCGGAAGCCATCGCAAGACAACCTGAAGCCAAAGGTGACATCAACAAGGCTCTGCTCCTCGGCTGTGCCCTTGCAGAAGCCACCGCTATCTACGGTTTCGTCATAGCTATACTTATCATCTTCCTGCTTAAATGAATATAACGGGGGGATACTACCCCCAGTCCCCCAAGATAGAAACAACAGTCAGTTTCGTTACTGTTTGAGGGTTCGTTTAATCATGGGGGGTTCGGGGGGATTCTTCCCCCCGACGGGGGTTTGGGGGCAGAGCCCCCAATGGGGGTTCAGGGGGCAACGCCCCCTGCCTCCTATCGTTCTAATGGGGGAGTGGGGGCAGAACCCCCACAAGCAGAGCCCCCAAATTCCAATACTGTAAGGCAGTAATAAAAAGAAGGGAGAGTTGTGCCATGTTCAACCATGTTATGCTGAATATGAACGTCCTTGACGGCACTATGCTTGATATAAATATCTGGAACTTCATCTGGTCCGCTGTCAATATAATTATACTGTTCGTTCTGCTCAGAATATTCCTGTTCAAACCCGTCCACAAAATTATGGACGACAGAACTCAGTCTATCCAGAATGATATTGACTCCGCAAAAAAAGCCAAAGAGGATGCCGAGAGACTGAAAGAGGAGTACGCCGAATCCGTCTCAAATGCCAAGGAAGAGGCTAACAAAATTATCATGAAAGCCCATGAAGATGCTGAATCCGAAAAGGCTCAGATTATCGCAAAATCTCAGAAAGAGGCTGAGGAAATAGTGCAGTCTGCCGGGAAATCTATCGAAAACGAAAAGAAGAGAATCATTCAGCAGGCTCAGTCCGAAATCGCCGACCTCGCTATTGAAACTGCATCAAAAATTATCGGTGCAAATCTCGATGACGACAGAAACAGACAGCTTGTCAACAAGTTTCTCGAAGAGGAGGCTGACAAATAATGCCTGACAGAAATGTAAAAAATAAAAAAGAACTCCTCAAAGAACTCACAAGACTTAATATATCTTCTGAGGACACCGAAATTGTCCTGAACGTCATAAACTCCTGCCCCGATGTTGTGGACACTCTCTCAAATCCTCTCGTCACTCACGACGAAAAACAGGCTGTGATAAAGAGAGTTTTCCCGCAGTCCGTTGAGAGATTTGTCGTGAACCTCGTAAGGGAACACTCTATAGAGTCAATCTCCGATATATTCAGGGAGTACTCCGAAATCCTCATTGAGAAAAAGGGCAGTATAAAAGCCCTCGTCAGGTACGTCACACCTCTAACCGAATCTCAACAGGCGGATTTGAGAAAGTTTATAATGGACAAATTCGTCAAGGAAGATGTCGATATAGAGTACAGGCACGACCCCGATATTATCGGCGGTTTTATTCTCAATGCGGGCGATATTGAGTACGACAAGAGCTACAGGACAAGTCTCCGCCTTATGAAAGAGAATCTCCGTGCCAAGGCTGTCGAAAATACGGAATCTCTCTCTGTCTCCTCCGACAGCAGAGATATAATTTCAGTCCTCAAAACGGAAGTAAAAGACTTTGAAGTCAAATCAGGTCACACCGAAACGGGTTTCATTATAAGGCTCGGTGACGGTATCGCTAATGTCCGTGGTATGAACAAGGCTATGTACGGCGAACTCGTTGAGTTTGAAAACGGTGTCCGTGGAATTGTCCAGAACCTTGAAGAAAAATCCGTTGGTGTAGTTCTGCTCGGTGACGACCACGGTCTGACTGAAGGCTCTTCCGTTGTCAGGACGGGAAAGCGTGCGGGAATAGGTGTCAGTGACGCTCTTCTCGGACGTGTAGTCGATGCTCTCGGCTCTCCTATTGACGGTCTCGGTACAATAACCGCTGAGGACTACTTCCCCATTGAACGTGAAGCCCCGGGTGTCATTGAGAGAAAGCCTGTAACTGTTCCGCTTGAAACGGGTATTCTCGCCATTGACTCCATGTTCCCGATAGGTCGTGGACAGCGTGAGCTTATTATCGGTGACAGACAGACAGGTAAAACTTCTGTCGCTCTCGACACTATTATAAATCAGCGTGGCAAGGACGTTATCTGTGTGTATGTCGCCATAGGTCAGAAGTCCTCCACCGTTGCACAGGTCGTCAACACTCTCAAAAAATACAACGCTATGGATTACACTGTTGTCGTGTGTGCGTCCGCAAGTGACCCTGCTCCCTTTCAGTATATATCCCCCTATTCGGGTACTGCTATAGCCGAATACTTCATGTCAAAGGGAAAAGATGTCCTGATAGTCTATGATGACCTTTCCAAACACGCTGTCGCTTACCGTGCAATGTCGCTGTTGCTGCACAGACCTCCCGGACGTGAGGCTTACCCCGGCGACGTTTTCTACCTCCACTCAAGACTTCTCGAACGCTCCAGCCGTCTCGATGACGAACACGGGGGCGGTTCTCTGACGGCTCTGCCCGTTATTGAGACTCTTGCAGGCGATATTTCTGCTTATATCCCCACAAATGTCATATCTATTACTGATGGTCAGATTTTTCTTGAAAGTGAGTTATTTAACTCCGGTCAGCGTCCCGCCGTCAATTTCGGTCTGTCCGTGTCCCGTGTGGGCGGTGCCGCACAGACCAAGGCTATGAAAAAGGCTTCGGGCAGTCTCCGTGTGGACCTCGCACAGTTCAAAGAGATGGAAATTTTTACACAGTTCTCCTCCGAACTCGACAAGACTACCGCCGATTTGCTCAGGCACGGTCATATGCTCACCGAACTGCTCAAACAACCTCTTTACAACCCTAAACCTCTCTATGAACAGGTCATTCTGCTGTACGCCTCCCAGCACGGTCTTTTTGACGAAATCCCCGTCAAGGAACTCAAAAAATATACCTCAGAACTTATGAGTTATATAAATTCATACGGTCAGGATATTATTGAGGAAATCCAGAATAACAAAATCCTCACCGATGACCTCTGTGAGAGAATAGAACGGATCGTGACTGCTTTTGAGGAGTGATTTTTTTCTATGCCTAATATGAGAGAAATACGTGAGAGAATTGCAAGTATCCAGCAAATTCTCAAAATCACCAACGCTATGTACCTTATGTCTTCCTCAAAACTCAAAAAAGCAAGAAAGTCCCTTGAAGACACTGAACCCTATTTCTATAAACTCCAAGAGACCATTGAGAGCGTTCTCGAACACACTCCCCACATAAGACAGCGTTACTTTGACAAGCGTTCCGATATTCCCCCCGAAAAACACCAGAAGGGCTATGTTGTCATAACTGCCGACAAGGGGCTTTGCGGTAGTTACAACCACAATATTCTCAAATTTACCGAACAAAAACTCGCTGAGGCAGGCAACCCCGAAAACTGTCATCTTTTCGTCCTCGGTCAGGTCGGCAGAATGTACTTCCAAAGAAGTATGAGAGAGAAAAAATTTTCCGTGGACAGCGAATTTCTCTATACCACCCAGAACCCCACCCTCTACAGGGCTATGGAGATCGCTCAGCTTGTCCTTGAAAAATTTGAAAACAGACAGCTCGATGAAGTCAATCTCCTCTACACAGATATGATAAACTCCAATCTTCAGGAGACAAGACAGGTCCGTCTCCTGCCATTTGAAAGACGGCATTTCGGTAAAGCTCCCGACGGTACTATGAAACGTATGCCGAAAGCCTCCTTTGCTCCCTCCCCCGAGAGAGTTATGGACTTCCTTATCCCTCAATACGCCAAAGGCATTATATACGGTGCTATGGTGGAGGCTTTCTGCTGTGAACAACAATCCCGTATGACCGCTATGGACTCCGCTACTTCAAGTGCTAAAGATATGATTAAAGATTTGTCTTTACTCTATAACAGGGCGAGACAGGCGAGTATCACTCAGGAAATCACCGAAGTCGTCAGCGGTGCTAACGGTCTTGCTGAGTAGTGTTTTTTTGGTTGACTGTTTTGTGGAGGGTGTGCCCCCCTTGACCCCAAAAATTAAAACAGTAGAACATCGTGGGGGGTCTGGGGGGATTCTTCCCCCCGACGGGGGTTTGGGGGCAGAGCCCCCAATGGGGGTTCAGGGGGCAAAGCCCCCTGCCCCTTATCGTTCTAATAAATATTCTTAAATCTCTAAAAAAATATAATTTTAAGAAAATTATTTTTTTGGGGGTTTGGGGGCGTACCTCCTAACTCTTAATAGTCCCCAATAAATCCGATTATTGCGTGTGTTGAAAGAAGTGATATAATTATGGAAAAGGAAAAGGGCAAGGTCATTCAGGTTATCGGTCCTGTCATTGATGTGGAGTTCCCAAACGGTAAACTCCCCGTCATAAAGGACGCTCTGACTGTCGAAGTTGACGGAAAAAAGCGTGTCATGGAAGTCGCTCAACATATGGGTGACAGGACTGTCCGCTGTATTATGCTCGCCTCAAGTGAGGGTATGTCAAGGGGCATGGAGGTCACTCCCACAGGCTCTTGTATAAAAGTTCCCGTCGGCGAAAAAACTCTCGGACGTATGTTCAATGTACTCGGTGAACCTATCGACAAAAAAGGCGATACAGGTGCGGAGGAGTACTGGGAAATCCACAGAAAAGCTCCGTCTTTTCAGGAACAAAGCCCTGTCGTTGAAATTCTGGAGACAGGTATCAAAGTCATCGACTTAATCGCTCCTTACGCAAAGGGCGGTAAAATAGGTCTTTTCGGCGGTGCAGGTGTCGGAAAAACTGTCCTCATTCAGGAACTTATCAGAAATGTCGCCTCCGAACACGGCGGTTACTCCATTTTTACTGGTGTCGGGGAGCGTTCCCGTGAGGGCAACGACCTGTGGAACGAAATGCAGGAGTCGGGCGTTATCTCTAAAACTGCTCTCGTTTTCGGTCAGATGAATGAACCCCCCGGCTCAAGAATGCGTGTCGCTCAGACCGGTCTGACAATGGCTGAATACTTCCGTGACAGACAACACCGTGATGTGCTGCTGTTTATTGACAATATTTTCAGGTACGTTCAGGCAGGCTCGGAGGTATCCGCTCTTCTCGGTCGTATGCCCTCCGCTGTCGGCTATCAACCTACCCTTGCCACGGAAGTGGGTGAACTTCAGGAGCGTATAACTTCCACCAAAAACGGCTCTATAACTTCAGTTCAGGCTGTTTACGTCCCCGCCGATGACCTCACAGACCCCGCTCCTGCCGTCACTTTCGCTCACCTCGATGCCACTACCGTTCTGTCAAGAAAAATTGTCGAACAGGGTATATATCCCGCTGTTGACCCTCTTGAATCAAATTCAAGAATACTTGAACCCGAAATTGTCGGCGAAGAACACTACAGAGTTGCAAGGCGTGTTCAGGAACTTCTCCAGAAATACAAGGAACTCCAAGATATTATCGCCATTCTCGGTATGGAGGAACTCGACGAAGAGGACAAAATCGCTGTCTACCGTGCAAGAAAAATTCAGAAATTTTTGTCTCAGCCTTTCAATGTAGCCGAAAATTTCACGGGTCTCAAAGGCAAATACGTCCCACTAAAAGACACTATAGAGGGCTTTGACGCTATTATCAGTGGCGATATGGACAAGTACCCCGAACAGGCTTTCCTTATGGCGGGTACTATAGAGGACGTTATCAATAAAGCCCATCAGATGGAGTGATTTTCTATGCCAAATTCTTTTCATCTCGAAATCATAGCTACCGACAGAATTTTCTATCAGGGTGAATGCGAACACCTCGTCATAACTGCTCTGGACGGTCTTCTGGGTATTATGGCAGGTCACGAACCCCTCGTCACTGTCCTCCCGACTGGTGAACTCAAATATATGACGGGCGGTGTCTGGCACTATGCCGCCATATCGGAGGGGTTTATTCAGGTTATGCCCGACAAAAGTATTATTCTTGCGGACTCCTGTGAACTCCCCGAAGAAATAGACATAAAGCGTGCAGAAGAGGCACGTCAGAGAGCTGAGGAGCGTATGCGACAAAAACAGAGTATTCAGGAATACTATCAGACTCAATCTGCCCTGAACAGGGCTATAAACAGGCTAAAAGTCTCCCAGAAACATTTCAGATAATCTGGGATTTTTTGAGGTACTGTTTTGTGGGGAGCTTTGCCCCCAGACCCCCTGTGAACGATTAGAGGCAGGGGGCTTTGCCCCCTGAACCCCCATTGGGGGCTCCGCCCCCAACCCCCCGCTGGGGGGAAGAATCCCCCCAGACCCCCCATGATTATTCCCACAGGGGAGACACTCTCGACTCCCATAGACTTGAATAGTCGCAAAACTAAATTTAATAATGGGTTTCCAAAGGGGCTTTGCCCCTTTGGTGGGGGGCTTGGGGGGCAACGCCCCCCAAATCTTAAGGGGGCGTAGCCCCCGTTCTATAAGGCAGTATAAACCACAAAATTCACGGGATTTCTCCTGATTTTTTGTGCAGTTTTTTCAATTATTTTTATTTCCCTCTCTCGTGCTTGACTTTTCTACAAAAATATAGTACAATAATTGTAATTGTCATACAGACAGAATTTTATCTTTTTAGGAGGCATGACTGTGAAAAAAGTCAAAAAATCTACTTTTTTTATTGTCCTTTTGTTTATTGCCCTGTTCTCCGTTTCTGCTGTAATCGGTCTTGACTATCTGTATGCCGACGATTCAACTACCGTCATAAAAGGAGTTGACGATATTCGTCTCGGTATAGATATTCAGGGCGGTGTGGACGTGACTTTCTCCCCCGCAGGCGGTTATGATGCCACTGATGAACAGCTTGACGCTGCTGCTGCAATAATCGACACAAGACTTAGTTCTCTCGGTATTAACGACAACGAAGTCTACAGCGACAATAAAAGCGACAGGATCATTGTCCGTTTCCCGTGGCAGGCGGGTCAGAGCGATTCGGACGCTTCTGCCGCTGTAAAGGAACTCGGCGAAATGGCTGAACTAACTTTCAGACGTGGTTCTGACTACGACACCAACGACGACGGCACTGTCACCCCGACAGGCGAAATCGTCCTCTCGGGTACCGATATAGCCGAAGCGGACTACACGCAACAGCCCGATGATTACGGCGACTTGAAATGGGTGGTAACACTTGAAATGAGTTCGGAGGGTGCAAAGAAATTCTCCGATATAACTACCGAACTCGCCAACTCGGGTACTCCTATTTCAATCTGGATGGACAACACTATGCTTTGCAGTCCGCAGGTAAACGAACCTATCACTAACGGCAGTGCCGTCATAACAGGTGAATACACTCAGGAATCGGCTAAAAAACTCGCCAATCAGATAAATTCGGGGGCGTTGCCGTTCAAAATGGAGACTTCAAGTTTCAAGACCATCTCCCCCACTATGGGTAAGGGCTCTCTTGACGCTATTCTCCTCGCTGCTCTGATTTCTTTTGCTTTCATTGCGGTCTACATGATCATTCTCTACAGACTTCCCGGATTTGTCGCTGTTATCGCTCTCTGCGGACAAGTTGCAGGCTCTATCTCTGCCGTCACAGGCTGGTTCGGCTTTATGACAGGCTCTACTCTCACTATCCCCGGTATTGCGGGTATTATCCTCGCTGTCGGTATGGGTGTTGACGCTAACATCATAACGGGTGAGAGAATTAAAGAGGAACTCCGTTCGGGAAAATCTCTCGACTCCGCTATAAGAATTGCCTATAAAAGAGCTTTCTCCGCTATTCTGGACGGAAATATCACAAACGTCCTCATTGCCATTATCCTCATGGGAGCTTTCGGCGTTCCGACAAATCCTTTCTCCAAAATTCTCAACAAGACCATTTTCTGTATGTTCGGTGCGACTGCTGAGGGCGTTGTCTACTCGTTCGGCTTCACTCTCCTTGCAGGTGTCATCTGTAACTTCATTTTCGGTGTCCTCTTCTCAAGACTTATGGTTATGTCTCTTTCAAGATTCAAGGCTTTCCAAAAGAGAAGTCTCTATATAAGTGAGAAAAAGGACAAGAAAAATTCCGACGAAAACGCTCCTGCTGTACAGGGTAACGTTGGAAAAATTTACAATTTCTGCGGTAAGAAAAAAGTCATTCTCTCCGTTGTGATATGCGTTGCCGTTGCACTCTGTGCAGGAATAGCTGTCCGTGGAGTGCGTTTCGCAATTGAGTTCAAAGGCGGTACTGAAATAACTTACGACTATTCGGGTGACGTTGATATAAACAGTATCATTTCAACTTCCTCCGAAATAGCAGGCGTTCCCGTGAACGTCAGAACGGGTGAAAATCTCGACAGCGGTGGTCAGCAACTCACTCTGTCTTTCACTTCAGACACAGGTCTCACTGCCGACAGACAGGACGAACTGACTAAGAGACTTCAGGACGAAAACCCTGACGCTAATATCTCTCTGTTCGATTCAAATGACGTGAACCCCACTTCGGGACGTGAATTTTTGCTCAAATGCCTTGTCGCTATAGTCTTTGCAGCTCTCGTCATAATAATTTATATCGCTGTGAGATTCAGAAAAATCGGCGGTTGGTCTGCGGGTGTATGCTCCGTTTTCGCACTCCTCCACGACCTCGCTGTTGCACTCGCTGTCTCGATACTGCTCGGATTTGAGTTCAACTCCAATGTGGTCGCTGTCATTCTGACTATCCTCGGCTACTCCATAAACAACACTATCGTCATCTATGACAGAATCCGTGAGAACCGTTCACTCTACAAAAAAGCCTCTCTAAACGAACTTATCAACATGGGCTGTTCACAGTCCCTCACACGTTCTATAAGGACTTCCGTGACTACTGTCGCAACTATGCTGATCGTAACTATAACCGTTTTTGTGAGCGGTTACAACTCTCTGCTCAGCTTCTCCGTTCCGCTTGTATTCGGTCTTATATCGGGAACTTATTCATCTCTCTTTGTCGCTCCCGTAACATGGTCTTGGTGGAAGTCAAAGGAGAAATCAAAGTCCAAATAATAACAGACTTCTTGGACAATAAAAATAAAATAATACGGGTCAGCGGGGAAACCCTCTGCCCCGTGTATTTCCCCAATAAAAAAACTCCGAAAAAATTTCGGAGCTTTTTTATTTTTATTCTTACTAAAATTATTTCAACTTTCGGTCTTCCTCTTCTTTAACAGCTTTCTCACAAGTTTCAGTATTATCCCCACGACTGCTTCAAATAGTCCCGTCGCTATACCGAAAAGTCCTGCGGGCATGAGAATATTTCCGAAAAAATATACTTCAAGAGACTGTGTCAGCATATAGCCGAATGCTCCGCTGAGTACCACCGCAAGAGATGCAGTAAACACTGCCGCCCCCGCTGTTATCAGGATATTTCCGTAATATTCCAGTAAATATATCATTTTTTTGTCCAGAATGACCGCTGTCCATATGAACAGTACGGCTGTCAGTGCCGTGAATATCATGAGACTTATGACCTGAAAAAAATAACTTGTCCCTCTTAAATCAACGTCTGTCTCCTCACTGAGTCCCTCTACCGAAAATCTCTCCTCAAAATTGTTCTCATTGAGCATCTTTCTTATCGTACCAAAATCGCTGTCGGACAGTCTGTACCCAAGCATATCCGCCGATGTAGCTGAGTTGTCCTCAAAAAACTCCGCTATCTCCCTGACCGTCACTTTCGGTTCGGGTTTTCCTCCTCTCAGCACATATTTTATGTACTCCGAACTCTTCTCCCCGAAAAATTCAAGAAAATCGGTCTCCAGCAAAAAGCCGTGGAAGTCCGAACGGCTTATCATTCCGTCATTTATCTTTGAAAAACCCGTGCACCTGTACAGAAAATCGGAAATATTTCCGCCGTCATCACTGAGAATTTCCGTCTCCGAACTGAGAACCGTCCCCGCATTCATTCTCTCCACTCTGCTCTTTACGGTGTCACCCGACAGTCCGAGCCTGACACTGAACGCAAGGCTCACAAATATCAACACCGCACACGCACACGCCGAAACCGCTATTGCTCCCGCCGTCCGAAAAAATTTCCCTCTTCTGCTGTCGGAAATTTTCTCCCCCTCAGTCACGCCGTCCACGCTCTTTCCGCACTCTCTGCAGAACCTCGCACCTTTTCCTATCTTGTTACCGCAATATTTACAATTCATATATCCCTCTGCTCCTTAATTTTCGCTGTCCCCGCCGTGATAAATATTATATATCATAAAATCTCTTTTGTCAAGTGGAACAATCAGGGCATTGTCTCCGAAAACAAATTGGGGGGCTCTGCCCCCCACTCCCCCCGCCAAAGGGGGAAACCCCCTTTGGAAACCCGTGATTAAATACTTTAATTTTCCCACTATTCAAGTGTCAGTAAAACTTGACTAAGCCCATCATGGGGGGTTCGGGGGGATTCTTCCCCCCGACGGGGGTTTGGGGGCAGAGCCCCCAATGGGGGTTCAGGGGGCAACGCCCCCTGCCCCTTAGACTTAAAACAGGGGGTTTGGGGGGCGTAGCCCCCCAACGGTTTTCAAATCTAAAAAAATCTCCAAAAAAATATAATTTTAAGAAAATTATTTTTTGGGGCAACACACCCCACAAAACAACGTCCCCCACAAACTATAAGCCGAACTTTTCCCTGAATATCAGAGAAAAATTCGGCTATCATAAAATCTTCACTTTTTTCTCTTCTCGGGTAAAGAGGGTATCGATAAATCTTCGCTCTTTACCGTCTTTTTCGCTCTCATCTGCGGCGGTAACTCTATAAGGTCAAGCTCGTCAACCCGCTCTCTTTTTTTCGGCAACGCCTCGACCGCTCTGTCCGCCTCCGCCATTATCGCCGCCTTGTGTTCGGGTACGTACGTCTCAATCTGTTCCCCGCTTACGTCCCCCGCACTGTTCATTGTCACCCTCGACTTGTGGTGCAACGCCGTGGACAGCTTCCTCACGTCCACCTTCTTTGTGGAGGTCATATAGTCACTGTTTCCGCTCTGATTTTTCCTCTTTCCGCTTCCCATAAGGTCATTGGAACTGTTGTTCTGTGCCTGTCTCATGAAGTACCTGTTCGCATTTACCGCATCACTCGGTCTCAGTTCACTCGCATCAACTATCGGAGTGTCCCCCATATAGTCAATTTTTTTACGGCTCGCCTTTTTCAGTCTGGACGTGTCAAGTCCACCCGCCGAAACGTCCCCCATATCACCGCTTCGCTGACTTTTTCCGAAAAAATCGTCATCGCTGTCCTCGTGCTTTCTGCCCGATTTTCCGCCGTCAAAGAAATTCCAGAAATCGTCCGTACTGCTCTCTTTTTCTCTTTGGACACTGTCTTCCGACGGGAGAATATCGGCAAGATTCTGCGATTTGCTCTCCGTAGCGTAGACGGGCATTCCCGAAACGTCATAGCCTATTATCTGCGGCTGTGTGGGATTCCCATAGAGTGAACCCTGTGGCGGTTGGCTGTATATCGGCTTTCCCGCCGCATCGTAACCTATTATCTGCGGCTGTGCGGGACTTCCGTACAGTGAACCCTGCGGCGGTTGACTGTATATTGGTCTGCCTGTTGCGTCATAGCCTATTATCTGTGGCTGCATTGGATTTCCATAAAGCGGAGACTGCTGTGGCTGGCTGTATATCGGTTTTCCCATCTGGTCATACCCGACTATCTGCGGCTGTGCGGAGTACATGGGCGGCGGCATTCCGAGAGGCTGACTTGTAAACTGTCTGCTTGACGAATAGGGGTCCCCGACGGGATACGGATTCATGTACGGGTTGTTGTAATTCATACTCTCACTCTGTGGCGTTCCCGACAGATGTACGGAACTTCCGTACCCTGCTCCCGGTGAATTGAACGTCCTGACCGGTTCGTCAAACTTTGCTCCCGCTCCCGGTGAATTGAACGTCCTGACCGGTTCGTCAAATTTTGTACCCGCACTTGACGGATTTAACGCTCTGACGGGTTCGTCAAACTTTGTACCCGCTCCCGACGGATTTAGTGTCCTGACAGGCTCGTCAAACTTAGACCCCGCTCCTGACGGATTTAGTGTCCTGACAGGTTCGTCAAACTTTGTACCCGCACTTGACGGATTCAGTGTCCTGACAGGTTCGTCAAACTTAGACCCCGCTCCCGACGGATTTAACGCCCTGACGGGTTCATCAAACTTTGTACCCGCTCCCGACGGATTCAGTGTCCTGACAGGTTCGTCAAACTTTGCTCCTGCCCCTGACGGATTTAGTGTCCTGACAGGTTCGTCAAACTTTGTACCCGCTCCCGACGGATTTAGTTTCCTGACAGGTTCGTCAAACTTTGTACCCGCTCCCGACGGATTTAACGCCCTGACAGGTTCGTCAAACTTTGCTCCCGCACTTGACGGATTTAGTGTCCTGACGGGTTCGTCAAACTTCGCTCCCGCACTCCTGACTTTCACGGGCGTGGGGTTCAGGACACGCACTTTTTTCCCCGAACTTCCCCCCGAAATATAGAGAGAATCTCCCCTGCCTGCTCCGTCACGGGAGTGCGTATCACTATCCGCCATGCTGTTAAGCTCGTCGGAGGTGTACATACCCGACGACATCTCCGTGGGGGCGTTATCCCTCACTCTGAATACTCCGTCTCCTATTGTGAATCCTGAGTTATCCCCCGAAAAATCACTCTCGGAGTGATATCCGCCCATGTCTTTGTACCCCGCTGTGTCGCTCTTCACCGCTATGAGACTCTCTCCGCACTTCACACAAAATTTGAATGTATCCTTGTTCTCCGCCCTGCACTTGGGACAAATCATGTTAATCACCTCTCTCAGGAAAATTTTTTTTATTTTTTTTTTATATTATTTTTTATATTATTTTTATATTATATTATATAATCTCTGCTCTAAAATCCGCAAATAACCCTATTTTAATTCTACCACATAAATTTCCCTTTTGCAATAGCTTTCAGAAAAATTGTGCATTTCAAACGTAAACCCCTTTTGCCTTTTGTGTAATTTGCAAAAAAACTTCCTCGGCTCTACCCCCCAATTCATGAATATAAACAGTTTTTTCGCAAAATACTGTTTTTTTAATGGAATATATGGTATAATATCACTTGAACATTATTTATAAATTATAATTTATGCGGTCTTTTTGGCACTTTTTTGGCGGGAACGATTGGGGACGGTTTTCCTCTGTCCTCCGAAACCCTGTCGGGAGAGATTTGAAAATGGGTACACCCCAGCCCCGCCCCCCGAACCCCCGTGGCAGTCTAATGTTTAATTTTGGAGGTCAAGGGGGTCGTCACAAAAAATATTTTCTTAAAATTATATTTTTTTGGAAATTTTTTTGACTTGTGGACTGTTGGGGAACTCTCCCCCATAAAACAATTAAGGACTGTTGGGGGGCTTCGCCCAAAAAATATTTTCTTAAAATTATATTTTTTTGGAAATTTTTTGACTTGTAGGCTGTTGGGGAACTCTCCCCCATAAAACAATTAAGGACTGTTGGGGGGCTTCGCCACAAAAAATAATTTTCTTAAAATTATATTTTTTTGGAAATTTAATATTTTTTGGAACGATTAGGGGCAGGGGGCGTTGCCCCCTGAACCCCCACTGGGGGCTCTGCCACCAAACCCCCGTCGGGGGGAGATTTGAAAATGGGGACACCCCAAGCCCCGCCCCCCGAACCCCCCCATGATTATTTCCACAGAGGAAACAAATCCCAACCCCGTAACAGTCTACTGCTTAATTTCGGGAGTTCGGGGATTTCACTACCCACCCCCAAAACTAAAGATATATAATCACGGGTTTCCAAAGGGGGTTTCCCCCTTTGGCAGGGGGTCTGGGGGACAGCGTCCCCCAGTCAGCCCCCACAAACAAAGTCCACCAAATATAAATTATAATTTAATAAAATAAAAAAAACAGAAAGGGTGTTCAACATGGCAGGCAACAGAAAAAAGAAAAAAAATTCTCCGAGCGGTTTCGCTGTTTTCACCGAATTCCTACTTAGTCTCGCTATAATAGGCGGCGGTGTCTATGCGGTCGGAAACGCTGTCAGCAAGAGTTCAATCGTGAAAAACGTCAAGGGTCAGGACAGCAATGTAGACTCCTCGGAGGATATTCAACAGGATTCCACCGAAAATAACATCTATGACGGCTACTCGTTCTCCACTGTCTCTTATAACGACATCTTCTCGGGAGACCTCGTTCTCGTCAATGATGAATATGAACACCATCAAACTAATGAAAATCAACTTGTCGGTATCATGGACAGAGTGGACGAAAATTCTGAGGACAGTGAAGAGGAATCAGAACACAAAATTATGATTACTGCCCTCCAGCCCCTCTCCGACTTCATGAACGCTTTTCAGGAAACTACAGGTATCGACAACGTTGTGATATATACGTCATACCGCACTCAAGAAGTCCAACAGGAACTGTATGACAACTTTGTCGCTGAAGGCGGTGACGACTCCGACAACTCAAACTCCGTCGCAAAGGCGGGTCACAGTGAACACCAGACGGGATATGCTGTCGATTTCACTACCCTCCCCGACTACGAATTTGAGGGCGACGGCGATTACGCTTGGTTCAGTCAGAACTGCCAGAACTACGGCTTTATCCTCAGATACCCCGACGGCAAATACGATATAACCAATATAAAACACGAACCGTGGCACTTCCGCTATGTGGGTATTCCCCATGCAACTTACATCATGCAGAACAATATCTGCCTTGAAGAATATATTGACCTGCTCAGGGAGAGATACTCCTTTGACAGCGACCACCTTATTATAAACGGTTCGGACGGTCTGACCTATGAAGTATACTACTGGCTTGCAGACTCCTCCTCCGAAACTATAAGCATTCCTGTTCCCACCGATTACGAGTACACCATATCGGGCAACAATATTGACGGATTTATCGTCACCATCTGCACGGACGGTTTCCCGAAATACTCCTCCAACTCCCCTGACACTCCCGCTGACGAATCCCCCGAAACAGAAGTGACCGAAAACGAGGGCGACGAAAATCAAGAAAATCAAGAGAGTGAAGAGAGCGAAGAAAATCAGGACAGTGAAGAGGGCGAAGAGAGTGACGAAAATCAGGACAGTGAAGATAGTGAAGACAATGAAGAAAGTCAGGAGGACGAAAACAGCGTTGAGAGTGAAGAAAGCATTGAGTAACTGAGAAATTTGGGTGTGAAATCAACAAAAATATCAGCCGTGTGAGAAAATTTTAGTGAAAATAGCTGAAAATTCTCAAATTGCTTGACAAAGTAAAATAATAGTGGTAAATTATTATTAGCACTCAGAGATGTAGAGTGCCAAACAAACGAAAGGCTGTGCGGTCATGGACGAAAGAAAACTGAAAATTCTCTCCGCCGTTGTTGATGAGTACCTCAGAACAGGTGAACCTGTCGGCTCTAAGATCATTGCTTCTATGGACAATATAAAGGTCTCCCCCGCAACGGTTCGGAGCGATATGGCTGTTCTCGAACAGCTCGGATACCTCGAACAGCCTCACACCTCCGCAGGCAGAGTCCCGACTTTCAACGGATACAGACTTTATATCGAAAAACTTATGAACCCCCCGGCTCTGTCCGAATCCGAAAAAAAACGCCTTGACGATATGCTCGGCGGTTCAGATACACCCCAGCCCCTCCTGCTCCAGAACGCTGCCGATGCTCTCACCGAAATCACTCAGTGTGCCGCTGTCGTCATGGACTACGCCCCGAAATTCTCGGTTATATCAAAGGTGGAAGTCATTCCCACGGGCAAGAGACTTTATGTGATACTCCTGATAACTTCCGACGGAGATATTAAAAACAAAGTCTGCCGTCTCGAATTTGACCTTGAGGACGAACAGCTTGACTTCTTTACTCAATATGTCACTCAACATATTCAGGGAGTTTCCGTGCAGGATTTGTCCGAAGAGATGTTTGAAAATATGATAACTGCCGTCAGTGCGTACATGATTTCACTCTCCCCTCTTGTAAAAGGTCTGTATGAACTCTCTGAGGACCTGCGTCACCGTCAGCTGACGTTAAAAGGCGGTGAAAATCTGCTGTCCTTTGACGAACTCGACAAGATGGAAGTCGCAAGGTTTATCGGCGGAAAAAATCCGCTTGAAAATCTTCTCGACGGCACTTTCAGCGGTATTCAGGTGAAATTCGGTTCCGAGGGAAGTTTCGCAATAGGAAATTCAAGTATGATCGTCTCCCCCTACCGCAGACACGGCAGAGACGCAGGTTCACTTGGAATCATAGGTCCGATGAGAGTAGACTACAAGAAAATTATTCCCTGTATTGAATACCTGACACAGAAAATCTCACTCATAATGTCTGACGGTGAAGACGATGACAACACCGACACCCCCAAAGAGGACAGGTGAATTTTTTCCGCTGTCTCTCTAAGAAAGGAGCAACATATGGAAGATAAAAATGATAAAAATATTGAAGTTACCGAAAACCCCAACCCCGACGGCGACTGTGCCTGTTCGGACGACGAGCAGGACGCTGTGAGCGAATACAACGACATAGCGTCGGAGTATGCCGCTCTCGAAGAGTCTCTCGCCGAACTCAATGACAAACATCTCCGTCTACAGGCTGAGTACGCAAACTATATAAAGAGGACTACAAAGGAAAAGACAGACGCTTACGACAACGCTCTTGCCGACTGTATCGCAAAACTTCTCCCCTTTATAGACAGCTTTGAACGTTCCCTTGAAACGGAGTGTTCCGACGTGAACTTCTCAAAGGGCATGGAGATGATTTACAAACAGCTTAGGGAATTTCTCGACAAGATGAACGTCACGGAAATAAACGCTCTCGGCAGTGAGTTTGACCCAAATCTCCACAACGCCATTCAACAGGTTTCCGAATCGGACTACGCCTCCGGTTATGTCTGTCAGGTCTTCCAGAAGGGCTATTTGATAGGCGAAAAACTTGTAAGACCTGCTATGGTGGCAGTTGCGGAGTAAAGAAAAATTTTTTACAGTGAGAGGGGTGGTTTCATATGAAATACAAAAAGGTCTGCCCGAAGTGCGGTTCAAGTAGCATTGTACGCTTTGAGAGCGAACTCGGTGCTTACGGCACGGGCAATTATATAAGTGTCAGTGCTTTGAAAAACGTCTACATTCACAGATATGTCTGCTGTGACTGCGGATACGTTGAGGAGTGGATAGACAAGGACGACCTGAAGAGAATAAAGGAGTCCAAAAAAGCGGGCTCTGTGGAGTGAATTTCCGCACGGACAGTTTTTTTGAATAATTCAAATTCAAGTTTAAGTTTAATTCAAATATAAACAAAAAAGCAAAAAGATTATATTCTCAGGAGGAATTTGTTATGAGCAAAATTATCGGTATTGATTTAGGTACAACCAACTCTTGTGTGGCAGTTACAGAGGGAGGAAACGCTGTAGTTATCCCGAACAGTGAGGGTGCAAGGACTACCCCGTCCGTTGTGGCTTTCACAAATAACGGTGAACGTCTTGTCGGTCAGGTCGCCAAAAGACAGGCTATCACAAACCACGACAGGACTGTGTCATCTATAAAGAGACATATGGGTTCTGATTACAAAGTAGATATTGACGGAAAAAAATATACTCCACAGGAAATTTCCGCTATGATCCTTCAGAAATTAAAGGCTGATGCAGAGGGCTATCTCGGTGAGACCGTCACGGAAGCTGTCATAACAGTCCCCGCATATTTTACGGACTCCCAAAGACAGGCTACTAAAGATGCGGGACAGATTGCAGGTCTGAACGTCAGAAGAATTATAAATGAACCCACTGCCGCTGCACTCTCGTACGGCATAGACAAGGAAGAGGAACAGACTGTCATGGTCTATGACCTCGGCGGCGGTACGTTCGATGTCTCCATTATCGAAATGGGTGAGGACGTTCAGCAGGTTCTCGCTACTGCCGGAAATAACCACCTCGGCGGTGACGACTTCGACCAGAGAATTATCAACTGGCTTGTTGAGGAGTTCAAAAAAGCTGAGGGCGTTGACCTCTCAAAGGACAAAATGGCTTCACAGAGACTCAAGGACGCTGCCGAAAAGGCTAAGATTGAGCTGTCCTCTACTACCACTTCCAATATAAATATACCTTTCATAACTGTTGACGCTTCGGGTACTCCCAAACACCTTGATATGACTCTCACACAGGCTAAGTTCAATGAACTTACGGCAGACCTCGTTGAGGCTACTGTAGGTCCTGTTCGTCAGGCACTCAGCGACAGCGGTCTTGATATATCCGAAATAAGCAAAGTCCTTATGGTAGGCGGTTCTTCAAGAATCCCTGCTGTTCAGGAGGCTGTAAAGAAAATTACAGGCAAAGACCCCTTCAAGGGAATAAATCCCGATGAGTGCGTTGCTCTTGGTGCTGCTTATCAGGGCGGTGTACTCGGCGGTGACGTTGAGAACGGTGTACTCCTCCTTGACGTTACTCCCCTCTCTCTCGGCATTGAGACAGCAGGCGGTGTCTGCACTAAGATGATCGAGAGAAACACCACTATCCCGACTAAAAAATCTCAGGTGTTCTCGACTTATTCGGACAACCAGCCTGCCGTTGATATAAACGTTCTCCAAGGTGAGCGTGAGTTCGCCAAGGACAACAAACAGCTCGGTACTTTCCGCCTTGACGGAATCGCTCCCGCTCCGAGAGGAGTACCCCAGATTGAAGTCACTTTCGACATCGACCAGAACGGAATTGTACACGTCTCCGCAAAAGATTTGGGCACGGGCAAAGAGCAGAATATCACTATAACTTCGTCAACAAATATGTCCAAAGAGGACATCGAAAAGGCTGTCAGTGATGCGAACAAGTACGCTTCTGAGGACAAAAAACGCCGTGAGCAGGTCGACACCAAAAATGAAGCAGAGAATCTTGTATTCCAGTGCGAAAAGTCCCTCAATGACTTCGGCGACAAGGTCTCAGAGGACGAAAAAAACAACATCAGAACAAAGTGCAGTTCTCTCAGGTCTGCCATAAATGCGGACAATTTCAGCGAGATTAAGTCTCTCAAGGACGATTTGCAGAAGGCTTTCTATGACCTCTCCGCAAAAGTATATCAGCAGTCCAACCCCAACGGTGCAGGTGCAGGCGGTATAGACCCATCTCAGTTCAGCGATATGCGTGAGAACAACAACTCTAATCCCGACGACGGTGTTGTGGACGCCGACTTCACGGAAGTTTAATAGTTTAACAACGATTAGGGGCAGTTGTCCATTGACCCCATTGGGGGGCGTTGCCCCCCTGAACCCCCAAAAAATAATTTTCTTAAAATTATATTTTTTTAGAGATTTAAGATTTAATATTTATTATAGAACGATTGGAGGCAGGGGGCTTTGCCCCCTGAACCCCCACTGGGGGCTCTGCCCCCAAAACCCCCGTCGGGGGGTGATTTGAAAATGGGGACACCCCATACCCCGCCCCCCGAACCCCCCATGATAATTTTCTACTGTTTAATTTCGGGGGTCAAGGGGACAGCGTCCCCCAGTAATGTAATAACAATAAATTCACTCAAAAAGGGCGGAGTTTGTCTTTCGCCCTTTGGGTGCGTCCCGTACACATTAACGATTGGAGAAACTTATGGCTGAAAAAAGAGATTACTATGAAGTCCTCGGCTTGCAAAAGGGTGCGTCTGAGGACGAGATAAAAAAGGCTTACAGAAAAAAGGCGAGGGAAACTCACCCCGACCTGCACCCTGATGACCCCTCCTATGTCGAGAAATTTCAGGAAGTAAACGAGGCTCATGAGGTTCTCTCCGACCCTGAAAAACGTGCGAGATACGACCAGTTCGGTCACGCAGGTGTAGACCCGTCCTATAACGCAGGCGGCGGCGGAGGTATGGGCGGAATGGGCGGTTTCGGCGGTTTCGCTGATATGAGCGATATTCTTGACGGCATTTTCGGCGGTTTCGGTTTCGGCGGCGGTTCGTCACGCTCCTCCGCAAACGCTCCCCGCCGTGGTTCCGATATTCACGAATCCATAATAATCGGTTTTATGGAGGCTTGCAACGGTGTCAAAAAAGAACTGAAAATCAGCAGAATGGCTGTGTGTGACGCTTGTAACGGAAGCGGTGCGGGAGCAGGTTCGTCTTCCGAGGTCTGCCCCGACTGTCAGGGACGTGGAACTATCAAATTTACACAGCGTACTCCCATAGGCTCTATAGCGTCAACTAAAACCTGTCCGCACTGTAACGGCAAGGGCAAAATTATTAAAAATCCCTGTCACAAGTGCAGTGGTGCAGGCAGGACGAGGGTGCAGAAGACTGTCTCCGTGGACATTCCCGCAGGTATCGACGACGGTCGTCAGATGAGACTGAGCGGTCAGGGAGATTGCGGTGTGAACGGCGGTTCGTCGGGAGACCTCATTCTCAGTGTGTCCGTAAAGCCCCACTCAATATTCAAGCGTGACGGCAGCGACATTCACTGTGATATTCCCGTTACTTATATGGAAGCCGTTCTCGGTGCGGAAATAACCGTCCCCACTATCGACGGCGATGTGAAGTACTCCATAGACAAAGGTACTCAGAACGGCACGGTATTCCGTCTGAAAGGCAAGGGGGTCAAAAAGCTGTACCGCTCCGACAGAGGAGACCAGTACGTCAAAATATATGTCGAAGTACCCAAAAATCTGACCAAAAAACAGGAGGAACTGCTCCGTGCTTTCGAGGCTTCTCTCTCCGATAAGAATTACGCAAAACGTCAGGGCTTCTTTGAAAAACTAAAGTCAAAACTTGATTTATAAGAGATAAGAAATTTGTGGGGGGCTTTGCCCCCCACACCCCCCACCAAAGGGGGAAACCCCCTTTGGAAACCCGTGATTAAATATTTTCAGTTCCGCTAATTTTTGAATTTTCGTTTAATCATGGGGGGTTCGGGGGGATTCTTCCCCCCGACGGGGGTTTGGGGGCAGAGCCCCCAATGGGGGTTC
>CANQWR010000016.1 GCA_947627625.1 uncultured Ruminococcus sp. | reverse complement strand
CTTGCATGTGTTAAGCGTGCCGCCAGCGTTCGTCCTGAGCCAGGATCAAACTCTTTGTAAAAATTGTATATCAAATCAGTTTTGCAGTTCCCCGCAAAACCGAAATTGAAATCCTGTTAAAACGCTATGCGTTCGGCGTTTTTTTATTTATTTAAGTCCGCCACGACTTTGTAAAAAGAAATTTAAGGGTCGTACTTTTTAACAAGTTCGCATTTCTTCGTATTGTTCAGTTTTCAAGATGCCGACTGCCGTTTTTTTCACTCAAACAGCTTATTTATTATATCACATTTCCGTCGGCTTGTCAAGACCTTTTTGAAAATTTTTTCTTTTAATTTTTCCCCACGACTTCTGTACCAATAAGCACGTTACCAAGTGCCCAGAAACATCGTGGCAAAAACTCCCGAAATCCTTTCCAAAACCGTCCCTTTCGTCCGACAGCTTTATTATTATATCACTTATTTTCTGAAATGTCAAGTAAAACTTCCGACATATTTTTTACACGTTTTTGTGAAAATTGTACAAGCACACCGACAAAAAAACAGCACAGTCAAGCTGTGCTGTCTCCGAAAATCACGTTGTCGGCGTGGCAAAATCCGCCATATTCGAACCTTTCACACGTGAACCCCTTATTATGCCCATAGAAAGGTCGCCCCTCGTCTCAAGAAGTTTGTCGACGGTGACGGGATAAGCCCCTATAAAGCCGTCGCTCTCGTACCTTCCGCAGGTCACGGACTGCACCTGATAGTTCTTTATATAGACCTTGTAGACCATTCCGTCGTCCACAATTTTCCTTATCGTGCTGCCCATTTTCTCATTGCCGAAATCGATGTCGCTGCCCGAACCGACGGGATTTCCCGACGCATCGCACTTATAGCCGTTTGAGCCGTCCCAGTAGAAATAGAAATCGGTGTCGGTGTCGGATGTCATGTAGTTCTTGCCCTGTGAACGCTCCCTGAACTTAAAATCCGTTGCGACGGTCTGTGCGGCGTTAAAGATAGCTTTCGCCTTGTTGTTGGCGGACCTCCATTTCGCACTCGAAAGCATATTGCCCCACGACGGCATGAGCATAGCCGCAAATATGCCGATTATAGCCAGAACTATGATCATCTCTATAAGTGTAAAGCCCTTTTTGGTTTTCATAAAAGAACGCCTCCTAAACTTAATTCTCAAACTCGGTTCAATTCAAATAAATTATAGCATATTATTCACAGATTGTCAATAAATTTTTTTCGTGAGATTTGACAAATAATCACACGGTTTTTTGGGAGTATTCCACAAAAATCACTTCAGAATTTCAAGGGCTTTTTTCAGCTGAATATCGTCGTCCGTGCCGATTAGTGAGTAGTCCATCTTGATTTCAATGTCGGGCTGAATGCCGACACCGTGATAGCACTCCCAATCGCCGACGGTATAAGTCCCCGCCGTGTAGTGCAGAGAACCCCCGCTTTTGAGGGTTTTGTCGGTCTGGAAAACGCCCTTCCCGACAGTTTTTTCGCCAATTACAGTCCCGCCCGCCTGTTTTGCAAGAACGGTCATAATCTCGGCAGAGCTCGCCGTCACGGGGTTGACAAGGACAACAATCGGCTTCCCCTCGTAATCGTCGCCGTCGTGGGTCTCATAGACCGCAAAATCCGTACCGTCAAAGCGTGTGAGCGTGACATTATTTTCGCCGACAAGGTAGTCCATGCCCTCAACAGTCGACTCGGTTGCACCGCCCGTGTTGTCTCTGAGGTCGAGAATATAGCCGTCCACGTCGCCGATTTCGTCAAGAGCTTTTTTTATATAGCCGTCCGTAAACATATTTACATGGTCAATGTCGAGATAGCCGAAATTATTTAACTTTTTCCACGCCATCTCCCGCTGATATTCGTTGTCTCTTGTAAAAGTAAAGTTAAAAGTTTTGCCGTCTCTTAAAATTTCAAGCCGACACTGTGTGTCCTGCTTGCCGAGAAGTTTGCTTGAAATATTTTCAAAGCCCGCCTCAATGACATTTTCGCCGTCTATAGCGGAAATTTCGTCGCCCTGTCGCACCCCGCAGTTATACATTGCAAGGTTTTTTGTGACCTCCGACACAAGAATATTTCCGCTGTCTGCAAGCTGAATTTGAAAACCGCTTGCGGCGGCAGTTCCCGACGTATTTACGTAATTTTCCGCACTTGCAATTTCGTCGTCGGGGGTATAGCGTGTCCACTTGTCGCCGCCGCCCGAAATATAGCCCGCAACAGCGTTTTGGCGGTCAAAGTCGGGATAGTTTACACTTTCAAGAAAATCCTCCGTCTCGGCGAGAACGGCGTATTTTCGGGCTGTTTCGAGTTTATCGCCGAGAGCGAGATAAGTTCCGCCACAGGCAAGCCCCGCCGAAAAAACCGTACACAAGATATATGAATAAATGTTTTTATTATTGATAAAAAAGCCCCCTCAAAGAAAAAACCTCTCCCTTTCGGGAGAGATTTTTTATTTTTTTAGTCAATTCAGTTTTTAGCTAAATCAGTCACCTGAACCCTCGGGCTTAGCCTTAGCCTTAGCAGCTTCAAGAGCAGCGTCAATGTTATCAGTGGGCTTGTAATCCTCATAGTTGTCGTTTGTAACAACGCCTACGGGATAAGTACCTGTGTATGTGGAGTCTGTAGCACAAGCAACAGCTACGCAAGCACCGTCAGCGATTGAAGCCTTGCCGTACTTAATCTTGTCGAGGTCTGCAAAGAACTTAACAACTTTAGCTCTGAAAGTATCCATTGCTCCGCCAAGGTCGCCATCATCAGTCAAAGACCAAGTATCTGCTGCAATGTCGAAATCAGCTTCTGCTGTAGCGTCAACGCCCTCTTCGTCCATCTCTGTGAGAGCTGTGTTGATAGCCTTGTAAACGTTTGAAGCAGCTGTGTTTGCCGATGAGAGCTTGGATTTCTTTACATAGCCGAGCATCGACGGAACGAGGATTGCTGCGAGCACGCCGATGATTGCGATAACGACGATCAGCTCAATCAGCGTAAAACCTTTCTTTGTAGTTTTCATATGTGAAAACCTCCTTAATTATAAATTTTTTCGGTTCTCCCGAACCTTTATCGTGATTATATTATAACACCCCATTCACAGAATGTCAATAGTTTTCTAAAAAATAATTCACGATTTTTCAATTTTTTACACCGCCAACGGTAAATAGCCATTTTCGGGAACGGGTTTTCGTCAAATTGCACAACATTTTGTGAATAAAATAATTTTTCTAATCTATTCACAGTATTTTCAGAAGACCGTTATACAGCGAGTATATTACAGCTGATTGAGATACCTGTAAAACTCCGCCTTGTCCTGGCACTTTTCGAGTGCGTCGGTCTCTTTGATAACGCCTGTTTTTGTGTACCTTGCGAGTTCCATATCAAGGCTCATCATGCCGTCCTGTTTACCCGTCTGGATAGCGGACTGAATGAGGTGGATTTTGTTGTCACGAATCATAGCCGAAATAGCGTCCGTGACGTTGAGAATTTCCAGAACGGCGATACGTCCCGAACCGTCACGCTTCGGAATGAGGGTCTGCGACACAACGCCGACAAGGTTATTCGCAAGCTGTGTACGTATCTGCTGCTGCTGGTGTTCGGGGTAAACGTCTATGATACGGTTTATCGTATCTGCTGCGGAGGTCGTGTGGAGGGTGGACATGACAAGGTGACCTGTCTCGGCAGCGGTCACGGCAGCCTGGATTGTCTCAAAGTCACGCATCTCTCCGACGAGGATAACATCGGGGTCTTCACGGAGTGCAGCACGCAAAGCAAGTGCGAAACTTCCGACGTCATCGCCGATTTCTCTCTGGTTCACCATACACCTCTTGTGTTCGTGGACGTACTCTATAGGGTCCTCAACCGTGATTATGTGGGCACTTCTGTTGAGGTTTACGAAATCTATCATTCCCGCAAGAGTGGTGGATTTTCCCGAACCTGTAGGACCTGTTACAAGAATAAGTCCACGGGGACGCATCGCAAAGTCCTCAAGAATGTCGGGCAGACTTAAGTCTTTGAGAGTAGGAATATCGTTTCTCAGAAGACGTATTGCTATAGCGGGTTTGCCCTTCTGGAAGTACACGTTGACACGGTGACGATAACCGCTTCTTGTCTGGAAAGAGAAGTCGGTATCAATGTGCCTGTTTACCTGCGTCTGCTGAGTGTCGTTGGTCATCTGACTTACAATGCTGAGAATTTCCTCCTCGTCCATTTCGGGGTACTGTGAACGCATTGTTCTGAGAGAGCCGTTCAGACGCACTACAGGGGCAATTCCGTAGGTAAAGTGAAGGTCTGAACAGCCGAGAAGTCTTACCTCGTCAAGGATTCTGTTGATTTCAATAGCCATTTTTTGTTCCTCCCGGTTAATTTATGATTATATATTACACAAAAAATTTTCAGGATTTTAATATCAGACTGTATATGTAGTTCTGATAACCTCGTCAATAGAGGTCTTTCCCGCAATGCACAGTTCGGCAGCGTTGTCACGGAGAAGTTTAGTTCCGTTGTCCTTAGCGGCAGCCTCGATTTCCTCCTTGCTTCCGTTGGCGGCAATTATAGAAGACACCTTTGCCGTACAGTGGATAATCTCGTGAATTGCAGTTCTTCCCCTGTAACCCGTGTTGTTGCAGGACACACATCCACACGGATCAAATATCTGTATGGACTGCTCAACGCCGAGAAGGTCGTTTTCCTCCTCCGTGGTGATTCTGGGAGTTTTGCACTCCGGGCAGAGTACCTTTATAAGACGCTGTGCAATAACGCCTATCAGAGAAGTCGCAACCATGTAAGCCGCAACGCCCATGTCTATAAGACGTACAACCGTTGAAGCGGCATCGTTTGTATGAAGTGTGGAGAGAACAAGGTGTCCCGTGATAGCCGCACGAATACCGATGTCGGCAGTCTCGGAGTCACGCATCTCACCGACCATTACTATATCAGGGTCCTGACGGAGAATTGAACGGAGGGCTGCTGCGAAAGTCATTCCCGCCTTTGCGTTTACCTGACACTGATTTATACCGTCTATCGCCTTCTCGACAGGGTCCTCAACCGTGATAACGTTTACATTAGGCTTTGCAAGTTCACCAAGTGCGGCATAGAGGGTGGTAGTTTTACCTGAACCTGTAGGACCTGTTACAAGGATAACTCCCTGCGGCACACGCAGCATTGACTCAAAGAGTTTGTAATTATACTCCGACATACCCAAGTCTGTAATCTTACGGAGTGCAATCTGTCCTGTTGACAGAATACGAATAACTATCTTCTCGCCGTTTACCATTGGGAGTGACGACACACGGACATCAAGTGTAGTTCCGTCAACGACCTGTGTGAAACGGCCGTCCTGCGGGATTCTCTTTTCGGCGATGTTCATACCGCTTATAAGTTTGAGACGGGTTGCAAGGGCACTGTGTACCGCACTCGATATATTCATAAGTTCGACCAAGTCGCCGTTTACACGGATTCTTATTCTCGTATATGTCTTGAAAGGCTCAATGTGAATATCGGTAGCGTCTGCTCTGTAGGAGTTCTCTATAATAGTGGTAGCAAGTTTTACTATAGGAGCACTCTCTACTCTGTCCTTGGACTCCTCTTCCTCTGCGTCCACATTGTTTGCGTTCATGGCGGCGATACTGTCGACAACGCTGTCAACGTTCTGCATTGAGTAGTTCTTGCCTATTGCTTTATTTATTGCGGTGGTAGTCGCAAGGACGGGGACTGTGTCCATACCTGTGGAGACTTTTATATCTTCAAGTACTATGAAGTTTACAGGGTCATTTGTAGCGACTGTCAGACGTTTTCCCGTGACTGCTATTGCAATTACGGTGTGCTTTCTTGCAAGTGCCTCGGGGACTTTCTGTACCGCCTCCGAATTTATCTCGGCGGTGTCAAGGTCAACGTACTGCACTCTGAGTTTGTTTGCAAGTGCCTTTGTAAAATTGACTTCCGACATAAATCCGAGTTCAACAACAACGTCTCCGAATTTTTTTGTACCGTTTGATTCTTTCTGAGCAGCAAGAACCTGTGTGAGCTGTTCTGTGGTGATTAGACCTTGACTTACAAGGTAATCGCCGATTCTTTCATTTCTCATAATATACCTCCGGTGTTTGATTTGAGAATTTGCCGACAAAATACGGCAAAATCCTGAATTTATACTTGAAATTTCTTAAAATTGTGCTATAATAAGATATGAAAATTTTATGAAAGGAGGTAAAACCATGTTTGGATTTGAAAATATGCTCCACAGCGAATTCACGGAGCTTCCGTTCAAAATCATGTTTTACCTGATAGTTTTTCTCTACGGCATCTGTATCGGGAGCTTTCTGAATGTTGTCATTCTGAGACTTCCGAGACACGAATCTCTTATAAAACGCTCCTCACACTGTATGACGTGCGGGGCGAAAATAAGACCCGTTGACCTGATACCCGTTTTCAGCTGGATTGCCCTCAAAGGCAGATGTCACAGCTGTGGTGAGAGAATATCACCGAGATACCCTGTCGTTGAGAGTCTCAACGGCATACTGTACGTCCTGACGTTTGCAGTTATGGACATAAACACTGAATCCATAATAACCTGCGGTGTTATGTCACTCCTCATAGTCGTCGGCTTCATGGACTGGGACACAATGGAAATAGATATGGTTATAGTAGGGCTGATTTTTCTGCTTGCAGTCGTCTCCGCACTTCTCACAGACTCCGTTCCGCTAAAGCACAGAATAATCGGCTCTCTTGTAATAAGCGTTCCATTTTTCGTCATTGGTGAAGTAAGCCGTAGTTTCATAAAAAAGAAGTACGGCGAGGATTTCCGTGCAATTGAGCTGGGCGACACAATACTTATGATTGCGGGCGGAGCTTTTCTCGGTACGCAGGCTGTTATCGTTTCAGCGTTGATTGGAATTGTCTCCGCCGCTGTGGGCGGACTACTTTACAAGAGAGTCACGGGGCAGTCAAAATTTGCTTTCGGACCGTTCCTCTCAATCGGGATAGCTGTGAGTTCTCTGTGGGGCAACGGCATTGCACAGTGGTATCTCGGACTTCTTGCAGAAAAGGTACAGTAAATCAGACAAAATAAAAAACATAGGCAGCAGCAGTTTTTACACATACTGCTGCCTTTTTTTTTTTTTTTAACTTACTTGTTCATTATACGGCATTTCGTCAGACACTCAGCTCACTCGGAATGACGTATATGAAATGGATTTTGTTTCCCGAAGCCGCTTTGTAGTAGCTGAAAGGAGTGTCATAAAAATCGCTTGCAGTTATCGCCTCAAGTTTGGGGACTGTGCCTGACGGGTCTACATATTCAATTGCACCCGTGTTGTTCTCCTGAACTATGCGGTAGTACTGTCCGCTTATGCTTGATGCGGAATTGCCCACGTTCGGGAACGACATACTTGCAACACTCATATAAGCAGGTGATATAAATGCAGGGACTGTTATCGGATCGCCATAGGCATCGGTGTCGGCTATATCAATTTTCCTGTGACCATCCTTGCTGTTGTCGAGGTATGCGACTATCGACAGTGAAAAGCTGTTTCTTGAAACTTCAACGGCGTTTTCTATGGGAGTGCCGTCCGCATTGAACTGGTAATTCAGTCTGCTGTAGTAGCAGTCCTCCGAAGCTCTTATGCCCTGTGCACTCTTTGTCGCACTGTCGACATCTCCCGCCTTGTCAAAGGTGTTGTATCCGAGCTGATAGTAGTAGGAATAGCTCTCAAAGGTATCGGGGTTTATTGCTTCCTCTGTCACACCCCCATCATAATCAACATCAACATCTACTGCTTTTTCGTGGTCAAATGTCCTGTCCTTTATCGGGTTTGTGGGGTCTGAAGCATCAAGAGTAGGTACACTGTCTCCCGCAGTGAAATCGTAGGCGGTTTCGGTAATTTTTCCCGCATCGGCAGGGTCATTGCTGAGGGTCAGTATTCTCACTGTTCCTGTCATTCTGTGGTTTTCGCTGTCAACCACGCCGTCAAAGAAGTCATTGAGAAATGTTTCGATAGCCTCATCTTCACCCACTACCGTGGGGTCGGAGCCTCTGCAAAAATCACCGTCAAATACCCTCACAAATTTTGCATATTTCATCGACTTTGAAATGTAGTCGCTTATGTTGTCGACATACGCCGCACTCCTCTCACGGACGGACGTCTTTTTCATTATTCCCGATACAGGGTCAATGAACGACATTACCATCATCATAATAACACTGAAAAGAGCCATTACAATTATCAACTCAAGAAGGGTAAAGCCCTTAAGAGTTCTTTTTTTCTTCAAGACAATTCCCTCCTTATCAGGTGGTCAGCTCGACCCCGTCAATGAATTTCATTCTGAGGTCTCCGCCGAGTTCGTTTTCGTTTGTCGGTTCAGATGGGTCAACAACCTGATAAGCCTCTCCTTTGAGACTTATATTGCCGTTTACGGTGATTTCTATCTCACCCTCGTCGTATGCACCGGGTGTATACTTGGTCTCCGCTTTCGGAGCTTGCTCTGCCACTTTGTTGTTGACGTGATTTGATGAAGTCGTGTACTTGTCTATGAGACTTGATGTCGTTATCATAATAACCGTCATTACAGCCACGATTGCAAGAGATATGATTATCTCGTAAAGAGTCATTCCCTTAAGGGACTTGCTGAGCTTTTTTTTCATCTTTCTCATATAAATCCCTCCTTAATATTCGTCATAGTAGAGTACTTTGAACCAGTGTGAGAGGTCGGGAGTCGGTGCAGGAGGAGGTGTGGACATATTGTCGGGAACATAAATCATGTTAATCATGTTCGGGAAAGAAGTCGTTTTGGAGTTTACACAGCCTATTATATAGTTGCGTCCGCTGTTGACCTGGAATCCGTCGTAGTAGATATTGTTGTCGGACAGGACATTGTTGCTCGTTGCCGCAATCGTCACACTTACGTTAGGAGAAACTATGTTTGCAGTCATAATCTGGAAGTTTGAGAAGTTTATACTTGTATTTGTACCGCCGTAAATATATACGCCGGGGTTTGTAAGACCGAGAGCCTGGATTGACTTCGGGTCTTCAAGACTTCCCGCTCTTCTTGCGTATGAAGCATCGGTGTAAACCTGGAAATCGGTGTTGTCCTCAAAGAGCTGCAAATACTTTGTTGTCACAAACGGACCGCCGCCGAGTGAGAAATTCGCATCGTTTTCGAGGTAGAAATAAACCTTTCCGCCCTCGCTGTCGTCAACGACAACATCAACACCCGCACCTGTTCCGAACTTTCTGACAACAACAACTATGTTGTTCGGACCGGGGTCAAATACAATCTTTTTGCCGTCCTCGCAGTCAACTTCTCCGCCGTTTCCCGTGTCAAGGTCGAGTATGCAGGACTTATTTACAACGGGTGCTCCGCTTGAACCCGCTTCTGTTATAACTTTTACCTTGCCTGTGGAGGGGTCGTGTATTCTCTTTACACTCTCTCCAACATCTGCTTTTATGTCGTTTACGTTGTGGTAAATAGGATTGCCGTCATTCATAAGATTTGTGTAGGCAGTCTGAACTATAGAGGGAAGTGCCGAACTCTCATAGGGGTTGATGACGTTTTCAAGTACGTCTTTCATAGTCATAACTACCTGTGTATCGTCTTTTGTGTGACCGTCAATTGTTTCAAGTCCGAGAATTACGTCTCTCTCCGCATATTCGGGGTAAACGTCATCGCCGTAATCAGCTATTGAACTAACTCCCGTGAGTCCGCCGTCATACATATCCGATTCACTTACACGGTTTCCCATGTCATCAAAATATGATTTCTGTTCGGGAGTGTATACCGATGGGTCAACGAGTGAGCCGTCGGAATTTACTTCAAGGTATCCGCTTGGGTCTAACTTTGTTCCATTGCCGTCAAAATAGGTAAACTCGCCGTCTGCCTTTACACCGAGAGGAGTTCCGTCAATGTCCACCTCTTCATAGTAGTAAGTTCCCGGATTTGCCCATGTATCGTACCGGTTGCCGAATTTATCGACGTACATATTCTTGCTCCAACCGCCCATATCGACGTTCTGGAGTTCATATTCATACTGTATATTGTTCACAGTTGTTATGGGGTCGGTGCTTACGTCTATGTGCTTGTTGTCCACGGAAGTATAGCCCTCTTTTACGGGTCTTTCACCGCTGATAACCTGTACACCGTTTACATAAATATTATTTACCGATGAGCCGATTATGTTGTCGCAGTAAAGACCTGCACATCTTATACTACCGCCATTCATTATTATTTTACCGCCGACAACGAGGTCTCCGCTTATATTGAGAGTACCGCTTGTGACTTCAAGGTCTCCGTTTATACGGCAGTCACCGCCTATTTCGTAACCGTTTCCCTGAACTTTCAGACTGCCCATAGAATAGAAACTTCCGCCTGTCTCCGACATTACGGAACTGTCCACCTTGTTCATTACCGATGCCGACCAGCCGTAGAGCTTTGAGCCGTTAGAGCCGATAACGGAAGTCTTATCAGGATTCAGGCAGTAAATGTCTCCGCACATCTCAAAGCCGTTTCCCGAGGGTACGTCAACGTATCCGCAGAAAATATTGAGCGGGAATATGTCGCTGTCACTTGCGGGCTTGAACATGATTTTATTGCTTGTCTTGATTGCACCGTCAATGTAGATATAGGGGATTTCGTTGAAATCTATGGGATTTGAGCTGTCAAACTGGTCATCCGTGAGATTTGAATAGAGAGTGAGATGATCGCCGTTTCCGAAATTTGCGTCACCCCATACCGTTATGCCCTTGCCCTTTCCGGGAAAATTCATAGCGGAGACATTTCCGAGATTGAGGTTGCCGTTGAACATAGTGTCAGCCTCTGCCGACGAACCCGAGTTTACAAATCCGAGGTCGTCACCTGTGAGGTAGTTTTGCGGACCGTCATAGGCATAGTTGTAAGTTGTCGCATCTGCAAGTGTCGGGAGGTTGATATAGGAACCGCCGTAGAGATTGGTCTGACAGTCGAAGCTCGCTCCGCCCGTCGTGACAAATCCTGCACCGCCTCCGCCGCCGCCACTCGGAATGGGGGGATCTTTTACGACGTAAGAAGTGGTAGTGCTTGTAACACCGCCAAGAGTTACATTAGATGTGAATTTGAGGAGGTCTTTTTCCTCCCAAGCCTTGGTGTCCTCGTTGTAATATTCTTTTGTGCCCGCATATTCCACCGTGACATCCTGAATATTTCCGAAAGAGCCTGTGTTTGACGAAGAACTGCTGATTGATACGGGCACCTTAATCGGAGCTGATGAGGAATCGAGAGAGAGTATTGCGTTTGCATACTCGGGGTGAGCCTCATCGCTTATTGCCTTTAGTGCAGCATCAGCTACTGCACGAGAAGTTATTCCTGCCTGTGCGGACGAGTAATTTATGTGAGCTCTGTTATTCGCTGCTGAAGCAAGTACAAGAGTACCCGACAGAAAAATTATCAGCAGGGACATAACTGACACGACAGTAAGCAGAACCGAACCTCTCAGATTTTTGCTTTTTTCTGTTTTCATTTTCTGACCGCCTTTCAAGTTTTATTTCAATCCACGTCCGATATACAGCCGGAATAAAGGTGCGTTGTATGCACGGCTTGATTTCGGGAAAATATCAGGGTTTTTTATGACTGTGGACTCCTTAGACAGATATAGTTTCTGAAACTGCATTTTTATGTGGTTTGTCATTTTTCGCCTGCACACACGGGCAGAACGGGTAAATAAATTCAAGTCACGCTCTGCCCATGGTGTGTCCATGCGGATTATTATTGTTATTATTATTTGTCAGCGGAAGTATCGGGTTCAGCCATATCGTATACGGAGTAGAGAGTCATAACGAACGAAACCTGAGAAGTTTTGTCTCTATTTTCCTCATCGTCCTCACCGAACGTGTAGTCGGCTATGTCAACCGAATTGATAATAACGGCATCGTCGAAATCCTTTATTGCCTCCATATAAGCCCAGATATTCTCCTTAGTACCCGTAACCGTGATACCGTACTCTGCCGACATAACTTCCTCCTCTGTTCTCTCGGACAGAGCTGCTTCCTCAGCCATTTCCTCGTCGATACCTTTCTGCATATCGCCGTTTAAGTCGGCAGCGGCGAGCATATCCTCTCCGAGAACATCGTGTTCAAAGTAGTAGTACTTCAGACCCGAAGTGGACATATCCTCGGCAGAGATAGTGTTTACCTTGACATCGCACTCATCTGCTTTGTCACGGAGGAACTGGTCAAGCTTGTATGTGTAGTTTATTTCGTCCATCGCAACGAAATCCTGTGCAAGGGTGTTTGTTTCACTGTATGTATCCTGAATCTTTTTTGTGAGAGGTTCTATCTGGTCAAGTTTGCCCTGAACCTCGTCCCTCTCTGTCTGTTTTGTCTCCAGCTCCGCACTGTCCGTCTCGATATCCTGACTTTTAGGCTTTACAAGTCCCACAAATCCGCCTATGAGTATGACAACGGCAAGGAGGATTCCCAGAATAACTTTGTCTCTGTAATTGAGTTTCATATTCAATCAACCTCCTTTCTTATTCGGCACTGTCTGCATCTGCATCGGCATCTGCACCCGCTTCCGCACCGTCCTCTGCACCCTCACCGTCGGCTTTTTCGTCGGGGTGATAAGCACTGACATTCGGGAACATCGCAACGTCAACGGCAAATGTAACGGTTTCAACTTCTCGCTCGGGACCGCCCTCTCCGACGGAAACTCTTGCAGTGTTGACAGTGTAACCGTCATAGGAGGCATTTGCAAAGTAGCCGTTGTTTTCGGCGACATCCGCACTTATCAGGTCTTCTATGAAGTCCGCAGGGAGAAGCTGTATATTATCGCCCTTTCCCTCATATGAGACCGTGAAACTGATAATACCGTCCGAATATGACGGAGACACCACCGACGCTTCACTTATTCCGAGTTCGCCCGCAGTATACGCAAGGACTGCTTCTATTGAGTCATAGACATCTCCGATTATTACAGGCTGTGAGAGATAAGCGTCGTGTGCGTTGACAATCATGGTGTTATAGGCGGTTACTTTTTCATCCATTGCGACAAGTTTGTCATAGTGGTCGAGTTCGCCCTGTGACTGTGCTATGAAGTCGTTTATGTCGTCGATTTTTTTTCTGATACTTGCGTCTCTTGCCGCCTGCACGCCCCAGGCTACTCCGACAACGACTGCCGCAACGATTACCGCACCAAGCATTATTCCCGTGCCCGCACTCTCACTCGCAACACCGCCGACTTTGTTTTTGATGTGTGCACCGAGTTCGGTCTCAAGGAGGTTTATCTTTTCGGTCTCCTTGTTACGCTTGAACATCGCACCGATAGCGTTTGCATACAGTGAAAATTCAAGGTTTTCGTGACCGTGTATCTGTGGGGGGACGTTTATCAGACTTGTCTGGAAGTCCTGCTGTTCGAGTTCGTCGGTCAGTCTGACATAGTCGTGAGTGTCGCCGTAGAGAATGATATTCTCAATAACCTCACCCGTGTTACGGCTTCTCTGGAACTGGTTCATACGGAAGACGTTCTCATTTACAGCCTGAATAACGTAGTCCTCAGCTCCGCCGTAGTCCTCGGGGTCTATTGACGCAAAACGTGAGAACGAAAGCTGTCCCTGTTCGTAGAGGTTGAGCGATATGAAGTTGTTGTCAACCTGAACCGCAAGCAGAGGCATTTTCGACTTGATTTTTGTGTCTGCAAGAAGAACCTTTGTGATACAGTTACAGCCTATCATTACGGAGCGGAGTGAGATGTCAAGGAACTTGAAGACCTCTTTGTAGCTGTTTACGATTGCGTAGGGACAAGCCGTTGCGAGAACTTTGAAAACGCTCTCTCCCGTGTCGCCCTTTTCCTCGGACTCTCCCACCACTATATATGTAACACAGTAAGAGTCGTCAAGATTGAGCTCCGCCTGCACCTGCTGTTTTACAGTCTTAGCCATATCCTGATTTTTACTCTTTGTGACGTTCAGCTCTTTGAAGATTGTGAGGTTTGAGGAGATGCTGACGATAGCCTCTTTGTCGGGCATTTTGTTCGTCTTTATGACACCGTTTATTAAAGTTGCGACGTTTGCGACGTCCTCAACTTTTCCGTTTACGATGAGTCCCTCTTCAAGGTTCAGTGTCGCAGCGGAGCTTATCTTGATCTTTCCGCTGTTCTCCACACCTTTGACTACTCGGACGTTTCTGTCAGTAATATCAAATGAAAGCATTTAAGTTTTCCACCTTTCCTATTATTCGCTCTCGACGCTCTCCATAGAGCCGTAGAGTGCGGGGTAAATTCCGCAGACAACAAGTCCTATGATAACACCCATGAATATGAGCAGTACAGGCTCGACCATTCCGACAAGACGCTGTACGGCGGAGTCTGATTCCTCCTCATAGTAGTCGGATGTCTTTTCGAGAATTGAGTCAAGTGCACCGGCTTCCTCACCGACATAGATGATGGAGCAGAACATTCCCTCAAATATTTCGGTTCTGGTTATAGCGTCCGAGAGAGTGGAACCCTGTTTAACCTCGTCTATAACCTCTTCAAACTTCTGGTCGACGTAGGAGTTTCCGAGGACTGACGATGCCTTTTCAAGGCACTCCACCATTGCGATACCGCTTGAATACAGAGAAGAGAGAGTTCTTGAAAAACGTCCCGTGTAGATTTTGGTGACAAGCGGACCGAAACCGGGTCCCTTAATCAGGAGTCTGTCGACTTTGAGCTTAAATTCGGGAATTTTCATAGCGTATCTGAAACCAAAGAAAGCTATGAGTGCAAAGGCGATTAGGAAGTACCACTTTGTCTGTAGGAAGTCGCTTATTGCAGCGAGCATTTTCGTCAGTGCGGGCATTGTTGACGGGTCGTCGTACATATCAATGAACGTAGGCATGATGAAAGCAAAGAGGAATATTACGATGACGACGCACAGTATCGCAAGAATGATAGGGTATGTCATAGCACTCTTGACCGTGTTTTTAAGCTTGTTCTGCTTTGCGTAGTAATCAGACATTCGGGTCATGATTACGTCGAGCGAACCGCTTGACTCTCCCGCACTTATCATTGAGATGAGGAAGTCGGGAAATGAACCTGCGTGCATTTCCATTGCGGTAGAGAAGGACTCGCCCTTCTGGACGTTTTCGTAAACGTCCTGCCATATAGCCTTGGCTTTTTCGTTTTCCTGCTCACGGGTGAGGATGTCGATAGCTTTTACAAGTGTAAGACCTGAAGTAAGCATCGCACTGAGCTGACGGCAGCAGAAAGCGAGTTCTGTCATACCGAATTTGTAGATAGATTTTGAATTGTCCGAATCGTCTTCCTTATAATCCTTGAGATACAGACCACGATCCTTCATTTTCTGAAGAAATTCCTGCTCATTTTCAGCAGTGGCTTTTCCCTTAACCTGTCTGCCTCTTGCATCCTGGGCTATATAGGAATAACTCTTCATAAGACCACCTCCGTGTATTATTAAATTAAGCCGTAACAATTCACACTGTCTTAACAATTATAACATATTAAGAAATAATTTTCAATTGTTTTTTTGAATAAATAACGTTCTGTTTTTTATCAATATTCACCAATTTTATACAACAGGCAATATTCAGCAGAAAAAACAGCGATTATTCTACAAAAAATCAACTTTCAAGACAGAACAAGACACGGTATCCCATACCCATACCGCACATTGTTGAACTTACACAAATATTATATCACAGACAAATCAAAATTGCAACATTAAAGTTAAGATTTTGAGAAAATTTTATATATTTAATATATTTATAATTTCAATATTATAATTTCGGAATGCGTAAAATCTTTGTGAAAAAAATTTTGTCCGGGATTGACATTTGATCTGTCAGGAGTTATAATAATATTAGTATACGCTGACGGAACAGATATACGCAAAAGAAAGAAGGTAGTAATATGGCAAACGACAAAGGATTAAAGGCTCTCGTTGTTGACGACGACAAAAACATATGTGAGATACTCCATATGTACCTAAAAAACGACGGCTACAGCGTCATTCTCTCACACGACGGCAATGAAGCTATGACAAAATTCAACGCACTAAGTCCCGATATAGTATTGCTTGACGTTATGCTCCCCGGAAAGAGCGGTATAGAGCTACTCCTGAGCATGAAAAAGAAAAATCCGTCCGTACCGATAATAATGATTTCGGCAAAGGACGACCCTGCCGAGAGAGTTTTCTGTCTGGAGGCGGGTGCGGGCGACTACATAACCAAGCCCTTTGAGGCCAAGGAAGTTGTCGCAAGGACGAACGTTAATATAAAAAGAAATATGGCAGAACCCGAAATAAAGGAAGTCCGCTATGAGGGGCTTGTCGTGAACATGACGGAGTACAAACTGAAAGTGAACGGAAAGGACGTTGAAACTCCCCCAAAGGAGTTACAGCTCCTGTTCTATCTCGCCTCAAACCCCAACAGGGTGTACACCCGTGACCAGCTTCTCGATGAAGTGTGGGGTTTTGAGTACTACGGCGATTCAAGGACTATAGACGTACACATAAAGCGTCTGCGTGAAAAACTGGAGGGTGTCTCGGACAAGTGGTCGCTCAAGACGGTGTGGGGAGTGGGCTACAAATTTGAGGCTGAAGACGAAGAGTGATCTTCATTCCCGAAAGATCTGCAAAGCACTCCGGAAATCAGTACAAAAAAAGCTCCTACTACAGAATATTCCGTCTTGTCGTTATAACACTGATTTCCTTTTCGGCTGTGGCAGGCGTTATAATGACGGGGATATGTTCGTCAATGTACAGAAAGTCGGAGCTTGAAGAGCTGAAAGAAACCTGCAATATGTTCATAAGCTATGTCAGAAAGGAGTACCACTCAGGCGGAAATCTCCTGTCCGAACCCGTCAGAAACCTTCACAACGACTTGATGAACAACTCCGAAATTATGATATATGTGTATAATTCGGACGGAAAGAGTATTCTATCAGCGGGAGAACCCGAACGTGAATATCTTGACGGTGATATGAAATCCTCTGCCGACAACAACGGCGGTTATCTCGGTCTTGAATCGGAGGGATTTTCCTACAGCACTCCCGACTTGCTCTATGTCACAAAATTTGCACTCAGAGACAGCGACAACAACTCCGATTTCTACTACATCTCTGCCTACTCCGACACGCTCGCAATAGACCTGTTCACCCTGAGAATACTTGTCTCCTATGTACTTATGACACTCATCACAATGACTGCTATATATGTATTTCTGAAAAAGACCGTCTTTAAGTACATAGACCATGAGACAAATTTCCTGAGAATATGTCAGCAGTATGCAAAGGGGGATTTTTCCGAAAAGCTACCCGACAGCACAACGGGTACAATGCGTGATATAGCTGAGTGTATAAATTCACTCGCCTCGGACGTTGAGTCAAGTGAGGAGACAAGCAAGACGTTTATCGCAAATGTCTCCCACGAACTCCGCACCCCTATGACCACTATTTCGGGCTTTGTGGACGGCATACTCGACGGTACTATCCCCAAATCAAGAAGGACTGAATATCTTGTGCTGATTTCAAAAGAAATCAAGCGTCTGAGAATACTGATAAGCTCAATGCTCAACATGACAAGATTTGAGTCGGGTACTCTCACCCCCGATTTCAGAGAGACCAACCTGACAGACCTTGTTATTCAGGTAGTCCTGATGTTTGAAAAGAAAATAGAGCAGAAACACCTTGAAATAGAGGAACTCGACAGCCACAGACTAACAGCCGTCACAGACCCCGATTTAATGCAGCAGGTCATATACAATCTTGTTGAAAACGCAGTCAAATTTGTGAACGACGGCGGTAAACTGTCTTTCAGGTTTGAAAAGCAGGACGGCATCTGCATAATAGGCATAAGGAACACGGGAGAGGGTCTGAAAAATTCGGAAATACAGCAGGTCTTTGACAGGTTCTACAAGGCGGACTCCTCACGGGGAAAGGACACCTCGGGACTGGGAATAGGTCTTTCAATATCGAGAAAAATAGTCCACCTCCACAACGGTCACATAGTGGTAAAAAGTGTCTACGGCGAATATACTGAATTTCAGATACAGATTCCCGAAGACCCACGGGTGACTTTGCACACCGAAAAGAAACTGTAACAGGGGAACTAAATCCGACTTGAAATAATTTTGGAACGATAAGGGGCAGGGGGCTTTGCCCCCAAACCCCCGTCGGGGGGAAGAATCCCCCCGAACCCCCCATGATATTCTACTGTTTCAAATTTGGGGTTAGGAAGGTAACGGTCTATCGAGAGAAAGGGGCATTTATGGACGAAAATAATCTTTATAATTCCAAGGCGGACTCCGAGGAAAATCCTCCGAAAAATTACATCTCAAACTCAAATACAGAAAATTTCGGGAGCTTTTACTTTGAACCGACAGGTTTTGACAGCTTTGATATGGCGAGTGCAAGGGCAATGAAGAGTGCGGAAAAGAGAAGCGAGAAAATGCTCCGCAAAAAACACGAGAGAAGTATTATAATAATGCTCTCTCTTATATTCATATGTGCATTGGCACTCTCCGTGTACGGGATAGTCTCCGACGTAAAAAAGGGAAAATCTTCTGTGGCGGGTGTACCCGTGTCAAAAAACGTGGTTCTCTACAAAAACGAAAAACCCGAAAACAGTCTCAAAAATATCAAAGCCGACGAAAACGGCAGGTACACAACGGAGGGTGTCGCCGAAGCTGTAAGACCTTCTATTGTCGAAATATACACCTACTCCGACTCAAAAAGGCGTGACCTCATGGGAACGGGTTCGGGAGTTATAATTTCCGACGACGGCTATATTGTCACAAATGCACACGTTCTCCAAGCTGACGGTTTCCACTCCGTCTCCACCACCGACGACAGAATTTTTGAAGCCGAAATAGTCGGCAGAGACTCAAAAACAGATATAGCCGTCATAAAAATAGACGGTTCAAACCTTGTTCCCGCTGTGCTGGGCGATTCGGACGAAACTGTTGTGGGCGAACAGGTTATGGCTATAGGAAACCCCGCAGGGCTGTCGAGTACGGTAACAGACGGCATAGTCTCCGCTGTGAACAGGAAAATAAGAAGCGACTCCACGGGTTTTGAGATGGACTGCATTCAGACCAACGCCGATATAAGTCCGGGAAATTCGGGCGGTGCATTGGTAAATATGTATGGTCAGGTCATAGGGATAACCTCTTCAAAGTACGTCAACAGCAGTTATGAGGGACTTGGTTTTGCGATAACTATAAACGAAGCTCTGCCCATAATTGAGGAACTCATCGACAACGGTTTCATGTCGGGAAGATTCAGAATAGGAATAATGATGATAGATATGTCCGTCAGCAGTAACGTCTATGCCGTTGAGGAGGAACTCGGCTTTGAAATCCCCGACGGCTTTGAGGGTCTCTATATAACGGATATAAGTGAGGATTGCGACATATACAACACCGACCTGAAAGCGGGAGATTTTATAGTCGAGATAGACGGGGAAAAAGTCTCAAGTTACGACGAACTCTATGACGCTGTGAGCAGTAAATTCAAGGCAGGGGACAAAGTACCCGCAAAGTGTGCACACCTTGAAAAGGGCGGAAAAATCGAGTATTACGATATAGAATTTGAACTTATGGAGGACACTTCGGGCGATTACTAATCATTACAGTAGAACATCATGGGGGGTTCGGGGGGATTCTTCCCCCCGACGGGGGTTTGGGGGCGGAGCCCCCAATGGGGGTTCAGGGGGCAAAGCCCCCTGCCCCTCATCGTTCATGGGGGTTTGGGGGCGAAGCCCCCAATACACCATGGCTAATAATATATCTCAATCCCTGTAGTTTTTCGGACGTTTTGAGTTTACTCCCGATATACCGCCTATTATGCCCGAAATACCAAGCATAATAAATTTGTCAAGTCCGACACTCCCGTCAGGTATCAGGAGTGACACAGTCCACAGGACAGCATACATTATAACTGCACAGATAAATCCGTCAGCAAGTCCCATTTTACGCCTGTACTTGCCACATATGTGAGAGCCTGCAAAAGTTCCCATAATTAAAGAGACACCCGAAAAATATGGTACAAATACCGTGTCTTTCAGCAGAAAAAAAGCTGCTGCCGAAAAGAAAACTGCCATTATAAGAGAAAACAGAATGCCGAGCAGAACTCCCATAACAAGACTTAAAAAATGGTTTGTCCAGACACTGTTCCTGTGACGACGCATAGCAAAACCTCCGCAAAGAATATTAGTAATTCTATGCGGAGGTTCTCTTTTATATTCACTTTTTGCTAAATCACTTGCTCTTCTTTTTGCCTTCCTTTTTATCACCGCCCGCTGTCTCGTCGGGGGAAAGTCCCGCCGATTCAAGGGGATTTGCGGTCTTTTTTGGTGCGGAAGCTTTCGCTCTCTCGTCTGCACTGACATTCTCGCTGACCGCCCACGTCTTTATGCGGATTTTGTTTCTGTCACCGCCCGTTTCGATTACAAGATTGTCGCTGTTTATGCGGACTACCATTCCTATAATGCCGTCTCTGGTGACTATCTCGTCACCGATCTCGAGACTATTCTGCATATCTTTGAGAGCCTGGTCCTGCTTTTTCTGAGGTCTTATAATCATGAAGTAGATTATCACAAACATCAGGACAAGCGGGAGGACGAAATTGAAAAAGACACTGCCGCTGCCTGCCGCAGCCTGACCGTCGGACGCACCTGCGGCGGCACCCGATCCACCCTCTGCAAAGGCGTTCAGTGCGAGCATATACATTGAGCAGAGCGACACCGCAGACGATACCAAAAAACCTGAAATTTTCCTTACTGTTCTTTTTACTGACATGATATATCTCCAATCTGCCGAAAAATACGGCTTGTTCTGTAAGAGATATTATAACACAAAAATTTCCTCTTTGCAAGTGTCCGGGAGATTTTATTTTTATTTATATATTTTTATTTATTATCGTCACTGTTGTTATTTCCCGAAGTCATTACTATATTGGGATTCGGACGTGCAAAATTATTTCTGGGAATGGGTTCATACTTCAGGATAATTTTTTTAACTTCCTCGTCAAGAGTTAAGTTATAGGTGATTTTGAGTGCGGGGAGGGCATTCGGTATGTCACCCTCCTGCAAAAATTTTGACGCAAGCTGTGCGGCAGCGGAGATGACTTCCCTGTTAGGACCGAATTTTATGTCGTATTTTCCCATGACCTCCTCTATCTTCTCCTGAGAGGGCTTTACTATCGGTCTGCCCATCAGGTCGGCAAGGTGTTTCATTTCAAGGGGTACAGCGGGGTGCGGGGCGAACATTGTACTTGCAACGTAGAAAATAACAGCGTCCTCATAGTCACCCGAATTGACAAGTGCATAGCCGATATTTGCGTAAGCTCTCGCTATTGCGGCGGGAGATATTGCAATTCTCAGAATTTCCCTCGCCGTCTGTAGAACCATTTTCTTGTTTCTGGTGATCTTGTATATCTCACAGAGTTCAAATTTTGGTCCGACATCCACGGGGTTGTACTCCGAAGCCTTTTCGAGAACGGGAATTGCATCAACGGTAGAACCTGTCTCCACCATTATATAGGCATAAGCTGTCAGATAGGCGGAGAAGTCAAAAGGAGCTCTGTTCAGAATTTTTTCGGTCTTGAACATCAGACGGCAGAGGTTATCCTCAAGGGGATTTCTGAGAGACATATATACTGTCCTGTCCGTGGGGGCGTAGTCGAGAATGATTTTCTTGTAGAGTTTCTCGGCGAGATTTTTTGCCTCTATCATGTCTTTTTTGTTCATAAGTTCGACAATTTGGTCATAAACCTTGTCAAGACGCAGACCGTCAAGGTGAGTTATCCTGTCTATTTCAGCCTTTTCCTCGTCCGTGAGATTTTCAAGCATAAGTTCACTCACGGCTCTTATTCCCTCGTAATTGTTTTCACGGGCGAACTTCATGCTCTCCTCACGGAGAAATTTGGTGTTTTCAGCCTTATTCTCGCCCAGCTTTGCTCTGAGCTGTTCGAGAGTTTCTTTATAAGCCATCTTAAAAAATCCTCATTTCGAATTAAATTTATAACGGGAGTTTCACCCCCAAGCCCCGCCCCCTTGACCCCCAAGATTAAACAGTAGACTGCCACGGGGGCGGGGTTTGTTTCTTGTGTGGGAATAATCATGGGGGGCCTGGGGGGATACTTCCCCCCAGCGGGGGTTTGGGGGCAGAGCCCCCAATGGGGGTTCAGGGGGCAAAGCCCCCTGCCCCTTATCGTTCTAATATTTAGAGAGAACTGCACCTGTCTTCCTGTCATTTGGACAGAAAAATTCCCAAAAAAATATAATTTTAAGAAAATTATTTTTTGGAGTTTGGGGGCAAAGCCCCCCGCCCCTTATCGTTCTCCTAAAAAAGTCTCCAATAATTTTCCCTAAAAAGACTCACATAAATTTATTTATTCATCTTCTCCATCTTTTTCTTGAAGTCGGCGGCAATTTTGTCCTGCTTCTTCTTAGCTTTCTGCTCGGCTTTCGTCAGAGGTCTCATCTCTTCAAGTGTTACTCTCTGTGTCGATGCGGGTATTGAAGCCTCGGAGGGTCTCTTATTTCTCACAGGTGCTCTGTATTCGTCCACTTTCGGAGCGTTTTTCTGCATTGCCTCCCTCTTCATCTTCTTGTCCTTCTCGGAACTGTCACCAAGCTGTGCAAGCATATCCTCCACGGAAGTTATAACGGGAGTCTTTGCTTTAAGTCCCTGTGTATCGGTGAGACTTTCGTTTGCGTGGTCCTTTGACTCCGAAATCGCACTTATAAATGCAGAAGATGTTGACTTGCTGTGCGGATTGACCGAAATTTTTGACACATTAGCATCCGTTGTCTCTCCGCTTGCCGCCTTTGCAGCCATCTCAGCGGCAATTCTCTGTCCTGGTGTGAGACCGTGTTTGCCGTATTTGGACTTCATTGCGGCAGACGGCTCTGACGATTTTGCAGTCTCGGGACGTGCTGTCGGCGGAACTGGTACGCCGAACTGCTGCGGCATACCTACTCCCATTGCCATATTCATACCCATTCCCATAGGTACTCCCATTGCAGGCTGTCCACCAAACGGAACAAGTACAGGCTGACCGTTTGCGTCGTAACCCGTCAACTGCATCTGCATATATGTATATACGGGCTGACCGTTTGCGTCGTAACCCGCAAGCTGTGGGACTGTCATGATCTGTGGCTGTACGGACATTCCCTGCGGCATCTGTACGGGCATAGGCATTGGCGATATAGGCGGTACTCCCTGAACAGGCGGTACGGACTGCGGGAACGGCTGTCCGTCCATGAAGTTTGCGGAGGGCATTTCCGTGGCGGGTGCAGGGGAATTCTCAGGCATAGCTGTCTCGGCAGTATTGACAACGGAATCGTCCGAGAAGTCAATTTCGGGTTCGGCACTCTCCACGGGAACAGGTGCGAGAGACGGTGCTATATCGTCCAAAACGGGCGGTGCAATGTCGTCCGGAACAGGGGGCTTGACTTCCTCATTAACGGGTGCGGGAGACGGTGCTATATCGTCTAAAACAGGCGGTGCTATGTCGTCCAGAACAGGGGGCTTGACTTCCTCATTAACGGGTGCGGGAGGAGGTGCTATGTCGTCTAAAACGGGCGGTGCAATGTCGTCAAGCACAGTCTTCTTTACTTCCTCCCGAACGGGTGCGGGAGGAGGTGCTATGTCGTCTAAAACGGGCGGTGCTATGTCGTCAAGTACAGCCTTCTTGACTTCCTCTTGAACGGGTGCGGGAGGAGGTGCAATGTCGTCCAAAACGGGCGGTGCAATGTCGTCAAGCACAGTCTTCTTGACTTCCTCCCGAACAGGTTCGGGAGACGGTGCTATATCGTCCAAAACAGGCGGTGCTATGCCGTCAAGTGCGGAGGGCTTGTCGGAAATGCTCTTTGCAAATGCCGCCATGCTCTCCAAAGTGGGCATATCGTCCTCCTGTGCGGGAACTTCCTCGGCGGGAGCAGTCTCCTCCTCGTCACGCATTCCAAAGAACTGGTTCGCAAACAAATCCCACGCATTTGCCTCTTCCGTTGAACCCTCTGTGCTGTCGGGAGTGCTGTCGGAACTGTACTCCACTGACTGCGGTTCTTCGGGAACTTCGTCCTTGTCTATCGCAAACATACTCATTATGTCCTCAACAACAGGCTCTTCGGGCTCTTTTTCCTCCTCTGCCTGTGCGGACGGCGGAGTTATACTGAACTGTGCAAGAAAATCGTCATCGGTGGACTTCTTCTCCTCTTCGGGTTCGGGTTCGGGCTTCTTTATCGCAAACTGTGCAAGGAAATCTTCCACTTCCGTAGCAGTCTCATCTTTTTCGGGTTCGGGCTTTGGCGGAGATATTGCAAACTGTGCCAAATCGTCGTCCATTGCGACACCCGTTCCGGGAATAGTTCTGACGGGTGCAGAGGGCTTCTCGGGGACGGTCGGCTCGGGGACGGGTGCGGGAGCTGGTGCAGGTTCGGGAGCTTTTGTGATTTTGGCTGTAGTATTTCCGAGGGGTATTATTCCCTCGTCCTCAATTCCCGCCTTTATACGCTGTTTCTCCTCTTTCAGGAGCTTATTCATCTCTTTTTTGTCCGACCTTATCATCTCCCTTGCGAGTCTCTCCTTGCATCTCTCGCAAGTTATCTCTTTGAGGTCTGTCATACGTCCGCTCTGACGGTATTTCGTGTCATTGCCCGCTTTGAGCAGGTTTATTCCGCAACCGGTTTTCTTGCCGTTGTTCGTGCCGTGTACTTCGCTGTTAAAAGTCGTACTAATCAGCATTATATCCATAACTATTCTCCTTTTCCTGAATTCAGGTGTCTCCATCGTCGGACACCCGCACATTTTCATACAGATACATTATAACTTATACAGAGAAAAAAATCAACAGTTTCTAAAAAATAAATATTAAAATTATACCCCGAAAAATATTTTTATGGATATTAACTAAATGTTGATATTTTTATTTGGTGAAAACGTCCCGTCAAAAAGTCAATTCCAAGCCCGTGCAAATAAAAGTTTCAGAAAATATTATTTTTCTCTTGAAGTCGGAAATGATTTGTTGTATAATTATATTGTATTATCAAAAAATCCCGATTGAAGTGGACTGTTCAGACTGAGGGTTTCCCCCTGAACCCCAAAAAATAATTTTCTTAAAATTATATTTTTTTGGAAATTTTTTTAGGCTGCGGGCTGTTGGGGGGCTACGCCCCCCAAACCCCCTGTTTTTAAGTCTAAGGGGCAGGGGGCTTCGCCCCCTGAACCCCCGTCGGGGGGTGATTTGAAAATGGGGACACCCCATACCCCGCCCCCCGAACCCCCCATGATGGGCTTAGGCAAGTTTTACTGTTACTTAACTAAATCAATAGTCGCAGAACTGAAACTATCTAATCACGGGTTTCCAAAGGGGGTTTCCCCCTTTGGCGGGGGGAGTGGGGGGCAGAGCCCCCCACAAGAATCCCAATGCCGTAAGGCAAATAAATTTAACCACCTATATCGGGTAAAAAGGAGGCTTATTGAATTGAAACTTATTTCAATAGTAGTTCCGTGCTACAACGAGGAGGAAGTCCTCCCGATGTTTTACAAGGAGATAACGAAAGTCACGGACGAGATGTCCAGACAGTACGGCGACCTGTCTTTTGAATTTCTATTTGTAAACGACGGTTCAAAAGACAAAACTCTCGAAATATTCCACTCCCTCGCCGACAGAGACAGCAGAGTCAGATATATCTCTTTTTCAAGAAATTTCGGCAAGGAGTCGGGAATATATGCGGGTCTTAAAAACTCAAAGGGCGATTTTGTCGTTGTGATGGACGCCGATTTGCAACACCCGCCCGCATTTCTGCCCGAGATGTACAGCTATGTAAAAGACGGTGAGTACGACTGTGCGACAACAAGGCGTACAAGCCGTAAGGGTGAGTCAAAAATACGTTCGTGGTTCGCAAGGAAATTCTACCAAATCATGAACAAAATCTCACAGACCGAAATTGTCGACGGTGCACAGGATTTCCGCTTTATGTCCAGACAGATGGTAGACGCAGTTCTCGAAATGTCTGAGTACAACAGGTTCTCAAAGGGCATATTCAGCTGGGTAGGGTTCAAAGTAAAATATATGCCCTATGAGAACGTTGAGAGACCTGTCGGAACGTCCTCTTGGTCATTCTGGGGACTTTTCAAGTACTCCCTTGAGGGAATAATGGCTTTCTCGACAGTCCCGCTGGCGTTCTCGATATTCCTCGCAATCATATGCGGAACTCTCGGCTTTGTACTGCTTATCATGTCGCTTTTCGCAAAAAAAGGCTCACAGCTTGCTTCCGTTGCGACAACTCTCCTGACAGGTGCATTTCAGCTTGCATCTACGGGTATACTCGGAATGTACCTCGGCAAAACCTACATGGAGACGAAAAAGCGTCCCGTCTACATTGCGGGTGAGACGGACGAATCCTACAGGGCAAAAAAGAAAAAGTAAAAAAATTACTATTTCGGAATATTTTTTGAGGGGACTGCTCCAAAGTCAATTGGGGACTTCGTACAAATTTTAATTGGAACGATAAGGGGCAGAGGGCTTCGCCCCAAAAAATAATTTTCTTAAAATTATATTTTTTTGAAAGTTTTTGTTAGATTGGTGGGCTGTTGGGGGGCTTCGCCCCCCAAACCCCCTGTTTTAAGTCACTGGGGGCTTTGCCCCCAGACCCCCACAAGGGGCTCCGCCCCTTGACCCCGTCGGGGGGAAGTATCCCCCCGAACCCCCCATGATATTCTACTGTTTGAATTTTGGAATATGGGGGAAGTCCCAAAATTTTAAGAACGATAAGGGGCAGGGGGCTTTGCCCCCAGACCCCCCATGACAATCTTCTACTGTTTCAATTTTGGGGGTCAAGGGGGGTTACACCCCCCTTGTGGGGGGCTTGGGGGGCAACGCCCCCCAAATCCAAAGCCGTAAGGCAATAACGAAAGGAGTGTCAGCCCGATTTGAACAAGCACACAAGGCTTCTTGTATCTGTACTGTTTGTAGTCCTGATAATACTGACCGGTGCTGTCACCAAATTCTACCTGTCCTCACCCGAGGAGACCTCCATCCACAATAATCAAGCAGAAATAGACCGCACCGTCAGTTCGGATTCCGACGGCAACACAATATTCCAAAACAGCGTTGGTCTGTACGGAATTGCCGACAGCAGAAACAGGATAATCGTCGCACCTGAATGGAAAAATATATCCTTTGCAAATGACTCCTGCTGCATAGCTTCCGCCGAAATAGGCGGGGAGACTTTCACGGGCTGTATCGACTATGAGGGGAATATCGTCATACCGTTTATATATGACAGTATAGTAAAATACAACTGCCACGGCGTTGTGATATTCTGTGCGTGTACCTGTGACAAGGGTGACTATGTAATCTATGACAGCGATTTTGTACCGATGTTCCGTGAAACTTGGGAGGACTTCAGTGCGGACGACAGCGACATAACTCTGCACAGCAATTCGGGAGAATATGTCTTTTCCTCCGACGGAGAAAATCTCCTGTTCAAAAATGCGTCTGTCCACGGAGTGACACTTGGCTGCCGATATGATATAAACGTATCAAGCAGAGTTCTTTTGTCAAAACTGAGTCCCGAAATGATTGAGAAAATATCCGCCTACACCGCAAAATACCTGCGTTTCGCCTACACTGGCAATGACGACATTCTCTCGGATATAACTACAGGCAGCAGAAACAGTTTCCAGCAACTGTTCACCGACGACCACAAAGTTCTTGAAAAGAAAATGCTCGGCATATCACAGATATATCTCTACTCCACAAAGGCTGAGGACGGAACGGAAATTTTTGCCGTTTCGATAGTGACAGAGACAGAAATAACGTATACTGACGAAATGGGAAAGAGACAGAATCTCCGTGACAGATACAAGGCTGAAATGAATTTCACGGGAAATTCGGTGAGTAACTTATCGGCAGTATCGGGAAAATTTCTCCTCTCGTCCCCGGAGTACCCTGCTCCCGAAAAAGAAAACCCCGAAAAACCCACCGAAACACAACCTTCCTCCGAGACAGATATAAAGCACAAAACGTGAGATTTTTATGAATATGTATAATATGTCCGAAATATTTGATATAAAAGACGGCGTACTTGTCGGGTACAGAGGGCGTGGGGAGTTTGACGAAACGGGAGTTGAAAATAATATTATAACCGAAATCACAGTGCCCGAGGGCGTTCGGGAGATAGGTGCGAAAGCGTTCAAAAACTGCCGTCACATCGAAAGCGTGACGATACCCGAAAGTGTCACCAAAATAGAAGACAGTGCTTTTTCGGACTGTGTAAATCTCAAAGAAATAAGGCTCCCCGAAAGTTTATTAAAAATAGGTAAATCGGCTTTTGAAAACTGCAAAAGTCTCGAAAATATTACTATCCCCGACAGTGTTCGGGAGATACCCGAAAAAGCTTTTTTCGGCTGTCACTCTTTGAAAAGCGTGAAACTACCCGAAAATTTACTCAAAATAGGAAATTTCGCCTTTGCGTACTGCAAAAATTTACCTGAAATCAAAATTCCCCAAACTGTAAACTCAATCGGGTGCAGTGCTTTTTCGGGCTGTGGGGAACTCCGAAATGTAGATTTTTCCGAAAATAAAAATATTGAAATTATCGGCGACAGTCTATTTGAAAACTGCGATAGTCTTTACTCCATTCTTATCCCCGACGGCATTAAAAAAATAGAGTTCGACGCTTTCAAAAACTGCAAAAATCTCCGTGAAATAAGACTTCCTTTCTACAGTGTCAGAGAAATCGGCTACGGGACTTTTTCGGGCTGTGAAAACCTTGAACACATAGTCATTCCCGTGAACGTCTGCCGAATTTTATCCGAGACTTTCGAAGGGTGCGGAAATCTGAAAAAAGTCACAATTGCGGGCGAAATTTTAGTGATGGGCAGAGAATCTTTCAGGGGTTGTGCAAGTCTCACGGAAATAATAATCCCCGAACAGAGTTTCGGTCCGATTGTGGAGGACCACGCTTTTGCGGACTGCGTAAGTCTCAAAAGAGTTATTTTTCCAAAAGATACTAAATTCCCCGAAAACGCCTTTGAAAACTCCCCAAATGCCGAAAATTTCCTGAAGTTCAGGGAGTTTGCTCCTCCGCTGTCCGATGATGAAAAAAATTCTGTCAAAAATATCGGGAAAAATATTTTAAGAGTTTTTATAAAATTTCTTGACTTTATGTAGGAGGTATATTAAATATATCATGGGTATGAAAATCGAAAACGGCGTGCTCATCAGGTACAAAAAAAGCCTATTCGATTCGGGAGTCGTGCAAGTCCCCGATGGCGTCACAAAAATAGGCTTTGAGGCTTTCAGCGGGTGCAAAAATCTTAAAGAAATAATTCTCCCCGAAACTCTAACGGAAATAGACAGCAGAGCTTTCAGCCACTGCGAAAATCTCACAAAGATAAATATTCCCGATGGTGTCACGGATATTGGATTTGAAGTCTTTGAGTACTGTAAAAATCTAACGGAAACAGTTATCCCCGACAGCGTTTTAATTGCCGATTTTGCGTGCTTTTCGTACTGTTCAAATCTCATAAGCGTGAGACTTCCGTCCGCCCTTGCCGAAATCTGGATGGACACGTTTTTAGAGTGCAGAAATCTGAAAAATATAAATATTCCCCAAAATTTAGAGGAAATCAGTGAGAGTGCCTTTCAGGGCTGTGAGAGCCTTGAATATATAGACCTCCCCGAGAGTGTGTCTGTGATTGGTGACTGTGCGTTTTTTGGCTGCAAAGGGCTTAAAAAAATCAGAGTTCCGAAAAAAGCGGAGGTCTCCGAAAACGCCTTTGACGACTGTGAGAATGTCGGTATAGAATATTTTTAAGAAGTGTGATATTGGGGGCTTTTTAGTGGAACGATAAGGGGCAGGGGGTTTCACCCCCTGAACCCCCATTGGGGGCTCTGCCCCCAAACCCCCGTCGGGGGGATTTGAAAATGGGGACACCCCATACCCCGCCCCCGAACCCCCCATGATTATTCTCACAGAGGAAAAAATTGGGACAGAGAATTTCACTCTCTGAACTACATTTTGGTATGAAATAAAACCTAAATATCTAATCACGGGTTTCCAAAGGGGGTTTCCCCCTTTGGCGGGGGGAGTGGGGGGCGGAGCCTCCCACAAGGCAACGATGAGGGGCAGGGGGCGTTGCCCCCTGAACCCCCACTGGGGGCGTTGCCCCCAGACCCCCATCGGGGGGAAGAATCCCCCCGAACCCCCATGATTATTCCCACGCATGAAACAAACCTCGCCCCCGGTCACACAAAATAAATTATTATTTAAGGAGAATGAACTATGTCAAAAAAAGTTGCTGTAATAATGGGCAGCGACAGCGATTTCCCTGTCGTAAAATCAGCCCTCACCGAACTCAAAAAATACGGTGTCGAATTTGAGTGCAGAATTATGTCCGCACACAGAACTCCCGATGATGTGTGCGAATTTGTCGAAAAAGCCGTTGAAAACGATTTCGGTGTGATAATATGCTGTGCGGGAATGTCCGCACACCTTGCGGGAGTTGTGGCAGGTCACACCACTCTCCCCGTGATAGGTGTACCTATGAAGTCGTCCGTACTTGACGGCATTGACGCTCTTCTGTCCACAGTTATGATGCCCCCGGGAGTACCTGTCGCAACGGTGGGCGTGAACGGTGCAAAAAATGCGGCTATACTCGCCGTTCAGATGCTTGCAATTTCAGATGACGAACTTGCTAAAAAATTAGCAGATGAAAAAATAAAAATGGCTGAGGGAGTCAGAAAAAAGGACTCCGCTATTCAGGAGGAAATCAAAAATGCCTTATTATAAAAAGGAAAACGAAGGTAAACAATTTGTTATCAAGGAAAAACAGACTTTCGGTGTATCCGAGATACAGATTATTGTCGATACCGTCACGGGTGTCAACTATATCTGCACATCAATATCGGGGCTTACTCCCCTGCTTGACAGCAACGGAAATGTAGTCATTGACGAAATTTCAGATAAATAACCGCTTACCTGTCCGATAAAAGGACTCCGCTATTCGGGAGGAGACAGCAAAACTCTGAAAAAAAGCTGATAGTCCGTGTTGAAAAATGCGGATTCAGATATATTAAAATTAAAAACCAAAAATCAACAATCAAAAAAATTCAGGAGGAATTGAAAATGTCAATCAAAAAAACACAGCAGCTCTACGAGGGCAAGGCTAAGAAAGTCTACGCCACAAACGATCCCGATCTTGTAATCGTCGACTACAAGGACGATGCTACCGCTTTCAACGGTGAGAAAAAGGGTACTATCACGGGCAAGGGTGCTATCAACAACAGAATGACAAACTTCATGTTCAGAATGCTCGAAAAAGAGGGTGTTCCCACTCACCTTGTCGAGGAACTCAGCGACAGGGAGACCGTTGTAAAAAAAGTCTCCATAGTACCGCTTGAAGTTATAATCAGGAACGTCGCAGCAGGTAGTTTTTCAAAGAGAATGGGCGTTGAAGAGGGAAAAGCTCTCCTCTGTCCGATTCTTGAATTCAGCTACAAAAACGACGACCTGGGCGATCCGTTTATAAATGACTACTACGCCCTCGCTCTCGGTCTCGCTACTCAGGAGGAACTCGACACGATAAAGAATTACGCTTTCAAAGTAAATGAATTTATGATTAAATTCTTTAAGGGTCTCAATATTGACCTCATAGACTTCAAACTCGAATTTGGCAAAACTTCCGACGGAACTATAATTCTCGCCGACGAAATCTCCCCCGACACCTGCCGTTTCTGGGACAGCACTACCCACGAAAAACTCGACAAGGACAGGTTCAGGAGAGATATGGGCGGTGTTGAAGAGGCATATCAGGAAATAATGAAGAGACTTATGGGAGAATAATGCTATGGGCGGATTTTTCGGAGCAGTCTCTAAAAATGAGTGCATAACGGACGTTTTCTACGGCACCGACTACCACTCACACCTCGGCACTAAAAGAGGCGGTATGACTTCATACTGTCCGGACGTTGGTTTTCAGAGGAGTATCCACAGCATTGAAAATTCCCCGTTCAGGACTAAATTTGAGACCGATGTCATGAATATGCGGGGTAAGATATGTATAGGCTGTATAAGCGACACAGACCCCCAACCTATTCTTGTGCGTTCAAAAATCGGGCTGTATGCGGTCTGTTCCGTGGGAATAATCCGCAATGCAGACGCTCTTGTTGCGGAACTTCTCGAAAAGGGCTGTGCAAGTTTTGAGACCATGAGCAGCGGAAGTGTGAACTCGGGAGACCTGATTGGTGCACTTATCGCTCAGAAAGACAATTTTATTGACGGTATACGATACGCTCAGGACAAAATTGACGGCACAATGTCGCTTATAATTCTCACGGAGGACTGTATAATTGCCTCCCGTGACAAATTCGGCAGACTGCCTATAATAATCGGTCAGAGATGGGACGGGTTCTGTGTCTCTATGGAGTCCTTTGCATTCCAGAAACTCGGTTACAAGACTTACAAAGAACTACAGGCGGGGGAGATAGTCCGCATAACTTCAGATTCATGTGAGACTATATCGGAGGGCGACCCCTCAAAAATGAAAATATGTACGTTCCTGTGGACTTACTACGGCTACCCGACTGCCGTCTACGAGGGCGTGAACGTTGAGACAATGCGTACACGAAACGGCGAAATTATGGCTGAAAACGACATAAAAGCGGGGAAACTTCCCGATGTGGACTACGTTTGCGGTGTTCCCGATTCGGGTACTCCCCACGCCATAGGTTACGCAAACAGAAGCGGTATACCTTTCGCAAGACCGTTTATAAAATATACTCCCACCTGGCCCAGAAGTTTCATGCCGACTAACCAAAGTATGCGTAATAAAGTCGCAAAAATGAAGCTGATACCCGTTCACGAACTCATTGAGGGCAAGAGACTTCTCTTTGTGGACGACAGTATTGTCAGGGGTACGCAAATGCGTGAAACAGTGGAGTTTCTGTACGAAAACGGTGCAAAGGAAGTACATATGCGTTCGGCGTGTCCGCCTATAATGTACGGGTGCAAATATCTGAACTTCTCAAGAAGTCACTCGGAACTCGAACTCATTGCAAGACAGATTATTGACGAATTTGAGGGTGAAGAGGGTGTAAAGTATCTTGCGGAGTACAGCGATTCGTCTACGGAGCGTGGAAAAAAACTGCGTGACGAAATTTGCAGAAGACTGAAACTCACTTCTCTCGAATTTCAGTCACTCGGCGGAAAGATAAAGGCTGTCGGACTTCCCGAATGCAGTCTTTGCACATACTGCTGGAGCGGCAGAGAGTAATTTTAATTTTAATTTAATTATAATAATATAATAATTATTAAATAATTATTATAATCATTATATAAACAGGGGAAATGTCCCGAAAAAAATATTTATTTCGGACAGTTTCCCCCCTTTATGAAAAAAACGGAGGATTTTTGACAATGAACAACAGTTTTTCGGAGAGCTACAAGAGGGCGGGCGTGGACGTTACTGCCGGCTATAAAGCTGTCGAACTTATGAAAAAACACGTTGCAAGGACTGCCAATTCGGGAGTTGTCTCGGACATTGGCGGTTTCGGAGGTCTTTTTCAGCCCGATATTTCGGGTATGAAAAATCCCGTGCTTGTCTCGGGTACGGACGGTGTCGGAACTAAAATAAAAATAGCTTTTATTATGGACAAACACGACACTGTCGGCATAGACTGCGTTGCAATGTGCGTGAATGATATAATATGCTGTGGTGCGAAACCGCTTTTCTTTCTGGACTACATAGCTTGCGGAAAAAATTACCCCGAAAAAATTGCAACGATAGTTTCGGGAGTGGCAGAGGGCTGTGTGCAGGCGGGTTGTGCACTCATAGGCGGTGAGACTGCCGAACACCCCGGTCTCATGCCCGAAGATGAATACGACCTTGCGGGTTTTGCCGTTGGCATTGCCGACAGGGACAAACTCGTAAAGACGGGTACTCAAAAGGCGGGAGATGTCCTTGTTGCGGTGAAGTCAAGCGGTGTACACTCAAACGGCTTTTCGCTTTTAAGAAGTGTGTTTGACATAAATTCACAGACCCTGAATATGCACTTTGACGACCTCGGCTGTACGCTCGGTGAGTGTCTCCTGACACCCACTAAGATATATGTGAAGTCCGTACTCGGTCTTATGGAAAAAATAAATATTAAGTCCATATCCCACATAACAGGCGGTGGCTTTTACGAAAATATCCCCCGTCCGCTCCCCGATGGAGTTTCCGCAAAGATAGAGAGGGATTCCGTACAGATCCCGCCCATTTTCGACATAATAAAGCGTGCGGGCAATATCCCCGAAAGAGATATGTTCAACACGTTCAACATGGGTGTCGGACTTGTCATATGTGTTGACAAAAACGATGCCGACAGGGCTGTCGAAATCCTGAATAATTCGGGTGAAGATGCCTATATTCTCGGCGAACTTGTAAACTCCGATGAGGGAGTTATAATCTGTTAAAATTTTAACCATGAAAATAAGTGCAGTTGACTATATATGGGCAGTTTGTTCAGTCATAATAATGTGCGTATCGTTTCACTACAATCACGTCGGCATAGGGATTATTGTGGTGTATGTGCTGATGTCGGCAATATTTGTCTGTCACATAATCGGTGTCAAAAAGCGTATGGACACGAGTATTGCTTCTTTTGCAACTATAAAAGGGTACACTCAGAACAAAACGGGAAAATTTTTCTACCCGAAAGTCAGGTATGAGACCGAAACGGGCAGGGAGATAAATTCCGTCTACACTCACGCCGACAGACAAAAGCGTTACGAAATAGGTGACGAGGAAATGATATGCTACTTCCCCGATGACCCTGTTTCTTTCTATTTCGTGAAGCGAAAGGACGAACTTACAGAAGACTATTTCAGATATATTATTTTCGGGGGAGTCCTATGTGCGATACTGTTCATAATCTTTGAAATAATTCTCAAAAACTGAGTAAGGGGGTATACTTATGAGATGTCCGTACTGCGGAGCGGAGACAAAAGAAACTACCTGCGAATACTGCGACTCGGACCTGAGTTTTATGGTCGAGAAGGAAGTCCCCGAACCCGAAAACCCGTTCACACACACACACGATGAACAGAGACCTTTTATAATACCCGATATGTCACAGCAGAACTACTACAACGGCGATTATTCCTATTCGTCAAAGAGCAAATTTTTCGCCTCTTTTCTGTGCATTATCGGAATGATTTTCCAGATACACGGTCTGCACAGGTTCTATGTCGGGAAAACTCTGTCGGGGCTGTTCTACTTTTTTACGTTCGGAGGGTTCTACTTGGGGACGATTGTTGACCTGATTTCAATATCAAACGGAAGTTTTACGGACAAAGACGGCAGACCGCTGAAATAAATCCGTCAGAAAGGGGATATACCAATGAAAAATATAGTTGTACTCGTCTCGGGAGGCGGTACAAATTTGCAGGCTCTCATAGATGCACAAAATTCGGGGGAGATAAAAAACGGCAGGATTTCCTGCGTGATTTCGTCAAATCCCGACGCTTACGCAATAAAGCGTGCCGAAAAAAACAGCATCCCTGTGAGGATAATTCCACGCAAGGAGTACTCCGACAGCGTGACATACAGCAAGGCTATTCTTGAGGCTCTCCGTGAGGAAAAGGCTGATCTGATAGTCCTTGCAGGTTTTATGACCATTCTTGACGAGTGCGTCACAAGGGAATATGACTACAGAATTATAAACGTCCACCCATCTCTTATACCGTCCTTTTGCGGTGAGGGCTTTTACGGTCTGAGGGTACACAGGGCTGTTCTGGAATACGGCGTGAAAGTTTCGGGTGCGACTATCCACTTTGTGAACGAAAAAGCCGATGCGGGGGCTATTATTCTTCAGGACACCGTAAAAGTCGAAAAGGAGGACACTCCCGAATCTCTACAGAAAAAAATCATGGAGAATGTGGAGTGGAAAATTCTCCCCAAAGCCGTTTCGCTCTTCTGTCAGGACAGAATTGAAATTGTAGACGGCAAGGCTTATATAAAACAGGGGGATTAGCTCATGATAATAAATCTTCAAGACGGAAAATTTTTCAGCGAGGGCAAAACTTACAGCAGTCTCTTCGGCAGGGAACTCCTTGTGCTTGTCTATGACGGTGTAAACAGGGCTTATGCCGAAAAGTGCGTGAACGACTTCAACCTTATCCGCTCCGAACTCGCAAACGAAATATGTGCGGAAGTCAAAAAATATCTCCTGAATACAAAAGACAGATATGTAAATCGGGACACCCCCGAAAGAGAGGTACTGAAATATATAACTCCCCTTTCGATAAGTGTCAAAGCACCTGAAAACGGCGAGACTGCATGGTCTCTTGAATGTGAAGTCCCAAGCGGAAAAAATCTCCGGATAGACGTGTGTGACGAAAAACTCGTCCGTATGGAGGAGTGCTGAAAATTATATAATAAAATATAATAAAATATAATAAAAATATAATAAAACCAAAACTAAAAAAAACAAAAGGAGCTGTAATCATGAAAAAACTTGATATTGCAGAGATACTCAGGTCAAATTCATACCCCGGAAGAGGTATAATCATAGGCAGAAAGGGCGATTTTGCCATCACCGCCTACTTCATCATGGGCAGGAGCGAAAACAGCAGAAACAGGGTCTTTGTGGAGGAGGGTGACGGCATACGCACTCAGGCTTTTGACCCCTCCAAACTCACAGACCCGCACCTGATAATATACTCCCCCGTCAGAGTTCTCGGAAACAAGATGATTATAACAAACGGCGACCAGACCGACACTGTTTACCACCTTATGGACAGACAACAGACTTTTGAACAGTCTCTAAGGACAAGGCAGTTTGAGGACGATGCTCCCAATTATACCCCCAGAATTTCGGGCATTCTCCACTTTGAGGACGGCGGTTTCAACTACGCTATGTCAATAATCAAGTCTGCGGACGGAAACCCCGATTCATGCCAGAGGTTCACTTTCAGCTATAACAACCCTCTTGACGGTGAGGGACACTTTATCCACACCTATATGGGCGACGGTACTCCCCTGCCGAGTTTTGAGGGCGAACCCGAACCTGTCGCTATAAATCAGGATATTGACGAGTTTACGGAGACCCTCTGGACAAGTCTCAATGAAGACAACAAAATTTCTCTCTTTGTCAGATACGTCAACACGGGAGACTGCTCCACTCAGACAAGAATAATAAACAAGAATAAGTAAAAATAAATAAAAACGGGAAGTGAGGATTATTGGGAATTTTTAACTCGTCCAGACAGAAAGACGAGACTATAGAATCACTTAATACGGAGGTCGAAAACCTCAGAAAACGGGTTGCGGAACTGGAAAATATAGTCGTTGCAAGAGAACAGAGTATCATATCTCTTGATAACTCCGTAAAAAAATTCAGAGGTGAAGCAGCCGAAAAAGATGCGATTATATCGGCTTTGAAAGCTGAAATTGCCGTACAGGAGAAGACTGCCGCCACTTTGAACGAACAGGTGAAAAGGGCTAAGACAGTTATCGCTGAAGGGGAAAAGTCCATTGCGGAACTCAGAAATCTGGTCTCACAGAAAAACAGAACTCTGAGTGCAAAGGACGAGGAAATCAAAAAAAATACTATCGATTCGGCACTGAAAGACAGAGAAATTTCAATTCTCAAAGCGAGAATAAGTGCAATGCTCTCCTCGGGGAGAAACGCTCCCCCCGAAACTTCCTTTGAAAAGCCCTGAAAAAATATTCCCCGAAATCAAATTGTACCTTTTAATTCCTGTACTAATCATTCGTGCCGTGACGTTCCCGACTGTCTTTATAGTATGATTAGTACAGGAGACTAAAGCCGAAAGAGGGTGAATTTCATGGGCAAAAATTCCGAATACTCTATTCAGAACCACAAAAAATTAAAAAAATATCTCCTGATAATAGTTATAGCAATAACAGTCAGACTGGGCTTGTCTCTGTTCTTTTTAACTACGTCCGCATTCATGGCAATACTATTTTTTTCGGACTTGCTCATGGTACTGCTTGCTCCCCTGTTTCTCACTCTCAAAAACCCCGAAAAACCCGACAGCACAAAGAAAAAAATACTCTCCGCAATTAAATTGTATCTCTCATTTTTCATGGCAGTTTTAATCCCTGCACTGGTTATGTATCTCGTGGCACTACTTCTTGTCCATACGATAGGTATAAGCTAAGACCGAAAGAGGGTGAATTTTATGGGCGAAAATTCCGTGAAAAATACTTCCTGTTCTGTACAAAACTGGAAAAAATTAAAAAAATATCTCCTGATAATAGTTATAGCAATAACAGTCAGGCTGGGCTTGTCTCTGTTCTTCCTGACTACGTCTGCATTCATGGCAATACTCTTTTTTTCGGACTTGCTCATGGTACTGCTTGCTCCCCTGTTTCTCACTCTCAAAAACCCCGAAAAACCCGACAGCACAAAGAAAAAAATACTCTCCGCACTTAAATTGTATCTCTCATTTTTCATGGCGGTTTCAATTCCTGCACTGATTATGTATCTCGTGGCACTACTGCTTGTCAGTACGATAGGTATAGGCTGAGACCGAAAGAAGGTGATTTTATGGACACCAAAATTATAACAGACTGTCCGCACTGTGGTGCAAGACTGAATATGAAAAACCGCATAGGAAATTCCGTCCGCTGTGAATATTGCGACTCCGATATTCTCCTTGAAAATTCTCCGACTGCAAAGTCCGTCAGAACAAACACCGCAAGACCTGCGGTCGCTCCACCGCCACAGATGACAGAATTTCAGGAGAGCGAATACTCAAAGGCTCTTGAAGTCTGGAACAGAAAACTAAAGACAAGAAAAGCTGTTTTATTCTCAACGGTCACAATAGGTACATGGTGTGTTTCTCAGGGGGTATATTCACTGTTCACGTTCTTTTTCTTCCTGAATATAGTCCTGCTGTTCACTTTTTCAAAAAGCATGGCACACCAGAAACCCCGTCACCCTCTCGAAAAGAGACCTGACTTTGCCCGAAAATTCACTCTCTTCCTGAAAATTTTCGTTCAGTTCTATGTGCCTGTCATTCTCGGATTTATGGCTGCAATAGCTATATATGTGATATTTGATATATAAAAATACAGGGGGATTCTGACCGTGAAAAACGATGAAACACAGACCGAACTCAAAATATTGAAATGGAAAAAAACAGAGACAACTCTTCTTGTGACACTGGTTGTGCTGTCGCTTGTTTCAGGTGCTGTCTTGCCATTTGGAATACCGAAAAATCTGTTCAACATACTCTTCAATGCAGATTTCTTAATGGCAATATGCTTTCCTGCGTTCCTGATAGGGAAATACCCCGAAAGCGAAAAGGGGACTTCAAAAAAAATATCTCTGTGCCTGAAACTCTTTTTCATATTCTTAATTTCGTTTGTCTTTTTCATGCTTCTGGGCGAATTAGCCGGCGTACTTCTCTGCTATGTGACAGGGCAGGGAGTCCGTACAAATTAAATTAAAAAAAATTTCAACTGCTTGCTGTTCCCGATTTTCAGGAAAATAAAATAATAAATAATCAAATCAAATTAAATCAAATCAAATTTAAGGAGGACATTGTTATGTCAGATCAGATGGAACTAAAATACGGCTGTAACCCCAATCAGAAACCGTCAAGAGTGTACATGGCGGACGGCTCCGCACTCCCCATAGAGGTGCTTTGCGGTAAACCCGGCTATATCAATCTTCTGGACGCTCTCAACGGCTGGCAACTCGTCAGCGAACTCAAAAGGGCTACGGGAATGTGTTCGGCTACTTCTTTCAAGCACGTCTCCCCCGCTGGTGCTGCAATAGGCAGACCGCTGTCCGATACACTCAAAAAAATATACTGGGTGGACGATTTGGGCGAACTCTCTCCGCTTGCAAGTGCTTACGCAAGGGCAAGGGGTGCGGACAGAATGTCCTCTTACGGTGACTTTATTGCACTCTCCGACAAGGTGGACGTTTGTACCGCAAACATGATTAAGAGAGAGGTCTCGGACGGAATTATTGCCCCCGATTATGAACCCGAAGCCCTTGAAATTCTCAAGTCCAAGAGAAAAGGCACTTACTGCATTCTCAAGATAGACGAAAACTACAGACCCGCTCCTATTGAGACAAAACAGGTCTTTGGCGTAAGCTTTGAACAGGGCAGAAATGAACTCGATATAAACAGGGAACTCCTTGCAAACATAGTCACTCAAAACAAAAATATCCCCGACGACAAACTCGATGACCTGCTTATCTCGCTTATCACCCTCAAATACACACAGTCAAATTCGGTCTGCTATGTAAAGGACGGTCAGGCTATAGGTATCGGAGCAGGTCAGCAGTCAAGAATACACTGCACCCGTCTGGCAGGTCAGAAAGCGGATAACTGGTGGCTGAGACAGTCCCCACAGGTCATGAAACTCGATTTTGTGGACGGTATACGCCGTGCAGACCGTGACAACGCTATTGATGTCTATATCGGTGACGAATATGAAGACGTTCTCCGTGAGGGTGAGTGGCAGAAGATTTTCAAGACAAAACCCGAAGTTTTCACAGTTGAGGAGAAAAAGGCTTGGCTCGCAAAGAATACGGAAGTATGTCTCGGTTCGGACGCTTTTTTCCCGTTTGGTGACAACATAGAGCGTGCAAGGAAATCGGGAGTTGAGTACATAGCAGAACCCGGCGGTTCAATACGTGACGACAATGTTATTGAGACCTGCAACAAGTACAATATAGCTATGGCGTTCACGGGCATCAGGCTTTTCCACCACTGATATTATTGCCACTTGGGATTTGGGGAACTATGCCACTTTGGAAACCCGTGATTAGATATTTTTATTTCTGCTGTGGGAATAATCATGGGGGGTCGGGGGGATTCTTCCCCCCGACGGGGGTTTGGGGGCAGAGCCCCCAATGGGGGCTCAGGGGGCAAAGCCCCCTGCCCCTTATCGTCCT
>CANQWR010000015.1 GCA_947627625.1 uncultured Ruminococcus sp. | reverse complement strand
ATACTTCCCCCCAGCGGGGTCAAGGGGCGGAGCCCCTTGTGGGGGTTCAGGGGGCGAAGCCCCCTGCCCCTTATCGTTCTAATATTCAGAGGGAACTGCACCTGCTCCACAATTGTTTTAATAGAAAAAATTCTAAAAAATATATTTTAAGAAAATTATTTTTTGGGGCAAAGCCCCTGTCTCCTATCGTTCTAATTAAATCCCCCAGACCCCCGAAATTAAAGCAGTAGACTATCATGGGATGGAGTTTGTTTCTTCTGTGGGGATAATCATGGGGGGTTCGGGGGGATTCTTCCCCCCGATGGGGGTCTGGGGGCAAAGCCCCCAGTGGGGGTTCAGGGGGCAAAGCCCCCTGCCCCTTATCGTTCTAATATTTAGATGGAACTGCACCTGCTCCACAATTATTTTGATAGAAAAAATTCTAAAAAAATATAATTTTAATAAAATTATTTTTTGGGCATAGTCTCCCTGAAAGATAAAAATAGGGGAGATATTCTATTGACAAATTATTCTCACAATGATATAATTTATTATAATATATTATATCATATTATTATCTGAAATTTTCTGGAGGAATGTTTTTTGGATATTATTGTTGTCGGGGGCGGAAAAGTCGGTACAGCCCTTGTAGGTATTCTGAGCGGTGAACACAGGGTGACAGTCATTGACCGAAACGAAGTCAGGGTAAATAATCTTACTACTGACTACGATTGCAAGGGAGTTGTGGGAAACTGTCTGCAAACGAGTATACTTGCGGAGGCAGATGTACACAAGGCGAGTATTTTCATAGCGGTGACGAGTTCGGACGAGGTGAATATACTGTCATGTCTGATAGCAAAGAAGATGAAGGCGAGACACTGTATAGCGAGGGTGAGAAGTCCCGAATTTGACAAACAGCTTGTGTTTATGCGTGAGGAACTGGGTATAAGCATGATGGTGAACCCCGACTACAACGCCGCAAACGAGATAGCAAAAGTCTTGCGTTATCCCGAAGCGATAAATATAGAGTCCTTTGCAAAGGGCAGGGTTGACCTTGCGGAGATAAAGATTACAAAGGGAAGTATCCTTGAAAATCTTGCACTGAACCAGTTGTCAAGGAGACTGAGACTTGACGTGCTGATATGTGCGGTACAGAGGGGTGAGGAGTTGATAATCCCCGACGGAAATTTTGTACTCCACGCAGGCGACAAAATTCACATGACCGCCTCCCACACGGCACTTGTCAAATTTTTCAAGAGTATAAGTGCGGTCTACAGGGAGAAGAGAGTCAAATCCGCCGTGCTGATAGGCGGGGGAAGAGTCGGCTATCACCTTGCAAGACAGCTTATAGAAATGGGTGTTAAAGTCAAGATAATAGAGGTGGACGAAAAACGCTGTGAACAGCTCAGCCAGAACCTTAACAAAGTCAGCATAATATGCGGTGACGGTACAGACCACGACTTGCTGAAAGAGGAGAGAGTTTACGATGCTGACGCTGTTGTCACGCTGACGGGCATTGACGAGGAGAATATATTGCTGTCACTTATGGCAAAGAACAACGGAGTTGAAAAAGTCGTGACGAAAGTGAACAGAATGACACTTCTGCAACTGACGGAAACCCTCGACCTTGACAGTATAATATCACCCAAATCAATAACAGTCAGCCAGATTTTGCAGTACGTCAGGGCAAAGCAAAATTCACAGGGAAATAATATCATAACACTTTACAGGCTTGTGAACGACAAACTTGAAGCTATAGAGTTTGTCGTGCGTGAGCAGAGGGACTATGTGAACGTACCGCTTAAAAAGTTAAAGCTGAGAAGCGGAATACTGATAGCGAGTATAGTCAGGGGAAACGAACTCATTGTGCCGAAGGGTGACGACTGTCTGAAAGTGAACGACAGCGTTGTGATAGTCACCACAAACAAGGGTTTTGACGATTTGAAAGAAATTTTTGTGTAATCTTTCAGGGGTATATTTTTTGACATGAATTACAAAATGATTTTATATATCATGGGACAGATCTTGAAAGTCGTGGGGGGCTGTATGATCCTGCCCGTGATAGTGGGGTTTATATACGGCGAACAGCACGTCATAGCCTCCTTTGGAATACCTTTTGTTATAACAATTGCGGCAGCGATACTGTTCACCATAAAAAAGCCGAAAAACAATTCGGTTTTCTCAATGGAGGGCTTTGTCAGTGTCGCACTCTCTTGGATTACGATGTCCGCAATAGGTGCTATACCGTTTGTGATTTCGGGGGAGATACCCGACTATCCGAGTGCATTATTTGAGACCGTTTCGGGCTTTACGACAACGGGAGCGACAATATTGAGCGATGTTGAGAGTATGTCGAAATCGTGTCTGTTCTGGAGGGCTTTTACGCACTGGCTCGGCGGTATGGGAGTGCTGATGTTTGTACTTGCCGTTATGTCAAGCAACGATTCAAGGACAATGCACATGATGCGTGCGGAGTGTGCGGGACCAAACGTCGGCAGACTTGTCTCAAAGTCAAAATACACTGCACAGATTCTGTACGGAATATATATCTCTCTGACGGTCCTTGAAATAATAATGCTGATGTTCGGGGGAGTGCCGTTTTATGAGGCGGTCATACACGCCTGTTCCTCTGCGGGAACGGGAGGATTTTCAGTCTGGAACGACAGTATAGCACACTACAACAGCGTATATGTGGAAATGGTGATAGCGGTATTTATAATACTGTTCGGAGTGAATTTCAATCTGTACTATTATATTTTAATAAAAAAATTCTCACTCGCCTACAAAAACGAAGAAGTCAGGACGTATTTTTCTATAATTTTAATTGCAACGGCAATTATAACTCTCAATATACTGGGAATATCGGAGTCTTTCGGGCAGGCTCTCCGCCACGCCTTTTTCATGGTAGCGTCAACTATAACTTCAGCGGGATTTTCAAACACAGATACATCGCAGTTCCCCGTATTTTCACAGACACTTCTTTTAATTTTAATGTTCATAGGTTCGTGTGCGGGTTCAACGGGCGGCGGAATGAAAGTCGCAAGGATAATGATAATATTCAAGACGGGTATCAAAGAACTGAAATACATAGTCAGTCCGAGAGCAGTCGCAACGGTCAAAATGGACGGAAAACCCGTTGAAAAGGCGGTCATAAGAGGAGCTTCAAACTATCTTATAATATTTCTGATAATTTTCTGTGTGTCGCTGCTGCTGATAAGTCTCGACCAGTTTTCAATAGAGGAGTCGGCATCGGCTGTCACGACCTGTATGAATAATATAGGCTACGGTGTCGGACGGTTCAGCACGTCGGGAAATTTAAGCGGTCTCAACGCCTTTTCAAAGATAGTTCTCTGTTTTGATATGCTTGTCGGCAGACTTGAAGTCTACCCGCTTATAATGCTGTTTGCGATAAAGAAAAACTCTTATTGATTTGTACTATAAAATTTCGGATATATTGTTTTATTTTGAGTAAAATATCCAAAAATATGCAGAAAGCCGTTTTTTTTGAGAAAAGTTCTTGACAAAACGGTTTTTCTGATATATAATAAAATTTGCTCAACTGCTGTTTTTTTGCAGTTTCACGGAGCAAATATTTTCGGAAAGGAGAATGATTTATGCCAACCTTTAACCAGCTCGTCCGCAAGGGCAGAAAAGACCTCGAAACAAAGTCAACAGCACCTGCACTTCAGAAGGGTTACAACGCCAAGAAAAAGGCTCAGACCGACCAGAGTTCGCCCCAGAAGAGAGGAGTTTGCACGGCTGTCAGAACTGCGACACCTAAAAAGCCTAACTCTGCTGTCAGGAAAATCGCCAGAGTAAAGCTCACTAACGGCTATGAGGTAACATCTTACATCCCCGGTATGGGACACAACCTTCAGGAACACAGCGTTGTCCTTATAAGGGGCGGACGTGTAAAGGACCTCCCCGGTGTGCGTTACCACATCATCAGAGGTGCACTCGATGCCCAGGGCGTTGCAAACAGAATGCAGGCACGTTCAAAGTATGGTGCAAAGAGACCCAAGCAGAAGTAATTTTCCGCAAAGGGAAATAAAGCTGAAATTCAAAAAAATTAAAATCATTTAGGATAATTCTTACCGCAGGGTTGTGCGGAGTTTATATAGATTTCGTCCGTATTTCGGACAAATCCTCTCTGCATTGGCTCTGACACATTGACCGGTGAAGTTTGCCGTGAATAATATTTCGGGCAGTAATCGGTGCGGTGCGAGTACCTGTGATTTCATGAATCTATATGAAGGAGGGAAGCGAATTATGCCAAGGAGAGGTAATATCGCAAAGCGTGACGTGCTTCAGGACCCTGTTTACAACTCAAAGCTTGTTACACGTCTTATAAACAACATAATGCTGGACGGCAAAAAGGGTGTCGCTCAGAAAATCGTATACGGTGCCTTTGACATTGTTGCCGAAAAGACAGGCAAGGACGCTCTTGAGGTGTTTGAGCAGGCTATGGAGAACATCATGCCTGAACTCGAAGTAAAGGCACGCCGTCTGGGCGGTGCAACTTATCAGGTTCCTATGGAAGTAAGACCTGAGAGAAGACAGACGCTCGGTCTCCGCTGGATAACAAAGTACTCCAGAGAGAGAAACGAAAAGACTATGAAAGAGAGACTTGCAGGCGAAATTCTCGATGCACTCAACGGCACAGGCGGTGCTTGCAAGAAACGTGATGACACACACAAGATGGCAGAGGCAAACAAGGCGTTTGCCCACTACCGCTGGTAAGTCGGAGGTTGATATTTTATGGCAAGAGAATGTACACTTGAAAACACCAGAAATATCGGTATCATGGCTCATATTGATGCGGGAAAGACTACCACTACCGAGCGTATACTTTACTATACAGGCGTAAACCACAAGATAGGCGAAACTCACGATGGTGCCTCCACAATGGACTACATGGACCAGGAGAAAGAGAGAGGTATCACGATTACTTCTGCCGCAACAACCTGTTACTGGGCAGGTCACAGACTGAACATCATAGACACTCCCGGACACGTTGACTTCACTGTTGAGGTTGAGCGTTCACTCCGTGTGCTTGACGGTTCTGTTACCGTACTCTGTGCAAAGGGCGGTGTTGAACCGCAGTCTGAAACCGTCTGGAGACAGGCTGACAACTACAAAGTACCCCGTATGGCTTATGTAAACAAGATGGACATAATGGGTGCGGACTTCTACCGTGTTATCGACATGATGAAGGACAGACTCAAATGTAATGCCGTACCGATACAGCTCCCGATAGGTTCAGAGGACACTTTCAGGGGAATTATCGACCTTGTCGAGATGAAAGCGTATGTTTATTACGACGACCTTGGAAAGGACATCCGTGTTGAGGAGATACCCGAGGATATGCTTGAAAAGGCACAGCAGTATCACGATGACATGGTTGAGCACGTTGTGGAGCAGGACGATGAACTTATGGAAAAATATTTCAACGGTGAGGAACTCACTATCGAAGAAATAAAGTCCGTTATCCGCAAGGCTACTATCGCCAACCACATGGTACCTGTTACTTGCGGTACTTCCTACAGAAACAAGGGCGTTCAGAAACTTCTTGACGCTATTATAGACTATATGCCCTCACCGCTTGATGTCCCCGCAATAAAGGGCGTAAACCCCGACACAGACGAGGAGGAGGAGAGACCGTCTTCCGATGACGAGCCGTTCTCAGCTCTCGCATTCAAGATTACTACAGACCCGTTTGTCGGAAAACTCGCATTTTTCAGAGTTTATTCGGGTGTGATAAATCAGGGCGACTCTGTTCTCAACGCTACAAAGGACAGCCGTGAGCGTTTCGGACGTATCGTGCAGATGCACGCCAACCACAGAAAAGACCTCACAACTGTTTATTCCGGAGACATTGCCGCAGCGGTAGGTCTCAAAAATACAACAACGGGCGACACTCTCTGTGACGAGAAGCACCCGATTATACTTGAGTCCATGGACTTCCCCGAGCCTGTTATCCAGCTTGCAATTGAGCCTAAGACAAAAGCAGGTCAGGACAAGATGGGCATAGCACTCGGCAAACTCGCTGAGGAAGACCCGACTTTCAAGACGTGGACTGACGAGGAGACAGGTCAGACTATTATCGCAGGTATGGGAGAACTCCACCTTGATATTATCGTTGACAGACTTCTCCGTGAATTTAAGGTAGAGGCAAATGTCGGTGCACCGCAGGTTGCTTACAAAGAGACAATCAAGGGCAATGCCGATATTGACTACAAATACAAGAAACAGACAGGTGGTTCGGGACAGTACGGTCACGTTAAAATCCGTGTTGAGCCGAACGAGTCCGGCAAGGGCTATGAGTTCAAGAACTCCGTTGTCGGCGGTTCAATCCCGAAGGAGTATATCCCCGCTGTTGACGCAGGTATACAGGGTGCTATGAAAGCAGGTATACTCGCAGGCTATGAAGTTGTGGACGTTAAGGTTGAGCTTTATGACGGTTCATATCACGAGGTCGACTCCTCCGAAATGGCGTTCAAGACAGCAGGTTCAATAGCTTTCAAAGAGGCACTCAAACAGGCACAGGCAGTCCTTATGGAACCTGTTATGAAAGTGTCCGTAATCGTCCCCGACGAGTACACGGGTACTGTTATAGGAGACCTCAGTTCAAGGCGTGGACAGATTCAGGGACAGGAGTCAAGAACAGGCTCTATCCAGATTGATGCACTTGTTCCGCTTCAGGAGATGTTCGGCTATACTTCCGATCTCCGTTCCAACACACAGGGACGTGGACAGTACGTCATGGAACCCCACAGCTATCAGGAAGTGCCTAAGAGCATTGCCGAGAAGATAATGTCCAGCAGGGCAAAGGGCTGATTTCTGTAATTTTATAAAAAAATTCGTCATAATTCACATATTTTGCGTGCAATTTATGTGTGATTCACAAAATCAGGTGCTTTTGAGAAATTTTTTCCTCACAGCACTTGATTTTACAAGAATAATCTGGTATAATATATATACAGGTTTTTCTGATTTTTCTATCATTTCTACAAGGAGGAATTTTTCCAATGGCAAAGGCTAAATTTGAACGTACCAAACCCCATGTGAACATTGGTACTATCGGACACGTTGACCACGGTAAGACCACTCTTACCGCTGCTATCACAAAGGTTCTCGCTATGAAAGGTCAGGCTAAGTACGAGGCTTATGACATGATTGACAAAGCCCCCGAGGAGAGAGAGCGTGGAATCACAATCAACACAGCTCACGTTGAGTACGAGACAGACAAGCGTCACTATGCTCACGTTGACTGCCCAGGTCACGCTGACTACGTTAAGAACATGATTACAGGTGCAGCTCAGATGGACGGTGCGATCCTCGTTGTTGCGGCTTCCGACGGTCCTATGGCTCAGACAAGAGAGCACATTCTTCTTGCACGTCAGGTTGGCGTTCCTGCAATCGTTGTGTTCATGAACAAGGCTGACCAGGTTGACGATGAAGAGCTTATCGAACTCGTTGATATGGACATCCGTGACCTCCTCAACTCCTACGACTTCCCCGGAGACGACACTCCCATCATCAAGGGTTCAGCACTTCAGGCTCTTGAATGCACAAGCAATGATCTCTCTGCTCCCGAGTACGCTCCTATTATCGAGCTTATGAACGCTGTTGACGAGTTCATTCCCAGCCCTGAGAGAGACGACGCTAAGCCGTTCCTCATGCCTATTGAGGACACTATGACTATTTCGGGACGTGGTACTGTCGTTACGGGACGTGTTGAGAGAGGAAAACTCAATGTAAACGAGCAGGTTGAAATCGTTGGTCTCTCCGACGAAAAGCAGACAACAGTCGTTACGGGTCTTGAGATGTTCAGAAAGACTCTTGACTTCTGCGAGGCTGGTGACAACGTTGGTGCACTTCTCCGTGGTATCACAAGAGACAAGGTTGAGCGTGGACAGGTTCTTTGCAAACCCGGTTCAATTCACCCCCACACCAAGTTCTCAGGTCAGGTGTACGTTCTTAAAAAGGACGAGGGCGGCAGACACACTCCGTTCTTCAACAACTACAGACCTCAGTTCTATTTCAGAACAACAGACGTTACAGGTATAGTTTCACTCCCCGCTGACAAGGAGATGTGTATGCCCGGTGATAACGTTGAGATGAAGGTTGAGCTTATCACTCCTATCGCTATCGAGGAGGGACTCCGTTTCGCTATCCGTGAGGGTGGTAGAACAGTAGGTTCAGGTGTCGTTACAGCGATTGAGGAATAATTTTAATAAATAATTTACAAAAAAGAGCCACGGTGTGAAAGCACTGTGGCTTTTTTGACTGATACAGAAAAAACTCCCGACAGCTTGAAAATTGTCGGGAGTTTTCACATTTTTCAGTGGATTTCCTGTTCAAGTTCTCTGAAATAGGGCGTGTCAAAAAACTCCGTTATAGATATTTCAAGACCGTCACAGAGCTTTTTAATAGTCGCAATGCCTATATTTTTAGAGCGGTTGTTCACAATATCGTTTACCGTTGACTGTGTTACAGCGGACATTGTACTCAATTTGTTGACAGTGATGTTGTTCTTTTTGCAGAGTTCAAGAATCCTGAACGCAACAGCCTGTGATATGTTCATAAAAAACGCCATCCTTTCTGTGAAATTTACACAAATTGTGCATTTTACATAAATAATAATAGCATTTTTTATGAAACTTTTTTGTCGGTAAACCGTTGACTTTTTCAGAAATCTGTGTTATAATATAATTAACGGTTTACCGTTAATTTTTTCGGTCTGTAACCATACTACATTCCGAATGTTGAAAAAGGAGGTGCGAAAGTATATGTGGTTCGTAGCAGGTGCTCTTCTTGGTGAATCTCTGGGATACTTCCTTTTCTGGAGATAAATATCCGCTGTTCTCCGTCAAAAAAAAGCGTTTCCGAGTGTGGTTCGGAAACGCTCTTTTGATTTAATGACGATAAGGGGGCAGGGGGCTTTGCCCCCTGAACCCTCACTGGGGGACGCTGTCCCCCAGACCCCCTGCAAGGGGGTTAAAAACCCCCTTGACCCCCATGATATTCTACTGTTTTAATTTGGAGACTTGGGAGGTAAAGTACCCTAATCTAAAAATATAAAAAAAACCGACAGTCCCTGCCTGTCGGTTTTTTAATTTAATAAATTTACTTCTCTATAACTCTCACCTTGATAACGCCGTCGATGCAGTTTATCTTGCCCTCAACAGTTTCGGGAATATCGTCCGTCACGTCAAGCATAGTGTAGGCGAAGTCGCCCTTGCTTGCGTTTGCAAGGTTCTCAATGTTGACACCTGCATTTCCGATTTCGGAAGTGATAGATGCGAGAGTAGTTGGGACATTCTTGTGGATTATGCAGATTTTTGTGCCGACAGCGTTCATTGAGAGGTTCGGGTAGTTCACGCTGTTTGTTATATTGCCGTTTTCGATGTAGTCAATGAGTTCCTCGGCAGCCATAACAGCACAGTTGTCCTCACTTTCGGGAGTAGAAGCACCGAGGTGCGGGAGGACTATCACATTCTCCTCACCGAGAACAACGTCATCTGCAAAGTCGGTGACGTACTTTGCAATTTTTCCCTCTTTTATAGCCTTGACAACAGCCTCACTGTTGATAAGTTCGCCCCTTGCGAGATTGATAAGGCGTACGCCGTCTTTCATCATTGCAATCTGTTCGGAGTCGATAGTATTTTTAGTCTGGGGAGTGTAGGGCATATGGATAGAAATGTAGTCACTGTTCTTGTAAATGTCGTTTATGTCCTCAGTCACCCTTACATCGTGGTAGAGTTTGAGAGCCGCTTTGACGGACAGATACGGGTCATAGCCGATAACTTTCATACCGAGGGCTATAGCAGTGTTGGCGATTTTTCCGCCTATTGCCCCGAGACCGATTATTCCGAGAGTTTTACCGGCTATTTCGGGACCTGCAAATTTTGACTTTCCGCTCTCAACGGTCTTGGGAGCGTTTTCAGTACCCTTGAGTGAAGAAGCCCACGATGCACCCTCTATAATTTTTCTGGAGGACATAAGCAACGCACAGATTGCAAGTTCCTTGACAGCGTTTGAGTTAGCACCGGGAGTGTTGAACACGCAGATACCCTCCTGAGCACACCTGTCCACGGGGATATTGTTCACGCCTGCCCCTGCACGTGCTATTGCGAGGAGATTATCATTGAAAATCATGTCGTGCATTTTGGCAGAGCGAACCATAATTGCATCGGGGGTCTCAACGGCGTCGGACACGCTGTAGACGGACTTGTCAAAAACGTCAGTGCCGACAGTTGAGATCTTGTTGAGTGTCTGTATCTTGTACATGGCAATTACCTCTTTCGTTGGATTTTTCCGAAATACAGCTTTCGGATAGCTTTTGTCGACTGATTAAATCTTATGAATTTTCCTTCTCAAACTTTTTCATGAACTCAACGAGTTTCTCAACGCCCTCAATCGGCATAGCGTTATAGATGGAAGCACGCATACCGCCGACAGTTCTGTGACCTTTGAGGTTCTCAAAACCTGCCGCTTTGGACTCCGCAATGAACTTCTTGTCAAGCTCATCGTCACCCGTAACAAAGGGAACGTTCATGAGAGAACGGTCTTTTTTCTCAACAGTACCCTTGAACATCTTGCTCTGGTCAAGAAAATCGTAGAGAATCTTGGCTTTTTTCTCGTTTAGAGCCTTCATAGCCTCCAGACCGCCCATTTTCTTGAGCCACTTGAAAACTTTACCGCAGATATAGATACCGTAGCAGGGGGGAGTGTTATAGAGTGAATCAGCGTCAGCCTGAGTTTTCCACTTAAGCATTGTGGGAGTACCCGGCAGAACGTCATCACGGATTAAGTCCTCACGGATAATAGCAATAACGACTCCCGCAGGACCTACATTTTTCTGTACACCGCCATATATTACGCCATATTTGGTAACGTCCACGGGTTCGGAGAGGAAACAGGACGAAACGTCCGCAACAAGGTCTTTGCCCTTTGTGTTAGGGAGAGTCCAGAACTTTGTGCCGTAGATAGTGTTATTTTCACATATGTAAACATAGTCGGCATCTTCGGGAATGTCAAGGTCGGAGCAGTCGGGGATATAGGAGAAAGTCTTGTCCGCTGAAGAAGCAACAGCTACAGCCTCACCGTATATTTTAGCTTCCTGAAAAGCCTTTTTAGCCCACTGTCCAGTGATTATATATGCAGCCTTTTTGTTTTTCATGAGGTTCATGGGGACTGCCGCAAACTGCTGTGATGCACCGCCCTGAAGAAAGAGAACCTTGTAGTTGTCGGGGATATTCATGAGGTCACGGAGGTCCTGTTCAGCCTCTTTGATTATGTTATCATAAGCCTTTGAACGGTGGGACATCTCCATAACGGACATACCTGTACCCTTGTAGTCAAGCATTTCCTCGGCAGCCTCTCTGAGAACTTCCTCGGGCAGGACTGCCGGACCTGCACTGAAATTATAAACTCTGCTCATTGCAAAAACCTCCAAAAAAGAATTGTAGTATTTTCCATACATATACATTATACTATATTTGAAAAAGCAAGTCAACATATTCTGTGAATTTTTTTGCTTGTTACACTTGTGCAACAGATAGCGTTTACCTGTAGACCAGTACTCCCGTGTTTTCAAGAGCTTTCAGCAACATAAATCTTGCTTCGTCACGGCATTCGGGTTTAGCCATGTAGTACATATAAGTTTCGATTATATTTAACGCACTTGAAGTCCTGCCCTCTATTTTGAACTGCTCAAATCCCATGGGGACATATTTATTCCATATATCATCGGGGGAGATGTGTGTGCGGAGATTTTTTATCTCGTAAATACCCCTCTGACCGTACGGGCAGTTTTTGAAATCGTGCTTGTCGTACTTGTCGGAATCAAAAGGCTTGTCGGGATTTTTCCTGATGTGTTCGTTGTAAGCTATCTGCTGTACACCAATGGTGCGGTAGTGTTCGGAACGCCTTGGGCAGTTTGGTTCACAGCAGGCATTGACTAAAAGTTCACAGTCTTTTTTGCGGGGGAGTTTTTCGAGAATTTCAAATCTGTTGTTGAGGTCGTAATCTATAACGACAATGTGATAATCTTTGTCAAGTTCCTCACTGAGTTTTTCGGGGTCGGTAATCCTCTTACAGGTGGAACTTGTCAGCTTGTATTTGGGGTAATTCTCCCTTATGTACTTCTCCAGAACGGGCGAGACAACTATAGCTTCGTTCAGACCGTTGTCAGCCATTTTCATGACAGCATTGCAGAAAGTGTCGCTGAGATGTTTTTCCTCTATGACGGGGTTGGTGAAGGTGAACCTCAGAGGGATACCCCTCTGATTGAAGGCGTTTATGACCTCCTGAACGTGCTGAGGAGAGCAGACACCGGGCTGCGGACGACCGCCGTTCCACATAGCAGGCGGGAAAGCACCGTAAACAGACGCTATTTCAACGCCCTCCCTGAACAGATCGGGACGGTTTTTGAGCATTTCTATGAACATTATATTTAGCCTGAAACGGCTTGAAAAATCGGGAATATGAAAGCGTACTCTCATTTTGTTATACTCCTTTTGGAATTTTTTTAGGTGGAACGATTGGAGGCAGGGGGCTTCGCCCCCCCAAGCCCCCCTTGACCCCCAAAATTAAAACGGTAGACTGTCACGGGGGCGGGGTTTGTTTCTTGTGTGGGAATAATCATGGGGGGTCTGGGGGGATACTTCCCCCCAGCGGGGGTTTGGGGGCGGAGCCCCCAATGGGGGTTCAGGGGGCAAAGCCCCCTGCCCCTTATCGTTAAAAACAGGGGGTTTGGGGGGCGGTAGCCCCCCAATAGCTTATAGTTCTAAACTGTCCCCACGCTCCTGTGAAATGACATATCCGACGGAATTTATACGCCTTTCAAGACAGCCCCTGCACTCCGCCGACTCCTCACCTGTACAAATTTTGTTGTCGTACAGATCGTATTTTTTTCGGACTGCCACGGGGGAGAGGTTCGGCATAACAACATTACAGCCCGTTTTAAGACCGAGTTCACGTCCGACGGGGGAGATAGTGCCGAGAGCCGTTGTTGCGGGGAGGAGGACTTTCGGGAACATAAGTCTCAGAATGCCGAGAATGCGGAGTACCAATTCAAGAGAGCCGTGAGGGAAATTTTTGAAATCGGTGTCGGAGTGCGGTATAAAAGGACCTATCCCAATCATCTGGGGCTTCAGCTCCTGCATAAATCTCAAATCGGAGACAATATTTTCGGTCGTCTGGAAAGGTACTCCCACCATAAAGCCCGTGCCGACCTGATAGCCGAGTTTTTTCAGATTGTAGAGACAGTTTTTTCTGTTTTGCAGAATCATTTCGGAGGGGTGAAGTTTTTTATACAACTCCTCATCGGCGGTTTCGTGCCTGAGCAGATACCTGTCCGCACCTGCATTTTTCATAAGTTTGTAGCTGTTTTTGGAGCGTTCACCGAGGGAGAGTGTCACGGCACAGTCGGGATATTTGTTTTTTATCTCCGAAATTATTCCGCACATAAATTCATCGGTAAAAAAACTGTCCTCACCGCCCTGCATGACGAAAGTCCTGAAACCGAGACTGTAGCCGTTTTCACAGCAGGAGAGGATTTCCTCACGGGAGAGCCTGTAACGCTGAGCGTTTTTGTTGCCACGTCTTATACCGCAATAAAGACAATTGTTTTTACAATAGCTTGAAATCTCGATAAGTCCACGCAAAAAGACTTTGTTTCCGTAATATTTTCTGCGGACACAGTCGGCTTTTTCGGTTAAAAATTCAGCCGTTTCGGTGTCGTTGCACTCTATCAGGCTTTTCAGTTCGTCGTCGGACAAATCGCCCGTGCTGTACAATTTTTCAACGAGTTCTTTCATAGTATCAACCGCCCAGCCTTATCATTTCGTCTATGCACTTTCTTGCACCCGCTATGAGTTCGTCACTCATGACAATCTCACACGCAACGGACATATCGCCGTTCAGAGCGTTGTACACGTCGGGGAGGGTAGTCAGTTTCATATTGCGGCAGACTACATCTTTAGTGACGGGGAAAAATCTTTTATCGGGGCAGTCATATTGCAGGTGTTCGGAGATAGAAGTCTCCGTGCCGATTATAAATTCTCTTTTGTCGGAATTTTTAGCAAAGTCCATTATACCGCTTGTTGAGCCGACATAGTCCGCAAGAGCGACCACTTCGGGGGTACATTCGGGGTGTACTAAAAACAGTGCATTCGGGTGGAGTTCCCTGATTTTTCTGACTTCTTTTGCGGTAATTCCTGCGTGAGTGGGGCAACCTCCGTGTACGAGTTTGATGTCCTTTTGGGGGACGTTCTTTTTAACCCAGTCGCCGAGATTGCAGTCGGGGATAAATAAAATTTTATCGGAGTCAATATTTTTAATTATCTTCACCGCACTTGAGGAGGTCACGCACACGTCACAGAGCGTTTTGAGTTCAGCGGTGGTGTTTATGTACGCACAGACAGTCCTATCGGGTTCAGCCTGTTTTAGCTGTGAGAGGAGTTCCGTATCAAGCTGTTCAGCCATGGGACAGCCAGCTCCGCTGTTTGCGAGAAAGACCCTCTTTTTTGGGGAGAGAATTTTGACGGTCTCCGCCATAAATCTGACACCGCACATGAGGACATTTTTCGCATTGGTTTCGGAAGCGACGACACTGAGTTTATAGCTGTCGCCCGTGTAGTCGGCAATTTCCACGATTTCCCTTGCCTGATAGCTGTGAGCGAGAATAACAGTATCGGTCTTTTTTTTGAGTTCAAGAATTTCCTGTTGGAGTTGATGTATATTCATAGAAACATCTCCTTAAATTGGAATTTTGGGGGTGCTTTGTGGGGGGCGTTGCCCCCCAAGCCCCCTATTAGAACGATAAGGGGCAGGGGGCTTTGCCCAAAAAATAATTTTCTTAAAATTATATTTTTTTGGGAATTTAATATTTTTTAATTAGAACGATAGGGGGCAGGGGGCTTTGCCCCCTGAACCCCCATTGTGGGCTCCGCCCCCAGCCCCCCGCTGGGGGGAAGTATCCCCCCAGCCCCCCCATGATAATTCTTCTAACGTTTAATTTTGGGGGTCAAGGGAGTTCACAACCCCCTTGCGGGGGGAGTGGGTGGCAGAGTTCCCCACAAGTAGTCCCCAGTACAAACTTTCTATATTTCAGCGATAACTTCCACTTCAGCGAGTGCGTTTTTGGGGAGAGTCTTAACGGCTACACAGCTCCTTGCGGGCAGAGAAGTGAAATATTTTGCGTAGACCTCATTAAATGCACCAAAGTCCCCCATATCGGCGAGAAAACAGGTAGTTTTCACGACCTTTTCAAAGCAAGAACCCGCTTTTTCAAGGACAGCACCGAGATTTTTCATAATCTGTTCAGCCTGACCCTGAATATCGGTCTTGTCTATGGTGTTGGTTTCGGGGTTTATGGCAATCTGACCGCTTGTGTAGACCATGTTTCCCGACACTACAGCCTGTGAGTAAGGACCTACAGCTTCGGGGGCGTTGGGAGTATAAATTTTAGTCATGACAATATTCCTCCTGTATTGTAATTATAAATATAAATTAAATATAAAAAATATTTAATTTATTTATTCATTGGTTATCTTGAAACCGTGGCTTTTGAGGGCGGACTTTATCTCCTCAATGTGTTCATAGTTCCTGGTTTCGAGGACTATCCTGAGATAACAGCCGTTCACGGCAGAGCCTTCATTTGCACGTTCGTGGTGTATAGAGATAACATTTCCGCCGAGTTCAGCGATAATTTTGGAGACATCCATAAGCTGACCGGGTTTGTCTATGAGTTCAATATTCATGGAGTAAGTCCTGCCCGTCATGAGAAGACCTCTCTTTATAACTCTTGAAAGGATAGTCACGTCTATATTTCCGCCCGAAAGCAGACAGACGGTCTTTTTGCCCTTTATGGGTAACTTGTTGAACATAGCAGCCGCAACGGGTACAGCACCTGCACCCTCTGTGACAAGTTTGTGCTGTTCCATGAGAGCGAGAATTGCGGCGGAAATTTCGTCATCGCTCACGGTTACAATATCGTCAACGTACTCCGAAATTATTTTGAAAGTATTTTCGCCCGGTTCTTTTACGGCAATGCCGTCCGCAATAGTGGAAACGCTGTCGAGACACTCTATATGGTGGTCTCTGACGGAGTTGAACATACTGGGTGCACCTGATGCCTGTACACCGTACACTTTTATATTTGGGTCGAGGGACTTTATAGCGAAAGCGAGTCCCGAAATGAGACCTCCACCGCCTATGGGAGCTATGACAGCTTCAATATCGGGGAGCTGTTCGAGGAGTTCAAGACCTATAGTACCCTGTCCCGCAATGACGTTTTCGTCATCGAAAGGGTGTATAAAAGTGTAGCCGTATTCGTCACGCTGTCTGAGAGCCTCTGCATAAGCATCATCATAGACACCGTTCACGAGACAGACCTCCGCACCGTAACTCTTTGTAGCCTCCACTTTTGAGATAGGTGCACCGTCGGGCAGACAGATAACGGACTTTATGCCCGCCCTGCTGGAGGCGAGTGCGACACCCTGTGCGTGGTTTCCTGCGGAACAGGCTATAACGCCCTTTGCCTTTTCCTCATCGGACAGCTGTGAGATTTTGTAGTAAGCTCCTCTTACTTTGAAAGAGCCTGTTATCTGTAGATTTTCGGTTTTCAGGTATATTTCCGAATCGGGGTTTATATTCAGCGAATGTATAACGTCCGTCTGCCTGATAACGGGTTTCAAGACGTACCTTGCGTGATAGATTTTGTCAAGTGTCAGCATTGAAATTCACCTTTTGATTTAATTTTAATTTTTAATAATAAATTTATTTTTATAAATAAATTATTTTAATTATTATAACAAATTCAGACCGTACCGCCCGACAGCATATAGCTCACAAACTGCTTTGCAGTTCTGGGGGAACGTCCGTTGCCTGATGATATTGCAAACTGTTCGGCTTTGAGTTCAATCTCATCGGACGGCATATTGAGACCCGCTTTTATCGCAAGTCTCTTTACTATTGCTATGTAGTTTTTCTTGTCAGGTCTTGAAAAGTTCACCCTCAGACCGAATCTTGCCGACAGGGAGAGAGTTTCCTGCAAAGTGTCATTTCTGTGTACGTCATCGCCCTCACGGTCTGAAAAACTCTCACGGACGAGGTGTCTGCGGTTGCTTGTGGCGTATATCACCATGTTGTCGGACTTTGACGAGACAGAGCCTTCGAGTACAGCTTTGAGTTTTGCAAAGCAGTCCTCACCTGAAGTAAAAGACAGGTCGTCAATAAATATGATAAATTTCAGAGGGTTTTCGCTTATTATGCTTACAATTTCGGATATATCCGAGAGTTCGTCCTTTGTGACCTCAATAAGACGCAACCCCCTGTCCGAATACTGATTTACTATCGCCTTTACCGTGGAGGATTTTCCCGTACCCGCATCGCCGTACAGGAGAACATTCTGTGCGGGTTTTCCGTTTAGCAATGCGAGAGTATTTTCAACCACCATACGGCGTTCCATATCATAGCCGTACAAGTCGGAGAGCCTTTGCTTGTCGGGAAATTCGACAGGCTTTATCTGACCGTCTTTCAGTTTGAACATATTGCTCTTTGCCCATAGTCCCCAGCCGAAACGGTTCAGGTTGTCCACTCTCATTTTGTATTCTGTCAGAAAATCAATCTCGGACGTTCTCCACTTCGGCATAAAACCATTATAATCAATATCGGCTGTTATATCGTCAGGTGTCAGACGTGACATTTCCTGCAATATTTTCAGCTCGTTTTCAACAGTTTCAACAATATAACTGTCGAAAACTTTTCCCTGTGCCTTACCGATTATATAGAAGTTCTCATTTTCCAGAACCCTTTTAAGAATATATTCGCTTAAATTTATGTTTTTCTGATACAGCTTTTCCACAAACTCTGAATATGCAGATAAAAAACATTCAACGGAAGTTTCTTTCCAGTCGTCAAGCAACCGCCACAACAAAACTATAACTTTATCTTCAAGTAATTTTCTAAAAACCGCAAGTGAACTCACTTTACAGTCCAATAATTTCAAATCCATTATTATAACGCCTCTAATACTTTTTCAGTCATTTCAGTACAGGTAAGTGGTGTACCGTCTGTATTGCCCATAATGTCGGCTGTACGATAACCAGCGTTCAGAACCTTGTCAACAGCTTTTTCTATGCAGTCAGCCTCTTCGGACAGGTCAAAGGAGTACCGGAGCATCATGCTTGCGGAGAGTATAGTTGCTATGGGGTTAGCCTTGTTCTGACCTGCAATGTCCGGAGCAGAGCCGTGAATGGGTTCGTACATACCTCTTGAAGTGTCACCGAGTGAAGCCGATGCGAGCATACCTATTGAACCTGTAATCTGTGAAGCTTCATCGGAGAGAATGTCACCGAACATATTTGAAGTCACGATAACGTCAAACTGTCGGGGATTTCTGACGAGTTGCATAGCAGCGTTGTCCACAAGCAAGTCGGAGTATTCAACTTCGGGGTACTTTTCGGCAAGCTGGTGCATAGTTTTTCTCCAAAGGCGGGAGGATTCGAGAACATTCGCCTTGTCAATACTTGTCAGTTTTTTGTTTCTCTTCATTGCACACTCAAAAGCAGTCCTGCCTATTCTCTCAATTTCCATGACGCTGTAAGCTTCTGTGTCGAAAGCCTCCGTGCCGTACTTGCCCTCACGATAGCCACGTTCACCGAAATATATACCGCCTGTGAGTTCCCTGACAATCATAATATCAAAGCCGTCACCGATTATTTCGTCTTTGAGCGGAGAGGCACTTCTCAAAGCAGGATACAGCGGAGCAGGTCTTAAATTTGTGTACAGACCGAGTGCTGAACGTATGCCGAGAAGAGCTTTTTCGGGACGCTTGTCGCCCGAGAGATTGTCCCACTTGTAACCGCCTACCGCACCGAGCAGTACACTGTCGCTTGCGAGACAGCCCTGAATTGTCTCCACGGGGAGGGGTTCGCCCGTCATATCAAAGGCTATACCGCCTATGAGGTAGTCCTTGAAGTAGAAAGTGTGGTTGAATTTCTGACCTGTTTTTTCGAGTACCTTTACGGCACTGTCCACGATTTCGGGACCTATTCCGTCGCCTTTGAGAAGTGCTATATTAAATTCCATTTTTTCAGTCTCCTTTTAATTATAATTTTGTTGTACAGGGGACTCCGTCCCCGTTGAGATATTGGGGACTTCGTCCTCAAAATTTTTATTAGAACGATTAGGGGCAGGGGACTTTGCCCCCTGAACCCCCATTGGGGGCTCTGCCCCCAAACCCCCGTCGGGGGGAAGAATCCCCCCGAACCCCCCATGATTAACCCAAAACTCAAAAATTAGCGGAACTGACTGTTGTTTCCATTTTTGGGGGTCAGAAGACAACTGCCCCTTAACGTTCTCTAATATGGGGGCAGAATTTACTTTATTACTCCCTCAGCGATAGAGTTTATCAGACCGCCGTTTTCAATGATTTTCTGGACAAATTCGGGGAAAGGCTGAGTTTTGTACTCTTTTCCCGTGGTGAGATTTCTGATAACACCCGTGTCCAAATCAGCCTCAACCCTGTCGCCGTCGTTTATACCGTCAACAGCTTCGGGACACTCCACTATGGCGAGACCTATATTTATAGAATTTCTGTAGAAAATTCTCGCAAAACTCTTAGCTATGACGAGTGAGACACCGCTTGCCTTTATGGCTATGGGAGCGTGTTCACGGGACGAACCACAGCCGAAATTAAAGCCTGCGGTTATGATGTCGCCCTGTTTAACTCTGCTTGTGAAAGTCTTGTCCAAATCCTCCATACAGTGAGAAGCGAGTTCTTTGTGGTCGCTTGTGTTGAGATACCTTGCGGGGATAATAACGTCAGTGTCGACGTTGTCCGCATATTTTATAACATCACCTGTGTACTTCATTTTCCCATTACCTCCCACGGACTTGTAATTTTACCTGTTATTGCACTTGCTGCCGCTACAGCGGGACTTGCGAGATATACTTCAGAAGTCGGATCACCCATACGTCCGACAAAGTTTCTGTTTGTGGTGGCAACGGCACGCTCACCCTTTGCGAGAATACCCATGTGACCGCCCAGACACGGACCGCAAGTCGGGGTTGAGACCACAGCACCCGATTCGATAAATATTTTCAGCAGACCCATTTCCATAGCATCAAGATAGATTTGCTGAGTGGCGGGAATTATAATCACCCTCACGCCGTCCGCACACTTCTTGCCCTTCATAATTTCGGCAGCTATAATTAAATCTTCAAGTCTGCCGTTGGTACACGAACCAATTACCACTTGGTCAATTTTTACGTCACCAAATTCGCTGAAAGTCTTAGCGTTTTCGGGCAGGTGCGGGAAAGATACAGTCGGTTCAATCTCAGAGAGATTTATATTTATGACTTCATCGTATTCGGCATCATCGTCAGCCTTGAATATTTTCGGTTCAGCACCGCCGTGTTCCTTTATGTATTCAAGAGTGAGTTCGTCCACTTCAAAAATGCCGTTCTTTGCACCTGCTTCAATAGCCATATTAGCTATGCACAGACGGTCAGCCACGGAGAGTTCCGAAAGCCCCTCACCGGAAAATTCCATAGAACGGTACAAAGCACCGTCCACGCCTATTTTGCCTATGATGTGGAGGATAACGTCTTTTCCCGAGACATATTTCTGCAATTTGCCCGTGAGATTGAATTTTATAGCGGACGGCACTTTGAACCACGCTTTGCCCGTAGCCATACCGCAAGCCATATCCGTAGAGCCTACACCCGTTGAGAAAGCACCAAGTGCACCATATGTACAGGTGTGGGAGTCCGCACCTATGACGAGATTTCCCGCAGTAACAAGACCCTGTTCGGGGAGAAGAGCGTGTTCAACACCCATTTTTCCGACATCATAGAAGTGAGTTATATTTTTTTCACCGCAAAACTCCCTGCACATCTTGCACTGTTCGGAGGCTTTAATGTCCTTGTTGGGGGCAAAGTGGTCCATAACCATTGTCACCTTGTCCCTGTCAAAAACGCTGTCCCTGCCGAGTTTTGAGAACTCCTTTATGGCAACGGGGGAAGTAATATCGTTGCCGAGAACGAGGTCAAGACTTGCGAGAATAAGCTGTCCAGCCTGAACGCTGTCAAGCCCCGCATGGGAAGCGAGTATTTTCTGTGTCATTGTCATACCCATTTTCTAATCATTCCTTTCAAAAAAATTATTAAATTTGTTTATTCTGATTTTTTATATTTTTTATTTTCCTGTAGCGGTTCACGATGACTATGATCGAAACGGCAAAGACGGGTACACACATCAGACAGAAATAAAACCAGTTTTCAGCGTTATAGGGTTTTCTGCCTATGCTTGCAGTACCGGCGTACATTATCAGCAACGCACCGTCAAAATATATTAAGTCCAAAATATCACATTTGGAGCTTTTCTCCGTGAGTTCCCTGTAAATTCTCTTTGAATCATAGTTTAACTCACGTATCGCAATAGTCAGTGCGAGAAACACCGCAACGGCTGTGTGGACAATGCCGCTGCTGTTGTCGAGTTCCGCAAAAGCAAATTCGCTCACAAACCAGAGCAGCAAAGACGAGAAAAATCTGTATAAACGTGTCATCTGTCACACCCTCTTTTCCGAAATTGTCTGTCATAAATTATTGAATAAAAAAATTATTAAATTTGTTTATTCTGATTCTGATTTTTTACGTTCTTCGATTATAAACGCTATCGAAATAACGAGAAATATAACACCTAAAACTGATATTGTGATACCACCGTTTTTGAAAGCACCGACAACATAACAGTTTTCGGGGTCATTCGGGTCATACATAACGGTAACTTTTTCGCCCTCAGAGAATTTACTGCGTGACAGAGTGAATGACGTTGTATATTCGGTTCTGCCTACAGTGTAATCAACATAAATATGATATTTTGTCTTAGGTCTTCTGCGTGAATGCGAACTACTGCGTGAAAACGAACTATGCCTTGAAACGTCGGTGATTTCACCGCTGACTTGCTCAGTAGCATTCTGTTTTAATCTATGGAAATATGCAGTCTGGACCACTCCCGCAATTATAAGAAGCACTGAAATAATTACTGCAACAATCGCTGAATTTTTTCTGCTGTTCATATATTATCCTCCGATAATATTAAATCCCTCTGCATCAGTCTTTTCTGTTGATAATAGCACCCTTGTCCGCACTTGATACCATAGCCGCATAGCGTTTGAGATAGCCCGTGATATTCTCCTTTTTCTTTATGGGCATAGTTTTTTTACGCTCTGCGAGTTCCTCATCGGAGACTTCGAGATTTATGGAGTATTCGGGAATATTTATAGAAATCATGTCGCCGTCTTTGACATATGCGATAGTACCGCCGTTTACGGCTTCGGGGGAGACGTGACCTATAGCTGCACCACGTGTTGCACCACTGAAACGTCCGTCCGTTATAAGTGCCACAGTTGAGCCAAGACCAGCACCCTGTATTGCTGAAGTGGGTGAGAGCATTTCCCTCATACCCGGACCGCCTGCGGGACCTTCGTATCTGATTACGACAACATCACCCTCTTTTATACCGCCCTCATAGATTACTTTTATAGCGTCCTCCTCACTGTCGAAAACTCTTGCAGGACCTCTGTGGACGAGCATTTCGGGGGCAACAGCACTCCTCTTTACAACACATCTGTCGGGAGCGAGATTTCCCTTTAATACGGCAATACCGCCCGTCTCACTGTATGGATTTTCAACAGGTCTGATAATATCGGGATTTCTGTTCACACAGCCCTTTATATTTTCCCCGACAGTCTTTCCCGTACAAGTCATGCAGTCGAGATTGATTAAATTTTTCTTTGAGAGTTCACCCAGTACAGCATAGACACCGCCTGCTTCGTTCAGGTCTTCCATGTAGGTGTTACCCGCAGGAGCAAGGTGACAGAGATTGGGAGTCTTTGCACTGATTTCGTTAGCCATATCGAGATTTATTTCTATACCGCATTCGTTAGCAATGGCGGGGAGGTGCAACATACTGTTGGTAGAACAGCCGAGAGCCATATCGGCGGTCAGAGCGTTATAAAAAGCCTTTTCGGTCATAATGTCAAGCGGACGGATATTTTTTCTGTACAGCTCCATGACCTGCATACCCGCTTCTTTTGCAAGTCTGAGTCTGTCGGAGTAAACAGCGGGGATAGTGCCGTTGCCTTTGAGACCCATACCGAGAACTTCCGTCAGGCAGTTCATAGAATTTGCGGTGTACATTCCCGAACAAGAGCCACAGGTCGGACAGGCTTTGTTTTCGTATTCGAGGACATCTTCATCGGAAATTTTTCCCGCCGTATAAGCTCCCACAGCTTCAAACATACTGGAGAGACTGGTCTTTTTGCCTTTGACGTGACCCGCAAGCATAGGTCCGCCACTGACAAAAATAGTCGGGACATTTATTCTTGCCGCAGCCATAAGCAGTCCGGGGACATTTTTGTCGCAATTCGGAATCATAACAAGTGCGTCAAAATGGTGAGCAAGAGCCATGCACTCCGTAGAATCCGCAATCAAATCACGGGTGACAAGGGAGTATTTCATACCCGTGTGACCCATAGCAATACCGTCACAGACAGCAATTGCGGGAAATACCACGGGAGTACCCCCGCCCATAGCCACACCGAGTTTAACGGCTTCCGTAATTTTATCGATATTCATATGTCCTGGGACTATTTCGTTATAAGAAGAAACTATACCGACAAGCGGTCTTTTCATTTCCTCACTCGTATGTCCCAAAGCCCTGAACAGCGAACGCTGTGAGGCTTTTTCCATACCGTCACAAAAAAATTCACTCATATTTTCAACCTCATTTTGAATTTGATTTTTTAATTTTGTGTTATTGGGGATTTTGCCACCTAAGCCCCTTTGGAAACCCGTGGTTAGATATTTTTAGTTCATCCACTATCTAAGCATCGTCGAAATCGGACAGAGTTTCCATCATGAGGGTTCAGATTTTTTTTCTCTGTGGGAATAATCATGGGGGGGTTCGGGGGGATACTTCCCCCCGACGGGGGTTTGGGGGCAGAGCCCCCAATGGGGGTTCAGGGGGCAAAGCCCCCTGCCCCTTATCGTTCTAACGGGAGAGTGGGGGCAGAACCCCTCACAAGGCAACGCCCCCCAAAATCCCAATGCCGTAAGGCAGATAAAACAGGTGACGGAACTGTTGCGAACCGCCACCCGATAAGTTCCCGAAAAATCAGTTATTTATAAGTTTGTCCTCGTCGCTCCAGCTGTAGAGCTTTCTGATTTCCGCACCGACTTTCTCGGCAGGGTGTTCGCTTGCAAGTTTTCTCATAGCCTTGAAGTGAACCTGTCCGCCTGCATCGGACATATCAAGCAGGAACTCCTTAGCAAAAGAACCGTCCTGAATGTTTTTGAGGATCTGTTTCATAGCCTTTTTAGTGTCCTCGGTGATTACTTTCGGACCTGAAGTGTAGTCACCGTACTCGGCGGTATTTGAGATAGAATATCTCATACCTGCAAAACCACTCTGATAGATGAGGTCTACTATAAGTTTCATTTCGTGAATGCACTCAAAATAAGCATTTCTGGGGTCATAGCCTGCTTCAACGAGAGTTTCGAAACCTGCCTGCATGAGGGCACAAACTCCTCCGCAGAGTACAGCCTGCTCACCGAAGAGGTCTGTTTCGGTCTCAGTTCTGAAAGTGGTCTCAAGAACTCCGGCTCTTGCACCGCCTATTGCAAGACCGTAAGCGAGAGCGAGGTCTTTAGCTTTGCCTGTAGCGTCCTGATGTACGGCAACGAGACACGGAACGCCCTTTCCTGCCTGATACTCACTTCTTACGGTGTGTCCCGGACCTTTCGGTGCAATCATTGTAACATCAACGTCAGCGGGGGGTACTATACAGCCAAAGTGGATATTGAAACCGTGTGCGAACATGAGCATATTTCCCGCTTCAAGATTCGGCTCAACTTCTTCTTTGTAGAGTTTAGCCTGTTTTTCGTCATTTGTGAGAATCATGATGATGTCAGCCTGTTTTACAGCCTCAGCGGTTGTGAAAACTTCAAAGCCCTGTGCAACAGCCTTGTCCCAAGACTTTGAACCGTTGTAAAGACCTATGATTACTCTGCCCTTGTCTCCGAGGGACTCCTTTGCGTTGAGAGCGTGTGCGTGACCCTGTGAGCCGTAACCTATAACGGCGATTGTCTTTCCGTAGAGCAGAGACAGGTCGCAGTCCTGCTCATAGAAAACTTTTGCTGTGTTTTCCATTTCTTATTACTCCTTTGTTTTGATAAATTTATTTATAATAAACCGTCCACAGACGGCTATTACCTTGTTTTGAGACAGTTTTGTCCCCTCTCTATGGCTACCATACCCGTACGGCACATCTCCATAATGCCGTAACTCTTCATAAGTTCGACAAAAGCGTCTATTTTGGAGGTCTCACCCGTCAGTTCACAGACGAGAGATTCTGTTGAGTAGTCAACGATTTTTGACCTGAATATCTCAACAGCGGACATTATATCCTGCCTTGTCTGAGGGGAATTTCTCACTTTAAGAAGAAGTAACTCCCTTATAACGGTGTCCTCTTTTCGGAGGACTTCCACCTCTTTTACATCGTGGAGTTTTTCAAGATTTTTGAGTATTCTCTCTTTTATTTCGTCGTCGCCTTTGAAAGCGACAGTAATTCTTGAAAAACCGCTTGCCTCGGTCTCACCGACAGTGAGACAGTCTATATTGAAACCACGTCTTGTGAACATTCCCGAAACTCTTGACAGGACTCCCGAAACGTTCGACACGATAACGCCTATTACATATTGATTCATTTTATGATATCCTCTCTTGTTATTTATATTATCAACGCTTGTGGACTGGGGGGGTGACCCCCCTTGACCCCCAAAATTAAACAGCAGACCATAATGGGGAGGGGATTGTTTCCTATGTGGGAATAATCATGGGGGTCTGGGGGGATACTTCCCCCCAGCGGGGTCAAGGGGCGGAGCCCCTTGTGGGGGTTCAGGGGGCAAAGCCCCCTGCCTCCTATCGTTCTAATAAAATTTGCACAAAGCCCCGACAGTCTATAAATCAATGAAATTTTCAAAAAAATATAATTTTAGAAAAATTATTTTTTGGGCGAAGCCTCCTGCCCCTAATCGTCCTAATAAATATTCTTAAATCTCCAAAAATATATAATTTTAGAAAAATTATTTTTTGGGGCGAAGCCCCCTGCCTCCTATCGTTCTAATAAAATTTGCACAAAGCCCCGACCGTCTATAAATCAATGAAATTTTCAAAAAAATATAATTTTAAGAAAATTATTTTTTGGGAGTTCAGGGGGGAAAGTTCCCAATCGTCCCACTTAAAAAATTTATTTTATCTCAGTGATTATGTCCTCAATAGAACCGCCGGGGGGGAGCATGGGGAGTACAAATTTATCGCAGTCAACCGCACAGTCTATGACAAAAGTACCGCTGTACTCAAAGGCTTCCCGAGCGGTTTTTTCAAGTTGTTCGGGAGTGAAAACCCTTGCGGACTTTGCCCCGAAAGCCTCAGCGAGTTTGACAAAATCGGTCTTTCTGTCAAGAGTAGTGTTGGAATAGTGGCGGTCGAAAAAGAGAGTCTGCCACTGTCTGACCATACCGAGAACGCCGTTGTTCATTATGACGATTACAAGGGGGATATTTTCGGAGACAGCCGTTGCGAGTTCATTGAGATTCATGCCGAAACTGCCGTCACCTGTAAATAGCACAGCCCTCTGACCTGTTGCAACGGAAGCTCCTATTCCCGCACCGACACCAAAGCCCATAGTTCCGAGACCGCCGCTTGTCAGGAAAGTCCTCGGCTTTTTGAACGGATAACACTGTGCGGTCCACATCTGGTGCTGACCGACATCTGTGACAATTATATCGTCCTCTCCTGCATGACGGCTTATTATTTCCACTATATCGGACGGTTCAAGAGTATTTTCCCTTGCGTTGTGCATAGAACCACTCAGTTTAATTTTTTCCTCATATTTCAGCTGTTCAATTCTCTCATGCCAGTCGGGGTGTTTTTTCTCCGACGCCATTGAAACAAGCCTGAAAAGAGCGTCTTTTATGTCGCCGTTTATGGACAGATCAGCAGTAATATTTTTATTCAATTCGGCATTGTCAACGTCAATATGTATTATTTTGAAATTCTTGTTGAAACGCTCTTTTTTGCCCGTTGCCCTGTCTGAAAATCTTGCACCGAGAGCTATAACAAGGTCTGCTTCGTCCTGAGCTATCGAGGAGGCGTAGTGACCGTGCATACCGTTCATGCCGAGAAATCTCGGATTGTCGGAGGGGACTGCCGACAGTCCCATAAGTGAACAGCCCATAGGAGCGTCAATTTTTTCACTTAATTTAACAAGTTCCTCAGAAGCCTTTCCCGAAATTATTCCACCGCCAAAATATATATACGGTCTTTCGGCAGAATTTATCATCTCAACAGCCTTTTTCAGCTTGCCCTCCGACACAAATTTCAGCGGGTACGGTCTTATCGGTTCAGACTTTGGTTCAAAGTCCCACACGGCAGTCTGAACGTCTTTTGGAATGTCCACAAGAACAGGTCCGGGTCTGCCCGACTTTGCGATTTTGAAAGCAGTCCTTATAGTCTCAGCGAGTTCCCTTATGTCCTTGACTATAAAATTGTGCTTTGTGACAGGCATAGTTATGCCGACTATATCGACCTCCTGAAAACTGTCTCTGCCGATTAAACTGCACGGAACGTTTCCTGTTATTGCGACAAGCGGTACAGAATCGAGATAAGCAGTGGCAATTCCCGTGACGAGATTTGTCGCACCCGGTCCTGAAGTGGCGATAACTACACCGACTTTTCCCGAAGCTCTTGCATAGCCGTCAGCGGCGTGGGCAGCACCCTGTTCGTGAGCAGACAGAACGTGCTTTATTCTGTCACGGCACAGATAGAGTTCATCAAAGAGATTTATAACCTGTCCGCCGGGGTAGCCGAAAACGGTATCACAGCCCTGTTCTATCAGTGTCTCAACAACTATCTTTGCACCTGATATTTTCATAATATTTTTCCTCTCTTTTTGTAATTTGGTATGCTGAAAATTTTTTCTGTGAGCGTAAATATGGGGGGTTCGGGGGGATACTTCCCCCCGACGGGGGTCTGGGGGCAGAGCCCCCAGTGGGGGTCCAGGGGGCAACGCCCCCTGCCCCTTATAATTCTAATGGGGGTTTGGGGGCGAAGCCCCCAATCTCCAAAGGGATAAAGCACTAAGTCGTAAAATTTCGGTTTTATAACACAAAACCCCCGACATTCCAGCCGAGGGTTTTAATTATAAGCGTCCTTGCTTTTTTTTCAAGATTTTGAATATTCAGGAGGCTTAAAAAACTTTCGGGCAGAATGAATCACGACTACAGTCACGTATTTTTATGACCGTGCCGGAGATAATAATGATGCCTGAAAAAATCGAATGCGAATCCGAACACATCTTGTATCTCACAAAACTCCGCCTCCCGTTATTACTCGAATAGATTATATCACATAAATTCCGTGAAATCAATAAGAAACGGAATATTTTATTATATTTTGTGTATTGTGAATATTTTCAACACGATTATTTATGCAAATTCAACATATTGTTTATTGCACTGACGAGGGCTTTCACGGAGGAAGTTATTATATCGTTGTCAGTACCCGTTCCCCAGAAACTCTTTTTGTCGGTGGTGACTATCTCAACGTAGGAGACAGCTTTTGAAGCAGAACCCACTTCAAGAGCGTGCTGAGTGTAAGTGTGGATATTGTAGTCGGCATTGAGATAGGACTTTATAGCGTTGCTGACAGCATCCAGACGACCGTTTCCCGAATCAGTCGCAGTAACTTTTCTGCCGTCCAGTTCAAAAGTGACGGTAGCCTCTATGCCGTCTGTCTGGACATAGTGAGCCTCTTTTACGCACAGCGGGGACACCAAGTCCACATAATTTCTCCTGAATATGTCGTAGACCTCATCGGGCATGAGTTCCTTGTGTTTTTTGTCGGAGATGTCCTTTACCTTGTAGCCGAAGTCCTCACGCATTTTTTTCGGCAGATTATAGCCGTATCTTGTTTCCAGAATATAGCCAATACCGCCCTTTCCCGACTGACTGTTTATTCTTATAACGTCCGCCGAGTACTCACGTCCTATATCTTCAGGATCAATGGGCAGATAGGGAACGGTCCAGTGGGGAGTATTTTTCTCCTCACGCCATTTCATACCCTTTGCAATAGCGTCCTGATGTGAACCGCTGAAAGCTGCAAATACGAGACTGCCCGAATAGGGCTGTCTGTCGCTGACGGTCATTCTTGTAACCCTTGTGTAGAGTTCCGTAATGGACGGAATATCACTGAAATCGAGCATAGGATCAACGCCCTGTGAGTACATATTGAGTGCGAGAGTTATAATATCTACATTTCCCGTCCTCTCACCGTTTCCGAAGAGAGTACCCTCTACACGGTCCGCACCTGCAAGGAGTCCCATTTCGGTGTCGGCAACGGCACAACCCCTGTCATTGTGGGGGTGGAGCGAGACTATAACGTTCTCCCTGTATTTGAGATTGTCGCACATATATTCTATCTGGTTGGCGTAGACGTGGGGCATGGAGAGCTGTACGGTCACGGGCAGATTTATTATAACTTTGTCGTTCTCGGAGGGCTGCCATATGTCGAGTACAGCATTGCAGACTTCAAGAGCAAATTCGGGTTCTGTACCCGTGAAACTCTCGGGGGAGTACTCAAATTTGAAATTGCCCTCATATTTTTCCCTGTACTGCTTGCACAGTTCCGCACCAAAAGTGGCGATTTGCTTTATCTCCTCCTTGCTCTTTCTGAAAACCTGCTCACGCTGTGCGAGGGAGGTGGAGTTATAGAGGTGGACAACGGCGTTCTTACAGCCTTTGAGAGCCTCAAAAGTTTTGTGGATAATGTGTTCTCTGGACTGTGTGAGAACCTGAATAGTCACGTCGTCGGGGATTAAATTCTGCTCAATCAGTGTACGGCAAAATTCGTACTCTGTCTCAGAAGCGGCGGGGAAACCTATTTCGATTTCCTTGAAACCTATCTCAACGAGTTTGTTGAAAAACTCCAGTTTTTCGTTCAAGCTCATAGGGATTACGAGAGCCTGATTGCCGTCACGCAGGTCGACACTGCACCATATCGGGGCTTTTTCGATATACGTCTTTTCCGCCCACTTCATCTTTGTGTGTGGCGGGACGAAAAATTGTTTGGTGTATTTTTGTATATTTTTCATAGTAATTCTCCTTTTTGGTTGACTAAAAACATTGTCGAATTTTGGACTGGTGGGTTGCCCTTGACCCCCAAAATTAAAACAGTAGACTGTCATAGGGGGACAACACTCTTGTCACAATTTTTCCCTCTGTGGGAATAATCATGGGGGGTTCGGGGGGATTCTTCCCCCCGACGGGGGCTTGGGGGCAGAGCCCCCAATGGGGGTTCAGGGGGCAAAGCCCCCTGCCCCTTATCGTCCTAATAAAATATTAAATCTCCAAAAAATATAATTTTAAGAAAATTATTTTTGGGGGCGAAGCCCACAGTCCACAACACAAATTATAATACGGCAGACAATGCAGATAGTCCGTTTTTTAATTTTTATTTTTCATGACATAGGGTGTAAATCGCAGATACAAAAAAATCTCCCGAACCCTTTGTAAAAAGGGAACGGGAGAGACGAAACTCGAAATAGCAAGTTCCGTGGTACCACTCTCCTTTGGCACGTCCTCACAGACGCACCCACTCAACGGCATCAGACAATGCCTCTCTCTGTAACGGGAGAACCCGTTCAGACCTAATAACGGTTTTAATCTTTAATCAAACACGCTTTCAGCCGACTGCTCGGGGAGGAGCTATGACCTTGACCGTCCGCTGTATCTCACCACCGACAGCTCTCTGTGGAACGGTTAAAAGGCTTTATTTCCCTTCATCGCATTTACAAGGAAAATATTTAATTTTGATTTTTTAATTCAATTACATCAGACACCGCAGTCCTCATAGTCCTTCCACTTTTCAAAGTAGAGTTTATTGCTCCAGCTCTTGTAGAGAATATAGAGTATTGAACTCAGGGCGATAAATATCGCACATATTATCGGAACGAACATCTTCAGGACTTTATCCGGATTCATTGTGTCTTTTTTACTGCCCATAAGCTCCGAAACCTCACTTTTTTAGTATTTATTTTGGTTTTACTGCTGTACGTCCTGTGAAACGCCGCTGCCCATCTCAGCCATGAGCCTTGCAAGCTCGGCATCGACTTTTGCATCGGTCTCTATCTGCTGGAAGGAGTCTCTCAGCTCCATTTCGGCAGAACCGCCGCCTGCTACCTCCACAAAGGCGTCAGCTTCAGCTTCCTGACGCTGAACTTTCTCCTCCATGCGGTTGAGTTTATCCATTGCACTTGAAGTGTCTATACCGCCCATAGACTTTGCAAGGTCTTTCTTTGTCTCGGCAGCCTGTGAGCGTGCGATGAGAACAGCCTGTTTAGCCTTTGCCTCGTCGAGCTTGTTCTTGAGGAGTTCCATCTGTGCACCGATAGCCTCTGTCTGAGATGAGATAGAGTCGTACATCTCCTTATAGCTTGCAACGTCCTCGTCAGCCTTTACTTTCTTTGTGAGAGCCTGTTTAGCGAGTTCCTGATTGCCCTGTGAGAGAGCGGCTTTGGCTTTTCTCTCCCAGTCCTGTGAGACTTTGACAGCAGCCTCATACTTTTTCTTTGCGAGGTTCTCACTGCCCTTAGCCTTGCCGTATTTCTGAGTATTCTCGTTGAGTTCCTCCTGCATATCCTTGATTATCTGCTTGACCATCTTCTCAGGGTCCTCAGCCTTGTCGATAAGGTCATTGACATTAGACTTGAGAATGTCAACAAGTCTTCCAAATACACCCATTTCTAAATCCTCCTGTTTCATGTAAAAAATAAAAGTAGACATATGACAGACGACAGCAGTCCGCCGACCGCAGAGTGAAACTTAGTTCACACACAGCGAACCGACCCCTCACCGTCCGTCTCATTCATTATACACTATATTCTTTGATTTGTCAAGTATTTTTTATGATTTCACCAAATTTTCATCTTGGGAATATATAAAAAGATTACAAAATGAAGAAAATGCGGTAAAACTGTTGACTTTTTACTTGTGTTGTGTTATGATATAGACGGGGATAAAAGATTATCTTTTTTATACAAAGAGTTTATAATTTTTATATTTATGTCCCCGATATTTTCCGTTGAGGGATTCGGCGGGGAATTTAAGTTTTTTTAATTTACTTTGGAGGTGCCTGTTATGGCAGATAAGAATGATTGGGGAAACGGAAGCGGTTTTGACTCGGTTTCGGGAGTCGACACTGTTCCGAAAAAGAAAAAGGGCAAAAAAATAGCTCTCATAAGCGTATCGGCACTTGTAATTGCGGGTGCGGGATGTTTTGCGGCTTACGGTCTATCCGACTTTGTAAAAAATCAGGTAAACGTGCGTGTGATGAGTCCCGAAAAGTACTTTGCATGGGTCAGCGAGGAGAACACAAGCAAAATTGCTTCCGAGACGGCTGACAAGTACCGTGAGGGGCTTGACGAATATTCAAAAGGACAGAAAGCTTCTGTAGCTCTGAAATATGACGTGAGTGACGGTGCAAAGGAGCTTCTTATTGATGACATGGGGCTTGACGAGAGTACCGAGGACGAAAAAGCGGTTCTCGACATTATAAAGAATACCGACAGTATCGGCGTGGGTGCGGAGGAACAGTTGAACGGCGGAAAGATTGCGGGAAACTACTATCTCAAATACAACGACGAAAAACTTATGACTTTAGATGTTGCATCGGGTGACGAGAACGTTTTCGGACGCATTCCCGAGCTGTCCGAACAGTGGATAGGCATGAACTTGGGGGAGTCTCTCATTGACTACATTTACGGTACTGCCTATGGGGACGACGAAGACAGCGAAAAAATCATTGACGCACAGAGGAAAATTCTTGAAAACCCCGAGGAGTTTCTCACTCCCGAAGAACTTGAGGACATGATAAACAGATATTTCGGTGTGTGGAGAAATTCCGTTGACGAGGTCACTGTTGAGAAGAGTGAGTCCGTTGACATATGCGACATTTCCGTTGACTACATAGTTATGTCAACCGAAGTGAACTCCGCAAAGTTCGTTGAGATAGCGGAAAACCTTGTGAACGAGCTGAAAAACGACAGTGTCATAAAGCGGATAGTCGTTGAGGACATGGGTGTCTGCACGGACGAGGAGTACAGCGAGAGCCTTGACGAAATGCTTGAAGAGGAAAGAGACATTGAGAGCGATACGGAAACTGTCGTAACTGTCGATACATACGTTGATCCCAACGGCGACATAAGGGGAATTAAATTCACCGACAACGACGACAGTACAAACGAGATAAAAGCGGTTGTCGGCAAGGACGGCAGCGAGACACGTGGAGAGTTTTACATAATGACAGCAGGGGAGCGTGACTACACTCTCACTCTGACTTCTACAGAGACAGACGGCAAGCAGACGGGAGATATTTCGTTCTCTGACGGTTCGGACGACTTTTCTGTTGAGTTCACCGATTTGGAAGTCGTTGACGAGAACAAGTTCTATGTGAACGGCACGGTTGTGCTGAACATTCCCGACACAGATCCCATTTCGCTCAGTCTCTCCTCTGACGGCAATTCACAGGACGTAAGCACGGACATAAGTATTGACGATGTTGACTACGGAAAAGTCACGCTGACATATTCGCAGGACTACGGTGCAGAGCCTGAAATTCCCTCAACAGACGGTGCTTTTATGGTCGACACGGAGAGCGATTTTGTCCTTGAGGACTATGTCACCGAGGAGCAGATGTCGGGATTCCTGAAAGACGTATTTGTCAAGATAGGACTGCCCGAGAGTGACGCACAGGAGGCGGGAGAGGGTCTTGCTTCGGCTTTCTATGTGGACTACAGCGACTACGACGAGGGAGTTCATTTTACGGATGATGACTATGACGATTATGACGACTGGGACGACTGGGACGATTTGGAGGACGTGACCGAAACTGTCAAGACAGAGGCAGAGACGGAGCAGGAGCAGGAAGTCTCCGAGACAGACAGCGAAAACGAAAGTGAAGAGGATTTTTCTGAAAATTTCGGTTTTGAGGAGTTGCCCGCACCCGAAAACGGCGTTGAAGTTGCCGAAAATCAGGCGTATATGTACGTTGCGGATAACTCCATGATGATATACTATGAGGGAGGTGCGGAAGATCCTCTTGCGGCAGGTGCAGTCAACCCGACCATAACGGGCAACGGTACTTACACGGCAGTTGTCACGGCGGACACCGACAGCTACAGGAAAATTTCCGATACAAACCCCGACGGAATATTCATGCTGGGAGTGGATTACTACGGTCCGGAGAGTATTTCATTCGAAATAAAGAGCGTCAAGATTGACGGCAAGGAGTACCCCGTGAGCGTTCCGGAAGATTCCGGTCTTGACGTTGACGGCACAGACCAGCTTATATATCTTGATATGTCTGTGGACGACGGAGAGGGCTACATGACAGACCTGTCCGATGTGGGAGAGTGGAAAACTATTGAAGTTACTTTTGAAGTGACGGGTTTTGCAGAGTAAAATAAAAAAATAATAATCAGATTTTCAAACAGCCGTTCCGAAAAAAAGACGAACGGCTGATTTGTTATTGACATATGGAAAATAATACAATATAATATAATATCGGGAGAGAAAATATTTATTTTTAAGGACAGGAGTGATTTCCGATTGAGTATATTGAAATATATAAGGCGTGATATAAGACTGATAAAGGAGCGTGACCCCGCCGCAAGGAGTGCCATTGAAATACTTCTGACATATCCGAGCCTTAAAGCGATAAGGTGCTACAGAATTTCGCACTGGTTCTATAAAAGGGAGTTCTATACGGTTGCGAGAATGATTTCGCAGTACGCAAGGAAAAAGACGGGTATAGAGATTCACCCGGGTGCAAAGATAGGAAAGGGACTTTTTATTGACCACGGCATGGGAGTTGTAATAGGTGAGACGGCAGTTGTCGGGGATAACTGTCTGCTTTATCAGGGAGTTACTCTCGGCGGTACGGGCAAGGACAAGGGCAAGCGTCACCCCACTCTCGGAAACAACGTCCTTGTTGGTTCGGGGGCGAAAGTTCTTGGACCGTTCAGAGTGGGAAACAACGTCAAGATAGCTGCAAACGCCGTTGTTCTGAGTGAAATTCCCGACAACTGCACGGCTGTGGGAGTACCTGCAAAAATAGTCCGCATGAACGGCAAGAGGGTCTGCAACGTTACGAACGAGATAGACCAGATTCACGTTCCCGACCCTGTTGAACAGGAGATATGTCACCTGAAAGTTGAGATGGAGAAGATGAAAAGCGAAATTAAAAAGCTCGGGGAGAAAAAATAATGGGCATCTACGGCATAATCGAGAGGATAAGGGAGCGTCCCGGGCTGTATCTTGCGGACAGAAAAATAACTCTCCTGAAGGCGTTCCTTGACGGCTACAGGGCTTGTGAGATAGACAATGCCGACTATGATACGTCTTCGGGACTTCTCTTTCCCCTTGATTTCAGCAATTTGAGCGACTTTATAAGTATGAAACTGAATATCTACTCCGCTCAGGATTGGTGCGGGATGCTTCTCGGTTTTTTCAGGAGAGATGACATTGCATATGAGGCGTTTTTCAAATTTTTCGATATGTTCAAAGATATAAGAATGTCGGAGGGCTGGCGGGCGGAACTTTCAAAAATAAATATTCTCCACAACGACAGCATGAATTACGGCTACAGGGAGGACTCTCTGAGTGTCCGCAAACCGATGTACGAAAATCCGATTTCGGTCTGTATAGTCGGAATGACGGGCGACAACGGCTATCTTCTGCTTGTCGAGACGGAGACGGAGATAATTTCGGGAGGGATTTTTTTCAGGTCTCTTGAAGACACTCTCGAACGCTCCGCACAGCTTTTCGGCACTATAAAAAACTGGATTCCGATGGACAACAGAAAAAATATAGACACTATGAAAGATATAGACATAAACGGCGTGGGCAGGGGTGATTCCGACAGCGACACGGACGGGAGAGTTGACAATATAAAGTTCAACAAGCCTTTGAGAATATAATTAAATTATTAAAATTTATATAAATTATTAAAAATATAAAAATATAAAATTATAAAAATAAATTAAAATAAAAAATCATAGGGGGATAACTATGCAGATATACAATTCACTTTCGAGAAAAAAAGAAGATTTTATTCCGAGGACAGAGGGAAAAGTCACGATGTACACCTGCGGTCCGACCGTCTACCACTATGCACACATAGGAAATCTGAGAAGTTACATAATGGAGGACGTTCTTGAAAAATATCTGAGATTCACGGGTCTTGACGTGACAAGGGCTATGAATATAACAGATGTCGGACACCTGACGAGTGACGGCGATACGGGTGACGACAAAATGCTTAAAGGTGCAAGGCGTGAACACAAGACTGTAATGGAGATAGCGAAGTTCTACACGGACGCTTTTTTCGAGGATTGCAGAAAACTCAATATAAAAAAGCCCGATATAGTAGTGCCTGCGACTTCCTGCATAGATGATTTCATAAAAGTCATATCTTCACTTATCGAAAAGGGTTACGCCTATATTTCGGGCGGGAACGTCTATTTTGACACTTCAAAACTTGAAAAATACTATGTTTTCAACGATTTCAAAGAGGAGGACTTGGCTGTCGGAGTGCGTGAGGGTGTCGAGGAGGACGGCAACAAGCGAAACAAGGCAGATTTTGTGCTGTGGTTCACAAAGTCCAAATTTGACTCTCAGGAACTTAAATGGGAAAGCCCGTGGGGTACGGGCTATCCGGGCTGGCACATAGAGTGTTCCTGCATAAGTATGAAAAATCTGGGCGAGTATCTGGACATTCACTGCGGTGGAATTGACAACGTTTTCCCGCACCACACAAACGAAATTGCACAGAGTGAGGCGTATTTGGGACACAAGTGGTGCAGCTACTGGTTCCACGTCCTCCACCTGAACACGAGTTCGGGAAAGATGAGCAAGTCGAGCGGTGAATTTCTGACGGTCTCACTGCTTGAGGAAAAGGGCTTCAATCCGCTTGTTTACAGGCTTTTCTGCCTGCAATCGCACTACAGAAAATCGCTTGTTTTCGACTGGGAGAGCCTGAAAAATACTGCCGCCACTTACGAAAAATTGTTGTCAAAAATTTCTGCAATCCTGAAAGAGCGTACGGGAAAAATCGACACGGAGAGTGCGGAATACGGCGATTTGATGCGGAAATTCCGTGATGCTCTCGACAACGACCTGAACACGGCTATGGGAATTACCGTGATTTACGACGTTCTGAAGTCGGGGCTGTCTGCCGACCAAAAAATTGGTATAATAGACGAATTTGACAGAGTTCTCGGACTTGATTTAGTGAAAAACGCTGAAAAATATTCCGACGAAAAAAATTCTCAGGAGATTCCCGATGAGATTCTGGAGCTTGCAGAGCAGAGGAAAAACGCCCGTAAACAGAGGAATTTTGCACTTGCCGACGAAATCCGTGACAAAATTTCTGCTCTCGGCTATGAAATCAGGGAGACACGTCAGGGTGTAGAAATAAGTAAAAAATAAATTTATTTCTGTAAAAATATTTGTCGCAAAGTGCTGTTTTAAGGGGACTTTTCGGCTGTCGGAAAAAATTTTTCAGCCGAAAAATCCCCATTTCAAGCCGTTTTTCGGACTTCCGAAAAAATTTTCGAAAAAATTTTCAAAAAACCCTTGACAAATCCGAAATTGTGTGATATAATAAATATCGTCGTCAGGGATAAGACCTGCGGCACGGAAAATGTACAAGCGTGGGGGTTTAGCTCAGCTGGGAGAGCGTCTGCCTTACAAGCAGAGGGTCACAGGTTCGAGCCCTGTAGTCCCCACCACATGGCCCGGTAGTTCAGTTGGTTAGAACGCCAGCCTGTCACGCTGGAGGTCGTGAGTTCGAGCCTCATCCGGGTCGCCATTTTATGCTTCTGTAGCTCAGTCGGTAGAGCAGGGGACTGAAAATCCCCGTGTCGTTGGTTCGATTCCGACCGGAAGCACCATTCGAGTAAAGTGGAAATTTTTTCGCTTGCTCAGCCGCCTGCACGGACGGTTTTCAAAGAAAAGAAGTGGGGTCAGGGCAAAGGTTCTCTTGACATTTCCCGATTAGCACCCACTGTCTGCGGATTTAGCTCATCTGGTAGAGTGCCACCTTGCCAAGGTGGAGGTAGCGAGTTCGAGCCTCGTAATCCGCTCCACAGTACCGGAGTAATAATTTCGGTATTTCAGTCCCGAAGCAATAGTTTCGGGATTTTTTGTTTATACATATTGTGAACATTTTTTTAATAACGTTCTTATCGACACGAAAGTTTCCAACAGTTTCCCGCCGAAATGTTGAAAAGAAATAAATTTTCGGACGTGTGAATATAGTGTAATATAGAATAATAAAAATAAAAACACAAAGAGGTGAATTATGGAAAATACAAAGAGGTACGCAGTTCTGATAGATGCGGACAACGTCGCCGCAAAGTACACGGAGTACATTCTTGACGAGGTTTCAAATTACGGTTCTGTGACCTACAAGAGGGTTTACGGCGACTGGACAAGACCAAATCTTGCGGGGTGGAAAAATATGGCTCTGAACAACGCAATAACCCCCGTACAGCAGTACAGTTACACGACTGGCAAAAACGCCACGGACTCCGCTATGATCATTGACGCTATGGATATTCTTTACTCTCATAACGTTGACGGCTTCTGCATAGTTTCAAGCGACAGCGATTTTACGAGACTTGCAATAAGGTTGCGTGAATCGGGTATGCACGTCATAGGAATGGGGGAGCAGAAAACTCCTAAGCCGTTCAGCACAGCGTGCAATGCGTTCAAATATCTGGAAGTCCTTGCAGATGAGGACTTGCAGAGCGGTTCGGACAACGAAAAAGTTGAGCTGAAAACTCTTGAATCGGCTATAATAAGGATTATAACCGAAAACGCAAATATTCAGGAGGAGATAAATATAGGCACACTGGGAAGTCTCCTACAGAGCAGATACCCCGATTTTGACGTCAGAAATTACGGCTACTCAAAATTTTCGCAGTTCATAAAGGATTTTGACTCCCTCAGCATAAGGCAGTCGGGGAGCAGTATACTTGTCTCACAAAAATCCGATGACGGAGACCTGAAACGCATCGAGAGGACTCTTGCGGAGATAGTGAGAACAGGCGGTCCGAAGGGGTACAATCTTGGGGAACTCAAAAAACAGCTGTGTACAAAATTCCCCGATTTCAGCATAAAGACTTACGGCTATTCAAAATTCAGCCGTTTTGTGGAGAACCTGAACGGCTTCAGGGTGAAAAATAATATTGTCACTTTTTCCGACAAGTGAGGTGGAGATATGTCCAAAAAATTGGTTGGTGCGATTGTCGCCGTCTCACTTCTTGCAGCCGTGGTTTTTGTGGGGTACAGGGTTGCGGTCAAAAACGAGATAATATATAAGTATCCTAAAGCGGAGTATCTCAGCGAGCAGGAGGCTTCAAAAAGCCCCGCTTACGGCACTCTCACGGACGAGGAAAAATCTGTCTACACGGCTGTCTTTCAGGGCATTGAGGACAGGCAGGAGGTCATCCCTCTGCCCTTTGATGTCACAGATGAGATGTACTCAAAGCTGTACTGCATTCTTGAAAAGCAGGAGAGCCAATATTTTTACATAGAGTCGAGTTATTATACCGCCGAGACGATACGCAAGGCGAGAGTTTTGTACCGTGAGAGCGACAATTCCGATATAGACGAAAAAATTCACGAGCTTGACATGAAAAAGTCAACCGCTATCGGCAAAATTCCCAAAAATGCGGACGACTATCAAAAGGCACTCTCAATTCACGATTACATAATTAAAAATACCGATTACACGGCAAATTCGGACGATCCCTACTCCTCAACGGCTTACGGCTGTCTTGTGGAGGGAGTTGCGAACTGTGAGGGTTACGCAAAGGCTTTTGACCTCCTTGCGACGGAAGTCGGGCTTGATTGCGTCGTCCTGACGGGCATAACGGACAAGGGCGAAAATCACGCATGGAATCAGGTCAAAATAGAGGGCGACTGGTACAATATTGACGTGACTTGGGACGATGCGGGCAGGGGAGAAGAGCCGAAAAGGGTCTATTTTCTCTGCAATGACGAGGATTTCGGCAAAACCCACAGGGAGGACGGCTACTATCTCAAACCGTTTGAGTGCAGCGAAATTTCGCAGAATTACTATGTGAAAGAGGGGTTTTACGCCAGAAATACGGGTGACGCAAAGAAGATAATCGCCCGTGAGCTTGAAGCGGGAAACAACGTAATACCGCTGAAATTCTCCAATTCCGTTTCATATGTGGAGTTCAGGAGCAGGTTCATAGAACAGCAGGAAATTTTTGACCTGATTTTTGATTCGGGCGAAAAGCGGACGAGCGAAATTTCAATATCGCTCTCCGAAAACGAGCCTGAGAACTGCATGGTTGTGTGGATTTTGTAATTTTTTGTGGATAATTTACAAAAAACAAAGAAAAAGTTTGTGGAATATTCCGTGTTGACATTTTGAAAAATAAGTGATATAATAATAAAGCTGTCGGACGAAAGGGACGGTTTTGGAAAGAATTTCGGAAGATTTTGCTGTGATTGTTCTGGACACCGGAGAGAGTGTTTTTGCTACAGAGGTTACAGGAAAAATTAAAAGAAAAAATTTTTTGGAAACCTCTTGACAAGCTGACAGAAATGTGATATAATAAATAAGCTGTTTGAGTGAGATTTTGGACAGTTAGTCGGCATCTTGAAAACTGAACAATACGAAAAATGCGAACTTGTTAAAAAAGTACGACCCTTAAATTTCTAAAAGTCGTGGCGGACTTGAAAAAAACGCCGAACGCATAGCGTTTTAACGGGATCTCAATTTTTGAAAATTTGCGGGAAACCGTGAAAATTCGAGATTGATATACAATTTTTACAAAGAGTTTGATCCTGGCTCAGGACGAACGCTGGCGGCACGCTTAACACATGCAAGTCG
>CANQWR010000014.1 GCA_947627625.1 uncultured Ruminococcus sp. | reverse complement strand
GGGGGCTCTGCCCCCAAACCCCCGCTGGGGGGAAGTATCCCCCCAGACCCCCCATAATTACTCTACTGTTGCAAATTTGAGATTAGGGAGCAAGTCCCCCCAATCCAAATATATAAAATATAAAACGAAAGGATTTTTTTACTATGCCTACTACAGACAGATACCCCGTCACCCAAAAATATCTCATGACAAGAGGTCAGGCTATTAACTTCCCCTCCCAATTCTTCCAGAACGGCTTCAAGGGCTTCGAGGTCTTCGGTGTCGTTATCGATATCCCCATGCCCTCCAATGTCATTACAACTATGGTCTGCTTTATAAACGGTGCGTCAAATCTCTACTTCAACAACGGCAATGAGTACACAGGTGCATCTATGAAGTACAGAAATCTCGTTCAGGAAACTCACAACATGGTCGCAAACGCCAAAATTCTCCTCCCCAAGTGCGAAAGGGTTCACTCCTATGACCTGCCAAAGGGTAGAACTCAGAACGTCTTTTTGCTCACAAAGAGGGGCATCTATAAAACTCAGTACGCTCCCGGTGTCATTCCCGAAAGTGAACCCGAAAAACGTACGTTCTATGTACTCTATCAGCGTGTTCTCAAAGAGCTCAGAAACTGTCAGCTCAAAGACGATGCCGAAAGACGAAAGGCTTCTAAGTGAGGGGCGGTCGGTTATGGACGAAAAAAAACTGATATTCAGTGCCATTCAGCCGACGGGTACTTTTACTCTCGGCAACTATATCGGTGCTGTCAGAAACTGGTCATCTCTGCAAGAGAAGTTCGACTGTATCTACTGTATCGCCGATATGCACGCAATTACTGTCAGACAGGAACCCGCCAAACTCCGACAGCATTCTCTGGAGTCCTATGCTCTTCTCATGGCTTGCGGTATTGACCCCCAAAAGTCCATACTCTTTATACAGAGCCATGCGGACACTCACGCCTGTCTCAACTGGATTCTCTGCTGTAACACCCAATTCGGGGAACTCTCCCGTATGACCCAATTCAAGGACAAAAGTCAGCGTCACCCCGACGATATAAACGCAGGGCTATTCACTTATCCCTCCCTCATGGCTGCCGATATTCTCGCCTATAACGCCGATATGGTTCCCGTGGGTGTCGACCAGAAACAACACCTCGAACTCGCAAGAAATATCGCTCAGCGTTTTAATCAGCACTACGGCGAATTTTTCAAAGTCCCCAAACCCTATATAACGGAAGTCGGTGCTAAGATTATGTCCCTGCAAGACCCCACAAAGAAAATGTCCAAGTCCGACGACAACCCCAACGCCTGCATTCTTATCCTCGACGACAAAGACACTATTATCAGAAAATTCAGGCGGGCTGTCACCGACAGCGACACTCTCGTCGCTTACCGTGAGGGCAAAGACGGCATAAATAATCTCATGAGTATTTACTCCGCTGTCACAGGTAAAAATTATGACGAAATAGAAAACGAATTTGCAGGAAAAGGTTACGGAGACTTCAAAACCGCCGTCGGGGAGGCTGTCGCCGACCACCTCGAACCCGTCCGCACTGAGTTTGCAAAACTTATGGCTGACAGGGCTTACCTCAAACAGTGCTACTCCGACGGTGCAAGACGTGCTATGAAAATCTCGTCTAAAATCGTCTCAAAAGCCTACCACAAAGTCGGTTTCGTCGACAGGGCGTGAACAGAAAAATCGGGGTTCTCTCACGAACCCCCTAAACAAAAATTTGTTATAATTCACAAAACTTGCACCATTTATCCGCATTGTTTTCCGTGAAATATAGAAAGTTATCGTAAACTATTGATTTTTTTGGAAATCTGAGTTATTATAGAGGAAGTGTTTTTGAATATGGTTGAATATCAGCAGAAAGACAGCTATTCCGTCTCCGACCTCGTCGAAATCGTCAGAATTTTAAGAGGCGAACAGGGCTGCCCTTGGGACAGACAGCAGACCCACCATTCAATAAAGGCTGATTTTATCGAAGAGACCTACGAAGTCATTGAGGCTATCGAAAAAAATGACTCCGACCTCCTCAAAGAGGAACTCGGTGACGTTCTTCTCCAAGTCGTCTTCCACTGTGTTCTCGAAGAGGAAAAAAACTCCTTCAATTTCGGTGACATCTGCACGGGTATCTGTCGGAAACTCATCGTCCGCCACCCTCACGTCTTTGCGGACGTTCAAGCCGATTCTACAGAACAGGTCCTCAGAAACTGGGACAGCATTAAAATGCACACCAAACACCAACAGTCCTACACCGACACCCTAAAAAGCGTTCCAAAACCTCTGCCCGCTCTCATGAGAGCTGAAAAGGTCTCAAAACGTGCAGCTCGTTCGGGTCTCTTACAGGTACAAAATGCCGAAAATTCCATACAGTCCGCTTCCGAAAAACTGTCCGAAATCAGAAACGCTGTGGTCTCGGGAAATAAATCTTCCGCCGAAAAATCTCTCGGCGAACTCCTTTTCCTGTGTGCCGAAATTTCAAATTCCCTCGGTGTGGACGCTGAAACAGCTCTGAGAGACTCCACGGAGAGTTTTATTGAAAAGTTCTCCGAAACAGAACGCTCTGCTGTCACTAAACCCGAAAACACTTAATTCTTTAATCTTTTAATCTTTAATTTACTTACAGGAGGAATTTACTATGACTAAAAATGAACTCATAAGCGTTATCGCAGACAGAGTTGACTGCACTAAAAAAGACGCTGCTATTGCTCTCGAAGCTACTCTCTCTTCTATTCAGGAGAGTCTCGAAAAGGGCGAAAAGGTTTCTATCGCAGGTTTCGGCACTTTCGAGGTTCGTCAGAGAAACGAAAAGGTCTGCATAAACCCCAGAACCAAAGAAAAGATGGTCTGCCCTCCCTGTAAAGCTCCCGCTTTCAAAGCAGGCAGAACCCTTAAACAGGCTGTCAATAAATAAATAATATTTGGGGGGACTCTGCCCCAAAAAATAATTTTATTAAAATTATATTTTTTTGGAAATTTTTCTATTAAAATAATTGTGGAGCAGGTGCAGTTCCCTCTAAATATTAGAACGATTAGGGGCAGGGGGCTTTGCCCCAAAAAATAATTTTCTTAAAATTATACTTTTTTTGAAATTTTAAGAATATTTATTAGGACGATTAGGGGCAGGGGGCGTTGCCCCCTGAACCCCCACAAGGGGCTCCGCCCCTTGACCCCGCTGGGGGGAAGTATCCCCCCAGACCCCCCGTGACTATCTTCTATTGTAAAAGTTCGGGGTTTCGGAAAAATAGTCCTCCACCCCATGACTATCTTCTATTGTAAAAGTTCGGGGGCATTACAAATAAAGAGGTGATTCTTTCTGAGAATTGACAAGTTCCTCAAAGTCACTCGCCTCATAAAACGCAGGACTGTCGCCAACGAGGCGTGCGATGCAGGCAGAATTTCCGTCAACGGCAAAACTGTCAAAGCCTCCTACGATGTCAAAATCGGTGACGTAATCGAAATCAATATGGGAAACCGTCCCGTTAAAGTCAAAGTCACTGATATCGCCGAACACGTCCTCAAAGAAAACGCAAGTGACTATTACCAAATTATTGAAAATTAAATTAAATTATTAAAAAACGGGCTGTCTTTCGACAGCTCGTCTTTTTTGTTTTTTTTATTTTTTTATAATATATTTATTATAATTTTAATTATTATAATCACTTGGTGTTGTGGATGCTCCACCGAAAACTCGTGAACTTCGATGCCCTCGTCTTGTCAAGCATATTGTTGTTCTCAAGTTTGTCAAGGTCAAGATAACGGTAATTCGTCCGCCTCTCCTCCTTTGAACTCCCCGAAAAAAGCCCTTTCAGTTTAGAAAACGCTCCCCCCGGGGACTTCTGTACGACCGTCCCCAAACGGTGATTCTCCCTCATAAACGTGATTATATCTGCCGCTTTCGTAAGCTCCCTGTCTCCCACGTTATAATATCCCTCGTGCGACATATCTAACGCATTCTGTACAAACCCAAGTATGAACTCCACAAGATTGTGCACGCAACACATCTGAAACCCGTACTGCCCTTTTCCCCACACAAACAGCGTGTGGTCCCTCGGGTCAGTTATCCTCGACATCAGATTGTCCGTGAATTTCAACGTGTATACGGGCGAATGCCTTATTATACAACACATCGTCTCTTTGTGGTTCTTCCTCTCGGCTACAAGTGCATTCTCGGAGGCGTACTTCATCTTCGCATAGTTCGACACCAATTCAAGCTCACTGTCCTCGTTTATAGGCTCTCTCGTCTTCGGGTACATATACACTTTATCCGTGCTAAGCAGTATTATCTTCTTTACGTGCGTTCCTATTTCATTCTCCTGCATTGCGTACCTGTACAGAAATTTGTCACACGACGCTGATTCCCTCATCTGTTTTTCTGTCACTATCGGCTCTAAATCGTTGTCAACCGTGAATGCCGCATGAACCAGAATTTCAATATCATTCTTGTCAAGAATATCTCCTATTGCATCTTTGTCCGTCGGCGAACACTCCACAAAAGTGTAGTGCAGTTTCCCCGTATTGTAGTGCTGTCTCTCTTCGGTGTCTGTTGCTATAACGTCATAACCCTTTTTCAGTAGTCCGGAGCAGATATGCTGTCCTATCAATCCACACCCACCTGTAACAAGAACTTTCGGCATCTCTTGCACTCCTTTCGTTATATTTTGTATTTCCCGGTTCTATAAGCCTCTCAAAAATACACTCCTATTATATCACTTTCTCTTTCACTCTGTCAAGCTATTTTATAATCTTTTATTTGAACTACAGGGGCAGTCCCTGACCTCTTATTAGGACAATAGGAGGCAGGGGGATTCTCCCACAAAATTTTAAGAACTATTAGGGCAGGGGGATTCGCCACAAAAAATAATTTTCTTAAAATTATATTTTTTAGAGATTTAATATTTTTTAGGACGATTAGGGGCAGGGGGCTTCCCCCCCTGAACCCCCACTGGGGGCTCTGCCCCCAGACCCCCGCCAAAGGGGGAAACCCCCTTTGGAAACCCGTTTTTATTCTACTGTTTTAATTCTCAGAGCTGTTACAGTGTTCCCCCATGCTCCTAAAGACACAAGTCTCCCTCATACTGCAACTCTCACACCCTCGCTTCTTTCGGCTCTCTATCGGTCTCTCCGATACCCCTATTATCGCTGTCACCGATTTCGACGGCACAAGTAAACTGCTCTCCGTCACCGTCAGCCCTATCCGCCTTTGTGCGTTCAGAAGCTCCAAAATTTCCCCTTGTATCGATACGGGTAAATCCCCATACCCAGGGCTGAATCGCCACGTCCTGTAGCTTACCTTAAGCTGTGAAAATATCTCCCGCTCCGCTATCTCACACACCTGCTCCACCGCTGTACTGCAAAGACAGTCCACTGCAAACGATTCCGCCATGTTCGTGACCGATAACTGCCTTATCATTTTATCCGCTTCCGCTGAGACCGTCACCGCAAATACTACCGCTCTCTCACACCCTTTCAGGTGTCTCTTTATGTCTTCCCCCTCAAGCGGTCTACCCATGCCCGACAGGTATACCCCCCCGTCTGCCCGCACGTCCACGGTCTTCCACACCATTGCAGGTCGGAGTCTCTCCCTCACTATCGGCTCGTATCTGTCCAAAATCTCAAGAACCGCTCCGCTCGGCTCTCCCTTTATTCCCATGTACCTCATAGTCTCCGCCTTCGAAATCGGTTCAAGTTCTATCTCCGACATCAGTCCGCTTCCTTTATGTTCGTGACCGCTTCATTTATCCTCTCCGCAACATATGCGTTGTTCATCGTGTAAAGGTGTATTCCGTCTACCCCACTCGCAAAGAGGTCCACTATCTGGTCTATGGCATAGGCTATCCCCGCATCTCTCAACGCCTCGGGGTTGTTCTCGTACCTCTGCATTATCTTCACAAATCTGTGCGGCAGACTCGCTCCGCACGTCGTCACCATCCGCTCTATCTGCCTCTTGTTCACAACGGGCATTATTCCCGCTTCTATCGGTACGTCTATTCCCTTTTGTACCGCTATGTCTCGGAATTTGTAAAAATATTCGTTGTCAAAAAATAACTGCGAAATCAGGTGGTCCGCTCCCGCATCTACTTTTATTTTCAAATTCTCTATGTCCTTTTCAAGACTCTCCGCATCGGGGTGTCCCTCGGGATAACAAGCTCCCGTTATGTCAAAATCACCGTGCTTTTTTATGAAATATATCAGGTCACTTGCGTGTGCAAAATCCCGTTTCGGCGGAATGTCGGGGTTTATGTCCCCTCTCAGTGCAAGAATGTTCTCTATACCCCTCCGCTTTATCTCCTCCAGAACTCCCGCTACTTCCTCCCTCGTGTAGTTTATGCACGGCAGATGTATCATCGGTACTACCCCGCTGTCCTTTATCTTCGACGCTACGTCAAGTGCAAACACGTTGTTACTGCTCCCGCCTGCTCCAAATGTCACACTTATAAAATCAGGTCTCAATTCCCTCAGCTGTTCAAGTGTCCTGTATATCGTGTCCACTGAACTCGTCTTCTTCGGCGGAAATACTTCAAACGAAAATACCGTCTTCCTATTAAATATCTCTCTTATCTTCATAAAATTCTCCTGTCAGTGAATCTCCCAATCTATCGGTGTCTGTCCGCTCTCCTCAAGAAACCTGTTCGCCTGCGAAAAGTGTCTGCACCCGAAAAAGCCGTTGTAAGCCGATAGCGGACTCGGGTGGGCGGCAGTCAACACAAGGTGTGCGGGGTTGTTCAAAAATACTCTCTTCGCCTTTGCGTCCCCGCCCCACAACACGAATACCATCGGCTTCTCTCTCTCATTCAACAGTTTTATCACTGTCGTTGTGAACTGCTCCCAGCCTTTCCCCCTGTGGCTCCTCGGACTGTTCGCCCGCACCGTCAAGACCGTGTTCAAAAGCAATACCCCGCTCTTCGCCCACTCCGTCAACTCTCCGTGTCTCCCCAAATTGTCAACACCTGTGTCGTCCCTTATCTCCTTGAATATGTTCACAAGCGACGGCGGCGGGGTCACTCCCCTCTTTACCGAAAAACTCAGTCCGTGTGCCTGCCCCTCCCCGTGGTAGGGGTCCTGACCAAGTATAACGCACTTCACATCACTGTATGTCGTCAGCTTCATTGCGTTATATATGTCGTACATGTCGGGGAATACTCTCTGCGTTCGGTACTCCTGTATCAGAAATTTCCTCAAATTCAGATAGTACTCCTTCTCGAACTCCCCCTTCAGAAGTTCGTCCCATTCGTTACCGAAATTTACCATCTCTGTATCCTCCCTTTCCTCCGTTTCTCAACTGTCGTACACTATGTCCTCGTAATACTTGAACTTCACAAGCCTGTTCCGCTTGTATGTGAGCGAACCCTGCTGGTTGAAAGGTATCTTGTCATACGCTTCTCTCGAACACTCTATCCGTATCCTTTTCCCTTTCCTCGTTATGAACAAAAGCTCATAATACTCGTCTACTAACCTCGTCTGCCCTGTACTCTCTATCACCCTCATGCGGTCGTCACTCTTCTGTATCAGGGTCGCCATCTCTACAAACGGCTCAGATGATGTTACTCTCCTCTGTTCGCTCTCGTCGTCAAAATTTACTCTCCTCTGTCTTCGGTCGGAACTCTCTGCACTCGTCTGCGTCGAACTGCTCTTGTCATCAAGAAAAATCGATATGAATTTCCTGAATCGGCTGTTCCCACTGAAAAATAATATTATCAGTATCAGTACGACTGCTATCGCTCCAAGCAAAATCAATAAATTTCTGAGCTGAGGTGTCATTTCAACGTTCCCCTCTGCCCGTCACAACGTTTTTACCCATTTCGAACCGCTGTCCGAAATATCCTCTTTTTAATTTTCTCTTCATTTGCAATCCTCCTAAAAATATACCACTCTAACATTATAATATATTTTTCAGAATTTTGCAAGATATATTTGCAAATTTCCTGTATTTATAAATATTCATGGCTATTCGGGAGTCCTTTGCACAAATTAAAAAAGACCCGCTTTTTACGGCGGGTCTCTCTGTAATTTCTTTCCTCAAATCCGAAACTTATGTCCCGAATTAGTCGTCTCTCCTTCTGAGAACAAACGCTGTAACTACAGCTATTCCAAGTCCTGCTGCTGCTACTCCTACGCCTGCTACTCCTGTCTGAGGTGAGTTGCCTGTAGTTGTGTTGCTCTTGTTGCTTCCGCTGCTGTTGTTATTGTTGTTATTGTTGCTGTTGTTGTTGTTTGAAGACGATGACGACGACGAAGACGAAGACGACGATGCATATGTTGATGTCTCAGATGTGGATGTTGTTGTGCCGTCATCTGTTGTAGTTGTACCGTCATCTGTTGTTGTGGTTGTTGTGCCGTCATCTGTTGTGGTTGTTGCTGCACCTGTTGTTGTGGTTGCAGCCTCTGTTGTCGTTGCAGGTGCTGCTGTTGTGGTCGTTGCGGGTGCTGCTGTTGTCGTTGTTGTTGGTGCTGCTGTTGTCGTCGTTGCGGGTGCTTCTGTTGTGGTCTCCTCGGGTGTTCCACCCTCAATTGCTATGTAACCGTCCATAGCTGTGTCCATCTCAGCGAGTGCGGGTACTGCCGCAAGATGCTCAGCGGGAATGTCAATCGGGTTGCTTGCGTTGTTGATACCCTGTGTGAACACATAGTCCATCATCAGCTGATTTGACCTTGCTGCGTCAAGGAACATATCCTTCGCATTCTCTGTACTCTTATAGATAATATCTATCGGGAATACGTCTCCCTCCTGCACATCATCGGGAAGCTGGAACTTAATCTCCCACAGAACTCCGTCATTACCCATGTCCTCTTTGGACATCGTTGCAACGAACACACCCTTCATTCCCTCTTCAGAGGCTGTCGGGTCTTCCCGCAAATCACTACCGCCAAGATACTGTCCTGCTGCTCCGAGTGTTATCTCAGGATTTCCTGTAAAGTCGTTGGTCGGGATTGTGAGACGATTGTCGTAGTAAATGTGGAAACCTGTTGAAGCATACGCCTTAACTGCACCGCTTACTGAAAGTGTTACAGTTCTCGTACCAGCCTTTGCCTCGTCAAGAGTGATGACCTCTTTTGTCACACTTACTGTAGGAGTTACCGTTGCACCGCTTACGTCTGTATTTCCGGGATACTCAGCGGCATTAACGGAAACTGCTGTCATGGAAGCAGCTACCGCCGTCAATGTAAGAGCAGAAAAAACCTTTTTCAAAGAATTCTTCTTCATTGTAGTTAATTTCCTTTCAAATAATTTAATTTTATTGAATCCCACCGCCTCTCGACGGCGGGATTTAACATTCTTTTCCTTTTGCGTATGGGGAAACCGTCCGAATTATTCGGCAGCCTCATCGGTGTGCGGTACACCGTTTGTCTTGTTCCATGTCGGTCTGCCGCCCTCTTCACCTGTGGATATCAGCGAGTAGTAAGCGAGGATACTCGAAGCGTCACTTGCATCAATCTCTCTCTGTGCTTTCATGAGCTTCCAGTTATCTTCTACAACACCCGGCTCGTTGTTTACGTCACAGAGGAATGCTGCAAAGTGGTCAAGGAGGTCGTCAGCGGCACTTACATCGGGGCAGTTCTTAGCAAAGATTGTCTCAGATGCAAGATTACCTGTGGACATCGCTGCATACCATGAGAGTACATCGGAAGCGTCACCTGCGTCAACCATGTTGTCAAGGTTTGCATCGCCCTTTACTCCAATGTAAACAGTGATTGCTACTGCCTGACCGTCAACGTATCTGAGCGTGTCGCCTGCTTTTTCAGCTACTACAAAACCTGTAGCTTCATCGGTAATCGCCTCGGAAGCGATAAGTGGAATCTGATAAGCGTGTTCATCTTTTCCGAATGTGTTGTTCGGTGTCTTGTCGCCAAATGTGACAAGTCCCGATATATCGTGCTTTTCGCCCTCTTTTGTAACTTCATACTTGATGAGATTGTCGTCTGCATCATAGTACTCCGTTATCTCGTCAACGCTGTAGCTGAGAGAGCTGATCTGCTCCTTGTGGAACTCCTCGTCAACGTTGAGGTAGAAACCTACTTCTGTCTTGGCGTAGTAGTTTACTGCCGTTGTTACTACTGTTCTTGTCTCTCCGGGTTCTGTGCTTGCAGTAGTATCTGTGCCTGTGGAAGTTGTGGTTGAAGTGTCCCTTGTGTCGTCACCAATGTCATCTGTGTTTGTTGAACTCTCGGTTGTGGAAAGATCTACGGGCTCCTGTGTCACTGTACCTGTATCTGTTGATGTAGTTGTGTCATCAGGACCTGTTGTCTCTGTGTCCGTTGATGTCGTGGAATCACCAGGAACTGTGGTCTCTGTATCGGTTGTAGAAACGTCTGTATCAGAACCTGTTGTCTCTGTATCGGTTGTAGAAACGTCTGTATCAGAACCTGTTGTCTCTGTATCGGATGTAGAAACGTCTGTATCAGAACCTGTTGTCACTGTGTCCGTTGATGTCGTGGAATCATCAGAACCTGTGGTCGCTGTGTCCGTTGATGTTGTCGAATCATCAGAACCTGTGGTCGCTGTATCGGTTGTAGAAACGTCTGTATCAGAACCTGTTGTCTCTGTATCGGTTGTAGAAACGTCTGTATCAGAACCTGTGGTCGCTGTGTCCGTTGATGTCGTGGAATCATCAGAACCTGTGGTCGCTGTGTCCGTTGATGTCGTGGAATCGTCAGAACCTGTGGTCGCTGTGTCCGTTGATGTTGTCGAATCATCAGAACCTGTGGTCGCTGTGTCCGTTGATGTAGTCTCCGTATCCGTTGATACAGTTGTACCCTCTGTTGTGGTTGTGGTGGTCTCCTCGGGGTTCTTCTTTTCAAGAACTACTACCCTCTTGTAATCAAGTTTTCCCTCTACAGAACCTGCATTTCCTGCACCGTCAAGGTTGCCCCTGATTTCGTCAAAGTCCACCTTAACTTCTGCTTTCTTGATACTCGATATAACATCGTAGTCGGGGTAAACATCTGCAAGATACGTCTTTACCTCTTCAATCTCATCGTCGGGATACTCGGCATAGCCTGTTGCAATGTGACCATTAAGAGTTGCTGCAAGATTTGTAAGCCTGTCCGCCTCTGTGCCGACTTCGGGCATCTCAATGTCCACCGCAATAACGTCCGTCAGCTCCTGATTTAACCTGTCAAGGATTGTTCCGTAAATGCTGTTCACCCTGTCATACTCCATAGCCTTTGCCACAAAGCCCGACGCTGTGCTCGGAAGTGAGTTTATGTACTCCTCAAAGGTCTTTCCGTCGAGAACTTTCTGTGCGTAACTGCTGTTCAGCACCTGCTGTCCACGCTTGCTTTCCAGAAGCTCCTTTACCTTACTGCTCGTCGTCAGAAACTCCTTAGCCTGTGCGATTGCATCTGCAACGTCAGCTGCTGTACGGCTGTAGTTGTTCTCGTGGTCGTACGCCTTGTTGAACGCACTCTTGCCTCTTTCAAGGTTGTCAAGGATAAATGAGAATGAATCGTCTATGTCGGCGTAAACTTCCTCTATATTCTCAACTTCACCCTTGTGCTCCTCAACCGTGTCCTTTGCTCTCTGTTTGAGTGCCGAAATCTTCTCGATGACGTAATCCGCCATTCCCGCACCCTTGAACACACGTCCATCAGAATCCGTAAAGGAAACTTCACCCATAACACTCGTACCGCCGTTGAGTGATGAGGTGTGGATAACTGCGTTGAACTGACCTGCAATTACAATATCATCGAAAATCTGCGGCTCTTCAAGTACGGGCAAACCGTAGGTGTCTGCTATCTTCTGCATTCCCTCACCGATTGCTCCCTGGAAATCCGCTGTCAGAACAGGCGTTATATTGCTCATGTCCGCTGAGAGAAGTATGTCTCCCTCGTCGCTGATTTCATAGTGAACGTCGCTTATGTTTTCGGTTATGCCTGCGACTACGTCACTGTAATTTCCCGCTCTGCTGATTATCTGGTCATACGCCCTTGTGAGGTCAACGTCTCCCGTCCTGCCTTTGAGCTTTTCAATTGCAGTCCAAGCTACCTCGTCCCAGTTTGAATACTTCTCAAGGACAATTCGTTCAACACCGTCTTCGTCTGTACCCTGACTTACTACATTGTACTTATAGTAATCATCGGCATCGCTGTCGGCAGGCTCGATATAAAGAAGTCCGCCCTCACCGGTAAGCGTGATTGTCCTTGCCTCTGTTGCCTTCGCACCTTCGGTCAGCGAAAGAGCCGTATCACTGAAGTATGCAGCATTCGCAACAGTCAGACACTGTGTGAGAGCAAGCGGTACTGTTGATACTGCCGCTAACGCCCTCTTGAATAATGAATTCTTCATCGTTCTATACCTCTCTAACTTATTTTTTTCTGCCCGCCCGTCCGTAAGCTCGTCCAAGTTCGGCAGACCGAGTTCCACAGGAACTTACCCCCTTTTTGAAACCCGTAACTACATTCTATCACACAAATTGCAATAAGTCAAGTAAATCCGCACATTTTTCTCAAAAAATTATTTACGATTAAAAAACGTGATTTTTGTATGTATTTCACAATTTATGCACATAAAATCAATGCAGTAAGCGAAAAATCCCCTCCCCGACGGCTGTGGGGGACTAATCACATTATAATTATATCATCACATTTCTCATTTGTCAAGTACCAATTTATACAAAAAAGCATATTTTTAACATATTTTTCAGATTTTTCCGTGTATGCAAAAAAACCAGATTCCGAAGAATCCGGCTTTTCTGCCCGATTAGTCAATTTCTAAAGTAATCTCTCAAAATCAGCCTCTCGGAATTTCATAACTCACTCTGCTGCTGCGGAGGGTTTTCCCCAATTCACCATCTTTGCAATGTCATCCTCGGTTACAAGCGGACTTCCTGTCATGTTCTCCTCTCTTGTCGGGAGAGCAGTATTCCATCCCTCGTACTTGTTGAATGCGTTGCCTGATGTTGAAGCGAGTGCATAGTAAGCCAGAATTGTACTTGCGTCTGCTGCGTCAACGTCAACCGCTCTCTTGTCCTTGCGGATACTCCAGTTGTCCTCCGAATAAACGTCCTTGTCAACGTCTACCAGGAACAGTGCAAGGTGGTCAAGTTCGTCTGTTGCACTTGTTACAAGTGTACTTGCGTTCTTTGCCATTATTGTCTCGTCGGGCTGTCCGCCTGTCGACATCGTAGCATACCATGAGAGAACGTCTGATGCGTCTCCTGCGTCTACCATCTTGTCAAAGTTTGCGTCGCCCTTTACTCCGATAAATGCTTGGAATGTAACGTCCTCGCCGTCCTTTGTCTTCAGCTGTTCGCCGTTGTAGAGAACGTTTATCGTGTATACAAAGTCGGAGAGCGAATAAGCATCCTTTATCTCGTTGTTGAACGTGCCCATCGGGTTGTCTGAACCGTTTACAGCGTCAGCGTATGTGATGCCGTCAAGTGACAGCGTTGTCTCTGTTCCCGACTCGTCTACAGATTTAACCGTAAGTCCTGCCACATGACCTGCGTCATATGTTCTCGGGTCGTGGTTGAAGTAGAATCCGTCAACAACGTCTCCCTCAGCGTAGATAGATGTTGTTGTTTCGGGAGTAGCAGTGGAGGCTGTCGTCTCTGTTGTTGTAGAAGCGTTTATGTCTCCGGGCTCCTGCGTTGTGGGAACTGTTGTGTGAGTCATTGTTGCCTCTCCGCCTTCACCAACACCACCGCTTACTGTTGTTGTAGTTGCAGGCTCTGTTGCGGGTTCTGTTGTGGTTGTTGTGGAAGTTGTTGTCTCTTCCTCTGTTGTGGTAGCTTCTGTAGTTGTAGTAGTCGTCTCAGGCTCTGTTGTTGCTTCTGTTGTGGTTGTTGTAGTCTCCTCCTCTGTTGTTGAAGACTCTGTTGTGGTTGTTGTAGTCTCCTCCTCCGTTGTGGAAGACTCTGTTGTGGTTGTTGTAGTCTCCTCCTCCGTTGTGGAAGACTCTGTTGTGGTTGTCTCAGGCTCTGTTGTTGCTTCTGTTGTCGTTGTTGTGGTCGTTGTAGTCGTCTCAGGAGCTTCTGTCGTTGTTGTAGTCTCCTCCTCAACGATGATTGCTCCGTCTACAAATGAAATGCTGTCTGTGATTTCGTTTCCGTTTGTGTCACTTACAAACTGTGCAGCCCATTTTACGGGATATTTGCCCGGCTCTGTAGGTGCTGTGTATGTGAGTGTGAGTATGATTGAACCGTCCTCTGCCTCAACTCCTGCACCTTTGCCCTCGCCGAATGCAAACTCGTTTGTGTCAAAGTTGTTTACGATTGCCGACTTGTATGCTGCCGATTCTGCTGTGAGAAGCTCTGCCGTGCTTGCGTCAATCGCACTGTCGGGTACTATCTGGAACTGTGCTCCTGCTACAGGCAGATTGTTCGTTACATTTACCGTAACGTCCATTGTTGCTGTCTCACCGGGCTTTACTACTACCTCGGGGATTCTCCACTCGATGTCACCGCTTATCGGTGCAGGCTCTGTTGTGCCTGTCGTTGTGGTCGTCTCGGGTGCTGTTGTTGCCTCTGTGGTCGTTGAAGTCGTTGTCTCGGCTGCTGTTGTTGTCTCAGGCTCCGTTGTTGTCGTCTCGGGAGCTGTTGTCGTTGTTGTCTCGGGTGCTGCTGTAGTCGTTGTGGTTGAAGTAGTTGTCTCGGACTCTGCTGTTGTCGTTGTATCCTCCTCAACTATAATAGCACCGTCTATAAATGTGATGCTGCTTGTGATTTCGTTTCCGTTCGTGTCACTTACGAACTGTGCGTCCCATGTTACAGGGTATATTCCCGGCTCTGTCGGTGCTGTGTATGTGAGTGTGAGTATGATTGAACCGTCCTCTGCCTCAACTCCTGCACCCTTGCCTTCGCCGAATGCAAATTCGTTAGTCTCGAAATTGTTTACGATTGCTGACTTGTATGCTGCGGACTCAGCTGTGAGAAGCTGTGCGGAACTTGCGTCAATTGCTCCGTCGGGTACTATCTGGAACTGTGCTCCTGCTACAGGCAGATTCTCCTTGACGTTTACTTTGACGTCCATTGTTGCTGTCTCACCGGGCTTAACGGTTACCTCGGGTATCTGCCACTCGATATTGCCCGAAATTTCGTCGTCCTCAACGATTATAGCACCGTCTATAAATGTGATGCTGCTTGTGATTTCGTTTCCGTTTGTGTCACTTACGAACTGTGCGTCCCATTTTACAGGGTATCTGCCCGGCTCTGTCGGTGCTGTGTATGTGAGTGTGAGTATGATTGAACCGTCCTCTGCCTCAACTCCTGCACCCTTGCCCTCGCCGAATGCAAATTCGTTTGTGTCAAAGTTATTTACGATTGCAGATTTGTATGCTGCGGACTCAGCTGTAACGAGTGCTGCTGAACTTGCGTCAATCGCTCCGTCGGGTACTATCTGGAACTGTGCTCCTGCTACAGGCAGATTCTCCTTGACGTTTACTTTGACGTCCATCATTGCTGTCTCACCCGGCTTAACGGTTACCTCGGGTATCTGCCACTCGATATTGCCCGAAATCTCGTCCTCAACTATAATCGCACCGTCTGTGAATGTGATGCTGCTTGTGATTTCGTTTCCGTTTGTGTCACTTACGAACTGTGCGTCCCATGTAACGGGATACGTTCCCGGCTCTGTCGGGGCTGTGTATGTGAGAGTCATGATAACCGAACCGTCTTCGGCTTCAACTCCTGCACCCTTGCCCTCGCCAAACGCAAATTCCTTTGTATCGGGGTTGTTCTCAATGTCCGACTTGTAAGCAGCCGAACTGTCACTTACAGACTGGAACTGTGCATCGGAATTTACTATGAACTGTGCTCCTGCTACGGGAAGATTTTCATTTACGTTTACCTTCACGTCCATTGTCACAGTCTCACCCGGCTTTGCCTTTACCTGCGGGATTTCCCACTCAATGTCGCCTGTGATTTTTTCGTCCTCCTCAACAACGATTGCTCCGTTTGTGAGGGTTACGTTTGCTGTAATTGAATTTCCGTTTGTGTCGCTTATGAACGCCTCGGACCACTCTACGGGATATGTTCCGGGAGTCGTCGGGGCTGTGTATTTGAGAGTCAGAACGGTCTCATCGGCACTTGCCGTCACGCCTGCACCCTTGCCCTCGCCAAACGCAAATTCGTCTGTCTCGGGGTTGTTTACGATGTCGGACTTGTAAGCCGACGACGTCTTGTCTACCGACTTGAACTCCGCATCGGATGTTATCTTGAACTGTGCACCTGCGACTTCAAGTGAACCTCCCTTGACCTTTACGTCCATTGTCACTTCTTCGCCGGGCTTAGCCTTTACGGTGGGGATTTCCCACTCAACCGAACCCTCCACGGGAGCGACTGTCGTTGTCGGTGCTCCTGTTGTTGCGGGTGCTCCTGTCGTTGCGGGAGCTGCTGTTGTAGCAGGTTCTGCTGTTGTTGCGGGAGCTGCCGTCGTTTCGGGTGCTGCCGTTGTCGACGGAGCTTCCGTGGTTGCGGGAGCTTCTGTCGTTGCAGGAGCTTCGGAATTACCTATCTGGATTACACCGGGCAGCTGTGTTGCGTCAAATTCAAGTGCGTTGTAACCATCCTCAACAACGTGATACCTGTCAAGCGTATAGGTGTATGTGCCGTCCTTTACAACGTCGGGATCTACCTCTACTTGGAATATAATTGTAGGCTGGTCTTCGTTGAGTGACTGAGGATGTCCCTGTGCATCTATGATAACACCGCCGATTGTGTCGCCCTGGATTCCCCAGAAATAAGTGTTTCCATCGCCTGCAGCGTAGATGTTCGGGTCATAACCCTTTACTTTGAATCCGTCAGGCAGACTGCTGTCGAGGAACTCTATATAGTGACCTGCATTGAGGTGATCGCCCTGGTCTACATAGATTTCAAGCTCGATTACATTCGGCTCGCCTGCATAGTTGCAGTTACCCGCCTTGATGTCGTCCATTGTCGTAATGACTTCCTTGGGCTTGACTATATAGTCGGCAGCCACTTCGGAAGCCTGTTTAGCAGAAACATCCAATACCTCTCCCATACTGACATTAGGCTGCACGGCAGAGGCTCTGCCGGCAGCACTAACTGTAATTGAAGAGGCAAATGCACTTGTCATGAGCGAAGCAGCCATGGCAACGGACGTAACTGCTGAAAGCAGTTTCTTCATTTGTGCATTTCCTTTCCGAGCGCTTGCTCTATTTTATTAGACTATAAGTCAGAGAGATTACTTTGTCACAGGAAGTGTTACAAGGTGAACTATGCTCTTGATTATAGCGTCGGAGTCATCAAGAGTAATCTCGGTTCCGTCCTTAGGATCGGAGCAGTCAGCATTGAGCTTGCCCTGAGCTGTGAGGTTGTAAGCATCGTTGTCGTTCAGCCACTTGTTGAGTACAACAACGTCAGCGATATTTACCTTGCCGTCACAGTTGGAGTCACCATAGAGAGGTGTGCCTGTCGGCTCATCTGTTGAGGGTGCTGCTGTTGTCGGTGCTGCTGTTGTCTCAGCAGGAGCTGCTGTTGTTGTTGCACCTGCTGTTGCGGAAGCTGTTGTCTCCGTTGAGGGTGCTGCTGTTGTCTCTGTTGCGGGAGCTTCTGTTGTTGTCTCAGCGGGAGCTGTTGTCTCAACAGGTGTCTCTGCATCACCGATCTGAATTATACCGAGTTCCTGAGCAGCGTCAAATTCAAGTGCGTTGTAACCGTCCTCAACAACGTGGTATCTGTCAAGTGTATAAGTATATGTGCCGTCCTTTACAACGTCGGGGTCTACCTCTACCTGGAATATAATTGTAGGCTGGTCCTCGTTGAGTGACTGAGGATGTCCCTGTGCATCTATGATAACACCGCCGATTGTGTCACCCTGGATTCCCCAGAAATAGGTGTTTCCGTCGCCTGCAGCGTAGATGTTCGGGTCAAAGCCCTTTACTTTGAATCCGTCAGGCAGACTGCTGTCAAGGAACTCTATATAGTGACCTGCGTTGAGGTGGTCGCCCTGGTCTACATAGATTTCAAGCTCGATTACATTCGGCTCGCCTGCATAGTTGCAGTTACCTGCCTTGATGTCATCCATAGTTGTCTCAACCTTCTTGGGCTTGATTATGTAGTCAGCCTGTTTGCCTGTGTTGTCAACTTCGGGCAGGTCTGTGCTACCGCTGCCGCTGCCTGAAGGAGTTGTTGTTGTTTCCGAAGGAGCTTCTGTTGTCGGTGCTGCTGTTGTTGTTGCATCGGGTGCTGCTGTTGTTGCTGCGGGAGTTGAAGCTGTTGTCTCAGCGGGTGCAGCGTCACCGATTGTGATTGTAAGGCTCTCAAGGTTCAGGTTGTTGTTGGCTGTGTTGTATATCTGTCCGCCGCCTGCACCCTGGCTCGAACGGTTCTCAACGTTGGTTATGTAGTCAAGGAAATCAACCGTGTATGTGCCGTCGGGAGTACCTGCGGGGAAGTTAAGACCTACTACGAAAACGGGATAGTCGTCAGACTTCTCACCGTACCACTCGTAACCTTCGTTCGGTGATGTGTAAGCAAAACCGCAATAAGCGTTACCTGCTGTGTAGTTGGGGTCTGCCTTTGAAGACTCGGAACTCTCGGCAACAGAGATAGGCATATTGCCCTGTGCTCTCTGGAATGATTTGCCTGTTCTTCCGTCGATGAGCTTACCTGCAAACATCTCAATGAGTTCGCCGTTCCACTCTTTAAGCTCTTCCGTGAACTTAACCTTTGAAGCGTCTCCGTCTTTGCTGTTTACCGTGAACTGTGCGTTCATACCCGTACTGGATGAATCCTCACCGATGTAGAAGCCCACCGGAACTACAAAGCCGGCAGCTGCCTCTTCTGAGGTGTACGCTGTTTTGCCGTCAAATGCACGAAGTGAGAAAGTCTTAGACGCATCAGCTGCTCCTGTTGCAAAGGGGACAGCCGTGCTTACCATTGATGCAGCCATAGCAAGAGATGCAGCCGCAGAAATAAGTTTCTTCATTTGTAATAATTCCTTTCTTTAGGCATATCGCCTTTAATAACTTATGAATTTAAGGGTTTTTATTCCTTTGCAGGGGGACAAATCAGATAATCCTCGGGGAATCAAAGCTCATGCAGTCCTGCATCCCACTCCTGAATGTAGAGAGCGTCGTTGGTGTTCACACCGTCACCGTCACCGGCGATATCGGCGTTCTTTGCACCCTGTGCCGTGAGAGCGTACTCGTCGGAATTGGCGATAGACTGAAGGATCGCAACAGCGTCCGCTATCGTCACATCTCCGTCAACATTGGCATCGCCTTTGAGTCCGCCGCCCGAACTGCTTCCGCCGCCTGTGGTCGCCTGACCGCCTGTGGTCTCCTGACTTCCGCTGCCGTCACCGATTGTTATTGTTCCGTTGTTTGCCTTGACAGCGTATCTCACCAGACCGCTTGTTCCGACATAGCCCAGGTCGTATTCGGTGTTCTCAACTCCCGAACCGGGCTTTGTCTCACGGGCTGTTGCCGTGACCGCTATCTCCGCCTTTCCCGAAACGTCTTTGAGAGCCGTGCCCTTTACGGTACACAATACTCCCTCACCCTTCATCCAGTAAGTCGGGTCATCAAGAGCAGTTGTCCATATAACGCTTGCCATTCCCGTACTCTCATCTATGTACTGGTTAAAGAGAGGTAGTGACGAAGCAGTTCCGTCTCCCTTTGAAGCTCCCGTCTCGGTCAGTTTTCCCGCTGTTATGCTTGAAATCTTCACGAGAGACGGGTCATATTCGAGGGAGAACTGACAGCACTGTAAACCGCTGTCAGGAATGTCGGAGAGCGTCACATCGACTGAAAAAGAACCTCCCGGTTCCACTGTCTGACTGCCGACCGATATCTGCACTGTATCGTCGGCAGCGACAGCTACCATGGCTGTTGTTACCGGAAGCGAGAGGGCAAGTACAGCAGAAACAGCTCCGATGACTATCTTTTTTGTCTTCATGTTTTTTCCTCCTTCTTTAATAGTGTTATATAACAAAGGAACAAATGCCCCTTTGATTATATCGTGTCTTAAATGTGCGTGCTGCAAAGCAGTCACGCCGTATCTGCGAAACCGCACATGAACAAATAATCGGATTTTCTTATTTTCCGTGATTGCAGCGGTTTCATCATTAAGACGCATCACACTGCCGTGATGAGATACTCAATCCCAAAATCTATATTTATTCATGATTTTATTATATAACAGTTCTCTCAAAATGTAAATAGCTTTTATGAGTTTTTGGAGTTTTACATAAACTTTGAACCATTTTTTTGAACGGTTTGCACAATCAGGTAATCGAAATTTTGTTTTTTAGAAATATATAATTAAATTTTTGTGAATAAGTAAACTTATTTGTCAAGCTTTTGGAACTCCTTCGGTATGCTTATGTCTATCGACTCGTTTATGAAGTCCCAGTCAAACCATGTGTATGTACCTCTGAGATATGTGTAAGGCAGGTCGTGCATCGATGCAAGCTCGGGCGTGTACTGACTGTACGGGTAGATGTACATATTCGAAAAATTAGTCTCATAGTGGATAATCACGGGTATGCAGCCCACGTTTTCAAGCGTTATCTCTCCCGTCTCGCCGTCCGAAACTATGTCAAAATCGGGCAGTTCGCCTATCACGTTGAAATTGTCCGTCTGTGCACATATGAAGTTTCCCATAGAATAATAGACAAATCCTCTCGAACCGTCGTCCCTTTCAAGCCACTCCATAGTCTGTGCCACGTGCGGACCACAGCCCAAAATTACGTCTGCTCCCCAGTCCACCATGTCCTGTGCGAATATTTTTCTGTCCTCCGAAACCTCGTATGTGTCCTCCGCACCCCAGTGCACGGACACCACTACCGCATCGGCTATTTCTTTAGCCTCTTTTATCTGTCTCTCAATCACGTCCTGCTCGGAGTTCAGAATAACTCTCAAGTCGGAATCATCGGGTATGTAAAAGCCGTTGAGGTGTTCCGCATACGCAAGAAACGCTATCTTTACGCCGTTTACTTCCCTCACTCGGATATTTTCCGCATCTTGCTCGTTCAGATAGGCTCCCAAAACCGTCAAGTCATTCTCTTGTGCCTTCTCATTCCAGAACGAAACAGACTCCTCCAGACCCTCCGCACCACAGTCAAGCAGGTGATTATTAGCCATCGTGATTACGTCAAAGCCCGTGTCTATCACCGCATCGGCTACTTCGGGCGGCGAATTGAAAGTCAGTATTCCTCCGTCCGCTCCCCTCACCTCGTTGCTCTGTGAGATAATCGTCTCCTGATTTATCACCGCTACGTCCGCACCCTCTATAAGGTACTTCACCTTGCTGTACATCGGCTTGAAATCGTAATTTTCTCCCTCTCCCGCAAGATAGGCGGCGTTCTCAAATACCGAATAGTGTATCAGATTGTCACCCGCCGAAATCACGTGTACGGTCTTGTCCTCGGGTACTGTCTCGGGCTCTGTCTCGGCTTCCGTCTCTACGGGTACGTCCGTCTCGCTCTCCGCCATTTGCACGTCCGTGCTGACAACAGGCTCAACGGGCTTCACCCCACACGATGCTCCCGCCGAAATCACTGCCATAGCTGTAATCGGCAAAAAGATTTTTTTAATGTCCATCTTTCAAAAACTCCCTTTGCGGAACGCTCCGAGAGCTTCCGCATAATATTATAACATATCTTTTCGGATTTTGCAAATAAAAAAACAACATAATATCTCGGCATATTTCACAAATTTTTTCCCGAATTTTTGTACACTTCACACAATGCTCCTCTGCAAGTCTACAAATTCCTCCGCAAGTCTCCTTGCGTCCTCAAAACTCGTGAGCTTGTAACACTCCCCTCTGAACTTCGCACAGCCGTAAAAGCCGTTCATGTACCATGAGGCGTACTTTCTCGCCTCGTGCATTGCAAGATTTTCAGGCTTTTCAGACAAGTCCAGAATCAGTTTTATGTGCCTCAGCATGACTTCCATTTTCTCTTCAACAGTCGGCTTTCTGTAGTCCACGCCTTTAATCTTCGCCGAAATCTCCCCGAAAATAAACGGGTTCCCATAACTCCCCCTGCCTATCATAACAAGGTCACAGCCTGTCTCTTCGTACATCTCAACACAGCTCTCCGCACCAGTTACATCTCCGTTCCCTATAACGGGAATTTTTACGGCGTTCTTGACTTCCTCAATTACACCCCTGTCCGCTTTTCCGCTGTACAGCATATCTCTCGTCCTGCCGTGTACCGTCACCCCCGACGCTCCCGCACTCTCAACGGCTCTCGCTACCTCGACGGCGTTTTTATTTTCACCGTCCCAGCCACTCCTTATTTTGACCGTCACGGGGACTTCCCCTGCCGATTTTACCGCCGATTCAGTCACTTTATACGCAAGCCCCACATCACGCATTAGTGCAGAACCCGCACCAGTTTTTATGACTTTCTGCACGGGACAGCCCATGTTTATGTCAATTATATCGGGCTTGTACTCCAGAACTATCCCGACCGCCTCAGCCATGAACTCCGGTTCGCTCCCGAAAAGCTGTATGCCCATGGGTCTCTCGGGCTGCGTTATCGTGCAGAGCTGTGCGGTCTTCCTGTCGCTGTAACATATTCCCTTTGCCGAAACCATTTCACTCACGCAATAAGATGCTCCGAAATCCTTGCAAATCAATCTGTACGCTCTGTCCGCAACCCCTGCCATAGGTGCAAGTACCGCTGTCCTATCTATGCTCACATTGCCTATTTTTACAGTCTCCGTCATGTGTCCACCTTTTCCGTGCTGTCGGGCTTCTTCCTGAACACAAGCAGTTTGCTCAAAACATAATTTCCGACAAATATTATTACCTGACTTAAAAACGTTATTATTGTCTTGCTTATTCCCAGTTTTTTGCAGAATATAAAGAATATCAGCCACTCTAAAAACAGTGTCGCTCCCCTTGATGCGTAAAAGGAAAAAAATACTTTCCAGAACTCTCCCCTTGTCTTTGTCTCGTTCTTGAATACATATTTTTTATTTGTGAAAAACGCAAACGTCACCGCACATATCCACGAAAACGCTATTCCCGTGTTTATCTCCCAACTCGGCTCTTTCCCCGTCAACGTCTCTATCACAAAAAATGCAAGCAGTTTTGAAACTATCGAAATCACCGTCGTCAGACACCCGAACACCAGATAAAGCCATTTTTCTTCGTATTTATAATATATCTTCTGCAGCGGCTCGGGCAATATCCCCACGCACGCTTTTATAAATTTTTCCATATCTTCTCCCTTTTGGAAATATTGGGGACTTCGTCCCCCTGAATTTTTATTGGAACGATTTGGAGCAGGGGGCTTTGCCCCAAAAAATAATTTTCTTAAAATTATATTTTTTTAGAGATTTAATATTTTATTAGGACGATTTGGGGCAGGGGCTTTGCCCCCTGAACCCCCATTGGGGGCTCTGCCCCCAAACCCCCGCCAAAGGGGGAAACCCCCCTTTGGAAACCCTTGTTTAGTACCCCGAACAATACAGTGTCAAAAAATTAAATAAATCAGTACGCTATTCCCCAACATACCATGTGCTTTGCGGGCTTTCCGCAACACACGCACACGTCCGAAATTTCCCTCTGCTCAAACGGTATGCACCTCGAACCCACTCCCGTCTGCTCCTTTACGCTGTCCTCACAGGCTTCGTCTCCGCACCACATAGCCATTATAAAGCCGTCGCCGTTCTGCTCTATGCAACTCTTTATCTCCTCAATGGTTTTGCAGTCGTGTGTCCTTTTGTTCTGATTTTCAAGGGCTTTTGCGTACATTCCGTCATGGGCTTCGGTCAGTTTGTCCGAGACTGCTTTTTCAAGCTCGTCCAGTGAGACCGTCACTTTTTCGCCGTTCCACCTCGACACTATAACGCACTGTCCGTTCTCGATGTCCTTCGGTCCTATCTCTATTCTGACGGGTACGCCTTTCATCTCGTACTCCGCAAACTTCCAACCGGGAGAATTTTCGCTGTCGTCAAGTTTTACTCTGAGTCCGATATTTGCAAGACGTTTTCTCAACTCTTCCGCCTTTTCAAGTACTCCCTCTTTGTGCTGTGCCACAGGTATGACTACTGCCTGTATCGGTGCAACGGCTGGCGGCAGCACAAGTCCGTTGTCGTCGCCGTGCGTCATTATAATTGCACCTATCAGACGTGTCGTAACTCCCCAACTCGTCTGGTGCGGGGAAACTCTCTTGTTCTCTTTGTCCGTGTACTCTATCCCGAAAGCCTTTGCAAAACCGTCACCGAAATAGTGAGATGTTCCCGCCTGCAAAGCCTTTCCGTCGTGCATGAGTGCCTCTATTGCGTAAGTCGCTACCGCTCCCGCAAATTTGTCGCTCTCCGTCTTTCTGCCCTTTATTACAGGCATTGCAAGCGATTTCTCACAAAATTCGGCGTAAACGTCAAGCATTCTCTCTGTCTCCGCAACCGCTTCCTCTGCTGTGGCGTGGATAGTGTGTCCCTCCTGCCAGAGAAACTCCCTCGACCTCAAAAACGGTCTCGTTGTCTTCTCCCAGCGTACAACGTTCACCCACTGATTATATAATTTCGGCAAGTCTCTGTAGGAGTGTACTATATTTGCGTAATGCTCACAGAAAAGTGTCTCGGAAGTGGGTCTTACACACATTCTCTCCTCAAGTTTCTCGTTTCCGCCGTGTGTCACCCACGCCACTTCAGGGGCAAAACCCTCTACGTGGTCTTTTTCTTTCTGTAACAGGCTCTCGGGGATAAACATCGGCATACACACGTTCTCGTGTCCTGTCTCCTTGAACATTCCGTCAAGAATGTGCTGTATGTTCTCCCATATCGCATACCCGTACGGACGTATCACCATACAGCCCTTTACACTCGTGTACTCCACAAGTTCAGCCTTTTTGCAAATATCCGTGTACCACTGTGCAAAATCTTCACTCATTGAAGTTATCGCCGTGACCTTTTTATTTTTATTATCCTTAGCCATGTTATATATCTCCTCTTCTGAAAAAATAAGTCGGTAATGTCTATTATAGCACGTTTTCCTCTTTGTGTCAATATTTTTTTCATTCCTGCACCAAAACAACAAAACCGCACTTTTATTCAGTTTCCCAAAAAGTGCGGTCTGTGTTAAATTCTTAAATTATGTCAGATTTTTATGACGGTGGTTTGCTCTTCTTTGCGGACGACTCCGAGAGAGCGTAAAACACAGCCAGGACAAGCAAAATTATCGCAATGTACAGGGCAGGTCCAAACTTCACCGTTATGTAGTCGCTCGCCTCTTTTAATGTACTCTCACCTATTTTGTAGTAACTCGTTGCGGTTGCACGGAAAACTATAAGCGATATTGCCGATATTCCCGAAAAAAGTGCGGTCTTCTTTATCGGCAGAAGTGCAACTACTCCCGCTACTCCCGCCACACATACAAATATGTTGAAAATGCTGCCGCTGCCGCCCTCGTCCTCTTTCTGCTCGGAAATATCCTTGTCACCTATAATCATGTCCGTTCCCGTGACTTTTATCTTCTCCTTGCTGACTGACTTGTCCGCACAGGATATCGTCATGAACGGCATAAAGAAACATATCAGTGCCACAAGTACGAATATCTTCGCCAGAAATGCCGTCGACGTTTTCCCCTTGCCACCCGCTGTACTCACGGGAACTGCATTCGGACTGCTCACGGTAACTTTCTCCTTTGTGACACTATTCAGCTTTGCTCCGCACTCTCCGCAAAACGGCGAACCGTCTTTTATCTCGTTTCCGCAATTCGGACAGAACATATAAACTCACCCCCTTTTTTGTAAATCTCCGGTCCTTACTGTAAAATTATATCATATGTCTATTTTTCTGTCAAGTAAAAAAACTTCCGTCCGCTCTCCCCCCCTAAACTGTCACCTTTTCACGCTCTTTTTCTGTCTTTTCGGTCTCCTCAAGCTGAGATGTGCAGTGCGGACAGCGTTTAGCCTCTATCGGTATCTCACTCATGCAGTACGGACACTTCTTTGTTGTCGGGGCGGGGGCGGGTTCTGTGTCCTTCTTCTTTCCCAGATTCATCGCACTGTTCACCGCTTTCACCATTAAAAACAGCACAAACGCTATAACAAGAAAATTTATTACCGAGGAAATAAATGCTCCGTAATTAAAGGAAACTCCGTTTATCCTGAACGAACCGCCCACTACCTGCATTACTCCGTTTTCGTCCTTCTTCGCTCCGCCTGTCACCACCGCTATAAGCGGATTTATGAAATTGTCAGTCAGGGACGTGACTATGTTGCTGAATGTCGAGCCGATTACCACACCGACCGCCATGTCCACTACGTTTCCCTTTAACGCAAAGTCTTTGAACTCATTTATAAATTTTTTGAAAAATCCATTCTTTTCGTCTGCCATAAAAAACACTCCGCAAAAAAAATAATTCCCCGCCACATACGTCCGGACATGAATTTAGGTCACACCCTGAGAATATGACGGGAAATTTCAAAATTACTTGATTTCGATAGTTGCTCCTGCAGCCTCGAACTTCTCCTTGATTTCGTTTGCCTCTGCCTCCGAAACGCCCTCTTTGATAGTCTTGGGTGCCTCTTCTACGACAGCCTTTGCCTCTTTGAGTCCGAGACCGAGAACGTCCTTTGCAACCTTGATAACTGCCATCTTAGCATCACCAAATGATGCAAGTACAACGTCAAACTCTGTCTTTGCCTCAGCTGCACCTGCTCCGCCGTCTCCGCCTGCGGGTGCTGCTGTCATAACGGCAGTTACTCCGTACTTCTCCTGAATTTCGTCGATAAGCTCTTTCAGCTCAAGAACCGAGAGAACGTCTATCTTCTCAATGATTTCTGTTATCTTTTCAGATGCCATGATAATTAACTCCTTTTCATATATTTTTTAGATTTTTCAGATTTTCAAACCGTGCATACAGCACAATTATGCAACCTCTTCCTGTCCCTCTGTCTTCTTGTCCGAGAGAGCCTGAAGAGTTGCCGCAAGTTTCTGCATAGGTCCTTTGAGTGAACCAACGAGCTGTGCAAGGAGAACGTCCTTTGAAGGTATCTTCGAGAGGGCGATAACTCCGTCCTTGTCGTATACCTCTCCCTCAATGTAACCGGCTTTGAGGTGGAACTTCTCATCTCCTGCGTCCTCTGCAAACTTTCCCAGTATCCTTGCAGGGGCGGTCTGGTCTGCGTCCGACACCGCAAGAGCTGTCGTTCCGCTGAGATAGCCGTCAAGTCCCTCTATTCCCGCTTCTTTGAACGCACGGAGCAGGAGAGTGTTCTTCTCTACAAAGTACTTCACTCCTGCTTCACGGAGTTCCTTTCTGAGCTTTGTGTCCTCCTCAACGGTTATTCCCTTGTAGTCAACCAGTACTCCCGATACAGAGCCTTTTATAAGCTCCGTGAGTTGTTCGACCTTTGCCTTTTTAGCTTCAAGTACAGCATTGCTTGGCATAGTTTCTATTCACCTCCGAATCAAAATTCAACCGTATCCACAGAGCATAACAAAAGCCCCGTGTCACTTCAAAAGACATTCGGGACTTCAAAAATCACTACAGCTGATTTGTCAAGACAAAATATTACACTATAATAAAAATTTATTGCAGTTCCTCGGCAGGTCTTACTGTACGGGATTTTTTTACACCTCCGCACAAGCCGGCTGTCTCAAGAATACGATTTTTTTCGCTGTTTTTAAGCAGCGTGTTTATAATATCATATTTTTTTTATTTTGTCAAGGGGATTTTCAATATTTTTTTGTTTTAACTTTTTCAAAATCCCAAAAGGGGACGGGAGCGGTGTGTGGTATATTGCTCCCGTCCCGAAAATAGAAGGAGGTTATATATATATTTGTAGATGTCTTTGTTTATCTTCGGGGAAAATGCGTCTGAATGACGTTGCTCCCCCGAATTTAATTTATTTTAATTTATTTTAATTTATTTTAATTTATTATTTTATTATAATTATTATGAGTTCTCACTGAGCATTATTGACACTCTGTTCTGTATGCTGTCCGCTGTGGACTGTGCATCGCTCTCGCCTGCGAAAAATTTGTCCGTCTCCTCGCTGATTATATCCTCAATGTCCATATCGTAGGCGTTTGTCCGTCTCTTTACGCTTGTCAGGAGATTTTTCACATATTCCGCTTCCTCGTCCGTCAGAGGATCTACCGTCACCTGCTCGCCGTTTATGTAGTAGGTGTTGTCATACTCCTCTTTCTCGCCCTTGTCGTTTATATAATAGGGCTTTTTCTTGGAATCCTCTATCTTACTGTCAAAGGCACTCTTCACAACGGGCATATCATAGATCATGCTCTGTCCGTTGGGGGCGTTCTGGTAGTCCTCCGCAAAGAAACCGCTGACAAACTGCCAACAGCCCTCGGGATCTGAAGATGTGCTGAGTATCGACAGCGTATTGCCGAACGATATAACTCCGCCTGTGTTGTTACTTGACGGATAGCCCACAATGCTTATATCCTCTCCCATTTCGGTAACAGCTGTTCTCTTGTAGTCTATGGGGTCCGATATGTACATCTCTTTGAGTAACGCCTTGTCGTTCAGATATGCGACTTCCTGCTCATTATAGTAAGACTGCATCTCCTCATCTGTAGCTGTCTCCCAGTCAATTATGTCCTTCTGGTCGGGGAACTGGTTCGCAAATTCAAGTATCTCCACATATTCGGGAGAATTGTAACTGCAAGTTGCGTTTTCATAGTCCACAAAGGACTCTCCCATCATGCACAAGTTGTAAACAGCCTGCCTTGAATACGCTGACGACAGTTCCATTCCGTCAGGGAGTTCCTCATAAGCTTTCTTTAAGTCCTCAAATGTCCAGTTGCTGCTGTCGTAGAACTTCTTCTTGCAAGCCACTGTCGACAGATTGAACGAAACAGGAAGCGTGTACAGCTTTCCGTCTGTCTCGGCGGTTTCAATAATATTCGGCAAAATGTCGTCTTTCGAGACAGTTCCGTTGCTTCCCATGTACTGATACAAATCAACAAGATAACCGCTTGCGGCAAGCTTGTCCTCAATTCCTCCCATAGACACTATCATGTCGGGGGCATTTCCCGATGCTATGTCAAGCTGTAACTGCTTCTGCGGACTGTTCAGCGTTTTTTCTGCCGTCTCGTCATACTCGTAATACTCGCTGTAGTCCTTTATCTTTATTCTGTAGTTCTCATTCGACTTGTTGAACTTTGTCACAATATTTGTCATCATTGTGTCGGCATAGGTAACCGCAAGTGTCAGAACTTTCTGACTTGATACATCTGACGGATCTCTCTTTGTCACTCTGCAGAGACTTCCGTTGCCGTTGTCGCTCCGCATAAAGATGACAAAATCGCCGTTATCAAGTGCAGTTATACAGTTTATGTAATCGCCGTTTATGTCGGAGTCCACCCAGTTTATTATCTCGTCACAACTTCCGTCAGATTTCACTCCCGTGAGAGTCGTTGAACCTGTCGTGTAGAATATGTAGTCACCTGTTCCCGCTGCCACGCCGTACATCATCGGGAAATCGTCCGCACTCACTACTACTTCTCCAAATCCCTCCGCTTCCGGATCTATTTTTCTGACTTCCGGTCCGTTGTTGCCCCAGAAAATGGCGTTCAGGAAACCGTCCGCACCGACAAAAATTCCGTCAAAGTAGGTGTTTTCACCAAAGTCAAATTTGTTTCCGACAGTTCCGTCCGCACTCAATTTATAGTAGCCCTCTTCGTTGAGACTGTACGCATTCACAAGCACAGAGTCCTCGTCAAGCGGATAGATAGTGTTCAGAGTGATTCTGTCGTCCTCACTCGTAAACTCGTCAGGCATCTGTATCTCGTTTTCGCTCTGTATATTTCCCTCCGTGTCAAGCGTGTACATCTTGTAAGTGTAGACCGCCGCCTCTTCCCGTGCATCAAAGTCGTATTCCGCCGCATTGAAGTCGGGATCGTCATAGTCGGGGGCAGGATAGTCCCCATAGTCCACTGTACAGGACATAATAAATATCTTGTCCCCTGACGGCGAAACTGCCATATTGTAGTAGACATCGCCGTTTTCGGGCTTCTCTACGCTGAAATCAAGTTTTTTGAACGTTGTGAAATCGCTGTCCGCAATGCACATCGCCTGTTCCGTCATGCCCTCCTCGTCAACCTGTACATAGCCGTTCATTATGTAACCGCTTGTTGTGCGGTCTATCGAATATACATTCTGGAAAGCAACATCACACGCTATCTCGTCCGCTCTGTAGGAGTTGTTCATGGCGGTACTTCCTCCGCCCTCCCCCGAATTTGCATTGCTCTGCTCTGCTGCCGAACTTCTGGAATTTTCTTCCGACTGCTCCGAACTGTCCTGACCGTCTCCGCACGACACCGCTGTGAACATCAGCATAAGTGCCATTGCTCCTGCAAAAATTTTCCTTGACCTTTTTTTCATAACTGATTCCCCTTTTTATTTTTATTTTTATTATTTTTTATCTTCCACAGACTGCTGTGCTTTTCTCAGCTGTCTGTTATAGTTTATATATTTTATCTTCTCTATGACCGTGTAGACAAGTTTTTTACAAAGTTTTTTCAGTGTCACAAATAACACTATTATCAGAAATATAGCTGTCAGTGTCGGCAAAACAAGAAATAAATTCCTGAAAAAATATATCTCCGACAGCTCAAATTCCGCTATCCTTGAGGCGTTCTCCCAATAGGGCAGTACTATTTTCTTGTCACAGACGGCGTACTCCCTCAGTTTTTTGAAACCCTTTGCCCTCTTGTACGGCTCAAAACGCTCCGTGTTGTTCACTATTATATATTCGTCCTTGCATATGCCGTCAAAGTAGTCCTTTACCGCATTGTACGCAAAATTTTTTACAGGATTAGGCACTATGCACTCGTAACAGGTTATAGTGTCAAACTTATTTTCATTTTCAAAATTACTTCCGAAATTGTTATTAACGCCCGTCAAAGCCGTCATATCCGACGTGTCTCCCGAAAAATTACCGCCTGCTCCCGCCGTCTGACGTGAATTTGCCGAATTTTTACCCGTTGACTGCAATGTCAGTCCCGACACAGCGTCATAGGAGAGATATATTTTAGGATTCTCCCCTGCACAGTCCTTTTCCTGCTCCGTCTGCGGATCTTCCACAACTCCCGATATGTAAAACTGCACTCCGTTTACGTAAATATTCATTCCCGCTATTTTTTCCGAACCGTACAGCAGCCACGCAAGACTTCTGTCTATCACCGCACCGTCCTGCATGATGTCCTCTTCACCAAAATACGAACCGTCAAGGAGCGTGAAATCACGAAACAGGAAAAAGTCCCCCCCGACTGCCGTAACGTCCGCAACGGCACGCCCTGATGTGTCGCTCCTTATGTCCATCTCCCCTGCATATGCACTGTACGCCACGGGTATCAGCTTCTGCCCCTCTTCGGCTGTCACCGATATGTCACTGAGCAAAGACGTGAAATTCGCCCTTGCTCCCTCCGCAACGTCTGCCGTGAAAGAAGTCCCCTCAGGCAGAAAACAGCTTATCTGTCTGCAATTTCCGCTGTCCCACCTGTCTGCACCGTAATTGTATCCCTGTGAGTCCGCAAGTCTCCCCCCCGACAGCGTCAGCACTCCCGATACTGCAAGCAACAACGCATTCAGAACAGTCAGGAAAAATACTGCCGTCTTCTTTCTGCTCCCGAATATCTTCAAAGTCAGCTACCTCCCGATTTTTCCGATCAACTGTTTTTAGCCTGAGTCTCTCATGCGGACCTGATTTCCCGCCGAAACAGGTTCGCTCGATGCAGTTATAACATAGTCTCCCGAATATATATTTCCCTGAACTGCACTCGATAATTCGTCCGAAACAAGGACTTCCACATCTACTCTCTGTGCATAGTACCTGTTTCCAAGAGGCGAACTCTTTGACTTCATAGTCAATACAAATTTTCCGTTGCTGTCCTCGTGTACCGCACTCTTCGGCACTATCGTGTCATAACTTCCGCTTCCGCACGGTATCGACAACTCCAGATATGTACCCGAATCAACGTCCCCCGTGACCGAAAACGTCAATATCCTGTTCTTCGAACCCGCTGTAGTGTCGTTCTTTATGTCCGTCAGAACCGCTTCCGCATCGCCGTCCCAGTTGTTCATTATCTCCGCTTTTACGCCCTTTCTTACCTTCTTTGCCTGCTCGCCGTCAACCGTTATCTCCGCTGTGTAGCCGTTTTCGGTTATGTCTATCACCGCAAGGGGCATATCGGGGACTGTCGTCTCCCCAGACTTTATATTTACCGCACTCACTACGCCGTCATACTTTGAGAGTACCTCTCCGTCTTCTGTCTTTTCTTTTAATTTATCTATTCTCTCTTTCAGCCTGTCTATATCTTTCTTCTTTGCATCCGCATCAAGGTCGTTCAGCTTGTCCTGATTCTCCCCCGTCAGTTTCGACTTGTCAAGGTTTGCAATCGCTTCTTCAAGTGCCCTCTGCTTTGCCTGTACGTCAAGATTAAGGTCGTCTATTGTCATCCCCTGCATATTTGCGGAGGAACTCTCATAGTCCGACACAAGAATTGTATAATAGTCAATGTCCTCCTCCGTGTCGGACAGCTCCTGTGCAAGTTCACTCCTCAGCGAATACTTCGCATCTTCATACTCGCTCTTTGCCTCGTCCCTTGCACTCTCCGCTTCCTCTAAAACTCTCTCTGCCTCTTCAATCTCAGCACTGTTGTCGTACACATTATTACTATTATAGTCTGTAGTACTCTTATAATCTGTGGTACTCTCTCCGCTTTCGTCAGTCTCCGTAACGCCCTCTCTGTCCGAAACCGTCTCCGTGTACCTGCTTACAAACTGGCTCTGTGTCAGCTTGTCAAGCTCCGCCTGTGCGTTCAGGCACTCCGCTTCGGCATCATCATACGCATTTTTGAGTTCTATAATATCTCCCGTGTACTCGGGCGACGCCATCGAATATTCGTCCATGTCTATAGCCGAAATCGCTGTCTGTAACTTCGTCTGCTCTCTCGTCAGACGGCTGAGTTCCGCCTTGTTATTATTATAATTCGCTTTCAGTGAGTTATAATAACTCTCGTTCGCCACGGCTTCGTCCCTCTTCGCTATCGCTGCACTCAAATCGGATTTCGCTGAGTTCACCGCCTGATTCTCCACCGTATAGTCCGCCGGCAACGCAATTAACAATTTCTGATATTCAAGCTCCATAGCCGAAAGGGTGTCCTCCATAGTCGACAGCTCCTGTGACTCCTCTCCCGTCACCGTGAAGAGAACGTCACCCTTTTTTACCTTCTTGCCCGCCTTTATTTTTACCTCGTCGACGGTCTTGTTTCCGTCTACCGTCACGTCATAACTCTGGTTCGACTGCACAAGTCCGCTTCCCCTTATACGCTCCGTGAGTTTCCCCGAAATCGCCCTCTCCGACGACACCTCGGGCAATGACCTGTTCATTATTGTGTTTGAGAAAAAAACCAGTATCAGCATTATTAAAAGAAATACTATCAGAATATTTTTTATCACTTCTTTTTTGTTTATGGTCTTTTTTCTCCTGACATTCCCCTGAATATCTTCCTGCATATTATTACACCTCTGTTCTGATTATACTGCCTTACGGCTTTGAGATTTGGGGACTATGCCCCTTTGGAAACCTTGATTAAACACTTTTAGTTCCCTCTGTGGGAATAATCATGGGGGGTTCGGGGGGATTCTTCCCCCCGACGGGGGTTTGGGGGCAGAGCCCCCAATGGGGGTTCAGGTGGCAAAGCCCCCTGCCCCTTATACTCATAGCGGGGGTTCGGGGGTGCAACCCCCGACGGGGGCAACGCCCCCTGTACCTTATCGTTCACTCTAAAAAGAAGTCTCAAGATACTCCTCAAGAGTAAGTCCGCTGTTTTTTATATCAAAGGCATTTTCTTTGCCCACATAGCGGTAGTGCCACGGTTCATAGGCTATACCCGTTATACTTTCCTCTCCGTCGGGGTAACGCAATATGAACCCGTACTTATACGCATTGTCCGCAAGCCATCTGTACAATTCATCGTCACCCGAATAATTATAATCAGGATTTATGTCGACCGCCAGACCAAGTTCATGCTCACTCGTCCCCGGAACGGCTACCCATTCCTCCGCAAGTTTTTCAGCCTCTTTTTTTGAATAACCCTCCGCTTTGTAGCTGTCGATTTTCTCCGACATCATCTGTTCCTGCTCCCCATGTGTGCGATAGCCCTCAACTACTACGGGATATATCCCCTCACTCCGTGCATCGTCAAACATCTCCTGCAAATCGGAGTATATTCTCGAATCAATTTTCTTGCCGTTTGATAGTTCCGTCAGGGAAATCTCATAATCTTCGGGGAGGGCATGGGTGTTGTTTACAAGAATCAAACGCCAGTCGTCCGGAATGACTGTCTCTGCTGCTTTATTTCTCCGACAAAAAAGCACGATAATAATTCCCACTGTCAGAATCATAATCAACCCAAATACGGCAATAACTCTCCCTATGCGTATTATCTTTTTCATTATCCCTTTATTCCTCCCGCATAGGTTATGCCCTCTATGAGATACTCCTCCGCATAGAGAAATATCAATATAGCAGGTATCATGTAGACCGTTCCCACTGCAAACGCAAGCCCTACGTCACTTGTATTTATCTGCGAGAGAAATACCGACAGCGGGTGCAAAGTAGTGTCCTTTATCAGTATCATAGGCTGTTCCACCATGTTCCAGCAGTCTACAAATGACAGCATTGAGACCGACACTATCGCTCCCTTGCAAAGCGGTATATATATCTGTGTCAGTATGCGGAACTCCCCCGCACCGTCAAGCTGTGCCGCTTCTATGTACGAAACCGGTACTCTCCTCATTACTTTTGTCAGCAGAAATATGCTGAACGGTGAAAATATAGCGGGCAGTATCAATGCACGTCTCCTGTAGAACATATTAAGGAATTTTTCAACGGGCTTGAAAAATTTCGGCAGTTCAAGCAGTTTCTCCGTGTCAAGCATTCCGAATTTGTCCGCCACAAGATAATTCGGCACAAGTGTAACCTGATACGGCATTATTGTTAATATTATATACACAAAAAATATGACGTACTTCACTTTGTTCGGGTATCTCGAAAGCCCATAAGACGCAAGTATTGCCGTTATTATCTGAAAAAGCATTATCGGCACTGTCAATATTACGGAGTTCCAGAATTTCATAATGTAGTCGGGACTCCTGAAAAGCACAGACCTGTACTGTTCAAACGTCACCTTGTCGGGTATAAATTTCAGATTCACTCTCTCCGATATGAAAACTTTTTCGTCACTGTCTCCCATATTCCCGAGCATTGCACCGTAATTTGCGGAAATCTCCCCCGAAGTCATAAAGGAATTTGCAATGGTCAGAACTGTCGGCATAATAAACATTATTGCAGTAAAAATCAGGAAAACTGTCACCGCTATATTCAGAAAATGCTCTTTTTTCCTCAGTGTCACCCCCGCCATCAGCCCTCAACGTCCTTTCCAAAGTGATTTTCAAGTATCAGCAGAACCGCCATTATCAGTGCTATCACTACCGCAAACACAACTGCCGCTGACGACAGTTTCTGATAGTTCAGATTGTTAAAAGTGTTGTTCATAAAGTGCTGTAACATATACAGCTGTTCGGGATAGTCGCCAGTAAGAAGATATACTTCCCTGAATATCTTGAACGAGTTTATAAGCGACATTATCAGCACAAATAAAATCGTCGGCGATATGTATCTGAGTTTTATGTGCATGAACTGATATATCTTCCCCGCTCCCTCAAGCTCCGCAACTTCAAGCAGATCTCTCGGCACTCCCGCAAGTGCAGACGTGAACAATATCATATTATAACCCGAATTTTTCCACAGAAACATCGTTATTATAACAACTTGTCCGTACTTCGATTTCAGCCAGTCAACCCCCGTTCCGCCGAAAAATTCAATTATACTGTTTATCGTGCCGTGATTGTGGAACAATACCTGCCAGACAAGTACCACTGATGCAGTCGGTATTACAAGCGGACTTAAGAGAAAAGTCCTCAGGGCACTCTTGCCCGCTATGTTCCTCTCGAACATCGTCGCAAGAACAAGCGAAAAAACAGTTGTCAGCGGTACGGAGATAAGCGAAAATTCGGCGGTGTTCTTACAGGCTGTCCTGAACGCATCGTTCACAAACAGTTTCCTGAAATTCTCCGTCCCCACAAACTTGCACTCGTGCGTGTTGTTTATCAGTGAGTAGTAAATCACTATCCCGAACGGTATCACGAAAAACACCAGCACCCCCACAAGGCTCGGCACTATACACGCCCATGAAAATATTTTTCCCTTCAGCCTTCCGCACCTGTTTATTCGTCTCCGCTTTTTTGCTTCCATAGTCTGCCCCCTGTCTTTTATAAATAATCTGAAATATATTTCTGAAATATAGTGTCTCCAAAAGACGAAAAAGACGAAGTCCGAAATATATTTTTTTATTTTAACTTTCTCTCTTGATTGTCTCTTGATTTAATATATATGTGTACTAATATCCATAATACACTTGTTGCAATAAATATAATATCACATAAATTTCAATTTGTCAAGAGCTTTTCAAAAATATTATAAATTAAATAAAAATCCCCGTCTCTTCCGGACGGGGATCTTTTTAAGTGAGCTGTTGGGGGGCGTTTCCCCAAAAAATAATTTTCTTAAAATTATATTTTTTTAGAAATTTCTTTGACTTGTGGGCTGTTGGGGGGCTACGCCCCCCAAACCCCCCGTTTAGAACGATTAGGGGCAGGGGGCTTTGCCCCCTGAACCCCCATTGGGGGCTCTGCCCCCAAACCCCCGTCGGGGGGAAGTATCCCCCCGAACCCCCCATGATAGTCCACTATTTTAATTTTGGAGGTCAAGGGGGGTTGGGGTACAGTATCTCCCCAGTACATCACAAGAGTCCAAGCTCGTATTTCTGATTTAATATCCTGTACACGCTGTCGTCTATCCTGCTCTCAGAAATCTGTCCGCTCTTCACCGCATTGCACAAGCCCTCTACTGCTGACGGCATATTGTCGGGCATAAGTATTATGTCTACTCCCGCTTGTACCGCCATTACTGCCGAATCCCCCGAACCGTATACTCCGCATATAGTGTTCATCTGGTGCGAATCCGTCACTATTATTCCGTTAAATCCGAGTTCATTCCTCAAAATTCCCGTCACAGCCGTATAGGACAAGTCTGCGGGGAGTCCGTCCCCTATTCCCGAAACTATCTGGTGTCCGACCATTATAAAGTCAACTCCCGAATCTATCCCCCTCTTGAACGGCACAAACTCCTCCGCTCGGAGCTGTTCAAGTGTCCTGTTGATATAAACCGCACTGTCTTCATGAGTGTTGCCGTCCTCTGCACCAAGTCCCGGGAAGTGCTTCATCGTCGCACAAACTCCCGCCGACTGCAATCCCATCGCCACATTATTCGCCATGTTCGCCACTACTTCCGGGTCGCTGCTGAAAATACGTCCCCCAAGCTCGTTGTTCTCGTTTATCGCTATGTCCGCAACAGGTGCGAAATCTACGTTGAATCCCAGATTTTTCAGGTCCGTTCCTATCACGGAACCTATATTGTAAGCCGTGTCCGCATCGTTCAGCTCACCATAGACACTCATATCTTCAAATGATGCCGTTCCAAGGGTGTCCGCAACTCTCGCTATAGTTCCGCCCTCCTCGTCAACAGCCGTGAATATTCCCGCTCCGCAACGCTCTTTTGCATAGTTCTGCGTATTTTCAAGCATCTGCATAGTCTGTCCCCAGTCGTTAAAGTGCTTTGACGAATAGATTATTCCCCCGACGGGATAACTGTCTATGCCGTTTTTTGTCTCCTCCCCCGCATAGTTGTCCTGATAGCCCGAAACCTGCTCGGGTGTCACTATGAACATCTGACAGATTTTCTCCTCTATCGTCATATAGTCAAGAAGTTCCTGCGGAGTGGGGTTCTCGGGCACTGTCCTCGTCGTCTCCGTCGGTTCTGTCTCCGTCTCAACCTGTACGTCCGTCGCCACAAATGCCGCTGTCGTTGTCACCGTACTCGTCTGCTGTGCCTGTGCCTGTGTGGTCTTTACGGGCTTGTTCGGATTTTCCACTACTCTGCCCTCCCCCGATGGCGGTGTTATAACGGGTATCTCCCCCAAATCTGTCGTCTTTCTCGTCGCTCTCGACAGGTCTGCCGTACCCGTTGCCGTCGTCGTCACATTCGTTGTCACCGACTCCGTTGCCGTTCCCGTCGCATCGTGTCCCGAACGCTTTTTCGACTTCCCCGTCTCTGTCGTCTCCTCATCCGAATCCTCCGTACCCTCCGTCTCACTCACGTCAACATCTTCCTCGCTGCTGTCTATGTACTGTGAGACCTCTAAATCGGGTATCTCGTCCGTGTGCGACACCTGCTCCACTTTTCCGCAACCCGTCAGAATTACTCCCGCACATACCGCACAGCTGAGAATCTTTCTAATCCCAAAATCAAAAAATTTTCCCATAATCTTTCTGTTTCCTTTCATCTTTTTGCACATTAACACGTCACTCCCGCAACGAAAACCTGTACGCTTTATATTGTAGCATAAAGTTTTTACTTTTGCAACAGATTTCTGAAAATTTGGTGAAAACCGCAGAATATGACTAAGTTTTCATTATTTTTCTGCTATATTAGTATATAATCTCGGAATAATAAAACAGCAGGAGCAATATTTATGTCTCAAATGAAAGGAGCAAGAAGTGAATAAAAACAGAAAATCGTGGAAAATCAGGAAAATATCCGCAGCCGCTCTCGTCGCTCTGCTCGGCGGTATTTTCTCCGCCTCGGGATATTATTCCGCAAAATTACCCGAAAAATTCGTCACCGAAACAGGCTGTTCCCTCGAAATAGCAGGCTATCCCGAAATAACGTGCGGAAATGTCATAAAATCAGAGAACTCCGTACCCTCACAGTCCCACGCCGTTCTCTCACTGTTCGGGGCTATACCCGTCAAAAGTGTCGAAATAACCGAAAAAAATTCCCCTGTACTCGCTGTCGGAGGAAACCAATTCGGTATAAAACTCCTCATGGACGGCGTTATGGTGACAGACCTCGCCGAAATTACGGATAAAAACGGCGATCTGAAAAGTCCCGCCAAAGATGCAGGTATCGAAAAGGGCGATATAATTATTCTCGCCGACGGAAATTCTCTGCTGTCTAATGCAGGTCTACATGATACCGTAAACAAGAGCGGCGGACAGGAAGTCAGACTGAAAATTTCAAGAGACGGTCGGGAGTTCACTACTACTCTTAAACCCGTTTTAAGTGCCGAAAATAACTCCTGGGAGTGTGGAATGTGGGTGCGTGACAGCATTGCAGGTATCGGTACTATGACTTTTATTAACCCCGAAACAGGTCAGTTTGCAGGTCTCGGTCACCCTATATGTGACTCCGACACGGGCGAAATTGTCCCCATTCAAAGCGGTGAAGCCGTCCCCATAAGAATAACGGGTGTCAAAAAAGGTGTCTCGGGTTCGGCGGGTGAACTCCGTGGTCAGTTCAGCGGCGGTAGTTACGGCTCTCTCGACATAAACAGCGATTCGGGCGTTTTCGGTACTCTCGATAAAAAATCCTGCGAAAAACTCTGCGAAAATGCCGAAATTTTCCGTCTCGGTCACAGACAGGAGATAAAAGAGGGGGAGGCTTATATTTACACCTGTGTAAGCGGTCAGACCGAAAAATATTCCGCTGAAATAGAAAGCGTCGACTATTCGGGCAGCGAGCCTTCCAAAAATATGGTCATAAAAATAACAGACAAACGTCTTATAGACCAGACGGGCGGTATTGTCCAAGGTATGAGCGGCAGCCCCATAATTCAAAATGATATGATTGTCGGGGCTGTTACTCACGTCTTTGTCTCCGCACCTACAAGAGGATACGGCATATTTGCCGAAAATATGGTGAAATATCTCGACGGTTAAAATTGACGGAGAACGGGGATTTTGGGGCTTCGCCCCTTTGGTATTGGGGGGCGTTGCCCCCCAAACCCCCTACAAGGGGGGCATAGCCCCCCTTGACCCCTATAATTAGATAGTGAGATACGGGGAACGGGGGATTTTCCCAAAGCTGAAAATAATTTTGGTAGACCATTATGAGGGCTGGGGTTTGTCTCCCCTGTGGGAATAATCATGGGGGGTTCGGGGGGATTCTTCCCCCCGACGGGGTCAAGGGGCGGAGCCCCTTGTGGGGGTTCAGGGGGCAAAGCCCCCTGCCCCTCATCGTTCTAATTAAAATCTGCACAAAGCCCCCCGCCCCTATCGTTCTAATTAAAATTTCCATAAAGCCCCCGCCCCTATCGTTCCAATTAAAATTTTCATGAGGTCTCCAATAGTCCACACGTCAAAGAAATTTCCAAAAAAGTCCCGTAAAATAAAAATAAAAAAACCGTTCCCGAAACACAGCCGAAAACGGTCTTTTCATTGCGTACATTTTTCAAAATTACCTGTTTTCCTCACTGAATCCGCTGTCAACAAGCTCGATGAGTGCGTCAACAGCTACCCTCTCATCAGCTCCGTCAGCGATAACTTTTACGTTCGTACCGCCTACGATTCCCAGTGAAAGGATGCCGAGAAGGCTCTTTGCATTCACTCTGCGTTCTTCCTTTTCAATCCAGATGGACGACTTGAACTCGTTCGCCTTCTGAATAAAGAAGGTTGCAGGTCTTGCATGAAGTCCAACCTGATTTTTTACCGTTACTTCTCTGACAAACATATACAACTCTCCCATTCTCTTAGATAGATTGACCGTCCGCTCTTTCGCTTCTCAGTCACGCAAATTTGTTTCCATTTGCTGATTATCATTATACATACTTTTTTTCGGATAGTCAACGGCTTTTCGTACAAAAAAATCAACTTTCCGATATTTTCTACATTCAGGTTAAATTCAGGCAATTTTTTGGTGCTTCGCTTGTTTATTATCACAATAAATGCTCAGGAGGGGTGTTGTTGAAAATACATAATTTTCAACATGATATTATGTAAATAATCAATAAACGCTCTTTCAGGGGGCAATATACGGGGAGTTTATTATATCTTTTTATAATTTCTATTTCCCTGATGTGCAATTTGCACAAAAATTTTTCAGCCACCACTTCCCCCCGAATATTTCTCCATCAGGTCGGGTCTCCTCTCTGCCGTTATTTCAAGACTTCTCTCGTGTCTCCACTTCTCTATATTTGCGTGGTGTCCCGACAACAGGACTTCCGGGACTGCCATTCCCTCCCATATTTCGGGTCTCGTGTAGTGCGGGTACTCCAGAAGTCCGCTGTATATGCTCTCGTCCATATAACAAGACTCGTCCGACAGTACTCCGTCACAAAGTCTTGCTACTGCATCCGCAAGGGCAACAGCCGGAATTTCCCCTCCCGTCAGCACAAAGTCCCCCAACGAAATCTCCTCGTCAACTATTTTATCAATTATCCTCTGGTCTATTCCCTCGTAATGTCCGCATATTATCAAGATATTTTCAAGCTCCGAAAGCTCCTTTATCCTCTGCTGATTAAGTATTTTTCCCTTCGGTGACATATATATTGTGTGCGGGACCGTCCCCGTCTGCCCACAAACCGCTCTGTAACAATTATAGACGGGTTCGCACTTCATAACCATTCCCATTCCGCCCCCGTACGGCGAATCGTCTACTCTCCTGTGCTTGTCCTCCGAATATTCCCTTATCTGGTGACAGTTTATTTCAAGCTTCCCCGCTCTCCTCGCCCTGCCCACTATGCTCTCCCCCAAAAACGCTTCGCACATCTCAGGAAAAAGCGTGGCAATATCTATCCGCATAATTCAACTCTCCGTAATATTTTCAGTGAATTTTATGTTTTATTCTTTAACTTTTTAACTTATATTTTACTCATCAAACAAGCCCTCTAAAGGTCTTATAAGCATGATTTCTTCGTCAATATCCGTGCTTATCACAACGTCGGGGATAGCAGGCACAAGATACTCCCTGTCCCCCCGAATAACATACACGTCATTCGCTCCCGTCTGCAATACGTCCGAAATTTTTCCGTAAACTACTCCCGTGTCTGCGTCCTTGACCTCCACGCCTATCAGGTCCTGTATAAAATAGGTGTCCTCGTCAAGCTCCAAGTCGTCACGGTGCATGAAAAGAATTTTATTACGCAATTTTTCGGCTTCCTCGGGTGTCTCAACACCTTTTAACTTCGCTATCACCATGTTCTTGAAAACTCTGCTCTTCTCTATTTCAATTTCGTCATAATTTTTATCTATAAACAGTCTCTCAAACTCGCAAAGAAGTTCGGGCGTGTCCGTGTACGGCATTATTTTTACTTCTCCCCTTATGCCGTGGGTGTTCACTATCTTTCCTGCCTCTAAATACTCTTTTTTCATAATATTTTCTCTCCGAAAAATTCTTTTAACGGGAGCGTTCCCCCTGAATGTCTTCCGTTCGGTATCACCGTGCAGTCCTCTATAATCTTCCTCGTGACGGTCTCGTGATACCCGACAACTTCGTCCCGACCGCCTATTATCGCCGTTATATTGCCGTGAACCGTCTTTTTGGTCACGTCCGAAAGCAACTCAAATTCCCTCTCTCTCGTCTCGTCAAGCACATACCCCAATTCGGGCAATGTCTCACAGGGTCTTAAACACGGGTTCACAAGTACTGCCCGCAAACCCGTGCAACTCGCAATCCGAAACGCAAAAAATCCTCCCAGACTTGTCCCCACAATGTAATCGGGACGCTCCTCCTCTGCGATTTTTTTAAGATTTGAGAAAATTATATTCGGATTTTCCAAATCATAGTCTATCTGCGGGGAAATCACCTCAAAATTCATCTCTCTCAGCACAAGACAGGCTGAATTTTCAGAACTTCCCCCGTAACCGTGGATATTTAATATTTTCATTTTATCATCTCTCTTTGTGTGTCAGGGGCATTTTTCCCAACCCCCCTGTTTTAAGTCACTGGGGACTCCGTCCCCAGACCCCTGCAAGGGGCTCCGCCCCTTGACCCCGCCGGGGGTTAAAAACCCCCGGACCCCCATAATGGAAACAACAGTCAGTTTCGCTAATTTTTGAGTTTTGGGTTAATCATGGGGGGTTCGGGGGGATTCTTCCCCCCGACGGGGGTTCGGGGGCAGAGCCCCCGATGGGGGTTCAGGGGGCAAAGCCCCCTGCCCCTTATCGTCCTAAAATAAATTATCGTTCCAAAATAAATTTTAATTTTTCATCTCGAAATTCTCTCCAAGAATATTTTTATTCTCGTCAAGCAACGGTCTTATGAAATTATTAAGAAACTCCTCCACCTGCTGACTGCTCATGCCTGTGTAGTTCTCCGGCGTAAGCACCGAATCAAGCTCCTCTCGGGTTATCTTGAAAAGCGGGTCCGCAAGAATAAGTTCACATAAATTATTCTCCTTGCCATATACCTTCACCTGCTCCCCCGCTATCATCGAATAGTCCATTATCCTGTCGTGCAGTTCCTGCCTGTTGCCGCCTTTTTTCACTGCGTCCATCATTATATTCTCACTCGCCATAAACGGCAGTTCCGCCATAACTCTCCTCTTAATCATCTCGGGATAGACCACTATCCCCTTTGTGACGTTCATCATTATGTTCAAAATCGCATCTGTGCCAAGAAAGGCTTCCGCTACGGAAATTCTCTTGTTTGCGGAGTCGTCAAGTGTCCTTTCAAACCACTGCACGGAAGCCGTGAGTGCCGGGTTCAGTGCGTCCGTCATAACGTACCTTGCAAGTGATGTTATCCTCTCGCAACGCATGGGGTTTCTCTTGTAAGCCATCGCCGACGAACCTATCTGCTTCTTCTCCCTCGGCTCTTCCAGTTCCTTGAAACTCTGCAATATCCTCATGTCGTTCGCAAATTTTGACGCACTCTGTGCTATCCCGCTCAAAACCGACAATACCTGATAGTCAACTTTTCTTGAATAGGTCTGTCCCGAAACGGGTACGCTCTCCGCAAAACCCATTTCCTCCGCTATCATCTTCTCAAGAGACTTTATTTTTTCGGAGTCCCCCTCAAAAAGTTCCTTAAAAGATGCCTGTGTGCCTGTAGTTCCCTTTGAACCAAGCAATTTCAGAGAAGATATTCTGTGTTCGATTTCCTGAAAGTCCATATAAAGCTCATTCAGCCAAAGTGTCGCCCTCTTGCCGACTGTCGTCAGCTGTGCAGGCTGTAGGTGCGTGTAACCCAGACAGGGCATATCTTTGTACTCCTCCGCAAAATCCGCAAGATTGCTCATCACGTTCAGGAGTTTCCTCCTTATCACTTCCAACGCATCTCGCATTATAATTATGTCCGTGTTGTCCCCCACATAGCAAGAAGTCGCTCCCAGATGTATTATTCCCGCCGATTTCGGACACACTTTTCCATAGGCATAGACGTGCGACATTACGTCGTGACGGCAGATTTTTTCCCTCTCCTCCGCTACTTCATAGTCTATATTATTTATATTCTCCTCAAGCTCCCGAACCTGTTCGGGCGTGATATTGAGACCGAGTTTCATCTCAGCCCTTGCAAGTGCCGTCCAGAGTTTTCTCCATGTGGTGAACTTCTTATCCGCTGAGAATATATACTGCATCTCCTCACTTGCGTACCTCGTGCAGAACGGGCTTTCATAACTGTTTCTGTCCATTTTGTTCAAAACTTCCTCTCTTTGATTTATAATACACATGAATTATACCACAATATCCCCGCTGTGTCAATATTCTTTAGATTATTAAAAATTGGGGGCTTCGCCCCCTTTGGAATTTGGGGGGCGTTGCCCCCCAAGCCCCCACCAAAGGGGCAAAGCCCCTTTGGAAACCCATAATTATTTTTAGTTTTCCCACTATCCAAGTAAAAATAAGACTTGACTAAGTCCATCATGGGGGGATTTGTTTCTTGTGTGGGAATAATCATGGGGGGTTCGGGGGGATTCTTCCCCCCGACGGGGGTTTGGGGGCAGAGCCCCCAATGGGGGTTCAGGGGGCAAAGCCCCCTGCCCCTAATAATTAAAACAGGGGGTTTGGGGGGCGTAGCCCCCCAACAGCTCACAAGTCCAAAAAAATCCTCCCGTCCGAAAACAACAGGAGGATTTTTTTTATTTTTTTATTAAATTGCAGTCTTCTCTTCAAGGAATGAGACTATATTTTCAACAGGTATTCTAACCTGCTCCATTGTGTCACGGTCACGGACTGTAACGCAGTTGTCCTTTTCTATGGTGTCAAAATCGATGGTTATACAGTAAGGCGTGCCTATCTCGTCGTAACGGCGGTAACGCTTGCCGATAGTACCCGTTTCGTCAAAGTCACACATGAATTTTTTTGAGAGCGTTTCGTAGATTTCAAGTGCCTTTGGGGTGAGTTTCTTGACAAGGGGGAGTACCGCACACTTGAACGGTGCAAGGGCAGGGTGAAATCTCATGACTGTCCTTGTCTCCCGCTTCTCCTTGCCGTTCTTGTCAACAGTGACTATCTCCTCTTCGTCATACGCTTCAGTTACTACAGAGAGGAAAAGTCTCTCTACACCAAGAGACGGCTCTATTACATAGGGGATATATTTTTCGTTTGTCTCGGGGTCAAAGTATTCAAGAGACTTTCCGCTTGTGTTCATGTGCTGTGTCAGGTCATAGTCCGTTCTGTCAGCGACTCCCCATAACTCTCCCCAGCCAAACGGGAAGAGATACTCAAAGTCCGTAGTCGCTTTTGAGTAAAAACACAATTCCTCGGGGGAGTGGTCACGCAATCTCAGATTTTCCTCCTTAAGTCCTATAGTCAGGAGAAATTCTTTGCAGAAACTCCTCCAGTACTCAAACCACTCAAGGTCTGTTCCCGGCTTGCAGAAAAATTCAAGCTCCATCTGCTCAAACTCTCTCACACGGAATATGAAATTTCCCGGGGTTATCTCGTTCCTGAATGACTTTCCGACCTGTGCTACTCCAAACGGAATTTTCTTTCTCGAAGTCCTCTGTATATTCGCAAAGTTTACAAATATTCCCTGTGCTGTCTCGGGTCGCAGATATAACTCCGATTTTGAGTCCTCCGTCACCCCCTGAAAAGTCTTGAACATCAGGTTAAACTGCCTTATATCCGTAAAATTGTGCTTTCCACAGTTCGGACAGGGTATGTTCTTCTCCTCTATGTAACTCATCATCTGCTCGTTAGTCCAACCTGCTGTGACCGTTCCGTCAAAGTCCTCTATCAAATTGTCGGCACGGTGTCTCGTGTTGCACTCTCGACAGTCCATAAGCGGGTCTGAGAAACCGCCAAGGTGTCCCGATGCCACCCACGTCTGAGGATTCATCAGTATCGCACTGTCAAGTCCCACGTTGTACCTGTTCTCCTGTACAAATTTCTTAAGCCACGCCTTTTTTATATTGTTTTTCAGCTCAACTCCAAGAGGACCGTAGTCCCATGTATTTGCAAGTCCTCCGTAAATCTCCGAACCTGCATAGACAAATCCCCTGCCCTTGCAAAGCTCGACAATCTTATCCATAATTTTTTCGCTGTTTTTCATGACATTTTCCTCTTTTCGGTAATTTATATTCAAGCTATATTTTATTTTACTACATTGAGGGAAAAAAGTCAACCCCTTTGACCTCCAAAATTGAAACGGTAGACTGCCACGGGGGGCGGGGTTTGTTTTCTCTCTGTGGGAATAATCATGGGGGTCAAGGGGGTTTTTAACCCCCTTGCGGGGGTCTGGGGGCGGAGCCCCCAGTGGGGGTTCAGGGGGCAAAGCCCCCTGCCCCTTATCGTTCTAATATTTAAGGGGAACTGCACCTGCTCCACGATTATTTTAATAGAAAAATTTCTAAAAAAATATAATTTTAAGAA
>CANQWR010000013.1 GCA_947627625.1 uncultured Ruminococcus sp. | reverse complement strand
CGAACACGGAAGTTAAGCTCTGCTGTGACGATAATACTTGATTGGAGACAATCCGGGAACGTAGTTCGATGCCGACATTATTTAAGCTCCTGCAATTTTGTGGGAGCTTTTTTTGAGGTGATATTTTGGACAGGTCAAAGAAAATTCTGCAATATTTCCCGATAATTCTGATTTTCTGCTATTCGCTCTGCTCCGCCTTTGCCCTATTCATGAGCGGCGACGACTACATCTGGTACTACGCCGACAGTACGGAATCTCTTTCGGGGTACAGAGTTCCGAACGGTCGGTATTTTTCAAATTTTATAACTAAAATTATTGTGAGAAACGCACCCGTCAGGACGATATTTTACACGGTGAGCCTTGTTGCGTTTCTGATTATTTTTTCACGGCTTGCGGACTACAAAAACAAGTCGGGGAGGGTCAGATATTATTTTGTAATCCTGTGTTTTACGCTGATTCCCGCCTCGACATATGCGGAGGTTCTGAACTGGATTTCGGGGTACACAAATTACCTTTTTTCTACTTTGCTGACGGTTATCTACATATGTTTTTTCTTTCGGACTGTTTTTTCGGATTACACCCCAAAAATTTGCCTTGTACCCTTATTTTTCGGGCTTTCTCTTGCGGGGGGACTGTGCGTTGAACACGTCACTATATATAACATAATACTTGCAATATCGTCAATTGTTATAATTTACAAAAAGCGGAAGAGAGTTTTCCCGCACAGCATTTTCTATCTTGTCGGGGCGGTGACGGCTGCGGTGATTATGTTTTCAAACAGTATGTACAACACCATTTCCGAATCGGGGGACAGTCTCGGCAACAGGAGTTTTGAAATTCACTTTGCGGATGCGTTCATGAACGCCTTTTTGTACGTGGTTATGCACTACGCAAGGGACTATTGGATAGTCAATATAATTATCACACTGTCGTTTGTGATGATTTATTATAATAATCCTGAAACTGTAAAAAAGTCAAAATATGCGACACTGTGTATGCTGATATGTTGTTGTTTCACGATGTATTCTGTTTTCACTTCCTGTTTTTCGGATTTCAGAGTGATGTCGCTGTCCATGACCGTGAGGGCTTTGGAGACGGCGTTTGCATTTATATATGTAGTGGCGATTGCCTATAATATATGGATATATTTTGACGTTCGGACACGGTTCAGGGCGTATCTGTATCTTTTGAGTACGCTTTTGGTGTCGGGACCGTTTTTGTTTGTAAGTCCCGTGACGGCACGCTGTTTTTTTGTGAATTATATGTTCTGGATACTTCTCTGCGGGGAGATATTTTTCTCTGCGGCGGAGTACATAAAAATTGAGATGGCGGAGAAATTTTTTACGGCGATGAGTGCGTGTGCGGTTGCACTGATGATGAACATAGGTATTTCGAACAAGTGCTGTGATGTAATACGTTTTAACTATATAAAAGAGCAGGTGGACAGCAATGCGAAAATTATACAGTGTATAAAACTGCCGTATGAGGAGTACGTCCACGATGATTTGTGCCTTGACTATTTCTTTGACGGTATTCTTGACCATGAACAGAGTTACGGGAAATACACATTTATGTACCACGGCATAGAGAACGGCGAGGATTACAAGGACAAACTTTCTCTGATAGATATTTATGATTACAGGATACTCACGGACGGTTAGTTAAAAATAGTAAAAATATAAAGACAATAAAAAGAACAACAGCGGTCGGAGAAATCCGACCGCCGTTGTTCGTTAGGGTGGTTTATATGAAAATTGAAGATGACTTAATTTATAGGCATCTCGGGGGGCTGACCCTCCTGCATATCGGGAGGTGTCATACCGTCGGGCATTTCAGGCGGTTGACCGTCGGGTGACATCATCATGCCGCCTCTGCCGCCGTGACCGCCCATCATACCGCCGCCGCCAAGCCCTTGCGTGCCGAGGACGGTCGAGGAGGACTCAACAGTGAAACTCTGACTTAAAGAGCCGTCACCGCCGTAACCGCTTTCCGAGAGACCGTGTATATTTTCGGCGGAAACAGTACCGCCTGTATATATTTCATAGCTTTCGCCCGTCTGTAAATCGGGAGTGCTTATAATTATATGACTGAATTTTTTTGCGGGGGAGTAACTTAGAATCTGATTGCCCGAGCCGTCAACGAGAGTGACAGGCGTACCCGCATCGAGATAGGAGTCAAAGCCCACAGAGACGGAATTTTGTGCGGAATCAGCGGAGGGAGTTTCAGCCATTCCCGAACTGCCGACAGCCACGAGCAGACCGCCGTCTATAACGACAGGGCTTTCGCAGTCAACAGAGCTGTTGCCGTCATTTTCGGGACCGTCCACTATCACAGTACCGCCCGTTATGGAGATAGTACCGTTTGAGTCGAGACCGTCACCGCCCGCATTGACGTAAATTTCGCCGTCCGATATATTCAGGACAGAGCCGTCCGAGCCGAAACCCATTCCACCGCCCTGTTGCTGACCTGTACCCGAACTTGCGTTAAAACCGTCATCGGAGGAAGTTATATCGAGATTACCGCCCGAGACGTTTATAGTACCCGCCTCAATGCCCTCGTAGGAATCAGATATGACGAGATTTCCGCCCGAAATCGCAATGTCGGAATCAGCGTGGACAGCCTTACTGCCTGCAGTGATTTCAAAGTCACCGCCAGAAATGGAGAGACTGCCGTTTGTGTGGAGCGAATCGTCAGCGGAATCTATTTTGAAATTACCGCCCGAAATGTCCAGAAGAGTACCCGCTTTCACGCCTTTTACGCTCTCTGTCGTGGAAGTGTCAGTGTTTTCAGTCTGCACGTCCCACTCTGCAAGTTGGGTGAAATCTGTATCGGGGGGAGTGAGATTTTCATTCCCGAAATCTCTGTTGAAACCCCTGTTGAATCCACCACCGCCGAAATTGTCCTGTTGGTGGGGCTGAGCGTTGGCAGAACCACCGCCCGACACCACGTTGAAAGTACCGCCGACAGCAGTAAAAGAAGTTTCAGCCTGAATGCCGTCATTGACAGAGTTCACAGTGATTTCACCGCCTTCAGCGTAGACAAAGCCGAGAGATGTGTCGGAAGTATTTGTGGACTTTATGCCGTCAGCACCGGCATCAATGTCGAGATTTCCGTCACATATGGCGAAATAGTCCTTAGCCTTTATGCCGTCCTCCACGGACTTGATTTTAAGGTCTCCGCCCGTGACAACAATGTCATCGTTGCCTGCTATGCCGTCCTTGAAATTTGCGTTCACGTTGAGAGTACCCGAGCCGTTTATCGTGAGACTGTCCTTGCTGAAAATGCAAGCGTCGGGTTCAGTCTGTGACGTGTCGGAGTAGACATAATTCGTGCCATCGGTGAGAGTATTTTCCGAATTTTCGGCAAGAGTTATAAATATTTTTTTTGCGTCCGCACCGTATATAGGCGAGGAGTTTGTACAGTTTATAACAGCGTTGTCAAGAATGAGCTGGACTTTTGCGTCAGGGGCATTCACGACAATCTGACCGTCACCAAGAGTACCCGATATTTTGTAGATACCCTCCCGAGATATAGTAATCACGGAATTTTCCACAGATACGCCGTCGCCGTCACAGGACACGGAAGAGCCTTTCAGGACTATTTCGGTGTCCACAGAGGAACAGTCGGGGTTTAAGTCCCTGTCCGAAAAGAGTTCACTTTTTGCAGTTTTTGCGGAAACCTGTGTAATTTCAACTGATTTTTCCGCAGTTGTCACCGCATTTTGCGAAGTTTCCGTATCAATGACGGAAGTTTCAGACGAAGTTTCGGAAGAGGTTTCCGACGATACGAGAGTATCTGCCGTGCTTTCTATTGAAAGAACGTCCACGGGGGTATCGGGGCGACTGCTGCACGCTGAACACACGAGAGCAGTCAAGAGGAAACAAAGAGGTCTGCCGAATATTTTGAAATTTTTCATAGTCACCAATCTCTTTCAGTTCCCAATTCCTCAAAATGTTGTTTATTTATCTCTATGGTCTATATTTTAATGCCATGATATGAAAATCCTGTGAAATCTACTTGAAAGTCGTGAAAAAGTTTGTAGTGGAAAACGTGGAAATAAAAACGGAGATAGTGAGAGATAGGTGGCGAAAGCGTGAGGAAATTTATAAAAAAGCTGTAAAAACGTCTTAAAACAAGATTTGACAATCATGTGAACCTGTGATATAATCAGTATAGTGAAACGTGGCACTGTCCACAAATATTTGCACTTATTTTTGTACAGAATGCGTATTTACTTTTTTTTTTTTTTTTTGGTATAATTAAATTGGAAGACTGCACAAATCTTTGAAAGTTACAGTCTAAGGCGGACGCTAAGGGGCAGGGGGCTTTGCCCAAAAAATAATTTTCTTAAAATTATACTTTTTTGGGAATTTAATATTTTTTAATTAGAACGATAAGAGGCAGGGGGCTTTGCCCCCTGAACCCCCACAAGGGGCTCTGCCCCTTGACCCCCATGATGGGAACTCAGCCAATTGGCGGGGGAGGTTGACAGCAGAGAAAATAAATGTTATAATGTTACAATATTGAAAAAAACATGAAAGGGGTTATTTTATGGACAAAGTTCTTGAGGTGAGAAATCTGTCGAAACAGTACACAAAAGTTCTCGCCGTGAACAAAATCTCTTTTGAGATTTACGAGGGTGAAATATTTGCGTTAATAGGACCTAACGGTGCGGGGAAAACTACTACAATACGCATGATTTCGACACTTCTAACGCCGACAGACGGTGACGCAGTAGTTGCGGGACACAGCATAAAGACTGAACCGCAGAAGGTCAGGGAGTGCATAACGTATCTTCCCGACGAGGCGGGTGCTTATAAAAACATGACGGGTACGGGGTATCTGAAATTCATGGCAGGTCTTTTCACGGAGAACCCGAAACAGATCGAGGAGTACGTTGAGAGGGCAAAGGATATAAACCAGCTTGGTGATAGGCTGAATGACAAGATAGGTTCATACAGCCGTGGAATGATAAGGAAACTGTTGCTGTCAAGGGCAGTTATGACGAACCCGAAACTTGCAATACTGGACGAGCCTACAAGCGGACTTGATGTCCTGAATGCGATCGAGATAAGAAAAACCATAAAAAAACTTGCACACGAGAAAAAGATGTCATTTTTGCTGTCGTCGCACAATATGCTTGAGATAGAGTTTGTCTCGGACAGGGTCGGCATAATAGCAAAGGGAAACCTTATGGTGACGGGAACTACAGAGGAGCTGAAACAGCGTTACAACGCTGAAAATCTGGAGGAGGTCTTTGAAAGGGTGGTGAACGAGAATGAAATTCTTTAATCTTCTGATGAAAGAGTTAAAAGAACTGATAAATGCACAGATGATAGCAGGACTTGTCCTGACTATGTTAATATTTATGGTCATGGGGAACGTAATGTCCAACAGCATGGACGAACTTACAAAAGAGGAATACACGGTGACGATTGACGACAGGGACAATACGGAACTAACCGCACAGATTATGGACTATCTCAGAGAGAGCGGTGCAGAGATAGAGGAGTGTGACACAGAGGGCGATGACTACGGCAGTATCCTTAAAGAGAGAGGTTCTGAAAATCTGGTGATAATCCCCGAGGGTTTCACGGAGACTGTCGAGAGCGGACAGAAGGCACAGCTTATCACAGTTTCGAGACTGAAATCGGCATCTGCACTGTCAAACCTGTCAAGTGACACAAGTCTTGCGGTGAACTCAATAAGTTCAGGCATATCGCACTTCATAGCGGAGAAGTACAATCTGTCGGAGGAGGAAATTTCCGTCATGAACAACCCGATAGTCCTGAATGAGAATACGGTTGTGGGGGAGAAGTCCGCAAACATTTCGCCCGACAGCATAATCTCAAAAGTTATGACACAGAATATGGTAATGCCGATAATAGTTTTTGTACTGATAATGATGGTGTCGCAAATGATAATCAGTGCAATAGCGAACGAAAAAATAGACAAAACTCTTGAAACGCTCCTGTCCACACCTGTTTCAAGGACTGCAATAATAGGGGCGAAAATGCTCGGTGCGGCGATAGTGGCACTCCTGAACGCAATATTTTACATGGTAGGTTTTTCGTCTTTTATGTCGGATATGACAAATACGGGAGCAGAGGCGGCTGCGGGGAACGTCGTTGCGGGACAGTTATCAATGACAACACAGTCCGCAATGCTCAGACTGGGAATATCTCTCGGCATAACAGATTACATACTGATAGGAGTACAGCTGTTTCTGACAATTCTGATATGCCTTGCAGTTTCGATAATGCTCGGTGCACTTGTGAACGACACAAAGTCCTCACAGACCGTCATGATGCCGCTTATGATACTGGCGATGATACCGTATCTTATATCAATGCTCTCGGACATAAATTCGCTTCCGCTTGCACTCAGAATAATACTGTACGCAATACCGTTCACGCACACATTTTCGGCAATGCCTAATCTTATGTTCGGCAACACGGCGGTATTTTTCGGCGGACTTGCCTATCAGACGGTAGTTTTCCTGATCTGTATGTACTTTGCACAGAGACTTTTCAAGTCGGACAAGATACTCACAATGTCGCTGAATTTCGGGCAGAAGTCCAAAATGAAGAAGGCAAAGACCGTTGAGTGAGAGTTTATATATAAAATAATTAAAATAATAAAAATAAAATAAAAAAGACCTGAGCGGTGCAAAAGCCGTGCAGGTCTTTTTGGTTTATAATATTTGTAATATATGATATATTATTTTATACAGATAGTGAACAGTTTTTTGTCGTTACAAGCGGAATACACTGTGCGTATAATACAGACTGTATATTATTATTTTTATTTTTATTTTGAAGTGTCAGTTTATTTTCGGGAGTGTCGCAAACGACTTTTGTAACTCCTCATCGGTGGGGATATAGTCGTTCATTCTGCCGTCATTGTAAGCCTGATAAGCGTACATATCGAAGTAGCCCGTACCCGTGAGACCGAAGAGAATAGTTTTCTTTTCGCCTGTCTTTTTGCACTCCAAAGCCTTGTCAATAGCGGTTTTAATGGCGTGACTGCTTTCGGGAGCAGGCAAAATTCCCTCTACTCTTGCGAATTTCTGTGCAGCCTCAAAGACAGCGGTCTGTTCAACGGACACAGCTGTCATGAGTTTCTGGTCGTAGAGTTCGGAGAGAATACTGCTCATACCGTGATAGCGGAGACCGCCCGCATGGTTCGGGGACGGCATAAAACCGCTTCCGAGGGTGTACATTTTCTGTAGAGGACAGACTTTTCCCGTGTCGCAGAAGTCGTAAGCGTAGACACCTCTTGTGAGACTTGGACATGACGCAGGTTCAACAGCGATTATTTCGTAGTCATTTTCGCCACGGAGTTTTTCGCCCATAAAAGGGGCAATGAGTCCGCCGAGATTTGAACCGCCGCCCGCACAGCCTATGATTATATCGGGCTTTATGCCGTATTTATCCATAGCGGTTTTAGTTTCAAGACCTATTACAGTCTGGTGGAGGAGTACCTGTGAGAGAACGCTTCCGAGAACATATCTGTAACCCTCTTTTGTCGTGGCACTCTCAACGGCTTCAGAGATTGCACAGCCGAGACTTCCGTTAGTGTCGGGAAATTCGGCAAGAATCTTTCTGCCGACTTCCGTTGTGTCGGACGGTGACGGGGTGACACTTGCACCGTAAGTCCGCATAACTTCACGCCTGAAAGGTTTCTGTTCATACGAGACTTTGACCATATAGACCTGACAGTCGAGGTCGAAATAGGAGCAAGCCATAGAGAGTGCAGTACCCCACTGTCCCGCACCCGTCTCCGTGGTGACACCTTTGAGACCCTGTTTTTTGGCGTAATAAGCCTGAGCGATTGCGGAGTTGAGTTTGTGACTACCGCTTGTGTTGTTGCCCTCAAATTTGTAGTAAATTTCGGCGGGGGTGTCAAGAGCCTTTTCGAGACAGTAAGCCCTGACAAGCGGAGAAGGTCTGTACATTTTGTAGAAACTCTGAATCTCTTCGGGAATGTCTATAAATGGCGTAGTGTCGTCGAGTTCCTGTTTTACGAGTTCACCGCAGAAAACAGCACCGAGTTCCTCAGCGGTGACGGGTTTTCCCGTGGCAGGGTTGAGAAGCGGAGCAGGTTTCTTTTTCATGTCCGCACGGACGTTGTACCACTGTTTTGGGAGTTCGTCCTCAGAGAGGTAAATTTTGTACGGGATTTTTTCGTTTGGCATGGTAAAATTCTCCTTTGATAAATTTATTTTAATTTTTATTTTAATTTTAATTTTGTTTTATTTTTTTATTTTCATAGAAATGTCAAAACATTTCACTGAATGTGTCAACGCACCGAGTGAAATTATATCAACTCCTGTTTCGGCAACTTCACGGATATTTTTTTCGGTGACGTTCCCCGAAGCCTCAAGAAGTGCCTTTTTTGCGGTTATTTCCACAGCCTCACGCATAGTGTCGCACGACATATTGTCAAGCATAATTATTTCAACGTGATTTTCGAGAGCCTCTCTGAGTTCGTCAAGGGTGCGGACTTCCACTTCAATTTTGACGGTGTGACCGATTTTTTCACGGAGTGCACGGACAGCGGGAGTTATACCGCCAAAAGCGTCTATGTGGTTGTCTTTTAACATAGCGGCATCGGAGAGGTTGAACCTGTGATTTTTGCCCCCTCCGACAGTCACGGCGTACTTCTGCAAAGCACGTAGTCCAGGGAGAGTTTTTCTTGTATCCGTCACGGAAGCGTTAGTACCCTTAACGAGTTTCACGCATTTATTTGTAGCAGTAGCAATTCCCGACATATGTTGCAGAATATTCAGTGCAGTCCTTTCGCCTTTCAGGAGTGTCAGCGTACTGCCCTCCATTTCAGCGATAATGTCGCCGTTTTGTACCTCACAGCCGTCTTTTTTGAGTATTCTGAAGTCAACACCGCCCCCGACGAGTTCAAAGACACGCTTTGCGATTTCGATACCACAGACAATTCCCGAATCTTTTGCCACATAGTAGGCGGAGCTTTTGAGTTCCTCGGGAATGAGATTGTCCGCTGAGACATCAATATAATTTATGTCCTCAAGCAGAGCGGTTTTTATAATATCATCAACATAACATTGAAGTAATTTCATATAAATTATTCTCCATTCTCCTGTTTTTATTTTCATTCCTCGGGGTAAACGGAATCTATTTCGAGGTACTCCTCCAGACACAGCCCCGATTTGTAGACCTTTTCGGCGTTTTCACGTCCTATCCAGCGTATGTGCCACGGTTCATATTTGTAACCCGTGATGTACTGTTTGCCCTTTGGGTATCTGATTATAAAGCCGTATTTGTAGCAGTTTTCCGCAAGCCATATCGCTTCGGGAGTACCGTCAAAGGAGTCGTCCGCACAGTTCACGTCAAGTGTCATACCCGTCTGGTGTTCGGAGTAACCCGGTCTTGACGAAAAAGTGTCCGCCTTTTCCTGACCGTACATAGCTTTATAATTTTCGTAAATTTCTTTTTGGTCCTGATAATTTCTGTAGCCCGAAAATTCCCAGAGAGAGATACCCTCTTTTTCGGCATCTTCAAACATCTTGTCGAGGTCTTTCTGCACTTCGGGGAGCAGTCCGCCGGGATCATAGTCCGGAGGGAGAGCATAGGTCTTGTTAGCAATCAGTATGCCGTTTATATAGGTGACACCGTCTATTATCCTGAAATCGTTGTCGGGGGAGAATTTTTCGACAGTCCCGTCAGACCATTCAAGAGTAAAGTGCTTGTCATCGTCACGAGTTACCACGGCAGACAGGGGATATTTTTCGCCGTCCATATTGAACGTTATTATATTGCCGTCTGTTTTGTAATCAAAGTTGACGCTCTTTCCGCCGTTCATATCGGAGAAAAAACCGCTCAGACCGTTTATACTGAAATGGCGTGTACCCGAATCGCTCTCCGCTCTCCAGTGACCTGTTATAAGCTGACCGTAATCGGGTTGATTTTCACCGAAATATCTGAAACACTCAGCTTTTCCGCTCTTCCATTTCAGGACAAAATGTCTGTCGTCGCTCCACGAAATATAGGCTTTTTCGACATTCCGTGCAGAACCTGTGTTGAAAGTTATCTCACCACAGGAGCAGGAGAAGTTAAAATTCAGACCGAAACCCGTGTCTTTTATTATGAAATTTCCGTGATTTTCGTCAAACCAGAAATATCTTGTCTCGCTGTCTCCGCACGATATATAGCATCCCTTTGGCACACTGTCCGAAAAATGCTTTAGCTGTCTTTCAAGTGCCGAAACGTCATTTTCATTCACTCTGCCATCGCCGTTCACATCGGCAAGGGAGGACTGTCTGACAGTTGGTTTCTGCTGACCGCTTGCAAAATTTTTTATCATAAGCACATCGCTTATACTCAAAACTTTGTCCTCATTCACGTCACCGATTATGCAGACATCGGCGTAAGCGGAGAAATTTTGTGGCAGTAGCAACAGGGGTACGGCGATAAGTGACAAAAATTTTCCTGCTCTCACTGCATCACCTCACTAAGTATAATATATGCGACAGTAACGGTAGACTTTGCAAGAACGTAATCGGGGTCTATGCAGTAACCGCCATTCAGGAGATTTTCCCTCATGCGTTTTACCTCTTCAAAGCCCTCCAAAGCGGAAACTTTGTCGGGAATGACGAAGTGGCACTTCTGCATAATTTCACGGACTTTCGTCCTCATACCCGACGGAATGTGCGGAGCGTTTTCACGGGGGTCAAAGGGGAACTCCTCAAAATTTTTCGGGACAGTACCCGCCTTTGAGGCTATACTTTTGGCGGCGTGACGTGAAAAGACAAGAGCCTCAAGGAGCGAATTGCTTGCGAGACGGTTTCCGCCGTGTACACCCGTGTGGGAACACTCCCCGCAGGCGTAAAGATTACTCAGAGTAGATTCCGAATTGTTGTCAACGTCTATACCGCCCATAAGGTAGTGCTGACACGGAAAGACGGGAACGGGTTCTTTTGTGAGGTCAAAGCCCTGTTCGAGGAGATTTTTATAAATCATCGGGAAGCGTTTTTTGAGAAAATCGCAGTCCTTATAGCTTATGTCGAGATAAAATTCGTCGCTGTTTTGTTTTCTTGATTCGAGAATTATGGAGTGCGAAACAACGTCACGGGGAGCGAGTTCAAGACGTTTGTCGTAATTCTGCATAAAACGCTCTTTGTGGCAGTTCAGCAGATACGCCCCCTCACCCCTGACAGCCTCCGAGATTAAAAAACACTCTCTTGTGTGCTTGTTGTTGAAAGCAGTCGGGTGAAACTGCACATAGCTGAGATTTTTTATCTTTGCACCCATTTCATAGGCGAAAGTTATGCCGTCACCCGTAGCAATAGCGGAGTTAGTGGTGAAACGGTAAACACGTCCTATACCGCCTGTTGCGAGTATCATGAAGTGGCAGTTACAGGTTTTATATTGACCGTCCTGACTTCTCACGAGTGCGGAATAGCCTGTTTTGGTCTGCTTTACATCGCACATTATAGTATTTTCCGCAATGGTGACGTTTTCGAGATTCTGGACATTTTTAAGAAGTACGGAAGTTATCTCTTTTCCCGTCGAGTCGGCATGGTGGAAAATTCTGTGGTGACTGTGACCGCCTTCAAGGGTGCGGTGGTAGGAGCCGTCAGGGTTCTTGTCAAATTCGACTCCGAGTTTTATAAGGTTCTCTATATCGGAGCCCGCTTCGCTCACGAGGGTGTGAACGGCATCGGTGTTATTTTTGAATCCTCCGGCAATAAGAGTGTCATTCTGGTGAAACTGAATGCTGTCCCCCTCCGATTGGTAGACACCTGCAATACCGCCCTGTGCGAGGGTGGAGTTACAGAGGGAGAGTTCTCTCTTGCACAAAATCAGGATTTTCATTTCACGGGGCAGGTTGAGAGCGGAATACAGTCCCGCAACTCCACAGCCTGCAATTATCACATCATAGTTTTCTGACATATTTCAGCACGTCCTCTGTGAAAAATATAATAATATAATATATTACAGCTTATATTATATCACTGTTTATCTGAAAAGTCAATTTTAATTTATAAACTTTTGCACAGGGGGACACCCTCCGACACATAAGAAAAAAGCGTGTTTATACAGAAAATTCATAATTATTCATTATTATACTCTCGGGATTTTACAAATATATGAATAATTATTACAATAGGTATAAGGGCATTTGTACAAAAGGTAGAATTTTATTGTCAAAAATGACAAAAAATGAAAAACCCCTTTAATTTTTCAGAAGACCGTGATACAATATAATCAGAGGATAAAAATAACTGTCTGTGTTGAATTTAGTTAAATTGCAGACAGAGAAAGTGGAGGTTTTATTTATGAATAGTTTCAAAAAAATTATCCGGAGAGTTATAACACTTGTCTCAGCATTCATGCTGTTGTGCTGTAGTGCTACTTTGACCACTATATGTCCCGACGTGAGTGCAGCTAAAGATCCCGAACTCACTCCGCAGGAAAAAGCTGATATGATAGTGGTTCTGACAAACGAGGCAAGACAGGAACTTGGTCTTTCCGAGCTGTACGCAGTACCGCTTCTGAACGATTACGCAATGACAAGGGCAAAGGAGACTACATTCTTTTTTGCTCACAACCGTCTTGACGGAACACTGTTCTCGTCAATAATTGACTATGACAAACTCCCCTACGCTTCCGTAAAAGAAAACATAGCAGGCGGTTCGGAGACACCCGATGGCTGTTTTGAACAGTGGAGAAATTCATCGGGACACTGGAAAAACATAATAAATGAAGATATAACCCACATGGGTGCGGGATATTGCTTTGACGATACTGCCGAATCAAAGTGGTACTGGGATCAGATCTTCATGAGTTTCTTTGAATTTGACGACTGGGAGGAAATAGAGGGTCTTGAGGGTGCCTATATCCCTGAGAGATACAAAATAGTTCCGCAGTGCTGCGGAGACCTCAACGGCGACGGAAATGTCGACACTTTTGACTACATTCTCATCATGAAACACATAGACGACGGCTATTATTTCAACGATTTGCAGGTTGAGGCTGCCGACTGTTTTCAGGACGGAATGATAACTTCTGCCGATGCACAGGCACTCCAGAGATTTATTCTCGGCGGTATAAAACAATTGCCTATGTCGCTGTTCGGGTGACAGCCCTATATAAAATTTTTTACAGACCGAATATTTTTGTAAAGACTGTGATTTCTGAAAATGAAATCACGGTCTTTTTTTATTTTCCCAAATCGAAAAAAAATTTCCGAAATTTTTCCCAAAATTTTCCAGTTGTGAAAATTTTGAACATCTGATATGTTATTATAAAAATATAGGGGTGTGAGGGGAACTTATGAAAAAAATATAAACAAGTTTGAAGGTGATAAAAAAACAAATGGGGAATGATATAGGGGATTGTTGTTATACATAAAAAATATATCAAAAGGAGTTTTTTTATATGTTTGGAAGTAGTAACAGATATGATTTTGACGAGTACGAAAGTTTTACGGAAATGCTTATAGCTACAGGGCTTATCTGGTGGCTGGTGGTTGTTGTCGTAGCAGCCGTTGTTATGGGTTGCGTCACAAAAAAGATAAACGAGGACAGAGGATACAGTGAGGGCTTTTTGTGGGGATTTTTGCTCGGCGTTATCGGAATCGTTATCGTCACCTGTAGACCAAGTCCCGACTACTACTACAAAAACAGGACAATCAGAGAGAACACCCTTTCGGCAACACCGCCTGTTTATTCACCTCAGACTCCGATAGTCGGGGAAAAAGAAGTGAGCGATGCCGAAAAAATAGAGAACTTCAAGAAACTTCTTGATGATGGTGTCATAACAGAGGAGGAATTTCAGGCTAAGAAAAAACAGATTTTGGGGATATAAGCAACGATATAAAAGGGATTATTGTTATATATAAATATAATAATAAAATAATATAATAAAGGAGTTTTTTAATTATGGAATCAGCGGCACTTTTCGGTTATTTCATAGGCGTTATAATCTGGGGCATTATATGGGGGTTCATCTCAAAGCACGTCAACGAGAGCAAGGGCTATGACGGCGGTTTTGCGTGGGGTTTCTGGCTCGGCTTTATCGGCTTGATAGTCGTCGCCTGCAAGCCCGACAACAGGAGCAGTTATTACTCTTCACAGTCCTCCTACGGCTCCGGTCCTGCACCGTCTCTCTTTGACAACAATCCGTCAGTGGACACGTGGAGATGTTACAAATGCACAAAGAGAAATCCCTCCTATCAGACGACTTGCAGTTGCGGACTGTCCAAGACGGAGAGCGACCGTCTCTATCGTGACGGCGACACCGCCAAAAAGAGCGTCGCTCTGCCCGCACCGAAACCCGCCAACGAGGCTGACGAAATAGCACGTTTCAAGAAAATGCTCGATGACGGAATGATAACGGAAGAGGAATTTCAGGCTAAGAAAAAACAGATCTTGGGGATATAAGGGTTTACATATATATTTTTACAATGAGAGGAGGTGATATTATGAGTTTTGCACCGAATAAGTGTCCCATGTGTGGAGAGCAGGAAAAGTGGAAGAAAGTTGACACAAAGGACGAGGGGTTCAGTTTCGGAAAGGCGGCAGTAGGAGGACTTCTTCTCGGTCCGATAGGTCTGCTCGGAGGAGCTCTGGGAAAAACTAATGTTTACTATTGCTGTGGAAAGTGCGGTTTTCAGCATGGTTACGACGGATGATTTTCTCAGATCTGAGCTTAAAAGGAGATGATAAAGTGAAAAGGAGAATAGTTTCGATTTTGCTTGTGATTATGTCCTGCATTGGGGTTGCGGGAATGTTCACGAGCTGTGACGAATCGTCGTCCGACTACTCTTTTCAAGAGTATGCACCCGGAAATCCGCAGTACGATTACGATGCGTGGAAATACGGAATAGATCACCCCGGTTTTTATGACGACTGATTTCCGTCACGACAAAAAAGATAAAAGGCGGATTTTGCGAAATCCGTCTTTTATCGGAATTTTTCAGGGAGGAATATTATTATGAAAAAAATAATTGCAACAATAGTCGCTCTGAACATGGTCTTTGCAATGTGTTCTTGCGGAGAAAAAAATTCGGAAAGTGTTTCGGAGACTTCTGTTTCTGAAGCTTCGGAGGAACAGACGACAACTTCGACTACCGCCACGACCACAACTATGACTACGACCACGACAGCGACAACTCAGACCACGACCACACAGACAACAGCACCGATTACTACTCAACACGTTCATGATACACACAGCGGAAAGTGTTCAGGTTGCGGAGAGTATGTCCTTGACAAACTTTACATACCGGGATGTGATGATTTTGTTGCGTACTTTACATATCAAGACATTCCCGAAACAGTTGAGAAGTATAATTTTGAGCAATCTACAGACGGCTTTTTTGTAAACGTAAGACCTACACCGGACAAACAGCTCCTTGATGATTGTGAGGATTTTTCAGGACAAATTCTCCTCAAATATGTAGGAGACCTTGATATGAACATAATCACGGATTACGAAATTGAGTATGTTCCAAAAAATCAGGCAGAACTTGATAAGATAAAGGACGCTTTGTGTGAGGAGATAGACGGCAGATATGGTTATAAAAGAATTTTGTCGGAGTCGGATGCGTGGCTGTTTGAAGATGATGGCATGAGACTTGATATGGCAAAAGGTGGAAATTTCATAAGTTTGAGAATACAGCTTGCGAATTAAATGAAAATATAAACAAAATCCGTGGGGCAGTCTCCCGGACTGCTCCCGAAATAATGGAGGTATATTATAATGAAAAAAATAATTGCAGCGGTTATCGCTTTGGACATAGTTTTTGCACTTGGTTCTTGCGGAGGAGAAACGTCAAGCGAATCTGAGAAATCAGTTTCCACTACTACTGCTACAACAACAGCAACTTCTTCTGTTACATCAGCACAGGAATCATCTGTCAAAGAGGAAATTTCTTATTCAAATGATGTTTCCGACAGCTCCGATTCGGAGGGATTTTATTGTATGGGCAAAAACGACACCTGTACAAATAAAACTTATGATGCTGCTGATTTGTATTGTGACTCTTGCGATCCTGACAATAACAATATTGAGGGAGACCAGAGAGACAGCGGTTATTCTGACGGAGTTGTTGGGGATAATGATTTTGATAACGACATAGACGAGGATGACTGGGAGAGCGAGTGGGAAGATTATCTTGATGATAAGTTTGATGATTACGATTATGGTTATTATGACTATGATAATTCAAACGGAATTGTCGGTGACAATGATTTTGATAACGATATAGATGAAAATGACTGGGAAAACGAATGGGGCAACTATCTTGACGACAAATTCGACGAATACGGCTATTGATGAGAATAAAAAACCTGCACTTTTTACGGTGCAGGCTTTTTTTATAAATTTTTTATACAGAATTTTAACATGAAGTTCAGCCCATTACGACTTCAACGGAGTGAACGCCGTCAGCGGAAACGGGGATAACATTTCCGTCAACAGCCTTTCCGTCAACAGTGACGCTCTTAACGCCCTTGCAGACGTGGTTGGGATTTTTGACGGTTATATTGTACTCAGCACCCCTGAATTTTCTTGAAGCGGTGAAACCGTCCCACTCGTGAGGGATAGAGGGATCGATTTTCAGACCGTCCCAGTCGGCAGAAATTCCGAGAATGTACTGTGAGATAGCGACCATATTCCAAGCGGCAGTACCCGTGAGCCAGGAGTTTTTGCCCTCACCGAAACGGCTTGCGTCCTTGCCTGCAATCATCTGACCGTAAACATAGGGTTCAGTCTTGTGCAAGTCGGAGATTTCCTCATTGAAAGCGGGAGCGATTTTTGAGTAGTATTCAAAAGCCTTGTCGCCACGTCCTGCGTAAGCTTCCGCACAGATGATCCAAGCGTTGTTGTGAGTGAATATACCTGCGTTTTCCTTGTAACCGCCTGGGTAGGTGGAAATTTCGCCGTACTGTATATAGTACTTTGAGAAAGCGGGGTTATTCAGCACAAGACCGTGTTTTGTGTTGAGGTACTTGTCTATGGAGTTGAGAGTTTTTATATCTGCACCAACGTCCTTGCCGATTTCGGACATAACAGCAAAGCCCTGTGGTTCGATAAATATTTTACCCTCTTCGCACTCTTTAGAGCCCATCTTCTTGCCTTCCGAATCGTAAGCACGGATAAACCAGTCGCCGTCAAAAGCGGACTCCATGACGTTTTTCTTCATCTTGTCTATTTCAGCCTGAGCAGCAGCGGCTTCATCGTCCTTGCCGAGGTGTTTCAGAATAGCGACATAGTTAGGACCTGCATAGGTAAAGAGAGTAGCGACCATTACGGACTCTGCAACTTTTGAGTAACCGCCCTCTGCTGCGAATTTCGGGTTTGTGTAGGTCTGGAAACTCTCACCGGGCGTATCCGAATAGCAGGAGAGATTTATACAGTCGTTCCAGTCCGCACGCATAGCGAGGGGCAGACCGTGAGGACCGAGATTGTTCACGATCTTATAGAACGAAACTTTGAGGTGGTCAAGCATGGGTTTAGCCTTTGACTCGTCATTGTCATAGGGAACGGGTTCGTCAAGGATAGACCAGTCGCCTGTCTCCTTTATGTAAGCGGAAACGGACAGTATCATCCACAGCGGGTCGTCGGAGAAGTCACCGCCGATATCGGAGTTGCCCTTTTTGGTGAGAGGCTGATACTGGTGATAGCAACCGCCGTCTTCAAGCTGAGTGGACGCAATATCAATAATACGCTCTCTTGCCCTGTCGGGTATCTGGTGTACAAAACCGAGAATATCCTGATTTGAGTCACGGAAGCCCATGCCACGACCTATACCCGACTCAAAGTAAGAAGCGGAACGTGAGAGGTTGAAAGTCACCATACACTGATACTGATTCCAGATATTTACCATGCGGTTTACCTTTTCGTCGGAAGTGTTGACGTTGAGTATACCGAGGAGTTTGTCCCATGAAGCCTTGAGTTCAGCAAGACCGCTCTGAACTTTTTCGGGAGTGTTGTACTGCTCCATCATAGCGAGAGCTTTTTCCTTGTTGATAGTCACGCCGTCAGCCTCAAACTTCTTGTCCACAGGCATTTCAACGTAGCCGAGAATGAATATAAGAGTTTTGGATTCACCGGGGGCGAGAGTGATTTTCTTGTAGTGTGAAGCGATGGGAGACCAGCCGTCGGCAAAGGAGTTATTTGCCTTGTTTGCGGTGACAGCCTGCGGGTCGTTGAAACCGTTGTAAAGACCTATGAAAGAGTCTCTGTCGGTGTCGTAGCCGTCGATTTCGTCGTTCACGGAGTAGAAAGCGAAGTGGTCACGCCTGTCCCTGTATTCGGTCTTGTGGTAGATAGTAGAGCCGACTACTTCAACACGGCCTGTGCTGAAATTTCTTTGGAAGTTTGTACAGTCGTCCTGAGCGTCCCAGAGACACCACTCTGCGAAAGAGAACAGGGAAAAAGTCTTTTCTGTGTCGCCCTCATTTGTGAGGACAACCTGCTGAACTTCACCGTTGTAATTCTGAGGAACAAAGAAAGTGACTTCAGCTTTGAGGTCATTTTTCTTGCCTGTGATGATCGTGTAGCCCATACCGTGACGGCACTCGTAGAAATCGAGTTCTGTCTTCACGGGAGACCAGCCGGGGTTCCAGATCGTACCGTTTTCATTGATGTAGAAATATCTGCCGCCCATGTCAATGGGGACGTTGTTGTAGCGGTAGCGGGTGATACGCCTGAGACGTGCGTCCTTGTAGAAACTGTAACCGCCTGCCGTGTTTGAGATGAGGGAGAAGAAAGCCTGAGTTCCGAGGTAGTTTATCCACGGATAGGGTGTTTTCGGGGAGTTTATAACGTACTCCTTATTAGTGTCGTCAAAAAATCCGAACTTCATAGATGGTACTCCTTATCAAGAATTATAGACATAACAGTAAAAAAACTGCACTGCTGATATTATATCACATTTATCATTTTATTACAATAGAATACGGGAAAATTCATATGTACTATTTTTGAGTGTAAATTTGTGCAATTTAGACAAAAATCACAGTGCAGATGTAAAGTAATCATTTATATTTGAGATTATAATAATTATAATTTATAATTATTATAATATAATTATCTTGTGAAAAATCTCTGTGAAGCGGTGAACTCCTCACCTGGTTTTATCTCTCTGTAGCCCGAAATTTCGGCGGGGAGGGAGAGGTTGGGTGCATCAATCATAGCGGTCATAGGTTCGGGGCAGAAGTAGTGGTTGAAACCCCTGTCGTTCCAGACTATCCAGAACTTATACTCGTCCGAAACCTCATAGCAGAGTTTTTTACCTGATTCAATATCCTCTGCAATTATACCGTGGAAAGGCTTGCCGTCAAGTTCAAGATAACCAGCCGTGTACATATCGTTGTCGCAGACTTGCAGAACAGGCTTTTTAGTGCCGTCAGCGTACTCTTTATCCCAGTCGGACAGATCAAGAAGTTTTTCGGTCGGCAAACAGCGTTCGTTGAGTTCGCATTTTTTGAGAGCGGGAACACGGAGTCTTATATTTTCCTCTTTACCGCCGTCCACAAAGGGAGAATTTATAGTGGTGTGGGAGGCTATCGAGATAGGGAGAACCCTGTCGGGGGATTTGTTAGTGAATTTAATTTTCTGTTCAAGACCGTTTTCGGAGAGAGTAAAAGTGTACTCCGCAGTAAATCTCACGGGGAGAAATTTGAAAAACTCGTCACGCTCATCATAGATATAGCGGGTTTTAGCCCGTGCACATTTGTCGTCGGCAGCGTGACCTTTGAGTTCATGTTCTCTCTTGTGGAGGAAACCGTGAATGTGGTTGTTGTAGGGAGCTTTTTCGTTCACGGGCAGGTTGTACACAGCATCGGAAGTTTTGAGCACACCGTCGGCGAACCTGTTCGGCAGGTAGAGGGTCGGCAGTCCCCACACCTCGGCGGACTTTCTTATAGTCTCGGCGGTGTTGTCGGGGTTGAACCTGAAAAACTCTATCCCTGAGTTGTTGTTTCTCAGCCTTATGACGTTCGCACCAATCTCATAGGCGATAACAGCCTCGTAACCTCCGGCAGACAGCTTTATACAGGGAGTACCGCCAAAGTTCACTATTTCTGTTGAGTTGTTCATTGTGAATCATTCCTTTCGGTTTTATTTTTATTTTATTTAATAATTTAATTTTATTGCAAGAATCAGTCCATACGGTTTTCCATGTCGGTGTACTCACGCATGGGAGAGATCGCCTTGTAGGCGGGACGGATTATTTTGTTGGAATTTATGAGTTCCTCAATTCTGTGTGCAGACCAGCCCGCTATTCTTGAGATTGCGAAAAGAGGGGTAAAAAGTTCGTCGGGAATGCCGAGCATTCTGTAGACAAAACCGCTGTAGAAGTCGACATTTGCACAGACACCCTTGTAAATTCTCCTCTCCTCAGCGATAACTTCGGGAGCGAGTTTCTCAACGAGTGAATAGAGTGCAAATTCGTCGTGACGGTTTTTCTCCGAGGAGAGTTTTTCCACAAAACCCTTGAAAACCTTTGCACGGGGATCTGACTGTGAGTAGACAGCGTGTCCCATGCCGTATATGAGACCTGCCCTGTCGAAAGCCTGTTTTTTGAGAAGTTTCTGCAAATAGCTTCTGACTTCATCTTCATCGGTCCAGTCGTGGACATTCTGTTTCATGTCGTCAAACATCATTGCGACTTTTATATTCGCACCGCCGTGTTTCGGACCTTTGAGCGAACCGAGTGCGGCAGCTATTGCGGAGTAAGTGTCCGTACCCGAAGACGACACAACGTGTACCGTAAAAGTAGAGTTGTTTCCGCCGCCGTGTTCAGCGTGGAGGACAAGAGCGAGGTCAAGAATACGGGCTTCCAGTTCGGTGAACTGTTTGTCGGGACGGAGCATATACAGAATATTCTCCGCAATAGAGAGTTCGGGCAGAGGGTCGTGTATAAAGAGACTTCCCCCGTCTTTAGAGTACTTATAGGCATTGTAGCCGTATATGGCAATCAGTGGAAAGAGAGAAATCAGCTCAATGCACTGTCTGAGTACGTTCGGGATAGATATACCGTTTGCGTTTTTGTCATAGGCGTACAGGGCGAGGACGCTCTTTGCTATGGAGTTCATCATATTGTCGCTGGGGGCTTTCATTATAACGTCCCTTGTGAATGCGGGGGGGAGAAATCTGAAATCGGCGAGGAGTTTTTTGAAGTCCAGAAGTTCCTTTTCAGAGGGCATAGAGCCGAACAGGAGCAGATAGACGGTCTCCTCAAAGCCGAATCTCTTCTCCTTTATGAAACCCGCAACAATGTCCTCAACGTCGATACCTCTGTAGTAGAGTTTTCCCTCACCGTGGTTGGGCATACCCTCACCCGTGTTCAGAACTTTGATAGTGCTGATATTGGTAAGACCTGCCACAACGCCGTTTCCGTTTATGTCACGGAGACCTCTTTTTACGTCATACTGAGTGTAGAGTGCAGGATCTATCTTGTAGCTGTCGAGTGATTTTTCTGCGAGTTTTGAAATTTCAGGCGTTATAGCTGAAAATTTGTAATTCATATTATCATCCTCTCTTTCCTTGATAATTTATTGAGATAGTTATTTTTTAATTATACCACATTTCTGAAAATTTGTCAACACTTAAAGTAATTTTTTGGTAAATATTACTTTTTGGAATTGTCTTTTACACAGATTAAAAAAAATATTGCAAATCCCGTTTTAATATGTTATAATATGAATTATAATTTATATGGACTTTTTTATTGGAACGACAAGGGGCAGTTGTCTTTGAACCTCCAAAAAATAATTTTCTTAAAATTATATTTTTTTTGGAAATTTAATATTTTTTATTTAGAACGATGGGAGACAGGGGGCTTTGCCCCCAGACCCCCTGTCGGGGGGTGATTTGAAAATGGGGACACCCCATACCCCGCCCCCCGAACCCCCCATGATGTAAACCCAAACAGTTTCGCTGATACTTAGGTAGTCGCAAAACTGAGAATATCTAATTACGGGTTTCCAAAGGGGCTTTGCCCCTTTGGTAGGGGGCTTGGGGGGCAACGCCCCCCAAATCCCAATTCCGTAAGGCATTATATTAGAACGATAAGGGGCAGGGGGCTTTGCCCCCTGAACCCCCACTGGGGGACTCCGTCCCCCAGACCCCCTGTCGGGGGGGTGATTTGAAAATGGGGACACCCCATACCCCGCCCCCCGAACCCCCATGATGTAAACCCAAACAGTTTCGCTGATACTTAGGTAGTCGCAAAACTGAGAATATCTAATTACGGGTTTCCAAAGGGGCTTTGCCCCTTTGGTAGGGGGCTTGGGGGGCAACGCCCCCCAAATCCCAATGCCGTAAGGCATTATAAATTAGAACGATAAGGGGCAGGGGGCTTTGCCCCCTGAACCCCCATTGGGGGCTCTGCCCCCAAACCCCCGCTGGGGGGAAGAATCCCCCCAGACCCCCCATGATAATCTACCGTTTATATTTTTGGGGTCAAGGAGGGTCACACCCCGTTATAACGATTAGGGGAAGTTGCCCCCACAAAGCAGCGTACCCCGTACAAAATTTGATATGGAAGTGATATTTTTGAGCAATATAGAACCTGTGCAGTACAAGTGTCCGAACTGTAATGCGGAACTGAAATTCAATCCTGAAAATCAGGAGTTAAGCTGTGATTACTGCGGGAGCAGTTTTCCGCTTGAAGAGGTAAAGGAGTTATACGGCGAAAATAGCGAGAGCGAGACTGTCACGGAGGAGACAGCCCCCGAGAGTGACGAATTTTCCGAACACACAAACGTCTACCACTGTGCGAGCTGTGGGGCGGACATAATAGCCGACGAGGGTCAGACTGCGTTATTTTGCTATTACTGTCACAATCCTGTGATACTGTCGGGAAAAATAACAGGGGAGTACAAGCCCGACAAGGTGATAGGGTTCAAGATAAAGAGGGAACAGGCACTTGAAATGTTCAAAAAGTGGTGCTGGAGCAAAAAATTTGTCCCGAAAGATTTCCGCACGGAGCAACAGCTTGAGAAGATGACGGGACTTTATGTGCCGTTCTGGATTGCGGATTGCAGGGTTCAGGCGGACTACCACGGCATCGGAAAGAGGGTTAGGTCCTGGACGAGCGGCGAGTACAATTACACCGAGACAACGGAGTTTATGGTGGTCAGGGACGGTGAAATAGATATAAAGGGCGTACCCGCTGACGGTGAGAGCAAGATAGACGATTTGCTCATGGAGTCGATAGAGCCTTTTGATTACAAGGAAATGAAAAATTTTGATATGACGTATCTCAGCGGTTTTTTTGCGGACAGATATGATGTCGGCAAATCGGAAGTCTTTCCGAGGATACGGGAGAGAGTAAACGACGCATCCAAAAGAGTGATATACGAGAGCATTTCGGGGTACACGTCCGTTGTAAAAACGTCCGAAAACTACAGGATAAAGCAGACCGATTGGAAGTATATAATGCTGCCCGTCTGGTTCATGACGTACAGTTACAACGAAAAAGTTTACGAATTTGCACTGAACGGACAGACAGGAAAAATTGCGGGAACTCCTCCTCTTGACGTAAATAGACTGAGACTTTTCTGTCTCCTGATAGGGATAGCCGTCACGATTTTGGGATATATCGGAGGGCTTTTGCTGTTATGAAAAAATTTTTACGCTGTATAATACCGATATTTTTTGTAATTTTAATAATGCCGACATTCACGCTCAAAAGTTACGCAGTCAAAAATCTTGCAAAGGGTTTTGACGGCGACACCTCCAAATCGGGCATAGAGGACAACAGGGAACTTTTCAGCAGTGAGGACTGTTCGGAAATCGAGAGAATGATAGAGTCTTATTCGGAAAAATTGCAGATGAATCTGTACGTCTTTGTGGCGGGTTCGGAGTACTCACACAACAGCGACCGTGACACCGAAATTTTTGCAGATGATACATATGACAGAATATTCGGTGAAAACACGGACGGAGTTTTCTACTATCTTGATATGTCGGGGAAGTCTCCCGCATATGACTATGTTTCAACGAGTGGAAAGGCAGTCCTGATGTATCAGGACAATCTTAAGTCCATGCTCAACGAGATGAACACATATCTGCCCGCATCGGGACAGCCCGTTGAGGCTTCGGAGATAAGGACGGCAATAGAGCATTTTTGCGAACTTCTCACTACCAGACAGATAACAAAGCACGGCATATCTTCTTACTATCGTGACAAATCATCAGGAAAAAATTTTTACTATTCAAAGGGCGAATACATAGTTTCAAAGTCCGCACCGCCTTTTTTCAAAGTCGTGACACTTGCGGTCTCCTGCGTTATAGGGATTATCGTGGGAGTGATATGTTTTTTCTCGATAAAGAGCAGTTACAAGTTCAAATCGTCGGCGGGAACGAGAAATTACGTCTCTGAAAACACGTCAAGGTTCACGCACCGTTCCGACACGTTCATCAGGACCTACACCACAAAGCACCATATCCAGACAAATTCAGGCGGTTCGGGAGGTTCAGGCGGCGGAGGACACTCTTTCGACGGCGGTCACGGCGGTGGAGGAAGTCACAGATAATATATGCCTTACGGCTTTGGAATATTGGGGGGCGTTGCCCCCCAAGCCCCCACAAGGGGGGTGTAACCCCCCTTGACCCCCAAAATTAAATCAGTAGAATATCATGGGGGGTTCGGGGGGATACTTCCCCCCGACGGGGGTTTGGGGGCAGAGCCCCCAATGGGGGTTCAGGGGGCAAAGCCCCCTGCCCCTTATCGTCCTAATGGGGGGGTGTGGGGGGCGTAGCCCCCCACAAGGCAGAGCCCCCCACAAAGCCACAAGATATAATTAAAAATAAAAAATATATGGTCTGTTAAACGAAAAACCGTTGTACAGACCTCTTTTTTTGCCCCCTTATAGAAGGACTTTTGTTTTACGGGAGTTCTTCTAAATATTGACTAAAACAGAACAGGAGGAAAAATTATGGATATTTATGCAAACGGCAAAAATATCCCCACGCACGCCTTTGCAGACCTGTTTGTTCAGGGTGAAAAATTAGCCGACACGATAATTTTTCACGTTGACAGGGTTTATAACAACATAGACCTTATGGAATGCGTTTTTTCCGTGAGGGGACTGACCGAAAACGGCTGGGAAGTCTCACAGGCAATTCTGCCGCACGTTTCGCCTTTGGACGGCAGTAAAATAGTGTTGCCGTGGAGGGTTTCGGACGTTTTCACATACGACTGCGGAAAACTGATGCTTGAGATGAGAGTTTCACGCATTTCAAAGACCGTGGGTGACGGAGAACCCGAGGAGAGTGTCATACTGAAATACAGTATGCCCGCCGTGAACGTCCGCCCGACTATAAAGGGCAACAACGAGTCTCCGCCCGAGACCGCCGAACAGGCGATAAGTGAGATTAACGAGGCACTTTCGGAGGGAAAGTCCACGGTCGAGGAGACAGCGGAAAAGGGAGTTTCGGACATTCAGAAAGAAGTCATAAACAGCCTGACGGTTATTGAGCAAAAGGCTTCGGAGGGACTTAAGCAGATAGAGGATGCTCTTGCGGGGTTCGATACGGTGATAGAGAGACTGAACACGATGGACAGCAATATACAGATATTTCTTGCACGCCCTGAAGTCATTCCGATGACGGTCAGTGAGTATGCGGAATCTGAACACAAGCAGAACTCCCTTTATGTAATAGTTGAGGAGGTAGAGAAATGACAGGACTCGGAACAAAAGAATCGCCGTTTAAGATACAGACCGTTGAGGACTTCCTCTCGATGGGTACAACGGGAAACCCGACTGCCTATTACGAACTTGCAAACGACATAAACATGGACGGCGACGGCAACAGGCGTTTGCAGGAGAACCCAAAAATAACGCTGAACTGTGTTTCACTGGACGGAAATGGACATAAAATCAGAAATTTGATACTCATGCACCCGACGGAAAACGTCCGACTTTTTGCACCCGCCGAGGGTGTGGAAAACGTGACAATTACAAATCTCGGCTTTGAAAACCTGAATTTCACGGGGGCTACAGTGTCGATTTTTTCGGGAGACGAATGCACATACAGGCTATACAAGTGCAGTTTTTCCATATTTGTCAAGACGGACGTGAACCCGAAAAATTCAACCAACATCGGGCTGATAAACTATTCGGAGTCCGCAAAAATGATGTGCGATTCGTGTACATTCATAGTCCGCCACAGCTACACGAACGCCCCCGCAGTTTTCATATCGGGGACAGGTTCGAGTAACGCATACGTGAGAAATTGCCAGTTCAAGTTCGACGGGACATTAAAGGACAGCTCCGCATCTTCAACGTCTACGGGCAGTTTTTTCAAGAACATAGAGATAACGAACGTATTTTTTGAGGGTCACGTCAGGGCGTTGAACCGCACACCCGACACCGATTCATATTTTTCGCTGACGGAGGTCAATTGCAGGATTTCCAATATGTTGGTAATGCTCGGCGGGACGAACGTCAACAAAATTGCAATGGGAGGGAAGTTTTTTTCGTCGTGTGTCTATAATCTTGACACGGCGGGAGACGCAGAATATGTGACTTCCTCCTCATCGCAAGCTCTTTCCCCCGAACTGTACGGGTTTACGGACGAAGAGTGCAGAAGTGCAGAAAGACTGAAAGAAATCGGTTTTGAGTTTGAGGAGGCGTGAGAGATGAGTTTTGTACTTGACCCAAACAAAAACAGGGGATACCCGTCTCTTTCAGAACTTCCCGATATTGCGGAAATCCCGTTCCATACAAAGCCGTACCCCGAAAGTCTCATGCTCCAAAAAACAGGCGAGTACCCGCACGTCCCCGTGCTTCCCGACATGGAAAAAATGCCGTTCCACACAGAGCCGTACCCCGAAAGTCTCATGCTGAAAAAGGCGGACGAGTACCCGTATGTGCCGATACTGCCGAGAAATATTACTGTGAACCTGACAAGGTGTTTTTCGGCGGACAGTGCAATCAAGGGGCTTTATTTTGGCGACAAAAAGGTGATAGGGGCATTTTTCAACGGAGAATGCGTATTTTCGGAGCAACATCTTGATTAAATTATAAAATATAAACCGTAAACGCAAAAAAAGACACTGTCCCCTTTTTTCGGGGGAATACAGTGTCTTTTTGTTTTTTTAATTTTATTTTATTTAATTTAATTTAACTATTATTTATCACTCAACGGGAACTGTCCAGCCGAAAGTGTCCTCTGTCTTGCCCCACTGAATACCCGTCATAGTGTCGTAGAGCATTTGGGAAATATTGCCGATTTTGTTGTTGTTTATAGTCATAATCTTGTCGCCCCACTTGAGATGACCGACGGGAGAGATAACGGCAGCAGTACCCGTACCGAAAACCTCGTCAAGTTTGCCCGCATCGTAAGCGTCGGCGACTTCCTGAATAGTGATTCGGCGTTCCTCCACCTCATAGCCCTTGGACTTGCAGACCTCTATAGCGGACTTTCTTGTAATGCCTGGGAGGATACTGCCCTGAAGCATAGGTGTGACAATTTTGCTGTCAATGACAAAGAATATGTTCATTGCACCGACTTCCTCAACATATCTCTGTTCAACGCCGTCAAGCCAGAGGACCTGAGAGTAATTCTGTTTGTGAGCCTCGTCCTGACCGATAAGGGAAGCGGCATAGTTACCGCCTGTCTTTACAAAGCCCATACCGCCTCTGACAGCCCTGACATACTTGCTCTCAACGTAGATGTTCACAGGGTCGAGACCGCTCTCATAGTAAGCACCCGATGGGGAGAGTATAATCATGAAGTAGTAGTGTTCGCCCGGTTTTACACCGAGATACGGGTCGGTGGCGAAAATAAAGGGTCTTATATAGAGGGATTCGCCCTCTTTGGAGGGTACCCAGTCCTTTTCGATGTGGAGGAGCTCCATAAGGCACTGCATAGCGAGTTCTTCAGGTAGTTCGGGGATAACAAGTCTCTTGTTTGAGACGTTCAGACGCTTGAAATTTTCGTCGGGGCGGAAGAGCTGTACTTTTCCCTCAGCAGTCCTGTAGGCTTTCAGTCCCTCAAAAACCGTCTGTGCGTAGTGGAGACACATTGCAGAGGGAGAGAGTTCTATATTGCCGTAGGGACGGATTTCGGGGTCGTGCCAGCCCTGACCCTCGTCATAGGGCATTATAAGCATATAGTCTGTGAAGATATGACCGAAACCGAGTTTGTCATCGGCTTTGGGTTTGGTTTTAAGGGTTTCAGCCCTTGTGAATTTAATTTCCATTTTTCAGACCTTCTTTAGATAGATTTTATTTATGTCACCGCAGAAAAGCGGACAGACATTCACTCGACGGATATATATTTTTTCCTGAAAATTTTCCTGCACACGACTGCCGTGGAGACGGTCACGGAGACAGCGATAACAGTTGTCAAAGTTACAGCGACAATAATTTTGTCCTTTTTGCTCATATTCACTTTCAAAGTCCTCCCGATAAGAGATAAAAGTGGGGGAGAGGTGCATAAAAAGAGGTAAAAATCCCCCCGATTAGTAATTATAACACATATGGAGAAAAATTTCCACACAGAACACAAAAAAACATTCACAAAAAAGAGTATTGAAATATGTTATATATTACTAATAAAATATAATTTTTAATTTTAATATATATTTTGTTTTCTATTTTTCGTAAGACCTTATGCGGAGTTTTGCACCGAGTTTTTCGGCAATTTTCCGTGAAGCGTCTATCTGTTCCTGTGGGATAACGTCCACAACGGACATGATGACTTCAGAATTTCCGGTTTTCACGCAATCAGCCGTGAATTTCTGCATAGCCTCCCAAGCGTTTTCAAATTTCGGACGGGTGACTTTCATATATTCGTCCTCCGTGCCCGCATTGAGACTGATCGAAACAGTATCAAAAACATTGCAGAGTATTTCGGCAGTCGGTTTTCCGTTTATAAGGTCAGAAAGACCGTTTGTGTTTATTCTCAGAGGAGGGCAATTCGGACGTGCTTTTAGTTCATTGGCGACAGTGATGAGAGTGTCGAGACGGCTTGTAGGTTCGCCGTAACCGCAAAACACGATTTCACTATATTTTGCAATGTCGAGTTTATCCACAGCCGAAAATATTTCATCGACAGACGGCTCATGTTCAAGCCAGAGGGGCTCCGAACCGTAAGCCCCGTCCGCATTGTTTCTTATGCAGAAAGTACAATTGCAAGGGCATTTGTTTGTGAGGTTCACATAGAGGTTGTCTCCCACTTCATAGAAAATAGTCATAGCTTTTTTCATTTTCAAGATCTCCTTATTTTAATTTATTATTTTATTATTTATTATTTTATATTTATATATATTTAATCTATATAGATCCTCGGCACACGCTTTGATATACCGCATACAACTTCATAGCCGATAGTGCCGTAAATTCCGGCTAAATCGTCCGCTGTGACGGTCTCACAGCCCTCCGAGCCTATAAGCGTGACGACATCGCCCGTTTTCACGTCGGGAACGTCCGAAACGTCAATCATAAGCTGGTCCATACAGACACGTCCTGTTATCCTGCAACGCTTTCCGTGTACGAGAATATCGGCTTTTGAGGAGAGAAGTCTTGAATAGCCGTCAGCGTAGCCGATTGTGACGGAAGCTATTTTCATGGGGTGCGGAGCAATAAAAGTCCTGCCGTAGCTTATGCAGTCCCCCTTTTTTACGTCTTTTACGTGAGATATTACGGATTTGAGACTCATAACAGGTTTTATGCCTGCGGGAAGAGGGAGAGAAGTATCGGGGTGCAGACCGTACATTATTATTCCTGCACGGGCGAGAGTGCTTTCGGGAGTGTTCCTGTAGCAGAGTGACGCACTGTTCATGAAGTGGACGTGCGGAAGATTGAAACCTTTTTGTGCGAGAATTTTGTAAGTATCGAGTATGAACTTCTCCTGTCTGTCTGTATAGGCTATGTCGTCAGGGTTGAGACTGTCTGCAGCGGCAAAGTGCGTATAGATACCCTCAATTGATAATTTCTTGTTATCCTGAATTATTTTTACAATTTCATCTGCACACTTTTCGGGGGTGTCGTATCTGAGACCAATTCTGCCCATGCCCGTATCAATTTTTATGTGACACCTGAGTACGGAGGGGGTGTTCTGTGAGAGCAGACAGGCGTATTCATAGGAGGTCACGCCCTGAATTATGTTGTATTCGGAGGACTCGTGGGCGTATTCGGGGGGAGTGTAGCCGAGAATGAGAATATCGGCATCGGGAGCGTTTTCCCTGACTGTTATAGCCTCATCGAGATTTGAGACGGCGAAATATTTCACACCGCATTTGTTGTATAAAAATTTTACTACATGGGTATCACCGTGACCGTAAGCATCGGCTTTCACGACAGCCATAATTTCGGTATTTTCTTTGCACATACTTCTTATGATTCTGATATTTTTTTTGAGTACGGGGAGAGATATTTCAGCCCAGGCTCTTTTGAGATACGGTTTCAAAAGACATCTATCCTTTCTGTGTGGGAGTTAATATATTATATATTTTTTTATATATTTTTTATTATATATAAAACACGGTCCTCTCAAATTATTGAAAAAACAGCTTGAAATATAAATTGTTTTGTGTTATAATATTGGGAGTGACAGGGGGCGAGAAAATTGTTTTCTTTGGTATCGGGAGTGAGTTTGTACTCACCTGACGATTTTGACTATGATATAAAAACATCACTCTGCATAACGGGACACCGTGAATCGGCAGTCTACACTTCTCTCAATGATGATACAGACCGCAGACTTGCCGTCAGTGCGGTAAAAATGATGCTTTACAGGTACATAGACATGGCTTGTGAAGCGGGTTACAGGACTTTTCTGACAGGTCTTGCTGTCGGGACGGATTTGTGGGCATCGGAGTACATACTCCGCAAAAAGAGGAGAGACAGCAGGATAAATCTTGTGGGAGTTATACCGTATCTCCGCCACGCCGAATATTTTCCGTCGGTGTACAAGAGTATTCTGAGGACGACCGAACTGAATGCGGACAAGGTCATCTGCATGAACAGCAATCCGCAGACCGTCTATAACAAAAGCACCGAAAACAAAGGGGTTTACCGTCTCAGAAATTACTATATGATAGACCATTCGTCTGCCGTGATAGCGTTTCTGAACAGAGATAAATTTGCATCGGGAACACGTCAGACCGTCCTGTATGCGGAGAAAAGCGGAGTAGAGGTGTACAGTTTCGGCATGGAGGAGATTATGAATATCATAATGAAGTCTGACGGCAAAATGGAGTCTGTGGCGAGAGAAATATCATTTATGCGGAGCAGGTTCGCAGAAATCCCGTGACGGTATTTCGCAAGCCCAATTATATTATATCACAATTTCAGAATTTTGCAATAGGGTTTCCCCTGTATAATTTATAATGCCTTATGGTTGTGGATTTTTGGGGGCTACGCTTTGTGGGGGGCTATGCCCCCCACTCCCCCCATTAGAACGATAAGGGGCAGGGGGCTTTGCCCCCAAACCCCCGTCGGGGGGAGATTTGAAAATGGGGACACCCCATACCCCGCCCCCGAACCCCCCATGATTATTCCCACAGAGGAAACAACCCCCACCCCCATGATATAATCTTCTAACGTTTTAATTTTGGGGGTCAAGGGGGGGCACACCCCCAAAATCCTAATGCCGTAAGGCATATTATTGAAAGGAGTATTATCAATGGCAAACAAAAAAAGCGGAAGTATAGCCGTACCTTTTCTGGTGACTGTTTTTCTCGGACTTCTCATAATAGGCGGTGCGGCATTCGGACTGTATAATTACTTTGGTCTGGGAAAGGGTGAGGGGCTGAAAGAACCTGTGCCGAGACAGGCGGTCACGACCACCTATGAGGACAACCACACGGTCCTCTTTGTACTCGAAACACCCGATATGAAATGTACCTCAACATTTGTCCTTATGCGGTCAATTCCGAAGGACAAAAAGATACACCTGATGGGCATACCGTCAAATATGATATATCTTGTTGACGGTGAACAGCAGAACCTGAAGAGTGTATATGACAGGGGCGGTGCGTCCTCGGCGGTGACATTTCTGGAGCAAGTCTTTGGTGTGGAGATAGACAAGTATATGAAATTTGACTCTGAGTCATTCATGAAAGTTTGTGACGTATTCGGAGGAGTCTCCTACCCTGTAGATGCGGACATAGCGGGATTTAAGAACGACGGTTCGGTGCAGTATCTGAACAGCAGTCAGATTGTGACGTTTGTCACCTACTCGCTATTTGAGGGCGGTGAAGTCCAGAGAGCCTATGTGGCAAGTTCGCTCCTGTCGAGCATGGTCAATCAGGCGGACGGCAAGAGAATAGCGGACAATATGGACATAACTTTCAACACGATAATAAACTCAATAGATTCGGATATAACGGCAGTCGACTACAAAAAGAAAAAGACTGCAATAAAGGGTATGCTTGAAAACGGCGGTTCAATAGCGAATTTTGTGACTATGGAGGGAACTCCCGCCGACCCTGATTTCATACCGAGTGATGATTTTATAAAAGATTTCAGGGACACCTATTTTGCCGACAAGACTGTCAACAAGGAGACTGAGACCGAAAATGCTGAGTAATATTTTTGACACGCACGCCCACTATTCGGGTAGTGAATTTGACGAGGACAGAGAAGATTTGTTAAAAAGTCTGCCCGAAAGAGGAGTGAGGTATATAACACTCGCCTCTGCATCAGTCGGGGACAGCGTAAAAAATTCGGAACTTTGCACGAAATATGACTATATATTTTCAGCAGTGGGGGTACACCCCGAGAGCGTGGGGGAGGCTCCCGAAGATTACAGGGAGACTCTCACTGAGCTTATTAAAAATAATAATAAAATAAGAGCCGTGGGGGAGATAGGTCTTGACTACCACTATGACGATTTTGACAGTGAACTCCAGAAAAAGTTTTTCCGTGAGCAGACCGAGCTTGCACTTGAACTTGATATGCCGATAATAGTCCACAGCCGTGATGCTGTTGCGGACACTCTTGAAATCCTGAAAAAGTACAGACCGAGGGGAGTAGTCCACTGTTTCAGCGGTTCAGCGGAGACGGCAAAAGAGGTCATAAAGATGGGAATGTACATAGGCTTTACGGGCGTTTTGACGTTCAAGAACGCAAAGAAGGCGATCTCCGCACTCGAACAGGTACCGCTTGACAGGCTATTGCTTGAGACGGACTGTCCCTACATGGCACCCGTGCCGTTCAGAGGGAAACGCTGTGACAGCTCAATGATAGTCTACACAGCGGAGAGGGCAGCGGAAGTAAAAGGCGTGACCGTTCAGGAAATTCTCGACATAACGTGTGAGAACGCAATGAGATTTTACGGAATTTCTCAGGTGGAACTCTAAGGAGCAGGGTTCTTTGAATCCCCATTGGGGGGGCATTGTCCCCCAAGTTTTTTATTAGAACGATAAGGGGCAGGGGGCTTTGCCCCCTGAACCCCCATTGGGGGCTCTGCCCCCAAACCCCCGCTGGGGGGAAGAATCCCCCCAGACCCCCCATGATTATTCCCACAGAGGAAACACCTCCGTCCCCGTGATGAAGACAAGAAAAAATTGTGAGACAGGGGAGGTTCACCCCAAAATCCCCGTATCAGTCCCAATTCCGTCAAGAATTTTTTCAAAAAAAATCCCCTATGATTTTATTCACAGGGGATTTTTTATATTCTCTGTCCGCTCTCACAGCTGAAGAGGTTCACGGAAAAGACCACCCCGCAAGTGCCGTACAGGGGAGTTGATTGGTAAAATGACTTTACAGCGGAGGAATTTCCTCTCCAGACAATTTTGAGAGTCTGCCGTCTGCCAAAAGGCATTCTGCACTCTTTTCCGCTTGTCACGTCGACAATATCGCAATTTTCAAAGGTCAGAAATTCCCTGAATTTTTCAATAGTCTTTGCTTTCAGATCGCACATATTATTTTCGGACGCAAAAGCACCCTCAAGTGTTATAACAGTAACCATAAAACACCTCCCAAAAAATAATCTTAAGTGACTATATTCGATTTAATTATAATCTATTTAGATTATAATGTCAAGGCTTTTTGTCATTTATGGTAGAATAAAGTAAAAAGGAGTTGTTTTATGAGTTTTTATAGGAGAATACGGGATTTGAGGGAAGATGCCGACAGGACACAGACCGACATTGCCGAATATCTCGGTACTACTGCACAGTATTACGGAAAATATGAAAAGGGTGAGAGGGAGATACCGTTCACAAGGGCAATAGAACTCGCCAATTACTACCATGTAAGTCTCGACTATCTTGCAGGACGGACGAATATAAAATCAATCAGAAGTGACAAATCGCTCCCTGCTGACGAGAGCAAAATGCTTGACAGTTACAGAAGTCTCACAGAGAGGAACAAGGGAAAGGCGGAGTTATTTCTTGACCAGTTGCGGCAGTCACAGGCGGATGGGGATGTGAAGTGAAAAAAATCCCCCGAAGATTTTACTCTTCGGGGGATTTTTTGTCAAGGCTGAACCACAAAAGTAGCTTTCTGCTTGTCACTGTTGCTGTCGTATTTATTTACTGTAATCTTAAAAGCCCCGGGGTTATCGACACCTATGCAGACCTGAGCGTTGCAAGTTGCACCGACGGGAGTTTCCTGCGGGTAGTTAGTCACATCGTTCGGATAGGTGTAGCCCATACTTCCCGCACTGTCAACGATCGTATCATCAAGACTTATGTAAAGACCGTCCATAAAATCGTCCTCATAGCCTATATTTGTGTAGGAGTAGTCAACAATGTAGACAGCGGACGGAGTTTTATCTGAAAATTGGTTTCTGTCCGCTGTTTCGGTTACTCCTGTAACAGTAACAGACCACATTCCATCGACGGTCCATGTTTCACCCATGTTAAATTCAGATTTTGATTCAGCCGGAGCTTCAGTAGGAGCTTCTGTCGGTTCTTCAGTAGGTGTTTCATCTGATGTCTCGGCAGGAGTTTCACTCTGTTCTTCAGTCGGAGTTTCAGTCTCAGCGGATGTTTCTGCAGTTTTTTCACTTGAACTTACAGCAGACTCGCTATTGCTACCGGCATCTCCACAGCTTGAAAGAGATACAGCCATGCAAAAAGCCATAATTTTTACAAACAATCTTTTTTTCATTAAAATTTCTCCTTTGTTTCGGATAGAGATTTTTACAAGCGAGATAATCACCTGTGTGAAATGTATAAGTAATTTTAGAAAAAAAAAAAAAAAAGCGGGATAGTTTGATGAAAATTGTGTGAAAATTTTTCCAAAAAAATCCCCCGAAGATTTTACTCTTTGGGGGACTTTGTTATTTTGTTTTAATTTATTTGACCTGTAGTGTCACCCGATTACTTGTTGTTGATAGCAGCCTGTGCAGCGGCGAGACGTGCAATCGGAACACGGAAAGGTGAGCAGGAAACGTAGTTCAGACCGATCTTGTGGCAGAACTCAACAGAAGTCGGGTCGCCGCCGTGCTCACCGCAGATACCGCAGTGGAGTTTGTCATTAGCACCCTTGCCCATCTCAACAGCCATCTTCATGAGTTTGCCGACACCTGTCTGGTCGAGTTTAGCGAACGGGTCGTTCTCGAAGATTTTCTTGTCGTAGTAAGCACCGAGGAATTTGCCCGCATCGTCACGGGAGAAGCCGTAAGTCATCTGAGTGAGGTCGTTAGTACCGAAGCAGAAGAAGTCGGCGTTTGCAGCGATTTCGTCAGCTGTAAGAGCAGCTCTCGGAATTTCAATCATAGTACCGACTTCATATTCGAGGTCAGCACCTGCAGCCTTGATAACAGCGTCAGCGGTCTCAACGACTACTTTCTTTACGAACTTGAACTCCTTGACATCGCCAACAAGCGGAATCATAATCTCAGGCTTAACAGTCCAGTCGGGGTGGTTCTTCTTTACGTTGATAGCAGCCTTGATAACAGCACTTGTCTGCATCTTAGCTATTTCGGGGTAAGTTACGGCGAGACGGCATCCTCTGTGACCCATCATCGGGTTGAACTCGTGGAGACTTGCGATAATGTTCTTGATAGTCTCAACGGACTTGCCCTGAGCCTCAGCGAGAGCCTTTATGTCCTCCTCCTCAGTGGGAACAAATTCGTGGAGAGGGGGGTCAAGGAAACGGATAGTAACAGGGTTGCCTTCAAGAGCCTCATAGAGAGCTTCAAAGTCAGCCTGCTGCATGGGTTCGATTTTAGCAAGAGCAGCTTCTCTCTCCTCAACAGTGTCGGAGCAAATCATCTCACGGAAAGCGGCAATTCTTGCGGGGTCAAAGAACATATGCTCTGTACGGCACAGACCGATACCCTCAGCACCGAGCTCACGGGCTTTTTTAGCGTCTGTGGGAGTGTCGGCATTGGTTCTTACTTTGAGAGTCCTGTACTTGTCAGCCCAGTTCATAATTCTCTCAAATTCGCCGGCAATCTGAGCGTCAACAGTGGGGATAATACCGTCATAGATGTTACCAGTAGTACCGTCTATGGAGATGGGGTCGCCCTCTGTGAAAGTCTTGCCTGCAAGTTCGAACTTCTTGTTAGCTTCGTCCATTTTTATGTCACCGCAGCCGGAAACACAGCACTCGCCCATACCACGAGCAACAACGGCAGCATGAGAGGTCATACCGCCACGAACCGTGAGGATACCCTGTGCAGCTTTCATACCTGTGATGTCTTCGGGAGAAGTTTCAAGACGAACAAGGACTACCTTTTCACCCCTTGCAGCCCAAGCCTCAGCGTCATCGGCACTGAACACGATCTTACCGCAAGCGGCACCGGGAGAAGCTCCGAGTCCCTTGCCGATAGGAGTAGCAGCCTTAAGAGCAGCCGCATCGAACTGCGGGTGGAGAAGTGTATCGAGGTTTCTGGGGTCTATCATAGCGACAGCTTCCTGTTCTGTCTTCATGCCCTCATCAACGAGGTCACAAGCGATTTTGAGAGCAGCCTGAGCAGTTCTCTTGCCGTTTCTTGTCTGGAGCATATAGAGCTTTTTGTTTTCAACTGTGAACTCCATATCCTGCATATCGTGGTAGTGGTCTTCAAGAGTTTTGCAGACCTTTACGAACTCTTCATAAGCTTCGGGGAAAGTTTCAGCCATTTTCTGGATAGGCATAGGAGTGCGGACACCTGCAACAACGTCCTCACCCTGAGCATTTGTGAGGAACTCACCCATGAGTTTCTTTTCACCTGTAGCGGGGTCACGAGTAAACGCAACACCTGTACCGCAGTCATCGCCCATGTTACCGAAAGCCATAGACTGAACGTTTACGGCAGTACCCCAAGAGAAAGGAATATCATTGTCACGTCTGTAAACGTTTGCACGGGGGTTGTCCCAAGAGCGGAAAACGGCTTTTATAGCACCCACGAGCTGTTCCTTGGGGTCGTCGGGGAAGTCAACACCTATCTTAGCCTTGTATTCGGCTTTGAACTGTGAAGCGAGGTTCTTGAGGTCGTTGGCATCAAGCTCAACATCGAGTTTTACGCCCTTTTCCTCTTTCATCTTGTCGATGAGTTCCTCAAAGTACTTCTTGCCGACTTCCATAACAACGTCGGAGTACATTTGGATAAATCTTCTGTAGCAGTCCCAAGCCCAACGAGCGTTTCCGGACTTCTCAGCGATAGCGTTTACAACAGTCTCATTGAGACCGAGGTTGAGGATAGTGTCCATCATGCCGGGCATAGAAGCTCTTGCACCCGAACGAACGGAGACGAGGAGCGGGTTGTCCTTGTCGCCGAATTTCTTTCCTGTAACTTCCTCCATCTTAGCGATATACTCATTGATTTCAGCCATAATCTCATCGGAGATACCGCCGTCCTCATAGTATTGAGTACAAGCTTCGGTAGTGATAGTGAAGCCCTGCGGAACGGGAAGACCTATGTTTGTCATCTCAGCGAGGTTTGCACCCTTACCGCCGAGAAGCTCTCTCATGTTAGCATTACCTTCAGAGAAAAGGTAACAGTATTTGTTTGCCATTGGTAATTACCTCCAGTTTTTTCTTTTGTCCGTTTTATCATCTGCATTCGGCAGACCGGAGAGGACAGACAACATTCTCTCCGCCTTGAATCTATTATAACACACTCTGTGAAAAATTACCATATACAATACATGAAAATTTTCGGGTTGATTTTGTAGCACTTTTCACAAAAATATTTCCTGACGGCTTTATTTTTCAAAAAACACTTGAAATTTTTGTTAAAATCTGTGATAATGAAATGTGAATATTAAGATGACGGAACGGGTAAACGCTGTTCTGAAAAATAATTTCGGGGTGTTGAATCGGGGCGGGGGGTGAATACCCCAATAGCTCACAAAATAAAAAATAAAATCTCCAAAAAGATATAATTTTAATAAAATTATTTTTTGGGGTAGACTCCCCACAAATCAACACACCCGGAGGAGGTACGACTATGGAAATCTTAGCTGTGATTTTAATTCTCGCACTGACTGCTTTTAATATCATGAAGTCATCGGGAAAACTGAAAAAAATTCTGAAAATCGGCAATGCGGTGATGTACGGAATTATGGGACTGCTGTTGATACTCTATTTTTCGGAAAATGCAAAGTACGAAAAGGCAAACAGAGAGTACAAAGTCATAAACAGCGGGCTTTTTTCGTCTGTCACATATCGGAGTACCCATGACGGCTATCATATTCTGCACCGGTCGGCTTTTCTGTCAAGTGGGGACAACATTGCCGTCCCCGACACGGTGAAACTCCCCCTTGTGACGAAATTTTATAAGACTGTCAATTTATACATGGAAGAGGACAGTGTCATAAATTATTCAGATGATAAAAAAATAAAACTTGGTTCGGATTACTGTTATCCCGTGGACGGCGTAGTAAAAATAGTACCCAATTATTTCGAATTTATAATGACTGTGGGAGTTTTTGACGTAATATTTATAGTGGGAGCAAATATAATCGGTCTTGTGTTTGTACTTGTGCCGATTGTAAAGAGCAGGAAAAAAACCGAATAGAAAATATTAAAAAAATCACGAAAGGAAGATGGTTTATATGACAAATAAGGCGGTAATACTCGCAGGCGGACAGGGAAAACGCATGAAAGCGGACATTCCCAAACCCCTTTTCAGGGTTCTGGGAGAGCCGATGCTTGAATGGGTAATATCGGCGTGTGAGAGTGCAGACATAGGGGATATATGTGTAGTAAAGGGTTTCAGAGGGGAACTGATAGACGAGTATGTCGGGGACAGGTGCAGGACGGTCATGCAGGAGGAGAGGCTCGGCACAGGTCACGCAGTAATGCAGGCTATGGAATTTCTTGAAGAGGACACTTCGGGAAATACGCTTGTGCTGTGCGGAGACGCACCGTTTATAGACAAAAAGACAATAAGCGACTCCCTTATGCTCCACATACAGAACGAAAATTCTGTCACGGTCATAACGGCAGAGCTTGAAAATCCGCAGGGTTACGGCAGGATAATCAGAGTAAAAGGCGGTATAAGCGGAATAGTTGAGCAGAAAGACGCAAACGAAGAGCAGAAGAAAATAAAAGAGGTAAATTCGGGGGCGTACTGGTTCAGGACAGCCGATTTGGTTGAATTTCTGAAAAATCTGACGAACGACAACGCACAGAAGGAGTATTATCTCACGGACACAATAGCGATTGCAATCGCACAGGAGAAGAGTGCGGGAGCTTACAAGTCATCTAATGCGGACATAATAAAGGGAGCAAACAGCAGAAAAGACTTGCTTGAACTGAACGAGTACGCAAGGAAGATGATAATTGAACAGCACCTTGAAAACGGCGTGAGCTTCACCTGTACGGACGGAATAGTGATAGAGAGAGGCGTGGAAATCGGAGAGGGTACAGAAGTCCTTATGGGAACTGTCCTGAAAAACCGTACAAAGATAGGCAGGAACTGTCTGATAGGACCATACTGTATTCTTGACGAATGTGTCCTCGGAGACGGTGTAGTTTTCAACACTTCTCAGGCTTGCGGTGCAAAAATAGAGAGTGGTGCGGAGATAGGACCATATGTACATATACGTCCCGACAGCGTTATAAAATCGGGTGCAAAGATAAATGACTTTGTGGAGATAAAAAATTCCACGGTCGGCAGCAATACGGCGATTGCACACCTTGTGTATATAGGAGACAGCGACATAGGCAAGAAGTCGAATATAGGAGCGGGAACGGTCACGGTGAACTTTGACGGCATTTCAAAGAGCAGGTGTTCGATAGGGGACTACAGCTTTATAGGCAGTAACACGAACCTTATAGCCCCCGTCAGTCTCGGCAAGGGAGTCTACACTGCCGCAGGAACTACCATTACAAAAGATGTCCCCGATTATGCTCTTGCGATAGAGAGAAGTGAGTTAAAAATCAAAGAGGGTTACACTCTCAAAAAACTCAAAAAATAATTAGAACGATAAGGGGAAAAGCACCTTTGGAAACCCGTGATTAGATATTTTTAGTTTTGCGACTATCAAAGTATTAGCAAAACCGGACGAGTTTACATCATGGGGGGTCCGGGGGGATACTTCCCCCCGGCGGGGGTCTGGGGGCGGAGCCCCCAGTGGGGGTTCAGGGGGCAAAGCCCCCTGCCTCTAATCGTTCTAATAGGGGGGGTGGGGGGCAACGCCCCCCAAATTCCAAAGGGGCGAAGCCCCCGTTTTAATAACGATAATAAAAAACCGTCTGTCAAGGCAGGCGGTTTTTTGCGGTCATATCAGTCTTTTTGAAGCGTTTTCAATGCGTTTCCTGTAGTAGTCCGAACACCAGTCAAACTCAAAGGAGTTCATAAGTTTCAGATAACTCTCCGCATTCTGTACGGCATTGCGGACTTCTCCGTTGTCCTCACAGGCACAGATATAGATACCTGCAATGAGAAGTTCCATAAAGTGGACATCGTGAGTACCTTTTGGACGGTATCCGAAATTTCTGATAATAGTAAAAGCCTCATTGTACTTTTTTGCGGAACAGTCTGCAAGGGCGAGGGCTATGTACATATCAGCCTGTTTTTCGGTTGGAATTTTTTCGGCATATGTCTGCATAAAACTTATGTTTTCGGTGCGGAAATCCTCAGCGTCACGCCATTTTCCACGCTTGCTGTAATTTTTGAGCATTTCGGTGCAGAAGTCAAACCTGTCCTCATTGCCGAGTTTTTTGTCGGAGAGCATATCGAGATAGAAACAGGCATTTTTGTAGTCATAGATCTTGTCGTAAAGACGGGCAGTCTGTATAATATCGAAACTTGCAGGCTTTTTTATGTCGTCAACAAAGGCGGATGCGTAGGAATCACATAGTTCTTTTGTGTAACCGCTTTCGCAGTACACTTTGTAAAGCTCGTCATATTTTTTGATTAAAGCTGATGAGAGCAGGAGTGTTTTGGATAGCTTTGTCTTTTTTCTTTCGCTTGGTGACTGCATATTGTGTTTACTCCTTATCTGAATTTTTATTCTGAACTATTTCCGAAGAGCGGGGAAAAATTCTCCACGGAGATAATATTTATCAGTATATATATTAACATAGATTTTCGGGTACGTCAACAACGGGACTGCTTTTTTTGAGAAAACTGTTGAAATGCACAAAAAAGCATATAATTTTTTTACTGATTAAAAAATATATAAAATTCCCGATTTAAGTTTATTTCAATAATGTGTGATATAATTGTGATAATGGGGAAAAAATAATTTTTTTGATTTATGGACTGTTGGGAAACAGTTGGGGGCTTCGCTCCCCAAACCCCCGTCGGGGGAGATTTGAAAATGGGGACACCCCATACCCCGCCCCCAGACCCCCCATGATTATTCCCACAGAGGAGACACTCTCGACTCTCATAAACTTGAATAGTCGCAAAACTAAAAATAATTACGGGTTTCCAAAGGGGCTTTGCCCCTTTGGCAGGGGGTCTGGGGGACAGCGTCCCCCAGTCCAAAGCCGTAAGGCAGTATAAATTTTTTTAGGAACGATGAGGGGCAGGGGGCTTTGCCCAAAAAATAATTTTTCTAAAATTATATTTTTTTAGAGATTTTAATTTGTAGGCTGTTGGGGGGCTTCGCCCCCAACTCCCCATGATTATTTCCACAGAAGAAACACCCCCAATATCAAGGGACAAAGCCCCGTTATATTCCAAATAAAAATTAAGAAAGGAAGATTTTTTATGAAATTGCTTGTAGTTGAGGACGAGGTACAGCTTGCGGACGCACTCAGCGAGATTTTACGCAGAAATATGTACTCGGTCGACACGGTTTACAACGGCATAGACGGTCTTGACGACGCTCTGACGGGTGTCTATGACTGCATAATACTTGACATAATGCTCCCGGGCATGAACGGCATAGAGATACTTAAAAATTTGCGTAGTGAGAAGATAAACACGCCCGTCCTGCTCCTGACCGCAAAGAGCGAGATCGAGGACAAAATAAACGGTCTTGACAGCGGTGCGGACGACTATCTGACAAAGCCCTTTGTGACGGGGGAACTTCTTGCGAGAGTGAGAGCGATGACGAGAAGAAAAGGTGAAATTTTTGACGAGAACAAAATTCAGTACAACGGTCTTGAGCTTCACAAGAACACCTGTTCCGTATCGTATGGAGGGAACGACATGAAACTCAGCCTGAAAGAGTATCAGATAATGGAACTCCTGATAGCGAACCCACGGCAGATACTCCCGAAAGAGCGAATAATAGAGAAGATATGGGGTTACGAGAGCGATGTGGAGTACAACAACATAGAGGTGTACATATCTTTTCTGAGAAAGAAAATATCGGCTATTTCAGCCCCTGTACAGATAAAGACCGCAAGGGGAATAGGCTATTCACTGGAGTAACCGACAGGCAGGTAAAAGAAGATGTTCAGAAAGGTACAGCTTAAATTTTTCGGGATAATAGTCAGTATACTGCTTGCGATATTTATAGCGGTGTTGGGTTCGGTGAACCTCATAATGAATGTCGTGATGGAGAGACAGACAAAGATAGTTCTGGAGCAGATAGCGGCGGGAGTGGAGTATGACGACAAGCTGTCAACGTTCAGTTTTCTGAGAGACGACAGGAAATTTGGCGACATGAGAGAGGGGGAGTTTCCCCCGCCCAAGCCGTGGGAGACGACCGAAAATTCGGATGTTATGAGTACAACAACGGCGACAGCCGCAGAGACTACAGCACAGACCACTGTCACGGAAATTTCACAGACGACTACCGAAACAGCGTCCGATACAGTTGAGACAACAGAGACGGAAGTTCGGGAAATTCCGACAGAGACAGAGGAGGAAATTTCCGAAGAGGAGGAAATTTCGGAGGAGGAGACACAGCAGTCCGAAGAGACCGAAAGTTCACAGGAAGACAGCGATACCGACAGTGACGACGATGATGACGAAAGTGACGATGATGACGACAGTGATGATGACGATGACGATGATGATAGTGACGAGGAGGACTACCCCACGGAGAATTTCACGGAAAATTTCACCCGTCCCGATGAGTGGGGAGGGAAATGGGGAGGAGAATTTTCACGTCCCGAAGAGTGGAGTGGTGAGGAGTTCCCCGAACGCCCCGACTGGAATTACAGACCTGACCGGAGAGACAGAGACGAGGGTGAGATAAAAGATTTCGCACAGACAGATTTTTCATGTCGGATTGTGCAGTTATCGGGAACAGTTTCCGAAAACACCGAAAATAATTCTACTATGGGGGAACAGGTCACGGAGACACCCCCCGTGCCGAGAGAACCCGATTTCAGGAGTGACGAGAGAGAACCCGTCCCGAAATCGCTTGGTTCGATAAATTTTTTCATAGTGATGTCGGACAGTGACGGCGTTTACCTGAACCAGATGAACAACGATGATCTGGAGCAGGAGACGGCACAGAGTTACATAACGGAAGTCCTTGACAAAAACGTCACAACGGGAATGCTGTACAATTATCAATTCTGCAAGGAGGAGAAGTCCAACGGCATATTGTTTGTGTTTGCGGACAAGACAGAAGAGATAAATATGCTGAGGAAACTCCGCAGGACCACTTTTTTGATAGGAATAATCAGTGTCATAGTTCTTTCGATAGCATCGTATTTTTTAAGCGGACTGATAGTCAGACCGCTGAAAGAGACTTTTGAAAAGCAGAAGCAGTTCATATCGGACGCAAGTCACGAGCTGAAAACGCCTTTGACGGTCATTTCGGCAAATGCGGACGTTCTATCGGGGGAGATAAGCGGTAACAAGTGGCTGGACTACATACAGGACCAAGTGAAGAGAATGAATATTCTTGTAAATGAACTTCTGAACCTGACGAGACTTGAGAATAATACTGCAAATTTTATACGGACTGATTTTGATTTGAGCAAAGCCGTGGAGAGTACGGCACTCCCGTTTGAGTGTCAGGCTTTTGAGATGAACAAAAATTTTGTACTCGACATAGACACGGGCATAACGGTAAACGGCAGTGAACAGCACATAAAGCAGATGACTGCAATATTTATAGATAATGCTATTAAATACTCCAATGACGGCGGTACGGTGAGAGTTTCCCTGAAAAAGGACGGCGACAAAAAAATTCTCTCTGTGTTCAACACGGGAACAGGTGTCAAAGACTCTGACAAGGACAAGATATTTGAGAGATTTTACAAGACGGACGAGTCAAGAAACAGTTCCGCAGGCGGTTACGGTCTCGGACTTGCAATAGCAAAGTCCATAGCCGACAGACACAAATTCCGCATACACGTTGACAACACAGAGGGGCAGAGTATCTGTTTCACAGTTGTATTATAAATAAAATTAAAATTATAAATAAATTTGTGTGGACTGAATTATTTTCCGTGACCTGTGGGTAAAAATTCAAAGTCACAGACATATGTCAATAAACTATTGACAAAGACTTTTGCAGATGGTATAATAAGAGATATGAAAATTGTGGCAGAGAAGTTTTGCCGTACAAATTCAGAAAGGGGAAGGCTTGTAAATGAGCAGTATGAATGCAGAGAGTAAGATAAGAGAGGTTGCGGAGCGAATAAGGGCTACGAGAGAATCTGTCGGACTTACCCCGGAGGAAATGGCTGAGAAGTCGGGAGTATCGCTCTATGAATATCTTGCATACGAGGGCGGTGCGAAAGATTTCAGTTTCACTTTTATCTACAAATTCGCAAATGCGTGCGGAGTGGAGATAACGGACCTTATGGAGGGCGAAAGTCCGCACATAAGGAGTTACGATATAACGAGAAAGGGAGAGGGATTGCCGATATTGAGGAGAAAGGGTCTCACTTATCTGAGACTTGCACCGCAGTTTAAGAATAAGATCGGCGAGCCGTTTCTGGTGACGATTCCCTATGTTGACGAAAAGTACAGGGTACACCACCCCCACACCCACGAGGGACAGGAGCTTGATATAGTCATAAGCGGAAAACTCAGGGTGAGGATAGGAGACAACGAGGAAATACTTGAAGCGGGTGACTCCATCTATTACGACAGTGGTGAACCCCATGAAGAGTGGGCATCAGGCGGAGAGGAGTGCAAATTTTACGCAATAGTATTTGGCGTGAACAATCAGCCTCAGAGGGCAATACAGCACCTTGAGCCCGTAATACTCCCTGGAGTTACGAATTTTGACCTTGCAAAGGTGGAAAACCCTGTTGCGGACAAATTTGTCTCCCTTGAAACGAATGAAGACGGTGCGTTGAAAAATATCAAATTCAAGAACACCGACACTTTCAACTTTGGTTTTGACGTTGTGGACGCACTTGCCGAAAAAAATCCCAACAAGACTGCTCTGATATACGTCTCCGACGATTTGAAGGACAGATTTTTCACGTTTGCCGAAATTAAAAAATATTCAAACATGACGGCTAACTACTTCCGCTCACTCGGAATAAAAAAAGGCGATAAAGTCATGCTTGTGCTGAAAAGGCACTATCAGTTCTGGTTCTCAATAATAGCACTCCACAAGATAGGTGCAATAGTTATACCTGCAACAAATCAGCTTGTACAGCACGATTTCACCTACAGATTCAAGGCTGCTGAGGTTAGGGCTATAGTCTGCACGGCTGACGGCGACGTTGCACATCAGGCAGAACTGGCGATAGAAGAGTGCGGAATGGACATAATGAAGATTATGGCAAAGGGAGAGCGTGACGGCTGGTTCTCATTTGACAAGGGAATTTCGGGTTGCAGCGACAAATTTGAGAGACCTACAGATCCTGCGGAACTTTCATGCGGAAACGAACCCAATCTTATGTTCTTTACTTCGGGAACTACAGGCTATCCGAAAATAGCGGTACACAGTCACCTGTATGCACTCGGACACTTTATCACCGCACGCTATTGGCACAACGTTGACCCGAACGGCATTCACCTGACTATCTCTGACACAGGTTGGGGCAAGGCACTGTGGGGAAAACTCTACGGACAGTGGCTCAGTGAGACGTGCATATTTGTCTATGACTTTGAGAGATTTGATTCGGGAAAGATACTCCCGATGTTCAAGAAGTACAATATAACGACTTTTTGTGCACCGCCTACCATGTACAGATTTTTCATAAAAGAGGATTTGTCCAAGTACGACCTGAGCAGCGTGAAGTACGCAACGGTAGCGGGAGAGGCTCTGAACCCTGAAGTATATAACCAGTTCCTGAACGCAACGGGCATAAAACTGATGGAGGGCTTCGGACAGACAGAGACAACGCTTTCTATAGGAAACTTTGTCGGTATGACGGCAAAGCCGGGTTCAATGGGCAAGCCGAGTGTCATGTATGACGTGGACATTCTCGACCCCGACGGCAATCCCGTAAAGACGGGCGAGACGGGAGAGATAGTCATAAAGACTGAAAAGGGAGCACCTGCGGGACTTTTCCTCGGCTATTACAAGGACGAGGAGCGTACAAAAGAGGTCTGGGACAACAACGTCTACCACACGGGCGACACGGCTTGGAAAGACGAGGACGGCTATTTCTGGTATGTGGGCAGAGTGGACGACGTTATAAAATCGTCGGGCTACAGAATAGGACCTTTTGAGATAGAGAGTGTCATAATGGAATTGCCGTATGTTCTTGAATGCGGAGTGAGTTCCGCACCCGACCCTGTCAGGGGACAGGTCGTAAAAGCATCTATAGTGCTTGTCAAAGGCACAGAGGGTACGGAGGAGCTTAAGAAAGAAATTCAGGACTATGTGAAAAAGCACACGGCACCTTACAAGTATCCGAGAATAGTTGAGTTCCGTGACGAACTTCCCAAGACGATAAGCGGAAAGATCAGGAGAGTTGAACTCAAAGGCTGATTTGGGAGTTTCCAATTATTAAAAAATAAAAAAAGCATCACTTTCGGGTGATGCTTTCAGCCTGTCAAAAAAGTCCACAGATAAGCATAGTGGAAATGAAATCAGGACGCAAAAAACAGAATAAATATCGGTA
>CANQWR010000012.1 GCA_947627625.1 uncultured Ruminococcus sp. | reverse complement strand
AATTTCTTCGACTTGTGGACTGTCGGGGACTTCATGCAAATTTTATTAGAACGATAGGGGGCAGGGGGCTTCGCCCCAAAAAATAATTTTATTAAAATTATATTTTTTAGAAATTTCTTCGACTTGTGGACTGTCGGGGACTTCATGCAAATTTTATTAGAACGATAGGGGGCAGGGGGCTTCGCCCCCTGAACCCCCACAAGGGGCTCCGCCCCTTGACCCCGTCGGGGGGAAGAATCCCCCCGAACCCCCCATGATATTCTACTGTTTTAATTTTAGAGGTCAAGGGGGTCACACTCCCCACAAAACAACACCCCGTTCAATCTATTACAGACATTATCTCCGCTGAGAGTGCCGAAACAGCTAAAACCGGACTTATATTCGACTGCAATGCACTGCAGGCAACTTCAATCAGATTGTGTATCTCAATAGCCTGTGAACCTGTCAGTATCTCCGACAGGTGGAGCGTTCCGTTGCGAAATGAACCTATAGTTCTCGCCTTTTTGTCACGGGACAGCACCGCACAGTCCCGCATTGAACAGTCAAGCATTGAAAGGACTTTCCGCACTTCCGCCCTGTCCGTACCCGCCGAAAACAGAGTTTTTACAAGACCGTACTCGTCACGCCTTATAATGCTGTCCACCGCATTTTTTATAATAATTACCTGTGACCTGAGATGCACATCCGTGATATACTGAATGCACATACCTATGTTGCCGTGGAAACAGTCCACAGCTTCCTTAATGTCATTATCTTCAAAATTATACTGTCTGAGAGCATTTTCGGAGTCCTCATCCTTACAGGGCGACACAGCAAGAGCCGTACACCTTGATAAGACGGTCGGCAGAAATTCATACTCCGATTCAGCCGTAAATATAAAATAGGCGTATTCGGGCGGTTCTTCTATTATTTTCAGTAACACATTCTGAGTTCTCGTGTCCATATTACGGCAGTCACGAAACTGGTATATTTTTTTCCCCGAGTTATTATTCGGCTTTATAAATGCGTCCGACCTTATTTCCCTTGCGGTTTTCACGGAGTAGCCCGCAAGTTTACCGCTTGTCTGTGCATATATAACGTCAGGGTGATTTTTCTCCCCCACTCTCCTGCACGGCACGCACTCTCCGCAAGGTCTGCCGTCTTTCGGTTTCTCACACAGCAGGAGCATAGTATAATAGTCTGCAAAAAGTTTCTTTCCGCAGCCTCTCTCACCGTAAAAAATTACCGAGTGGGGGAGTCTCTTGTTTTTTCTCAAACGGGATAATCTGCACAAAAGATTTTCATTTCCGTATATTTTTTCCATTCTCTTCCCTCTTTTGAAATATTAGGAATGATATTATTTTTTAATTAGAACGATTAGGGGACAGGGGGTGTTGTCCCCAATTTTTTATTAGAACGATTAGGGGCAGGGGGCGTTGCCCCCTGAACCCCCACTGGGGGCTTTGCCCCCAGACCCCCATCGGGGGGAAGAATCCCCCCGAACCCCCCATGATTATTCCCACAGAGGAAACGAACTCCGACCCCTGTGGCAGTCTACTGTTTTAATTTCGGAGTTCAGGGAGTACCATAGGTCAGAAATCATCCTTACAATTTAACAGCTTTCAGGGTATCGACACCGTAAAATCTGAGAATTTCCGCTGTGTCACGGTCTATAAGCTCCCCTCCCGCAACTATCAGCACGGCGGGCGGACAGGGTACTTCCGCATAGGCACAAACCCTCCCCACAGTCGAACCGACGGGAATTTCTTCCGACTCGGAGAAAAACGCCTCACGCATTCCCATGACTTTTACGGGGACTTCCGTCGGCAGTTTGGGACTTTCCCCCGCACGGCGTTGTTTTATATCTTTTATACGTTTCAGAGCCGATTCAAGAGCCTTTTCAAGCCTGCTGTAGTCCTCCGAACCGAACACGGGCGACAGGAGTAAAATAACGAGAGTGCTGTCGGAATATTCGCACTCAACTCCGCATTCCCTGAGAATTTCCGCAAAAATTTTTCCGTCAAAGCCGTATTTCCCCGCATTTACAGAGAGGTGAAAAGGGTCTCCCGAGGGTGCAAAGAGAGAGGAGTCAAATTTTTTTCTCAAATCGTTTATCCAATGCAGACTATTTTCAATATCCCGACGCAAATTGCCCCTCATGTAGTCCGTACACCTGTCTATCGAGGACATTATAACATAGGAAGGACTTGTCGAGCCAAAGATACTCATACAGTGCTTTGCTATGGGGGAGTACCTCTTATTTGAGACGTGCAGAACCGCCGAACCCGTGAGTGCAGGGAGCATCTTGTGGAGGGAGTCACAACACATATCCGCACCGAGTGAAATCGGGTGCAGGGACTTCTCCATAAACTTAAGGTGTGCACCGTGGGCGTTGTCCACAATCAGGACCGCACCGTATCCGTGACAAATTTCTGCGAGTTTGTCTATCGGAGCTATATACCCCGTGTAGTCGGGAGAGGTGACATATAGACAGGCGTTTGGAATTTTTTTCAGCATTGTTTCTGTATTTTCAAGCACTTGTGTATCGATTTCCCCCGATATTGCAAAGTCCGAATACTTCGGTAAAATCCATTCGGGTTCGATACCCAGAAGTATACAGGAATTTATAAAAGACCTGTGGACGTTCCTGACGGCTATAACACGTCTTTTTTCAAGTTTCACGGCTGTCAGCATAGCCTGAATGCAAAGTGTCGAACCGCCTGTTGAGATAAAGCTGTCAAGAGAGCCGTAAATATCAGAAATATTTTTTTCGGTCTGCCTTATGACACCGCCTGTCTCACAGCTCTCAAACAGCGAATCCGCATTTTTTATCTCCGTTATGTCCATGGAGAAAATTTTTTCGGGGAAATCCCCCCATATACTCCTACCCTTGTGTCCCGGCATATGACACCTCAGCATATTTTTTTCGGCGTACTCCGACACAAAATCCAAAACAGGCATGACCGAAATTCCTCTCTGTTTTTATATATCCCCAATTCCGCAAAGTCTGCACCCGAAAAACATCGGATTTCGGACTGCACACAGCTGAAAATCGGACGTTTTTGAAGCCCGACGGGTTAAAAAAATTCCCCCAAACCAAAATTAAAATTTTTTCTGTAATCGGGCAAATGTCGTTCACAATTGCGGACTGAGTTTTGCGAAATCGGGTATCTTTATATTGACTGCAATGCCGTACCGTTCTATCTCCTGACGTAGTATTTCAGTATCCTGCACATTCTCCTTTTTGCACGTCCCAGAACACCCGAAACCGCCTGCGGAGTTATGCCGTACTGCTCTGCAATCTCAACCGTGTTTTTCCCTTTGAAATAGTACAGAATAACTATCTCCCTCTGCCTTTTCGTGAGTTCGCCTGATATAACGTCGAGGAGAATTTTTTTCAGACGGCTGCTGTTTTCGTTGCTACCCGTCAGAACTTTTTCTATCTCAAGATCTGCCGTTCCGAAAAACCTGTCATCATAAGACTGTCTGTTCACATCCGTTCACTCTCCAATCTCTCAGGAGGGAGGTGAGGATATTTAATTTAATTTAATTTAATTTAATTTAATCTTGTCTTGTCTTGTCCCGTACGGTTTATACCAATCAATACTATCCCGACCTGTCCCGTCCCGATTATACAATCTGTATACATGGGAGACAGAGTGTAAAAAATTTCCCTGTAGTGTGTAGAGAGTAAAAAGGGAAAAAGAAAACTCTGTCCCCATAAACATATTATAGAACATATGTTTCGAAAAGTCAATAGAACGGGAAAATTTTTATTTTTTAATTTTATGATTTCATATATACAATCGGGGGACGTTGAGTAAAGTCCCCCTGTTGTATCGGTATTTATTATATTAAATTAAATAAAATTTCTTATTAGTCCTCGTCATCGGGTTCTTTTTCGGTTTTGGACTTTCCCGACTTCTTACTCTTGGACTTCTTCTGCTGTTCGGGTTCGTCCTCGCTTTCGGAATCGTCCTCGTCTTCTTCTTCGTCGGTCTTGGACTTTCCCGACTTCTTATTCTTGGACTTCTTCTGCTGTTCGGGTTCGTCCTCACTTTCGGAATCGTCCTCGTCTTCTTCGTCTGTCTTGGACTTTCCCGACTTCTTACCCTTGGACTTCCTCTGCTGTTCGGGTTCGTCCTCACTTTCGGAATCGGAATCCGTCTCGGTGTCCCTTTCGGTCTCCTCCTCGGAATCCTCCTTGACGGGCGACCCCTTCGACTTTATCAGCTTTTTGTTCTTGGACTTGTTTTTCTGCTGTTCCTCCTCTTCGGTGGGGGGAAGACCCTTTTTCATACGCTCCCGCATCTTAATCTCCGCAAGCACAGCCTTGTTGTGCTTTCTGTCCCAGAGGAAAAAGAAAACAGTGAAACCTGCTCCCGCTATCAGGAGTATTATACCCAGATTAAAGCCCGGAGGGGAATATTTCATTGAGACCGTGTGTTCGCCGGGGGTGAGTTTCAGACCTATCAGGGCGTTCAGAATTACAACCTGTCCCGTATCGCCCTCCACGGTGTTCTCTGCCACTACAGAACCGTCGTCCCTGATTTTGTCCACAAACAGCGGGTCAACTTTTTTGCCGTCAACTTTTATAGTCCAACCAGGTTCGTAGGGGATAGAAGTGTAGAAAATCTGTCCCTCCTGAGCATTAACAGTACCTGTCAGGTAGCTGTCCGTGGACTTGTCCATGTCGATATTCCACGGGTTTGCCTTGAGTTTTTCAACGTCCTCGTGAAAAGCGTCATAGTCAAGGTGGTAGAACTGGAAGTCCTTTACCATAACATACTCATTGTTGCCGTCGCCGTTTTCTTTTAAGATGGTCAGACGGACTTCTATTTCTGTTCCTACAGGGTAAGAACCCAAGTTCACTATACAGTAGTCATATCCCTCAAAATATGAACCATAGCCCTTGTGATTGATATAATTTCCGTTTTCGTCCTTTTCGGTTGAAACCCACAGGTTCACTTTCTTTGCGTTGTTGGACTTAAGATACATATATAAATTGTTTTCACTCTCGGAAGTTATATGCAGTCTGACTGTCGGATCGACTGCTCCCGCATTTGCGTTGTAACAGTGCTGTCCGTTGTAGTCGCTCTCCCAGCACTCCGCAAGCTCTACCTGCGGGTCGGGAAGTCTCACAAAATATGATTTCGGCACAAGATTTGAATAGTCGGGAGTGTTTCCCGTCATACTGCTCATAAAATTATTCATGCTGTTGAAAGGGTTGTCGTTGCCCAAAAAGCTGAGTTTCAGAATGTCGTCATCAGCCATAAAGCCTATGGGGAGTGCATCGGGATTTTCGTACACGTCAACGTCAGCCTCTTTGCTGTCACTGTTTATATATTTTGTAGTGTAGACCTTTTTATAGTATGGACTAAGAAGCGACTTTTCCCCCGCTATTTTGGTCTTTGCAGGGTCGTTGAATACGTACTTTATACCCAAGAGAGAATCCGCAACGGGAGTATTTCCGTCATATCTTGTCTCATAGCTTTTAGTGGTATAACCGAGTGTCTCTATGAACTTTATAGCCCTTGTGTTCATGACGGAGCTTGAATGTGATATACCTCTCAGTCCCCACGCCTGATTGTCATTTACGCTCCTGAAAAAAGTCTTTTCAGCCCTGTACAGTGAATTATCATAATTTTCAAGTTCGTCAACAAGTGTCGGGGCGTATTTCGTGACATCGTAGGTGTCACGCTCTGAATAATAAACTTCCTTGTGGATTTTCCAGAAAGTGTCGTAGGTGTTATAACAAGCTTCAAAGCAGACGAGTGCTCCGAGTACGCAGGTTATTATAGTCTTAGTTTTCTTTGACTTCTGTTTTGAATAGAAGTACACTATTGCAAGGTACAGGAAAGCAAGCACAAGACCGAATGCTATTGTACCCAGCCACAGACGTTTCCAGTTCTCACCGTTGTAAGTTTCGGTGGTGCTGTAGGGGAATTTCGCAACGTATTTGTATTTTTCTTCATTGTAGTTGAAACTTTCCATTTTTGCATCGAACATATACACAAGTACGAACAGTCCGACAAATATTCCGACGAGCCCTTTTATACCGAGTTTGTAACTCTCAAGGTTTGCAAACGCCTCACAAGCCATTGAGACAAGTATAAACGACACAAGAAAAGAGTACCTGTACGGGAGCCAGTTCGGGTCCTGACCGCCGTGCCACATCATGTTGACGGGCTTTATATACATACTCACAAACATCGCCACAAGAAGCAGTGAATAGCCTATTTTTCTTTTGAGATTTATTTTCTTGTTCATGTAGTACAGCGGTACAAGACAGACCGTCAGCACACCACAGTAAATTTCAGGTCTTCCGTATAATCTCGTACCCTCGTCCACGTTCACCGAATAGTACTGGTCGGGCAACAGACAAGGCACAAGCTCAATCGGGTTGAACATTGTCTTGAAACTGTAGTCGGGTGTCGAGAAGTCAAATTTACCCAGTGAAAGAGCGTTATAGACGGGCATTATCATTATATAGCTACAGAGAAGTGCAACGGCTGTTGTGCCGAACATCAGTCCTATAGTTCCCACATAGTCCATTATACCCCTGAATTTACGGCGTTTGCCCAAAAACAGATAGTACGCAAAGTATAAAGCCGTGAATATCGCAACCATAAAGCCTATATAGAAATTCGCTATGAACATTATTGCAAGCGGTATTATATAGTTGGCTTTTTTCTTCTCGTCAATGAGATACTCCACACCCAACATGATTAGCGGCAGGAAAATAGGTCCGTCTATCCACATCGGGTCTATCAGCTGTATCGCCACATAAGCCATGAGTGCATAGGCTGTCGAGAATATCACCGACTGCAAGGGCGGTACGTTCTTTGACTTCTGTGCATACACACAAAAGGCAAGTCCCGCTGCTCCCACCTTGCACAGCTGCATTATCATTATTGACTCCGTTATCATCTTTTTCGGCAGGAGTATAATTATGAACGTAAACGGACTCGCAAGGTAGTAACCTATTACGCCCTGAAATCCTCCCGACAGGTTTCTCGCCCAGCTGTAGAGCATACTCCGCCCGCCCCAGAAAGCGTCCCTTATTGCTTCAAAATAGTAGACGTACTGACCGTTTAAGTCAAGTGTCAGGACGGAACGTGTTCCGGCAGGATAGACCTTGAAGAACATATAGGCGATAAATGTCAGTATTGCAGGTATCATGAATGCACACAGATAGTAAGCCCATCTGTTTTTTACATACACTCTCTGAGGCGGTATCGCAGGATACTCTCCGACAGTGCGTTTTTTTGTCTTTGACAAAATTTTTCCTCCTTTTCCGTACATAAATTTAATAAATTCGTTTATTAAATTTAATAATTATTTTTTGGAATCATAACAAATCCTCTAACCATTATACTACACTATTTCCCCTTTTGCAAGCATAAATAATTATTAAATATTAAAATTAAATATTAAAATCAAAATCACGGGGTACTCCAAAAAGCCCGTCCTCTCCCCTACCCCGTCAATATTTAATTTAATAAAATATAGTGTTGCTATTTTTGCATATATGTGGTATAATAAGATGAGGAGTTTTTACTCCTGAAAAAAATCCTATACGGAGGTTATTATTTTATGGGAGAAAAGAGTAAATCAGCAGGAAAAAAGATAACAATAGTGGGAGCAGGTAACGTTGGTGCTACTATAGCTTACACTTTTGCAGTAAACGGTACTTGTTCGGATGTCGTTCTTATCGACATAAACAAGGAAAAAGCCAAGGGTGAGGCTATGGATATAAGACAGGGTGTCTCGTTCAGCCACAATATGGAGATTTGGGACGGTACATACGCCGATGCAACAGGCTCGGATATAGTCGTTGTCACTCTCGGTCTCGCAAGAAAGACCGGTCAGACAAGGCTCGACCTCGCTCAGGCTAATGTGAATATAGTCAAGGACGTTATGCCGCAGATTGCAAGGTATGCCCCCGATGCGGTCTATGTAGTTGTCAGCAACCCCGTTGATATTATAACTTACACTATTCTACAGTGTACGGACCTTCTGCCCAATCAGGTCATAGGTTCGGGTACGGCTCTCGACACTTCACGTCTGAGGTCAAGTATCGCCGACCACGTCGGTCTCAGCCCCAACAGCATTCACGCCTATGTATTCGGTGAACACGGCGACACTTCTATGATTCCGTGGTCTATAACGAATGTCGCAGGCGTTCCCATGGAGCAGTACTGCAACGAGCAGAAACGCTCCGAAATCGACAAAGAGAAAATCATAACGGAAGTACGCCGTGCAGGGGCGGAAGTCATAAAACGCAAGGGGGCGACTTTCTACGCCGTCGCTATGTCCGTAAACAAGATATGTGACAATATTTTGAGAGACTCCAACAGCATTATGACTGTCTCAACCGTCATTGACGGCAGATACGGCATTGAATATGACGCTTGTTTCAGTCTCCCCTATGTAATAGGCGGTCACGGCATAGAGAGGGCAGTCCTCCCGAATCTGACGGACGAGGAGATTGAAAAGCTCCGAAAGAGTGCAAAAGCCCTCAGAACTGTTTTAGACAAGCTCACTTTTAAGTGATTTAGAGACTTTGGGACTTTGTGGGGGTGTGACCCGCTCTGACCCTCAAAATTAAAATAGTGGACTGTCACGGGAGTAAAACCCTCCTGCTCCTTATTGTCTCCCCTGTGGGAATAATCATGGGGGGTCTGGGTTTGTTTTCTCTGTGGGAATAATCATGGGGGGTCTGGGGGCGGGGTATGGGGTGTCCCCATTTTCAAATCTCCCCTCAGCGGGGGTTTGGGGGCGGAGCCCCCAGTGGGGGTTCAGGGGGCAAAGCCCCCTGCCCCTTATCGTTCTAATTAAAATTTGCACAGTCCCCAATAGTCCACAAATTTATTTTTTGGGACAACGCCCCCAACGGGGGTTCATGCAACCCAATTGTCCAACAAACAAAGGAGGTGAAAAGTATAAACAAGTACAAAAGACTTGCGGTAAATACGACGGTATTTGCAATAGGAAATTTCGGCTCAAAAATACTGGTGTTCCTGCTGACAAGACTTTACACGAAGTATATATCAGAAGACGGAATGGGCGTAAAGGAACTGCTTGAGACAACTGCTCTGCTGTTACTGCCCGTTTTCAGCTTCTCGCTTACGGAAGCCGTTATAAGATTCGGTCTCGAAAAATCATACGACAAAAGAAAAATTTTCTCAACCGCAGGTATTCTCACTTTTCTGGGACTTGCTCTCATGGCGGTGTGCGTTCCGATACTGAGGTTCATACCGTTTCTGAATTTCATAAACGGCTATACTGTCCTGCTTGTCATATATATCTGTACATCTGCTATACGCTCGCTGTGTTCACAGTTTGTGCGTGTAAGAAATATGGTCAAGCTGTACTCCCTTGACGGTATACTCGCCACTCTCATGCTGTTTATATTTAATATATTCTTTATAAAAACTCTCGGGCTGGGGGTAAAGGGTTTCATGATTTCGGTGATACTCTCCGACTTCTGCTCTTCGGCGTTCCTCTTCATAACGGCAAGGCTTGACAAGTTCTTTAACATCAGGTACTACAGCAAGAAACTCGCAACGACTATGATGAAATTCTCTCTGCCTATGATTCCGGCAATAGTCATGTGGACAATAACAGGTCTCTCGGACAAAATTTTTATAGAATATATGCACAGCGACAGAGTTGTACTCGGTGAGGGAACAGTCGGTATATACGGCGTGGCAAACAAAATCCCCAATCTGATTTCAATGGTCTCGACTATTTTCTTTCAGGCGTGGAATATGTCCGCCATAACGGAAAATAATTCACGTGACAGGAGCGACTTCTATGAAAAAATTTACTCCGCTTATGAGGCTTTTCTTTTCATAGCTTCCGCAGGGCTGATACTCCTTGTGAAACCCGTCTCCGCTGTACTGATAGACACCACAAACTACTCCGACTACGGACAGGTCTGGAAGTACACCCCTATCCTGATAATAGCCGTACTTTTCACCTCCCTCGACCAGTTCCTCGGCAGTATCTACACCGCTACAAAACACACAAAAAATTCTTTCACGACAAGTCTCTGTGCGTGCGTGCTGAACATTTTCCTGAACATATGTCTTATACCTGCGTGGGGAATATACGGTGCATCGATAGCCACTTTTCTGAGCTACTACCTCTGCTTCTGGATAAGGATAATAGACGCAAGATATTATGTGCCGTTTAAGTTCGACGGCGTGAAATCCGTCGTGAACACCGTTCTGTTGTTTGTTATGTCCTATCTCACAATAACTTCATGCTCTCTCCTGTGGGTCTGCACCGTCGCCGTCCTGATATTTCTGAATAATTACAAGGCACTCCTGCTGACCTTGCAAAAAATCCTCGGCAGAAAATCTTCAAGTAAATAAAAGGGCTATCGCCCTTTAGGATTTTGGGGGGCGTTGTTTTGTGGGGGGCTTTGCCCCCCACTCCCCCCACTGGGGGACGCTGTCCCCCAGACCCCCTGCCAAAGGGGGAAACCCCCTTTGGAAACCCGTGATTATATATTTTTAGTTTTGCGACTATTCAAATTTATGGGGGCGGGTAGTGAAATCCTCGGACTACCAAAATTAAAACAGTAGAATAATTATGGGGTGGTCTGGGGGCGGGGTATGGGGTGTCCCCATCTTCAAATCTCCCCCGACGGGGTCAAGGGGCAGAGCCCACAATGGGGGTTCAGGGGGCAAATCCCCCTGCCCCTTATCGTCCTAATAAATATTAAGTCCTAAATTTCTAAAAAAATATAATTTTAATAAAATTATTTTTTGTGACAAAGCCCCCTGCCCCTTATCGTTCTAATTAAAATTTGCACAGTACCCAACGGGGTTTGAGAACAGTGTCCCTTATTGTTTAATAAAAAATATAAATCAGGGAGGTGAAAAATTTTTTGGAGAGACTATCAAAAGAACAAAAAAATCTGATGGAAAAACTGAAAAAAGAAGTCGTACAGGGCGGGTACAGCACAATAAGCCTGAAAATGAAAGATATTGTGTTCTGTCAGCCGTTTTCCCAAGATTACGAAATATTCTCCCTTATGCAGGACGATTTCGGGAAAATGTCAAAGGTCTCACAAAGTTTTATAAGGGTCAGGAAAAACGCTGAGGAGGTCGCCAAAAAAAAGAAAAAATATCCCTCTCTTGACGATATTTATGGGATAATCTCAAAAACCGCAAAGCTTAAACCCCATCAGACCGAAATTTTAAGACAGACAGAGTGCAATCTGTTCACAAAATTCTGCACGCCGAGACTGTGCGGAACTCAAATCCTGACGAGTATCCCCAAAAATAAAAAAATAATAATAACTGCCGACACCGTTTACCCCCGTAAGATTTCCGAAAAAATCCTTGAAAAGTGCGTCCTGAATAATATTCCCGATTTTCACTGTGAACTTGTCGTTCCCCATGAATGCGACGGCGACGACATATTTGAAATGATAATACAAAAATCGGAGTGTCCGACGGAAAAAATTCTGCATATCGGGGGAGATGTAGCCGAAGATGTCGAAAAACCGATACTCAGGGGGGCGAAATCACTGCTTATAGCCCCACCCGTTCCGCTGATGGTGAAGTCGGGACGGCTAAGAGGTTTTTTGCAGGCGAAACTCCCCGCCGACTATGACTCCGAAAAATACCGTCCGCTAAGATACGCTCTCGGGCTTTACTGCTCAAACTGTTTCGGTGTGCCACGGTCAAAGTCCTTTCACAGCGATTTCTGCGGAGACCCTTATATGATGGGTTTTGCAGTTCTCGGGACACTCTCCCTGATAAAACATCACGAACCTGCCGATTCTGTCGAAAATTCCATAATAAAGGCTCTGGGCAAAAATCCCGATTCAAGAAGGGGCAAAGACGATTTCATAAAACTTTTTGAAAATTTTTTTGGTGACATTCCGCTTCCCGATTCCGAAAACGGCTGTGAATTGCCGATTGAGTTTCTGAAAAACCACAGTCTTGAGGCGGACAGACAGCTTATCAGAGAATATATGCCCGCCGATGATTTCAAAAAATGGGCTGAAATGTCCCGTGAACCACAGCTTTCCCCCGTCGGGGAAAATTTTCACTCGGGGAAAATATGGAAAATTGCCGACACGCTTTTTCCGTCGGGTACAAAAGTCCGCAGGATAACCGAAAATATTCTCGACAGGATAAAATTTAATCTGAAACTGAAATAATTTTTTAGGATTTGGGGACTTTTGCTTTGTGGGAATAATTATGGGGGGTCTGGGGGGATTCTTCCCCCCAGCGGGGTCAAGGGGCGGAGCCCCTTGTGGGGGTTCAGGGGGCGAAGCCCCCTGCCCCTTATCGTTCCAATAAAATTTGCACAGTCCCCAACAGCCCGCAAGTCTAAAAAATCTCTAAAAAAATATAATTTTAATAAAATTATTTTTTGGGCGAAGCCCCCTGCCCCTTATCGTTCCAATAAAATTTGCACAGTCCACAACAGCCCGCAAGTCTAAAAAATCCCCAAAAAAATATAATTTTAATAAAATTATTTTTTGGGCGAAGCCCCCTGTCCCTTATCGTTCCAATAAAATTTGCACAGTCCACAACAGCCCGCAAGTCTAAAAAATCCCCAAAAAAATATAATTTTAATAAAATTATTTTTTGGGCGAAGCCCCCTGCCCCCTATCGTTCCAATAAAAATTTGCATGAAATCCCCAACAGTCCAAATAATAAAAAAGAGGGTCGCACCCTCACAACAGTCAAAAAATCCCCAAAAAAATATAATTTTAATAAAATTATTTTTTGGGCGAAGCCCCCTGCCCCTTATCGTTCCAATAAAAATTTTGGGGGACGTCCTCCCCAACAGTCCAAATAAAAAAGAGGGTCGCACCCTCTCTTTTTTATGCCGTTTTTACCTCAAATATACAGCAAAATCCATAAATTCAACATTATACAAATTAAAGCGAAAAACAAGTCCCCGAACCACGTTTTTTGACAAATTAAAACATATTACATTGAATTGTATTAAATTATATTAAATTATATTAAATTAAAATAATTTCAAATGATTTCTTATCAAATACGCCCGCAAAATCTGTCTGCATTAAATTTGTGAAAAATTCGCTCAATTTACCGTTTTTGCATTAAAATCAAACATTGATAAGACAAAAAATATCTGTTAGAATGTAAGATGTACTGAGAGAACCAAAAGGAGGTAAATTTGAATGAATAATAAAATAAAGGTTCTGATAGCAGACGACACAGCGGGGGCAGGCGTGAGCAGTGCGAACAAGCTCCGTGAGAGAGGTATGTACGCATACACAAGGCGTAAGGATGCAACTGTCATTCTCGAATCAATAAGACACGACCCTCCCGATGTGGCGGTTATAGATGTAAATTCTCCGAACGGCGACGCTGTCACCATAATGAGAAAAGCCGACGAGATGGGAATAAAATCTCCGTCTTTTGTCGTAACGTCCACCTTTGACAACGAGTTCATAGAAAAACAGGTCATGGACAACGGTGCGTCCGTTTTTCTCCTGAGACCTTATGATGCCGACGACCTCTATAACGCCGTCATAAAGTCCGTCGGGAGTATAAACTCATCTCTGTCGGACGACATGGAGATAGTCGTCACCGAAATTATACATCAGCTCGGCGTTCCCGCACATATCAAGGGCTACCACTATCTCAGGACTGCTATTCTCTACTCAATAGAGGACAAGTCCCTTCTGGAGAGCGTCACCAAACTGCTCTACCCGACCGTCGCAGGTATCTATGACACAACTTCTTCACGTGTTGAGAGGGCTATACGCCATGCAATTGAAATCGCATGGGACAGAGGCAATGTCGACACCCTCAACTCGTTTTTCGGCTATACTGTCGACACAAGCAAGGGAAAACCTACAAACTCCGAATTTATCGCCCTCATCACCGACAAATTGCGTCTCAAATACAAGTCTACACTCAAAGTCAGATAAAAATTAAGTCAGACTTGGAGTGTTGCAACCGGACTTACATAAAAAAATGAACGATAAGGGGCAGGGGGCTTTGCCCCCTGAACCCCCATTGGGGACTCTGCCCCCAAACCCCCGTCGGGGGGAAGAATCCCCCCGAACCCCCCATGATTATTCCCACAAAGGAAAAAATTAACAACAGGAGGTAGACCCCTCCACAAAGCAACACAGTAATCTAAAAATTATTTCTTTGTATTGCGTTTTTGCCTAAGTGCCTTTTCACTTGCAATCCTGTATGATTCCGAATATAAAAATTCCTGTGCATCAAAATCGGGGGTATCGGGGGATTTGGGGGCAGGGATATAGTCCCCCGAACTCGTCATTATTCTCGCTTTTACGTTATCTTTTAAGAGTGCGGAGAAAATATCCCTTATTCTCTTTTTCACCCTCTCGTCCTCCACGGGACAGGCTACTTCCACTCTTCTGACGGTGTTTCTGGACATATAGTCCGCCGAACCTATGTATATTTTCTGCTCTTTCGGAGACTCCTCACAGCCGAATATAAAAATCCTGCTGTGTTCAAGAAATCTGCCGACTATACTGCGGACTGTAATATTTTCCGTGAAACCCTCCACGCCCGGTATAAGACAGCATATGCCCCTTATCACCAGTTCTATTTTAACTCCCGCCTGTGAAGCTTCCACAAGTTTATCCATTATAACTCCATCGCAAAGGGCGTTCACTTTTGCACCTATATAGCCGTTACCGCCGTTTTGGGAGACCTCAATCTGCTCCTGTATAAGTTCAAGAATTTTCGGACGGAGTGCAAGCGGGGCAACAAGGAGTTTCTGCGGACTTTGTACAAAAGACCTGTTTATAAGGGCGTTAAAGACACTCTCCGCATCACGGGCTATAACTCTGTCGGACGTTAAAAGTGCAAGGTCTGTGTATATACAGGAGGTCTTTTCGTTGTAATTGCCCGTTCCGACCTGTGTAAGGTACTCAAAGCCGTCTGTGGTCTTTCTCGTGATAAGCAGAAGTTTTGAATGTGCCTTAAATCCCGGAGGTCCGTATATGACTTTTACTCCCGCTTTCTGTAGCTGTCTCGACCACTCTATATTGTTTTCCTCGTCAAATCTCGCTCTAAGTTCAATCATGACAAGAACGTCCTTGCCGTTTTCGGATGCCGTGCACAGTGCGTCAATGACTTTACTGCTCCTTGCAAGTCTGTATAATGTTATCTTGATTGATACAACTTTCGGATCTTCCGCACACTCCGACAGAAGTCTTATAAAAGAGGAAGTCATAGACTCAAAAGGATAGCTCAAAAGAACGTCCTTTGTCCTGACCTGTGAAAATACGCTCCTGCTGTCCGACAACATTGATGCCTTCTGCGGTACTCTCTTTTCATATCTCAAACCCTCTGACGTGTCGGGTTCGGGGAGGGTGTATATAAAAGAGAGGTCTAAGGGGATTTGCGATACAAAGACCGATTCTGATTTGAGTTTCAGTTTTTTGCAGAGGTATTCAAGAGCGTCTCTGCTGAAAACTCCGAGAGTTTCAAGTCTCACGGGGGCGAGCTTTTTTCTGGTCTCAACAAGTTTTTCCATTCTCTCCCTGAAATCCGAACCCTTTTCGGACGGCAGTATATCCGCACTTCTTGTAACTCTTATGACAGTCCTGTCAAGAACCCTGAAACCCTTGAAAAGCAGGTGGCAGAAGTGCAGGACAAGTTCTTCAAGGAGGACAAAACGCCTTGCGTCCTCTGACAGCGGTATGATTCTCTGGATATGCTCTGTCGGCACTACTCCGAGAGCTGTTCCCTTTTTGCTGTGAAGCCATACGCATATGTACAGACTTTTGTTTTTCAGAAACGGGAAACCGTGTCCCTCACTGACTATAAGACCGCTCAGAAGAGGTTTTACTTCCCTCCTGAAATAAAGTTCAAGAAATTTGAGTTCCTCCGCTGTCGCCTCTGACGGCTTTACGCACTCATAGCCGTGGTCTTTAAGTTCCTGAACTGTTGAGAAATATGCTCTCTCAACAATCGGCTGTGTATTTCTCACGGCATTGCAGACAGCTGTAATTTGCTCCGCTGCGGACATTCCCGTGCGGTCTTTTTTTTTCGGTTTGTCCAAGCCCAAATCCGTCAGCTTTCCGATGCGTACCTGAAAAAATTCGGACAGATTATTTTCATATATTGCCGAAAAATTCAGTCTCTCCAAAAGGGGAATTTCCGTCCGCTGTGCCTCTTCAAGGACTCTCGAATTGAATTTAAGCCAGCTCAGTTCCCTGTTTATATAAATATCTCTGTTCTTACTCTTGCTTTTATCTTTCTTGCTCATGGGCAATTCTCTCACTTTCCGACGCCTTATGAAAACTAAAATAAAGCGTTTATTCAAGAGAATTATAGCACACGGGACGGGGAATGTCAAGACTTTTTTTCACCCCGAAAAAGGGGGTCGGGGGAACTTCATAAAACCCCGAACACCCCAAGTCCCCCGAATTTGATTTTACAAAATTTTCGTCCGACAAAAATAAACAGTGAATGTCGGGGCTTTTTTTCACCCCGAAAAAAGGGGTCGGGGGAACTTGATAACGTCCCCGAACACCCCAAGTCCGCCGATTTTGATTTTACAAAATTTTCGTCCGACAAAAATAAACCGTGAATGTCGGGACTTTTTTTCACCCCGAAAAAAGGGGTCGGGGGAACTTCATAACACCCCAAGTCCTCCGAATCTGATTTTACAAAATTTTCGTCCGACAAAAATAAACCGTGAATGTCGGGACTTTTTTCACCCCGAAAAAAGGGTGTCGGGGGAACTTAAATAACACCCCCGAACACCCTGAGTCCGCCGAATTTGATTTTACAAAATTTCCATCCGACAAAAATAAACCGTGAATGTCGGGACTTTTTTTCGCCCCGAAAAAGGGTGTCGGGGGAGCTTGATAACACTCCCGGACACCCTGAGTTCACCGAATTTGATTTTACAAAATTTCCGTCCGACAAAAATAAACCGTAAATGTCGGGACTTTTTTTCACCCCGAAAAAGGTGTCGGGGGGAACTTCATAACACCCCAAGTCCCCCGAATTTGATTTTACAAAACTTCCGTCCGACAAAAATAAACAGTGAATGTCGGGGCTTTTTTTCACCCCGAAAAAAGGGGTCGGGGGAACTTGATAACGTCCCCGAACACCCCAAGTCCGCCGATTTTGATTTTACAAAATTTTCGTCCGACAAAAATAAACCGTGAATGTCGGGACTTTTTTTCACCCCGAAAAAAGGGGTCGGGGGAACTTCATAACACCCCAAGTCCTCCGAATCTGATTTTACAAAATTTTCGTCCGACAAAAATAAACCGTGAATGTCGGGACTTTTTTCACCCCGAAAAAAGGGTGTTGCAAGAACTTCATAACACCCCCGCAACACCCAAAGTCCGCCGAATTTGATTTTACAAAATTTCCGTCCGACAAAAATAAACGGTGAATGTCGAGACTTTTTTCACCCCGAAAAAAGGGTGTTGCAAGAACTTCATAACACCCCCGCAACACCCCAAGTCCCCCGAATTTGATTTTACAAAATTTTCGCCCGACAAAAATGTTTATCGGAAAAATCTGTCGGTCAAACAGTCCCCCAACCGTCACTCACTCACAATTTGAGTAACCGCTCACTCATCGGGAAATATCCTGTACACGGGCAGACCATTCCACATACGGCTTACTACCGCTTTCAGGTCACTCCCCCCCCTCGTCAATAATTTTAACTATATCGGGGAGCATCGCAACACTCCTCCTCAAAATGCCGTTCATGTGTGCAAGGGCAATGCCGTAATTCGTAAACGGAGTATCTTGCTTTTCGGCGAGACCACTCCTGTACTTCATCTCACGGGCATTCAGCATACAGCCTCCACAGTGAATTACAAGTGCGTATTCGGATAAATCATCGGGAAATTCCCTGCCCGATGACAGCGTTATATCAAGCTCTTTGCCCGTGTGCTTTTTCAGGAGTTTCGGCAGTTTGACACTTCCTATGTCCTCACACTGTCTGTGATGGGTACAGCCCTCCGAGATCAAGATCTTGTCGCCGTCTTTCAGCTTGTCTATCATGACAGCCCCCCTGACGGCAGTTTCAAGAAAACCCTTGTGGCGTGCCATAAGAATGGAAAACGATGTGAGCGGTATACTTTCGGGCACTGTCCTGCTGACTATCTCAAAAGCCTGACTGTCCGTTATTACTATCTTCGGGACAGTCTCCCGATTTCCCGAGAGTTTCCTGAGAGTTTCCGCAAGCTGTGTCTCTTTGACAACTATATTTACCGCATTGTGGTCGAGAACATCTCTTATTACCTGCTGTTGCGGTAAAATCATTCTGCCCTTTGGTGCGGAGGAGTCTATCGGAGTGACAAGAAGGGCGAGTTCATTATCGTCTATAAGCCCCTCCACAAGGCTCTTTTCGGGTGCTTTTTCAAGACTTATATTTGCGAGCATCTCTTTTAATTCGTGAATATTCATTCCCGTCTTTGCACTGACAGATATTCCCCTCTCGCTGTCTTCCGTCTGTATCTCTCCCGATATATCCGACTTGTTGTAAACCGTCACATACGGCACTTCCCTCTCTTTGAACAGTTCTATAAGCTGTCTGTCGTCGTCGGTCAGCCCCTCTGCCGAGTCAACAACGAGTACCGCTATATCGGTCTTTGCGAGTATGCCCATTGTCTTTTTTACTCTCTCAGAACCAAGAGAACCCGTGTCGTCAAAACCTGCCGTGTCGACTATCTCAACAGGTCCGAGCGGCAAAAGTTCCATAGCCTTGTAAACGGGATCTGTTGTCGTTCCCTTTACGTCCGACACAACACTGAGCTCCTGCCCCGTCACAGCGTTCACGAGACTGCTCTTTCCTGCGTTTCTCTTTCCGAAAAAACCTATATGTGTCCTCTCTCCCATTGGTGTTCTGTTCATTTCTTTTTCCTCCTTTTTATTTTTATACGGACTTCCGTCTTTTTATGCCCCTGACGTTTGGGGCGAAACCCAAAACCTGAAAAGGGTGTCCCCCAAAACTTGAAATCAAGTTTCCCCATATAATAATTTGATTTTAGTCCTGTACTCCCCTGACGTGGAGTGTGTACCCGAAAACCTGAAATCAAGTTTCCCATGTTTAATAATTTTATTTCAGTCCTGTACACCTATGACGTTTGGGGCGAAACCGAAAACCTGAAATCAAGTCCCCCTGTGTAGTAATTTAATTTATTTTAATTTATAGCTCCGCATTGGCGAGCATAAGCCTTATGCGGTTCTCCTGATTGACTTTTGAAGCCCCCGGGTCGTAGTCTATGGGAGTTATATTTGCGTGCGGATTGTCACGCTTTACCGCTCTTATCATGCCCTTTGCGACTATGTGATTCGGCAGACAACCAAAGGGCTGTGCGGAGATTATATTGCTCACTCCCGTCTTGGCAAAACAAGCCATCTCTGCGGGAATAAGCCAGCCCTCTCCCATTGAAACACCCTGATTTATATATCTGTCGGCGAGTTTTCTGAGTTTTTCAAAGCTGTCAAAAGGTCTGAACTTGTGGTAACTCCTGATCATTTCGGATATCTGTGAGATCTTTTTCAGGATAATTTTGTAGACAAGCCTGTAGACCGTCACTTTCAGATTTTTTCTGTCGTATAGCTCGGAGTCGTGTATGACGTTTGATATGCAGTAGAGAATAAACTCTATCAGCGGAGGCGTTACGGGTTCACAGCCCTCCGAAATCAGGAAGTCCTCAAGATTGTTATTCGCAAGGGGTGAATATTTGACGTATATCTCCCCCACTATCCCGACTTTTATTCTCCTCGAACCGTCAAGAGATATTGCGGAAAAGTCTTTGAGAATACCGTTGCATATTTTTTTGCAGTCCAAATATTCACGGCTCTTTCTCAGAAATATATTTGAGATTTTGTTCTGCCAGCGTCTTAAAATTCTGTCCGAATCGCCCTTTGTCCTCTCGTACGCACGGCACTTGTTATAACACGTCATAAGGACATCTCCGTATATTATCGCATAGAGAAGTCTGTAGAACACAAGAGGAGTTATCCTGAAACCCGAATCCTTTTCAAGTCCGCTGAAATTGAGTGACACCACAGGCACTTGCGGATATGTCTTTGCCATAGCCTTTCTGAGAAGATGTATATAATTTGACGCTCTGCAACCTCCGCCCGTCTGAGTTATCAAAAGTGCAGTCCTGTCGGGGTCATACTTACCGCTGTTCAGTGCATCTATAAACTGTCCTATGACGAGGAGTGCAGGATAACAGGAGTCGTTGTGGACGTTCTTAAGCCCCTCGTCAACGACACTCCTCGAACGGTTCTGCAAGAGTTCCATCTTGTAACCCTCTGCCCTGAAAACCGAAATCAGAAGTCTGAAATGTATCGGGAGCATATCCGGCACAAGTATAGTATGTGTCTTTTTCATTCCCTGCGTGAATTTTGGGTATCCTTTCATTTCTTTAATCTCCTTTCCGTCTGAAAATTTAATAAATATTTTTTATAGACAACATGGGACGGAGTGTCTACCCTAAACCCCTGTTGGGGGGGCGTCCCCCAAACCCCAAAAAATAATTTTATTAAAATTATATTTTTTTAGAGATTTTAATTTGTGGGCTGTGGGGGGATACGTCCCCAAATTTTTATTAGAACGATTAGGGGCAGGGGGCTTCGCCCCCTGAACCCCCACAAGGGGCTCCGCCCCTTGACCCCGCTGGGGGGAAGTATCCCCCCAGACCCCCATGATTATCCCCACGGAGGAAACAAACCCCGCCCCGTGACAGTCTACTGCTTAATCTTGGGGGTCTGGGGGTTTTTAACCCCCGTTCTAAAATCAGAGAGAGTAATCCATCGCTGCGGCGAGACTTCTGAGCCTTATTCTTACTGCACCCAAATTATTTATCTCGTCTATTTTTAGCTGGGTGTAGAGTTTCCCCTTGCTCTCAAGTATCGAACGTACTTCATCGGATGTCACGGCATCTATTCCACAGCCGAAAGACACAAGGTGTACAAGCTGCATATCGGGTTGGGAGGTGACAAACTTCGCACAGCGGTACAGTCTCGAATGATAAGTCCACTGATTCAGAACTCCGAGTTTAGGGGTTTTTACGAACCCCGCAACACTGTCCTCCGTTATGACAGCCATTCCGAGATTGGTTATCAGCTTGTGCAGACCGTGGTTTATTTCCTTGTCTACATGGTAAGGTCTGCCTGCAAGAACTATAATTTTCCTGCCCTCTGCCCTCGCCTGACGTATCATCCCCACAGCCTTTGCCGTCACGTCACGCATATATCGGAAATAAGCCTGATATGCACCGTCAACAGCCGTGGGAATTTTTCCCGCTATGTTGAACTTTTTCAGGCACTCGCTCATAACTCTGACAACGTTTTTCCTGTTGTTCAGGTCTATGTAGGGGTGGACAAAATTTCTGCTGTTCAATCGGGGGTTGTTAGCTATCAGAAGTTCGGGGTAGTACGCCACAACGGGACAATTATAGTGATTGTCGCTGTTGCCCTCGTCAAGATTGTAACTCATGCAGGGGTAAAAAATAAAGTCAACTTTTTTGTCAAGAAGATTTTCTATGTGACCGTGAGTTATTTTTGCGGGGTAACAGACCGTATCGGACGGAATTGTCTGCTGACCCGAATAGTACATATTTCTGGAACTCTCATCTGAAAAGACCGTCTCAAAGCCGAGATTTGTAAAAAAACTGTGCCAGAACGGAGCAAGTTCATAGAAATTCAGTGCAAGAGGTATGCCCACTCTTGCACGGGGCTTTTTGGGCTGATTTATATTCCTGAGTGAGACTATGCTGTTGTATTTATATTCATACAGATTCGGTATATTGTTTTCCGCCCTCTTGCCTGCACCCTTGTCGCACCTGTTCCCCGAGACAAATTTTCTGCCGCCGCAAAAATTTACAATATTAAGGCGACAGTGAGCCGTACACCCGTTGCACTGTGCGTCTGTGGACTTGTAAGAGAAATTTTCAAGTTCCTCCGCCGATATTATTCCCGACTTCTCAATTGAATTTTTTTCGGCGTTCTCCTTTGCATACAACGCACAGCCGAAAGCTCCCATAAGTCCCGAAACAGCAGGTCTTATAACGTCCCTGCCGAGTTCTCTCTCAAAGGACCGCAAAACAGCGTCATTCAGGAAAGTTCCCCCCTGTACGACTATATTTTTGCCGAGTTCGTCGGGGGAATTTGCCCTTATAACCTTATAAACCGCATTTTTTATTATTGACATTGAAAGTCCTGCGGAGATGTCCTCCACGCTTGCACCGTCTCTCTGTGCCTGTTTTACGGAGCTGTTCATGAAAACAGTACACCTTGAACCAAGTTCAACAGGGTGCTTTGCGAAAAGTCCCATCTGTGAAAATTCGGCTATGTCGTAACCCATTGCCATTGCAAAAGTCTGTATGAAACTTCCGCAGCCCGATGAACACGCTTCGTTCAGCATTATGCTGTCTATGGAGTGATTTTTTATCCTGAAACACTTTATGTCCTGACCGCCTATGTCTATTATGAAATCAACGTCGGGACAGAAATATGATGCGGATTTGAAGTGTGCGACAGTCTCAACTATTCCCGAATCTATGCAAAATCCCGATTTTATAAGTTCCTCCCCGTAACCTGTGACCGCTGAACCTCTTATCACTATTTCGGGGTTCATGACACTGTATATCTTCTTTAACTGCTGTGCTATTTTGTCAAGTGGCTGACCGTTGCTTGAGGCGTAATAGTGATATAATATTCTGCCGTCATCTGTTATTAAAACAAGTTTTGTAGTGGTCGAACCTGCGTCTATACCGAGATATGCGTCGCCCTTGTATTTTCTTATATCGGCGTGTTTTAAGTCAAACTTCTTGTGCCTGTCAATAAAATTGTCGTACTCGCTCTGTGAACCGAAAAGCGGCTGACCTGTCACAATGCTGTCCGAAATTTTTGCATTTTTTATCCTCTCCGCAAGTTCGTGGAGAGTATAGCTGTTTCCCGAATTTTCCGCACAAAGTGAACAACCGTACGCCACAAAGACGGGTGCCTCCTCCGGGAAGAGAGCGTTTTTCTTTTCAAGTCCGAGAGTCTTTACAAACGCATTTCTCAGCCCCTTCAAAAAATAAAGAGGTCCGCCCAGAAAAAGGACTTTTCCCTCTATAGAACGCCCCTGTGCAAGTCCCGAGACCGTCTGGTCAACTACCGCCTGAAAAATACTTGCGGAAACGTCCTCCCTTGTCGCTCCCTGATTCAGCAGCGGTTGTATGTCCGACTTTGCAAATACTCCGCACCTTGAAGCTATAGGATAGGTCTTTTTTGCCCTGAGAGAGAGCGTGTCAAGCTCCTGAGCCGTCACAGAGAGAAGTGTCGCCATCTGGTCTATAAATGCACCCGTTCCGCCCGCACAAGTGCCGTTCATACGCTGTTCAACTCCGCCCGTCAGGAAAATTATTTTAGCATCTTCTCCGCCGAGTTCTATGACAACATCCGTGTCGGGGTAACTCTCCTTTACCGCCACAAATGACGCATGGACTTCCTGCACAAACGGTACTCCGCAACTCTGTGCAAGACCAAGTCCCCCCGAACCCGTTATGCAGACCGAAAATTCTTCATCGGGATATTCAGCCTGTATCAGTTTCAACTGGTCGCAAACCGTCTGTCTTACTCTTGAATAGTGTCTCCCGTATTCGGAATAAATTATCTCTTTTTTTCTGTTTGTTATCACGGTTTTTACTGTCGTTGAACCTATATCTATCCCCAAAAAATATTCTTTCTTCATTTCCTTTCCCCCTGTTCATCTTTTTTCTCCCGCTATCTTATTTTACTCCTCTTTCGGCAATATGTCAAGTACTCGGAAATATTTGTCTTTGCAGGGCTTTTGAAAAAATTTTTTGCATTATATTTTTTTGGAGATTTTTCTATTGAAATTACAGCGGAGCAGGTGCAGTTCCCTCTTAATATTAGAACGATAAGGGGCAGGGGGCTTCGTCCAAAAAATAATTTTATTAAAATTATATTTTTTTAGAGATTTTTTTGATTTGTGGACTGTTGGGAACTTCTCCCCACATAAAACAATCAGGGGCTGTCGGGGGGCTACGCCCCCCAAACCCCCTGTTTTAAGTCTAAGGGGCAGGGGGCTTTGCCCAAAAAATAATTTTATTAAAATTATATTTTTTTAGAGATTTAATATTTTTATTAGAACGATAAGAGGCAGGGGGCTTCCCCCCCTGAACCCCCATTGGGGGCTCTGCCCCCTGAACCCCCACTGGGGGCTCTGCCCCCAGACCCCCCATAATTATTCCCACAGAGGAAACAAACCCCGAACCCCCCATAATTACTCCCACAAAGTACTTGACATTGCATGAATATGTGTGCTATAATGTGAGTGGAAAGAGGGAGGTGTGCGGAGATGGGCAGTATCGCTGAAGAACTGAGAAATTGCACAAACGAAAAACTGGTGTCTATGTCGGACATGGGAACTTACAAAAGGTCATGCAAAGAAGCCGAAAAAAGCGACAGAGAGAGTTTCCCGGAAGTCCGTGAGGGGGCTGAGGAAATTTCCGTCACGGCGGGAAAAGAGACAGTCTGTCTGAGAGTTCCGCTCGAAAAATCCTCTTGCAGTTGTGTGTCAAGAAAAATATGCCGTCACATTGTGATGTCGATTATAGTCCTTAGAGACAGTCTCCCCGTTCAGGCTGAAAAAGCTGTTGCGGAGGAAGTTCCCCAAAAACCGACGGAAAAAGAACCCGAGAAAACCCCCGAAAAGAAAAAGCCCGACTTTGACAGAGTGGCAATAAACGGCTGTGCCGTGGACTGTATCGGCGAAATTTCGGGAGTTATAAAGAGGGGGCTTGTGAGGTGTCCCGAAAATACCCCCGACATCTTCACGACCTGTGCGGTCAGGTGTCACTCTCTAAGAATGGCTGATGCGGAGAGACTTCTCCGTGAGACGGGCGGCAGGCTGTCCGATTTCACCGCAGGAAGGGCTTCTTTTGACTACCCGACATTCATAAAAAAATTCTGTGAGTGCAACGTCCTGCTCTCGGAACTTTCCAAACCCGATTTTTCAGAGGACTCTCTCGGAAATTTCAAGCAGAAATATGAACCATATGACGGCAAACTCACTCTTATTCCGCTTGGTGCAAGGACTGTCCTGACAGGCGACTACAGCGGAGAAGTGTACTATTTCCTGAATGCGGACTTGTCCTCAGACAGAAAATTCCTCTCTCTGTCCGATTTGAGACCAAATTTTTACGAGTCATCTGCTGCACGCTATCATCACAATTCGTCCGTCACACCGTGGGGCATGGACACGCCCATACAGTCCCTTATGCACTCAAAAATTACTCTCAAAAACGCAAAACTCAGCGGCGGTAAGCTCTCCACCTCAAAGGAAACTTCCGTCATAGCTATACGCCCTCTTGACCTTGACTGTGATGAAGTCTACAGAAATATCGTATACGATTTCAGGCAGATTGTCGTTGAACTCTCCGAAATGTCCGAAAATTCGGACGAACTGTCAAGAATGTACCTGATAGCACCCGACAAATGCGTGCGTTCGGATTTCGATAAAAATGCACAGGTCTACAGAATGCGTCTTGCCGACCACTTCGGGAACTTTGCGGACGTGAGCGTAAAATACCGTGCGGAGACCAAAAAATTTATAGAACTTCTCGAAAAAATATCCGAAAATCTCATAGACGACGGCGGTAATTTTGTAATTCTTGCTGTCGCACATATCGGTGAAAAGTCCCTCGAACTGTTCCCCGTTGAGATTTACGACTTCCTATCCCCGTGCAACTACCGTCCCTTTGAACTCCCCCCGCAATACTCCTCCGTGCAGTCCTCGCACATAGAACTTATATCCTCACTTATCTCGGACATAAGGCAGTATATAGAGGCAATATTCCGCTGTGGGCTTCAGTCGGGCATAAAGGCGGACAGATCTCTGCTCGACAGGTCTCAGAATTACGGCATGAGCTATCTGCACTCCTTTCTCTCCGATTTAATGCAGTTTGCCGACAACTACCGCCACGGCGATGACTCTGCCTGCAAAAAAACTCTCCTGACCGTCAACTCCCTTGTCTCCTACTCCGACTGTATAAGCTCTTATCTCTCCGCCGTAAATATACTGTCCGAAAAATAATTTTTATATATAAAAATTAAATTAAATTATATTAAAATTAAAAGAAAGAAGAGAAGTTATGGGAAAGGAACTGAAAACGAATGCAATGAGGTTTCTTGACAAAAATAATATTGAATATCGGATACAAACTTATGAGTGCAAGGAGTTCACAAGCGGTACTCAGACCGCTCTCGCCCTCGGACAGTCTCCCGATATGACTTTCAAAACTCTCGTTGCGGAGGGAAAAACAGGCGGTTATTACTGCTTTTTAATTCCTGTCGATATGAAACTCGACCTTAAAAAGGCTTCCGCAAGTGTCGGGGAAAAATCCGTACAGCTTATACCTGTAAAAGATATAAACAAAATAACAGGCTATGTAAGGGGCGGTTGTACTCCCATCGGCATGAAAAAACAGTTCCCCGTTGTGGTACACATATCCGCACAAAATTTCCCTACGTTCTTTATAAGCGGTGGGAGAATCGGCACTCAGCTTTGTCTCTCTCCTCAAGACCTTGTAAAAGTCACAGGCGGTAAATTCGCTGAAATTGCCTTGCCTGACAGCGAAAGGGGGTAATCACAAATTATGAGCTATGAAGAACTTAAAAAAATTCTCATGAACTACGGCTGGAGAAACGGCGTTACTGTCCCTCAACTTATTCTAAAACACCAGAAGTGCGACCTCGCTCTCGCTATGGAAATATTCTACATAAGTGACGGCTACGGCTTTTTTCTCAACTCAAACTCCGGCTCTTCAGACTGGCTTCAGTTCATAAGCAGACTGTTCGGTGACATCGTTGCGGGCAAATATCCCTCCACGGGAAACCACTACCGCAACCCTCTCACCGATGCACAGAAAGATAAAATGCGTGAAAACGGCATTCCCGAAATATTTCTATCGGATATTTGATTTTATTTATTCGGTACGTTTCCCCCTGAACCCCCAAAATTATTAGATTTTTTCTTGTGTGAAAATAATCATGGGGGGTTCGGGGGGATTCTTCCCCCCGACGGGGGTTTGGGGGCAGAGCCCCCAATGGGGGTTCAGGGGGCAAAGCCCCCTGCCCCTTATCGTTCTAATGGAGGCTTTGCCCCCACAAGGCAACACCCACGAACCTCATAATGTTCTACTGTTTTATTATTCAGACGTGAGAGTATCGACCTGTGCAGTCGTATTTACGTCCGTGTCCATCTGGGTGTCCGTGGAGGAGGTATCGGAAGAAATATCGCCGTCAATGCCGTCAATAATGTCGTCAGCGACATCGCCCGCACCGTCAACAATGTCCTTTCCCGCTTCACCCACACTGTCTATTATATCCTCACCCGCATTTTCCGCACCGTCAACAGCGTCCTTTGCGTGGTCGGTTATAGTATTGTCACGGCTGTCGTGGTCAGCCCTGTCAATATCGTCATCGGTGATACTTTTGTCGTGGTCGGCATCACCTACAAGACCGTCATCTGAGTCATATCTGTCGATTTTGTCGTCTCTGTCTGTCGGACTAATGTCGTTGCTTGAGTACCCTGAAGTGTCGGACATCGGCTGATTATCGGTATTTGTTGTACGTCCGCAGCTCACAAGAGCTGTCAGCAGGACAGCAGTTGTCAGAATTTTTTTCATTGGCTCAAAAACCCCTTTTTTCAATAAAATTGCAGATATTTTCCGCATTATTTATTGTCCGCACTTTTTTCTCTCTTATCCCCTGAGTATTTAATTTTTATTTTTAATTTATTTTATGGGAGACTTATTTGATTATTATGGGGGCGGGGGGTGTTTCATCTGTGGGAATAATCATGGGGGCGTTGCCCCCCCACTCCCCCCACTGGGGGACGCTGTCCCCCAGACCCCCTGCAAGGGGGGTGTGACCCCCCTTGACCCCCAAAATCAGGACAGTAGACTGTCACAGGGTACGACACTCCCGTCTCAAATTTTTTTCTTGTGTGGGAATAATTATGGGGGGTTCGGGGGGATTCTTCCCCCCGACGGGGGTTTGGGGGCAGAGCCCCCAATGGGGGTTCAGGGGGCAAAGCCCCCTGCCCCCTATCGTTCTAATAAAATATTAAATCTTAAATCTCCAAAAAAATAACACAGAAAAGCCACGGCGTTTTTTTACAGCCGTGGCTTCTCTGCGTTTCAGCATCCCGCACCGCACACAGAAATACTGCATACGGCACAGTCCGCAAGGTAGAAAGAAAGGATAAATATGAAAAAGTTTGGGTATGTCAGTTTACAATAGTCTTCTCGGTCTCCTTGTCGAAGATATGAATCCTGTTGGGATCGATAACGACCTTTATCTCGTCTCCAATCTTTGCAGTTGACCTCGGACTTACTCTTGCTGTGAGGTTGTTGCCCTCGCAGACAAGGTACAGATATGTCTCCGCACCCATCATTTCGGTGAGTTCTACATATGCGTCGATTATACCTGTTGTTGCGTTTGCAAGGTGTACGGGTTCGTCGTGGATACTCTCGGGACGAACGCCGAGGATTATCTCCTTGCCGACATAGTTCGCAAGCTCGGGAACTACCTTTGACTCGGGGACGATTATCTGATACTTGTTGCCCCTCGGACCGTCCGAACCAAACTCAACGATGTACTGACCGATGTCCTCTTTGAGAACAGCGTCAACAAAGTTCATGACGGGAGAACCGAGGAAGCCTGCGACGAACTTGTTCACAGGTCTCTCGTAGAGGTTCTGCGGAGTGTCTACCTGCTGAATAAATCCGTCCTTCATGCAGACGATTCTGTCGCCCATAGTCATAGCCTCTGTCTGGTCGTGGGTAACGTAGATGAACGTTGTACCAAGTCTCTTGTGTATTTTTGAGATCTCCGTTCTCATCTGTCCACGGAGTTTTGCGTCAAGGTTCGAGAGAGGCTCGTCGAGAAGGAACACTTTCGGTGAGCGGACTATACATCTTCCGAGAGCCACACGCTGTCTCTGACCACCCGACATTGCCTTCGGCTTTCTGTCGAGGAGCTGAGACAGACCGAGTATTTTAGCAGCCTCCGTTACTTTTCTCTCGATTTCGTCCTTGGGGACTTTGCGGAGCTTGAGTCCGAAAGCCATGTTGTCGAAAACGGTCATGTGCGGGTAGAGAGCGTAGTTCTGGAAAACCATTGCTATGTCTCTGTCCTTGGGGGCGATGTCGTTTACAAGGCGGTCGCCTATATAAAGCTCGCCCTCTGAGATCTCTTCAAGACCTGCTATCATACGCAGGGTAGTTGACTTTCCGCATCCGGAAGGTCCTACCAGAACGATGAACTCCTTGTCTCTTATCTCTAAATTTACATCGGTAACGGCAACGAATCCACCCGGATATTTTTTATAAATGTTTTTAAGTGTTAAACCTGCCATTTGGTCCAGTCCTCCAGTTCAATTTTCTTGCTGATACTTCTGCCTTCTATCAGCTATAATAATATAATAACATTATTCCCGAAATTTTTCAAGACGCTAATCTTACAAAATTATTATCTTTTGTTTATTAAAATTGCCGAAAATTTTTCTGAAAAATCACTGAAAAATATGTCGGGATCGGGAATTTCACAGAGTTTTTCAACATCTTTGTGCAATAATTCCATACACTGCCCTTTTGCCAGTTTTTCGGGAAGAAAAAGCCCTCCGACGGAAATTCTCACAAGTTTTTCGACATTGTTGCCGACAGCCGAAAACATCCTTTTTACCTGATGGAATTTCCCCTCACAGATCTCCACGAATGCCAGTTTTTCGGACGTTTTCGCCGCTCTCACCCTTGCGGGGAGGAAGGTGTCACCGCCCTGTGTGAGGTGTCCGCCCGCAAATAAGTCAACATATTTATCTTGAAACTTATCGGCAAGTTTCACAATATAGATTTTCGGGACGTGATTTTTCGGTGACAGAATCCTGTGTGTGAGACCCCCGTCATTGGTCATGAGAAGAAGCCCCTCGGAATCTTTGTCAAGTCTGCCCGACGGAAAAATATCTTTAGCTTTGAGGCTGTCGGGTATGAGTTCCATAACGCTCCTGCCCTCCCGTGAGGAAGCCGAACAGACGTACCCCGACGGCTTGTTAAGTATCAGATATTTATATCTGTCGGAGTTTATCCGCTCCCCCGAAACGCACACGCAAGCCGAAAAGGGGTCTATTTTGGTGTCCGCAGAGACCGCCGAAACGCCGTCCACGGTTATCTGCCGACTTGCAATAAGCTTTTTTATCTCGGACCTCGTCAAGCCCGTCCTCTCCGATATGAACCTGTCCACACGCAGGAGAGCCATAAAATTTTTTCACCTCCCGAAAATTTTCGGTTATAATTTTGTATCTCCGTGAGTATATATGACCGAAGAGGGTGATTAAACGTTGAAAAGAGCAATTTTAAGTGTGACGGTCCTTGCCGTCATATCGGTGGCAGTTTTTCTGACTTTCCGCACATCAGGCACAGGAAACAAGCAGACTCCGGCACAAATTCAGGAGATAACCGGTGACGGAACGGAATTTTTTGCACTGCACGGCTGGGAGACCGAAAAAGTCTCCGAAAAAAATATAAAGATACCGCAGGAGTTTTCAAAGGCGTACGCCGAATACGCACTCATTCAGGAAAAACAGGGTTTCCCACTAAAAGACTTTGCGGGACGTGATGCCGTTTTATTTACTTACAGTGTGAAAAATTACAGCCCAAACGGCAAGGAGATGTCCGCAGAACTGATAGTCTGTGACGGTATAGCCGTCTCCGCACTTGTCTACAGCACTGACGGCTTGCTGAAACTCGAAGTTATCTGAAATACACAACCCCCTAATCAGACGGTCTCCTGCTCTCCGCTGTCGCCCCTGTCCTCAAGCTGTCTTATAAGGGCGACAAAACTCTCAACGTCCGTGAAGTCCTCATAGACCGATGCGAACCGCACATACGAAACAGGGTCTATCTCTTTGAGCCTGCTCAGAACAAGCATTCCTATTTCACCCGAAGAAGCCGTACTCTTCAGCTGATTTGCAAAGTAACTCTCAACATAGTCCGCTATCGCCGAGACCTGTGCCATTGTCACAGGTCTTTTCTTTATCGCCGAGAATATCCCCTTTATCAGCTTGTTTCTGTCAAAAATCTCGTAAGTTCCGTCTTTTTTCAGCACCATGAGCAGAGTGTTCCCGACCGTCTCAAACGTCGTGAACCTCTCACCGCACCTGAAACACTCCCTCCGACGCTTTATCTTGCCGTCCTTTGGTCTTGAGTCGATGACCTTTGAATCATCAAATCCGCAGAATGGACATCTCACTTCTTTTCCTCCTGAGCAGTTATCATTCCGGTCAGTATGCTGTAACCCGAGACCAGTTCCCCTATACCGCTGAAACCGCTTCTGTAAAGTTCCAGCACAACGGATATGTCGGGGTTTGCAGACCTCGCCCTTGACAGAAATCCCCCGAAGTTGAAACTGCCCTTTCCCACGGGGAGACAGTCTCCGAGCTGACCGTAGTCGCTTATGTGTATGTGTTTCAGAGCCGTACCCGCCGAATCTATAAACGAAAACGGCGACTCTCCGCACCTCACAGCCTGTTTTGTGTCAAGTACAAATGCAAACCGACTACCGAGCATTCTCGATATGTCCCTTATAAACGCCGACGAACCGCTCTGACATCTTGACACGTTCTCCACGGCTACAGTCACTCCGAAACTCTTTCCGAGGGAGTAGAGCCGTGAGTATCTCTCACAGTAAAGCTCCTTGCTCCTTGATGCCTTTGCACCGTGAAATACGAATATCTCCGCACCGACCGTGTTCATAAAATCAAAATATTTTCTGTAATACTCCAGAACATCATCAATGCGTCTCGGGTAGTCCGAAAAGAACATCAGTGTTTCAAGCTCGCAGGTGAACGGATGCACCGAAACACACTTTATATCGAATCTCCGCAGTATATCGGCTATATTCAGGGCAAACCCCTTCCGCAGTTCCGAATCTGTGTTTACAAATATCTCCACGCACGAAACGCCGTTCACGGCGAGCTGATATAGACTCTCCTCCAGCGGCATCGGGTAGAGACAGGCTGTGGAAACTCCCGCAAGCAATAATCTCCCTCCCGTCACACGAAAAATTGCACTTCAAACGTACTGCATAGAAAATTATACACCCTTTTTCAACAAATGTCAATACAAAAAATTATATTTTTTGGAAATTTTCTTATTTGTGAACTGTCGGGGAACTTCGCTCCAAAAAATAAATTTGTGGACTGTCGGGGGGCTACGCCCCCCAAACCCCAAAAAATAATTTTATTAAAATTATATTTTTTTGGAGATTTTCTTATTTGTGAACTGTCGGGGAACTTCGCTCCAAAAAATAAATTTGTGGGCTGTCGGGGGGCTTCGCCCCCTGAACCCCCATTGGGGACTCTGCCCCAAAAAATAATTTTCTTAAAATTACATTTTTTTAGAGATTTAATATTTTATTAGAACGATAAGAGGCAGGGGGCGTTGCCCCCTGAACCCCCATTGGGGGCTCTGCCCCCAAACCCCCGTCGGGGGGAAGTATCCCCCCGAACCCCCCATGATAATTCTACTGTTGCAAATTTGAGAGTACGGGGAGAGAGTCCCCAAATTTCAAAATCTCAAAAACTGTGTCAAATCCGTGGATTTTTTCATATTATGACTATGCAACAAATCCCAAAGGGGGTGGTTATCTGCTTATCCGTGAATTTTTCCTCGCACTCGCCGTCAGCTTCGACTCTTTCCTCTTTGCAGTCTCCTGCGGCGGCAGCGGTGTAAAAATACCTCCTCTGCCGTCAGTCGTGATAAGCCTTGTCTGCTCGGCAGTCCTGAGTTTGTCGCTCTGTCTATCGTCTATAATCGGCGAATTTATCCCGTCCGAACTTTGCAGGAGGGCGGGCTGTGCAGTCATAGCCGTGACGGGAGCATGGTCTGTCTTCAGGAGCGTCCTGAGAGCTGTTGTCAGAAAACTCTCGAAAGACGGGAGCATATCCCTCAAAATGGAAAAAATAGGTCTTGTTATAAAACTATGTCTTGACGATGCTTCTGCCGACACCGACAGTTCAAAGACAATATCCGTCTGTGAGTCGCTCTCCCTCGCACTCGCAGGCTCTCTCGACTCCCTTGCAACAGGTCTGAGTTTCGGCTTTTCGGGAGTAAGCCCCCTGAGAACAGGCTTTTTTACGTTCATATGCGGTCTTGCGGCGGTCTTTGCGGGTTCTATTGTCGGACACGGAATTTCCTCGCAGAAGCACGATTTTTCGTGGGTAGCCGGGGCATTGCTGATAGTTCTCGCATTTTGTGTCTGAGTGAGATTGCCTTGTGGGGGGTGACCCACCTCGACCCCCAAAATTAAACAGTAGACTATTGTGGGGGCGAAGGTATCTTCTCTGTGGGAATAGTCATGGGGGGTCTGGGGGCGGGGCTTGGGGTGTCCCCATTTTCAAATCTCCCCCCGACGGGGGTTTGGGGGCAGAGCCCCCAATGGGGGTCTGGGGGCGAAGCCCCCGGTGACTTAAAAACAGGGGGTTTGGGAGGCGAAGCCCCCCAACAGCCTACAAATTTATTTTTTTTGTAGCGGAGTATGGGGTGTCCACCATTTTCAAATTACCCCAGACGGGGCAAAACTACCCGTTTTTAGGAACGATGAGGGGCAGGGGGCTTTGCCCCCTGAACCCCCACAAGGGGCTCCGCCCCTTGACCCCGCCGGGGGTTAAAAACCCCCGGACCCCCTATTTAGTTCCCCGAAATTATTTTTTTTGGGCGGAGTATGGGATGTCCACCATTTTCAAATCATCCCCGACGGGGCAAAACTACCCGTTTTTAGGAACGATGAGGGGCAGGGGGCTTTGCCCCCTGAACCCCCACAAGGGGCTCCGCCCCTTGACCCCGCCGGGGGTTAAAAACCCCCGGACCCCCTATTTAGTTCCCCAAAATAATAAAATTGCTTTTTGGAGATAACTCCCCAAACCTTTGTAGTTCCCCAAAAAATCAGGTGTAAAGCACTATCTCGGGCGGGTTGAAAAGCCTCAATTTCCCCACTCCCGACGTGACAAGAAGTTTTTTTCCGCAGACTTTGTACAAGCCTTTTGTGTATTTCGGGAAAAATTTTCTCTCGGGTGAGAGAAGCCCCACGCCGAAAATCCTGACAACTCCGCCGTGGACGTGTCCCGACAGTATGAAATCCGCTCCCCACCGTGCAAATGCCGTTGCTGTCATGGGGTTGTGGGAGAGCAGAAAAACTCTCCCGCCACACCTTTTCCCGAGAAGTTCCTCCGCATCCGCAAGGGTGAGCGTGTCAAGATTCCTGTAACTCCCGTCTTTTTTGTAAATCTCCCTGCGGGCTTCCGCACCCGCCACTGTAATTTCGGCTCCGCCGTTCCCCACTTTGACAGAAATACTCTCGTTTCTGAGCAGTCTCACACCCGATTTTTTATATATTTTTACTAACTCTTTGATTTTGTCCTCGGGCAAATCCTGTTCGTGATTGCCGAACACCGCATATACGGGTGCAACAGATGAGAGACTGCCCAGAAATTCCGAAAGACCCGTGAAGTCCCCCTCCGTTCTCGAAACTATGTCTCCCGTCAGAAATATTATGTCGGGCTTGCATTTTTTTACCGCAGAGAGAATTTTTTTCACTCTAAGGCTTTTCAGTCTGCTGTGTACGTCTCCGATGTGGACCGCTTTGAAACCCATACCCGCTTTTTCTCGTCTTATACGGAGAGTATAAAAATTTTCAATAACTGCCCACACCGTGAGAGATATTGTAAATATTTTTATAGAGTTTTTTATAAATTTTTTTATAGACTTTTTCATAAAATTTTTCAAAAAAACTTTCAAAGCGGTGGGCGTTTACTCTTCCGTCTCCGATTCTGCACTGTCACTGTCATCTCCCTGTGTGGTGTCGTCGTGCTCGGCTCTGGTGAATGCGACAACTTTCGCTCCCTCGCTAAGTCTCATAACACGGACTCCCTTTGCGGAACGTCCCATAACGTTTATGTCCCCCGCAAATATCCTGATTATCACGCCGTCACTTGAAATCATGATTATGTCGTCATCGGCATCGACTATCTTTATTCCGCAAACACAGCCCTTTACAGCGTCCGTCTTGTAATTTACAAGTCCGTAACCGCCTCTGCCCTGTATCCTGTAGCTGTCCGTCTCGGTACGCCTGCCGTAGCCGTTTTCCGTCACTGTCAGGAGCGTCGCACCCTCACGAAGTCTCGCTATTCCGACAACACAGTCGCCGTCACGGAGTTTTATAGCCCTCACACCCATTGCGGAGCGTGACATTGAACGCCCCTTTTCCTCCTCAATGCGTATTGCCATTCCGTATCTTGTAGCTATGAAAATCTGGGCGTGACCGTCCGTCAGACGCACTCCCGCTATCTCGTCGCCCTCTCTGAGAGTTACGGCTTTCAGACCGTTTCTGCGGACGTTCTTATACAGAGAGAGATTTGAACGCTTTATAAGTCCATATTTCGTCACTATCGTGATATATTTGTCCTCGCCGAAATCGGAAGTCCTCATCATTGCGGTTATCCTCTCGCCGTCCGCAAGCGGCAACAGGTTTATCAGGTTAAAGCCCCTTGAAGCCTTTGAGCCGTCGGGGACTTCATAGCACTTCAGTTTGTACATCATTCCCCTGTTTGATATGAACAGAACGTTGTCGTGGCTGTTGCATATGAACATCTCCTCGACAAAGTCCTCCTCACGCTGTTTCATGCCCGTTATTCCACGTCCGCCCCTGTGCTGTAACTTGTACTCCGCAAGGGGCATTCTCTTGATATAGCCGTTGTTTGTGAGTGTGACAACGCACTCCTCACGGGGAATAAGGTCTTCTATGTCGACTTCTCCGCTGACCGACTCTATATCCGTTCTCCTGTCGTCGCTGAACTTCTTTCTTATATTTTCAAGGTCACTCAGGATTATTTCGTATACTCTCCGTATATTTTGCAGGATGTCCTCAAAGTCCGAAATTTTTGTCAGAAGCTGATACAGCTCGTCGGAAATTTTCTTTCTCTCAAGACCCGTCAGAGAGCCGAGTTTCATCTGGACTATCGCATCAGCCTGCTCCTGTGACAGTCCCTGCTGTTTTTCAAGATTTATACCCGTCATGTCGTACTCCGTCCCGTCAAGGAGTTCCGACAGCTCTATGTCGCTGTAACGCTCTATAAGCCTGCTTTTGGCTTCGGGAATGTTGCCGCTTGAAGTGATTATGTCGACAATCTCCTTGATGTGGTCACAGGCGAGCATGAAGCCTTGGAGGATGTGTGCCCTTTCAAGAGCTTTTTTCAGGTCAAAATTCGTCCTGCGTCTTATGACTTCCGTCTGAAATTCAAGATAATTTTGCAGAATCTCTTTCAGCGTCAGGACTTTCGGCTCGCCGTTTACGAGTGCGAGCATTATTATGCCGACAGTGTCCTGCAATTTGGTCATCGCAAATAGTTTATTCAGGACTATTTCGGGAACTGCGTCCTTTTTCAGCTCTATGACTATACGCATTCCGTCCTTGTCGGACTCGTCACGCAAAAAATATATTCCCTCAAGACGCTTGTCCTTGCAAAGCTGGTTTATATTCTTGAGAATCTGGGTCTTTTTTATCATGTAGGGTATTTCGTCGACGACTATGCACTTTCTGCCCTTTATCTCCTCAAAGTGCGTTCTGCTTCTGAGAATTATCTTTCCACGCCCCGTGGCGTATGCGGCTCTTATTCCCACTCTGCCCATGATTATTCCGCCCGTCGGGAAGTCCGGACCCTTTATGTGTTCCATCAGGTCGTCGAGAGTGCAGTCGGGATTCTCTATCAGGCATCTGAGGGCGTCAATGACCTCTCCGAGGTTGTGCGGAGGGATATTTGTCGCCATTCCCACGGCTATTCCCGTCGAACCGTTTACAAGCAGGTTCGGGAAGCGTGACGGCAGGACTTCGGGTTCTTTCAGCCTGTCGTCGTAGTTCGGGACAAAGTCGACGGTGTCCTTGCCTATGTCCGTCAGCATATCAAGGCATATCTTAGCCATTTTCGCCTCCGTGTAACGGTAGGCGGCAGCCATGTCGCCGTCTATTGAACCAAAGTTTCCGTGGCCGTCCACAAGCGGGTATCTGAGCGAAAAATCCTGTGCAAGTCTCACAAGTGCATCGTAGACCGCCGCATCTCCGTGGGGGTGGTATCGTCCCAGAACCGCACCGACCGTGTCGGCACACTTCCTGTAGGCTTTTTCGGGTGTCAGACCGTTTTCGTGCAGCGTGTAGAGTATCCTCCTGTGGACCGGCTTCAGACCGTCCCTGACATCGGGCAGGGCTCGGGAGACTATTACCGACATTGCATACTGGAGCATGGAACTCTCCATCTCGTCCACGATTTCGGATTTTATTATCTTCGAGTTGTCGTTGTAAAGCATTATTTACCTCCTCGTTTCAGTGATAGCTGTATTTCCCGCTTAAGTCTAAACAACGCACGGGACGGGAAAAATATCCGCCATAGAATTTCCCCCGAGTATATTATATCATAAATTTCAATATCAATCAAGCTCTGATGAAAAATTTTCCGAAATTTTTTCTCCGTCTCAAAACGCAATGCCCCCGAGAGCGTTCAGAATGCCGTATAACGCATTTTGTCCCCAAGACGGGAAATTACACTCCAAAGCAATCAAAACGCATTTTAGAGCCTTTCTCGTGTCTCTCAAAGCGTGTCACCGTTCCCCCAACGGATTTCTTGCGTGATAAATTCAAAATTCAAGTCTCACGCCTTTCGGGTGAACGGGCGGGCACTCCCCCCACCCACCAAAAAACAGGCAACGCACCTGAGAGCGTTCAGAATGCCGTATAACGCATTTTGTCTCCACGGCAGTAAAATTACACTCCGAAACACTCAAAACGCATTTTAGAGCCTTTCTCGTGTCTCTCAGAGCATATTGACGTTCCCCGACAGGTTTCTTGTGTGAATCGGTCTTGCTTTTTTGTCGGGGGACAACGGCAGTCCCCCACCCCAAAAACAGGCAACGCCCCTGAGAGCGTTCAGAATGCCGTATAACGCATTTTGTCTCCAAGACGGGAAATTACACTCCGAAGCACCCAAAACGCATTTTAGATGCCTTCTCGTGTCTCTCAAAGCGTGTCACCGTCCGCCCTCCCCAAGTTTCTCATGAACTCAATCTCCTCCGCCGTGAAAATCTCTTTCGGCACGATGTAGAAAACCTCCTCCCCCGACGACAGCAGAAACAGTCTCTCGTGTTCGGAGACCCCGAAATTCCCGTCCACGGGAATGACCGACGGGGCGATTTCCTCCCCCTCCTCCTGCGGGACCGTCGATATGACGACTTTTTCGCTGTCGGCAGAGAGCGTGTAGACGGTGTTCTCCTGCTCCCCGTGGGCATCGACTATCATTCTGCGGAGCTTTTTGGGGTTGTACCACTCCATGAACGCAAACGCAAGAGAAGCAAAGGCGAGGACGTGAAAAACGGTCCTGTCGGGGGCTGTCACGGCGAGAATAATAAAAATTACTGCCGCCGTGAGAAACAAGAGGGGTGTGATTCTTCTCCCGATGTGGGTGTGCCTTTTGCGGAAGACGTCGTACCCCTCGGCAAAAATTTCCGTGGGGAGGGTGTATTTTTTCTCCGCTATCTCCGTCATACGTCAAGATTTCTGGCGAACTTTGCGTTTTTCTCTATGAAAACTCTTCTCGGCTCGACCTTGTCGCCCATGAGTATCGTGAAAGTCTCGTCCGCACGAAGAGCGTCCTCCATGGTTATCCTGATTATCGTCCGCCTTTCGGGGTCCATTGTGGTCTCCCAAAGCTGCAGCGGGTCCATCTCTCCGAGACCCTTGTAACGCTGTGTCTCGACCTTGTACCTGCCGTTTTCGGACAGCTGTGCGATATACTTGTCCCTCTCGTCGTCCGAAAATGCGTACAGGACTTTCTTGTTTCGCTCAACACGGTAGAGAGGGGGCTGTGCGATGTAGATATTGCCGTTTGTTATCAGGGGACGCATATACCGGAAAAAGAACGTCAAAAGCAGCGTCCTTATGTGCATACCGTCGACGTCCGCATCAGCCATGATTATTATTTTATTATATCTCAGCTTGCCTATGTCGAAGTCCTCACCTATGCCCGTGCCCAGTGCCGCAACAACGGGTTCAAGCTTGTCGTTGCCGTATATCCTGTCAACTCTCGCCTTTTCGACGTTCAGCATCTTTCCCCACAGGGACAGTATAGCCTGATATTTCCTGTCACGCCCCTGTTTTGCCGAACCTCCCGCCGAATCTCCCTCGACGATGTACAGCTCCGTGAACCTCGGGTCGTGTTCGGAGCAGTCCGCAAGTTTTTCGGGGAGCGGGGCTTTTCCGAATGCGTTCCTGTTCCTCTCAGCCTCCCTCGCACGCCTTGCGGCTTCTCTTGCACGAAGTGCCGAAATGCTCTTGTCGAAAACGGCTTTTGCGTAGTCGGGGTTTTCCTCCAGAAAATTCATGAGCTTTTCGCCTATGAGTTTCTCGACAAACGGCTTTACTTCGGGGTTTCCCAGCTTGACTTTCGTCTGGCTCTCAAATTCGCAGTCCGTAAGTCTCACGGAGACTATAGCCGTCAAGCCCTCTCTCACGTCGTCGCCCGACAGCTTTTCCCTGTCTTTCAGAAATCCCATCTTCCTGCCGTACTCGTTTACCACCCTCGTCATTGCGTTCTTGAAACCCGTCTCGTGCGTACCGCCGTCCTTTGTGCGGATATTGTTCGCAAACGACAGGACAAGCTCGTTGTAGCTGTCGTTGTACTGTAATGCTATCTCGGCGGACAGGTCTCCCTGTGAGGAGGAGAGATATATAATATCCCCGCCTATCGGTTCAAGCCCCCTCTTCTCGTGTATATGCTTTACAAACTCCCTGATACCGCCCTCGTAGCACAGCGGCTCCTCAATGACGTTTCCGGGATCTCTCCTGTCCGCAACGAGAATTTTAAGCCCTGCGTTCAGAAAAGCCTGTTCCCTCAGCCTTTTGAGCAGAAGTTCATAGTCATAGACCGTCGTCTCGAAAATTTCGGGGTCTGCCTTGAAAGTGACGGTCGTACCCGTTTTGTCCGTATCGCCCGTTATTTTCAGCTCTTCGGAGTAATGCCCCCTCTCGAATCTCTGGAAGTACCTGTGCTGTCCGTCGCATATTTCGAGTTCAAGCCACTGTGAGAGGAAGTTCACGACGGACGCACCGACACCGTGGAGACCGCCCGAATATTTATATCCCCCTCCGCCGAATTTTCCTCCTGCGTAGAGAACCGTGTACACGACCGTTGCGGCGGATATTCCCTCTCTGGGGTGTATGCCCGTGGGGATACCCCTGCCGTTGTCGGAGACCCGTATAACATCGCCCTCCAGTATTTCCACGCCTATTTCCGTGCAGAAACCCGCAAGAGCCTCGTCAATGGAGTTGTCGACGATTTCGTTGACAAGGTGGTGAAGTCCGCCCGCACCCGTCGAGCCTATATACATGGACGGACGTGTCCTGACGTGTTCAAGACCCTCCAGGACCTGTATGTTGTCCGCACTGTAATTGCCGTTATTTTCCTGATTCATGATTTACCTCCCAAAATAATTAAAAATATTAAAATATATATTATGCGTATCGGGGTTTCACCCCCGGACCCCCATGATAGAAACAACAGTCGGTTTCGCTAATTTTTGGGTTTGGGGTTAATCATGGGGGGTTCGGGGGGATTCTTCCCCCCGACGGGGGTTCGGGGGCAGAGCCCCCGATGGGGGTTCAGGGGGCAACGCCCCCTGCCCCTTATCGTTCCCCCCCTAATCATTCCCGTTATCGTTCCCAAACCGCAAGGACAAAACCCGAAATTACTCTTCCGTGCCGTCGGAAATGCGTTTTCTGAGGGTCAGCGGTGCAAGCTGTGATATATAAACCCTCTCACCGCCCTGTTTTCCGGCTATTATGAAACTCCTCGGCAGCTGTGCCGTCGCCGTCACGCAAACCCCGTTCTTTTCCGCCGTGTCAAGAAATTTTCTTGTAACTCCCCCGACCGTCGTCCTGTCCATGTCGAATATCCCCACGATGTCACGCATATCCACGGAAAAATTATTCCCTATGTGGAGATACGGAATTTTGCTCATATATTCTCCCCCCCTCCGCCGTGAAGAGCCTGCCCTTCATCTCGGGTATCACGGCATCCGCATTCGGGACGGTCACAAAGACCTGCATATCCCGTATTATCTCAAAAACCGACCTCTGTCTGTCGCCGTCGAGTTCGCCCATGACGTCGTCGAGAAATATCACGGGCGGTTCGGAGCATTTTCTCATGAAAGCCTGTGCCTGTGCGAGTTTCATGACAAGTGCGGTGCTTTTTATCTGACCCTGTGAGCCGTACTCCCTCGCACTCATGCCGTCTATCTTCACAAGTATCTCATCACGCCCCGCCCCCGCCGACGTTGTGCCCGAAATCAGGTCACGCTCTCTCGAATCCGTGAGTTTTTTATAATATAACTCACACGCCTGCGGGCCGAAAGCGTTTTCAAAATCGCCCTCCGAAAAGACGTTTGACCTGTACGACAGCTCAAGATTTTCGCTCCCCCCCGAAATCGCCCCGTAAAGCTCCGAGCAGATATTTCCCGCTGCGGAGACGTAGGCGTGTCTCATGAACGACAGCTTTGCACCAAGCCGTGCCGTCTGCCTGTCCCAGACGTCGAGCTGTGAGCTGTCCGCCTGTCCACGCATTATTTTCTTCAGGAGGGCGTTTCTCTGGCTCATGACGGCGTTGAACCTGTTTATCATCATGACCATGGACGGGTCGAGCTGTGACGCACCCATGTCCATGAACGCACGCCTTTTTTCGGGCGGTCCTTTGACTATCTCCTTGTCCTCGGGCGTGAACGATATGCACTTGAACACCCCGAAAAGGGGTCTTGTTCCCCCGTAGCCCACGCCGTTTATCTCTATGCTCCTGACATCGGGGGAACTTCTCGACATCGAGTAGGATATTGTCTGCTCTCTGCGGCTGTCTTTCACGGTCATCTCCGAACGCATTGACTCACCGCCGATTTTCAGGTAGTCCCTCTCCTTCGAGCCTCGGAAACTCCTGCACCCCGACAGTATCCACATGGCTTCGAGAAAATTCGTCTTGCCCTGTGCGTTCTTCCCGGATATGACGTTGAATCCCGCCGACGGGTTCACCGATACTCCCGACAGGTTTCTGAACCCGTCGACGCTCACATGGGTTATAATCAAATCACCGTTACCCCGTTTCCGTCGGCTGTCTCAACGTGGTCCCCGGGGCGTATTTTCCTGCCCCTCTCCGTGCAGACCTCCCCGTTGACGGAAATCCGTCCGCTTTGAATCAAATTCTTTGCCTCACCGCCCGTTCCGACGAGTCCCGCAAGTTTCAGGAGAGAGCCGAGTTTTATAAACTCCGTCCGTATTTCGACCTGTCCGTCCATGAAAAACTCACCTCCCTCTTCACCTGAGCTGTATCGGCATCACGAGGAATATATAGCCGTCGTCTTCGGGGGACGTGATTTCTATGACCTTCATCGGTCCGCTGAAACCCAGTCTGACGCTCTCACCCGATGCCGATTTGAGAGCGTCGAGCATCATTCGGCAGTTGAAACCTATCGCTATGCTCTCCCCGGATATTTCGGCTTCGACAGAGTCGCTCAGTTTTCCGAGAGCCGTCTTGCAGGTTATTTTCAGACAGCCCTCCGCACTCTCACACCTGACGGGCGACTTGTTCTTGTCGTCCGTTATCAGACAGCACCTGTCGAGTGTCGCAATCAGCTCTCTCTTGCTGACTATCGCCTCCGTCTTGCGGGAAGTCGGTATGCTCAGCCTGTAGTTGTGGAAAGTCCCTTCGAGAAGTCTCGCCGTGACGGTCATGTTGTCCATGCGGAAGACTGCGTGTCTGCCGTCGCTGCTTATACGGCATATGCGGTCGTCGTCCTCCCCGATGAGGGCGGATATGTCCTGTAAAATCCTCTTGGGCACGACGAAATAGAACTGCTCTTGTGTGTCGGTTTTCTCCCTCCTGATTGCGAGTCTGTAGCCGTCTATTGCGACGACGCTGAACTCCCCGTCACGGACATCGAACAGCTGACCCGTCATTATGGGCTTGCTGTCACCGTTTGCCGCCGCATAGCTTGTCATGTTTATCATGGACTTGAGAACTTCCGCCCCGACTTTGAGGACGCTCTCGGAGTCCACTTCGGGTATGTCGGGGAACTCCTCTGCGGGCATTCCCGCAAAGCTGCACTCCACAATTCCGCCCGTCATGTTTATCACGCTGTCACCCTCCGTCTCGACGGTGACCGTCTCGGAGGGCATCTTCCTTGTGAACTCGCTGAAGAATCTTGCCCCCGCTATGAACTCTCCCTCTCCCTCCGAGGAGATGGGCAGTGAAGTCGTTATTCCGATTTCGAGGTTGTAGCCCGTGAGGGTGAGAGTGTCTCCCGAAACGCTTGCTTTTATTCCTCCGAGTGCGGGAATGGTTGATTTTGCCGATACGGCTCTTGAGACACTTGTTATTGCCTCGCTCAGTAATTTTCGGTCGCAGGTGAATTTCATAGTTACCTCCATTGCTCCGAAGAGGAGCTTATAAATTTGTTATTTCTTTTTCTCTTAAAGTCCGTTTAAGAGTAATTATTTTGGGAATAAATTCTCTTTAAGAGTTATATTTTTTTTTTTTTTTTTTTTTTTTTTTTTTTTTTTTTTTCTGAAAAATTCTCCGAAAATTTTTTTTGAAATTTTTTGAAATCTTCATGGAGAGTGATTTTGTGCGAGTCGATTTAATTAAAACAAAAAATAAAATTTTTTGTGCTACATTGATTGATTGAAAAAAAAAGAAAAAAATGACATAGTAACTACAGTATCGTAGTAGTAGGGGGTGTTGAAAGTGTTGAAAACTCTCGAAATCGGCTATTTTCAGCCAAAAGTTTTCAACACAAATTGTTGAAAACCTGTTGAAAACCTGTTGAAAGATTTTAACCGAATTGTAACTTGGTTACGGAGCGGTTAAAATCTTTCAACATTTACCCCCAAAATTGTTGAAAACTATGTTGAAAATGTTGAAAACTTCAAAATGTCAAAATTTTACTATGGCAATTGTTGAAAACTCAATTGTTGAAAGTGTTGAAAGTTTGTAACCTTTTTCCGCAAACGGCGTGATATAGACGAAAACGAGTTGTTAAAATTTTTGGGGAAATGTTGAAAACCTGTTGAAAGTGTGTTGAAAACTCAAAATCGGCTCGAAATTTCATAATTTATTCATATTTTATTAACATGGAGTTAAATTTTCACAAAACTCGTTTGGTGCAAGTGTTGAAAACTCAATTGTTGAAAGTGTTGAAAGTTTGTAACTTTTTCCCGAAAACGGCTTGATATAGGCAGAAACGGCTTGTTAAAAATTTTGGGGAAATGTTGAAAACCTGTTGAAAGATTGTTGAAAACTTTCAATTTCACAATTTCAACACCAGAATTTCACCCGGATTTGACCCATTCATCACTTTGTGAAAACCGTTTACAAATTATTCATAATTTACAAATATTCAAAACGGGGGAGGAGACTGTTGAAAGTGTTGAAAGTTTGTAACCTTTTCCGAAAAACGGCTTGAAACAGGCAAAAACAAATTGTTAAAACAGTTGTGGAAATGTTGAAAACCTGTTGAAAACTTGTTGAAAACTTCAAAACAAGCCGAAATTTCACAGTTTATTAACAATTTATTAACAAAAATTTCACAAGTTTTCAACAGTGTGTTGAAAGTTGAATTGTTGAAAGTGTTGAAAACTCATATTTTCGGCTTAGAACCGAGGAAAATCGACTGTTGAAATTGTTGAAAACCTGTTGAAAGTGTGTTGAAAACTCTTTTTTTCGCCCGATTTTTTGAAGTATAATGTTTTTACGGATTCGGTCAAAAGAAAAAATAACAAAATTTTGACATAGACAAGCGTCGATTTGAGAACTTTTGATTTGATAATTTAATTATATAGTTTGGCTTGAAACAGCGGAAAAGTCATGTTAAAAAATCTGATTATATGCAAATTTTTTATTTTGACGTTTCGGCGTAAAAAATATAATTATCTGTAATTTTTCCCGCAACCCGAATTAAAAATTTTAATTTGCCGTTTTCGGGGCAAAAAAGCCCAAATTAAAAAAATTAAATTTTTGTCTTCTCCCTTATGTTTTTTATGATGTCGTTGACTAAATTTGACAGGTTCTGGTCCTTGTTTATAGCGTCGGTTATGCTGTTGACGGAGTAGACAATTGTTGAGTGGTCTCTTCCGCCAAATTCCGTGCCTATCGTGGCAAGCGGCATCTGGGTTATCTCCCTGACGACGTATATAGCCACTTTTCTCGCCACGGAGACCTGCTGTGAGCGTTTGTTTGAGCGTATGTCGTCGGGTGAAACGCCGTAAACCGACGAAACTTCGGCAATTATCCTGTCGACTGTCACGGGAGAGGGCTGTTCGTCGGTGAGGACATCCCTTATTATTCCCTGAGCCATGGGGATTGTTATAGCCGTTCCCGCAAGGTGATTCAGGGCTTTGAGTCTCACGACTGCCCCCTCTATCTGCCTTATGTTGGACTTCAGGCGATTGGCGATAAACTCCGAAACTTCGGTCGGAATCTGCATATTGAGAAGTTCGGATTTCCTGTTTATTATGGCGAGTCTCGTCTCGTAGTCGGGGGCGGATATGTCGGCGATGAGACCGCCCTCAAAGCGTGTTCTGAGCCTTGCTTCGAGGGTTATCAGCTCTTTCGGGGGTTTGTCCGACGTTATGACTATCTGTTTTCCCTCCTGGTGGAGCTTGTAGAACGTGTGGAAAAACTCCTCCTGCATACGCTCTTTTCCCGCAAAAAACTGTATATCGTCTATGAGAAGCACGTCGGCGGTCCTGTACTTGTCCTGAAAATCGGATATTAAATTCGTCTTTATTGCCGCAATAAGGTCATTTCCGAACGTCTCGCTTGTTATATAGACTATGTTGAAATCGGGTCTACGCCCCCTGACTTCATTTGCTATGGCGGTTATCAGATGGGTCTTGCCCATGCCCGACGGACCGTAGATAAACAGCGGATTATAGCCCGAAATCTCGTTTCCGCCACAGTTTTTTGCGACCGATTTGCTGCACGCCAGAGCGAAACTGTTTGAGGGACCCTCGATGAAGGTGTCGAAAGTGTAGTCATAGCCGGCGAACTTCTCGGCGGAGCGTATGTCGTCGCCCTGAAAGTCCAAACCCGCATAGGACGGGAGAATATCCCTTATCGGGCTTGCCCTGTCGACGTCTATTTTTATCCTCACACGCAGTCCCATGACGACAAAAAAAGCCTCTTCGAGGATTGATTGATACGTCGTTGTGACTATATTCTTCTGAAAATCGGTCTGGACGCTGAAAACAGCCTCTTCACCGCTGAGTCTGACGGGTTTTAGGGGATCTATCCACGTTTTTATGCCGATTTCGGGGATTTTTCGGTTTTCGAGACAGTATCTTTTTATGTTCTCAAAGACCTCTTCAAATGAGTTCATGTTATACCTCCTTTTCTCGGTTTTCACGGCGGAGTCCGAGCGAACAAAGGTTCTAAAAATCGAACGTCCGTTTGCGATTGTGTAAAATCATATAACAATAAAACCGATTTTTTGTGCGAACATTCGTGCGAGAAAGTACCCCATCACAAACTTATCACAAAACTATCACAAAGAAAAAATCGGGATTTTTTTGCCCCTCGAAAAACGCCGTGATTTGTGCATATTATACCATAAAATTTTGCACAAGTCAAGTCAAAGACATAATTAAAAGAAAAAAAAATATGCCAAATAATTTGAGTTTTCAACAATCTTTCAACAGTCTTTCAACAGGTTTTCAACAATTTTTTTTGAAAAAAAACTTCAAAAAAGAAAGTTTTATTTTTGTTTTTATCAAATCGGATTTACGGCTGTATAGCGTTATTTTTCGGGAGCTGAAAATAAAAATTAAAATTTGTTGTTTACAATTTCGAAATAAGTTTTCAACAATTTCAACAGTAAAAATTGCGTTTTCAAAGTTTCGCAAATTTGGTGACGAAAGGGTATGTTGAAAACTATTCTACAGAGAAAATATATTCTCTGTAGAATTGCGTTTTTTTTGTGCAATTTGCCAACAGGAACGTTTGTTTGAAAAGTGAAAAAATCGTGTATAAATTATAATATATTGTAATATTTGAAAAATAAATAAATATATATGGGACGGATTATATTATTTCATTTAGCGATAAAAACGCCAAAATTGAGCCTTTTTCGGGTACTTAATCAAATAATATTATATCGGGAGTTAAATTATATTGCCGTATATATTAAATTATAATATTTCGTATATTAAATATTTTCACGGGAATTATTTTTATTTTTGTCGTTATCTGGAAAATTTGATTATAATTATTAAAAATAGGGAAATTTATAAAATGATATTATATCATCGGTCAAATAATATTTTGAAATATATTAAATTATAGTGCTTCGGACATTAAATATTTTCCCGACAATTATTTTTATTTTTGCCTTTATTTTGAAATCTTGATTATAATTGTTAAAAATATCGGGCTTTGAAAAAATTTTCTCAAACCGCTTGACATAATTGACCGTTTGGAGTATAATGTATTTTGCGGACGGCGTATGCGTCTCCGCCCGATTATTGGATACCGGAGAGGAGGATTTTGTCGTGAAGAGAACTTACCAGCCCAAAAAGCTCCACAGAAAGAAGGAGCACGGCTTCATGAAGAGAATGTCTGACCGCAACGGCAGAAAGGTCTTGGCTCGCAGAAGGGCAAAGGGCAGAGCAAGATTGACTCACTGACGGAGCTGACCACAAAACTTGCTTTTTGTGGTCTTTTTTTTGAGGCGGAGACACGCCGCAGTTATCCCCGAAAGAGGTGTGTGCGTCGTCTCCCCTCCTGCCCTTTTTTTAACGGAAATACGCCGAAAAGGTGGTAAAAAAATTGCTCTACACCCGTGTACTCAACAACAACAGAGATTTCGTCTCGCTATACAGAAAGGGGCTGTTCACCCGCTCGGGCGGTGTTTCGGTCTGCTTCAGACAGAACAACAGACCTTTCAACAGGCTCGGCATAACTGTCGGGAAAAAAGTCGGCAATGCCGTCTGCCGAAACCGTGTAAAGCGTATTATAAGGACTGCCTACAGGCTCTGTGAGACGGATTTCCCGATAGGGATTGATATTGTGATAATTGCGGACAGGAGACTTAATACCGTAAAATCGGACGAGCTGTGTTCACGTCTGAAAAAACGGATAGTCCCCGAAATAGAGAAGTCCCTGAGAGCAAGGCTTGGCAGGGATTCACGAAATCATGAAATAAAATAAAGAATAAAAATATAAAATAAAAATAATAAAATGAAGTATATTCTGATTGCACTTATAAATTTCTACAGAAAGTTCATATCCCCCCTGACACCGCCCGTCTGTAAGTATTACCCCACCTGCAGCTCCTATGCACTTACTTCTGTAAAAAGGTTCGGGGCGATAAGGGGGACGGCTCTTGCCGTTTGGAGGATACTCCGCTGTAATCCGTGGTCCATGGGCGGTATAGACTATGTGCCCGAAAAATTCCCCGCACCGAAATTTATAAAGATACGCTATCATAGATAATGTGAGTTTTGTTGGGGAGCTACGCCCCCCACCCCCCTGTTTTTAAGTCACTGGAGGCTTTGCCCCCTACCCCCATAATAGAAACAAGAGACTATTACGGAGAGGGAGAAGACGTTCGGACTTCAAAACTGAAACAGTAGAACATCATGGGGGGGTCGGGGGGATACTTCCCCCCGACGGGGGTTTGGGGGCAGAGCCCCCAATGGGGGTTCAGGGGGCAACGCCCCCTGCCCCTTATCGTTCTTAATAATATTGAGGGAGAAGCCCCAAGAGGGTTAGGGACAATGCCCCTAATCGTTCTTAATAATAACTAAATATATAGAGAGGTATTAAATTTGAGTCTTTACGATATTATCGGTTATCCGTTCGGATTTCTGATGAGTTTCATTTACGGCATATTCGGAAACTATGCCGTCTCGATAATAGTCTTCACAATCGTGACAAAAATAATGCTGTTTCCGGTCAATTACAAGACACAGAAAAATTCTGCAAGAATGCAGCTTTTGAACCCGAAAATGGAAAAGCTCAGAAAGAGTTTCGCAAACAATCCGCAGAGACTTCAGGAGGAACAGCAGAAACTGTATCAGCAGGAGGGCATAAACCCGATGGCTTCATGTCTGCCCGCATTTATACAGATGTTTCTGCTTTTTGGAGTGCTGGACGTTGTGTACAAGCCGATAACACATATTCTGCACATAACGAAGTCCATAAGACAGGAGGCTGTCAGGATAGCGTCCGACCTTGTGGGCGGCAAAGGGATAAGCCTCAGTGACCTGAGATGTGAACTCAGGACTATGGAACAGGTTGAGAAGTCACCTGAGGCGTTCGGACATCTTGCGGAGAATTTTCTCGGTTCTATACAGGATTTCAGTTCAAAATTCACGGTTTTCGGTGCAAATCTCGGACAGACACCGCAGTTTCACCCCGACGTGTGGAACAGAGAAGCCGTAATATTATTTTTAATTCCCGTGTTTGCGGGACTTGCACAGCTCATACAGTCCATTTACTCAATGGTACACCAGAAGAGGACAAACCCCGATATGCAGGGAAACGGCTGTATGACGTTTATGATGTTGTTCATGCCGTTGTGGTCGGTGTGGCTTGCGTTTGAAGTCCCCGCAGGAGTCGGCTTTTACTGGATATGGTCGTCGGTCTTTTCCTTTCTTATAAATCTCGGACTTAACATCTACTTCACCCCCGAGAGGACTGAGAGAATAAACGAAAAGGAAAAGGAGAGGGCGAGAGTTTATGCCGAAAAGCACCCCGAAAAGAAGACTTTCATGCAGAAGATGATGGAACAGCAGGCTCTCTACGAGCAGGAGCAGAGGGCACAGAGTGCGAGATTTGACGAAAACGGCGACAAAATCTCACGTTCGGAGATGAACAGGCAGAACCGTGACCGCATAAACGATGCAAGGGCGAGGATGTCCGAAAAGTACGGAGATGACTCCAAAAGCGGTGCGGACGGAGACAGTCTCAGCCGTATAGAAGAGGCGAGACGGAGAATGGCTGAAAAATACGGTGACGAATACCGTGAGGATTAAATCCCAAGGAAAGGATAGATTTATATGACGGAAATTTTCACAGCGAGAACGGTCGGCGAGGCGAAAGCCCTTGCCTCCGAAAAATTCGGAGCAGATGAGGAGCGTATAGAGTTTGAGATAATCGACGAGGGCAAAAAGGGTTTTTTGGGTCTCGGAAAGTCTCAGGCAAAGGTCAGGGCGACACTCAAAGACGACTTACAGCGGGAACTTGGCGGAGATACGGCAGCTGCCGTTGAGACGGAGACGGAAAAACGGGCAGAACCCGTTGTTACGGAGGAGACCGCACAAGAGACCGTACAAATACAAAATATTGAAAATGAGAGCGAGAGTGAGAGTGATAATAAAACTGCCGTCGCCGACGTTTCACCCGAACAGACGACCGAAGAGGTATCCGTAAAGAGTGCGGAGAGTGCGGAGAGCGTTCCCGAAAAAACCGAGACCGCCGCAGATGTAAAAAGTGCAAAAGATACAAAAGATACAAAAGATATGAAAGAGGTCAAACGGGAGACCGCCGAACAGTATGACAACGTTGAACCGCCCGAGGAGAAGCCCGAACTTGTAACGGACGAGTCACTCATAAATCCGAAAGTAAAGATAGCCGTGGACTATATAAAGAGCATTCTTGACGCTATAAATATTGAGTCTCAGCTGAAAGTCTACCAGAATGACGAGTGTGCGGTCATAGACATAGAGTGCAGCAAGGCGGAAAACGGCACGGTCATAGGAAGGCGTGGGGAGACTCTTGACTCATTGCAGTATCTTTGTTCGATAATCGCAAACAAGGGCGACAAGAACTATTTCAGGATAACTATAGACTGTCAGGACTACAGGAGCAAGCGGAAAGAGACACTGAAAAAACTTGCCGTGAAAGTGTCAAAGTCGGTTCTCAGAAACGGCAGACCCGTGCCGCTTGAGCCCATGAATCCCTACGAGAGGAGAATAATACACTCCGCAATAGCCGATATTGACGGCGTGACTTCACGCTCCACGGGCGAAGAGCCTTACAGGAAGATAATAATTTCGCCTGTGAACCCTGCACCGAGAAAAAAGGGCGGGAAACCGCCTTACGGAAAAAAGAACAGCGGGAACGGCAGGGGCAATAGCCGACAGGGCAAAAGGCGTGAGCCGTTCAGCCCGAGGGAGATAGACCTGTCGACGAGTTTTGAAAAGGACTACAAAAAGCCACGTCCCGAGGACGACATAAAGGGCGGTCTCTACGGAAAGATAGAAATTTGAAATAAATAAAATCTGAAATTTTTAAGGGCGGGCGGAAATTTTCTGCCCGCCGTTGTGTGAGGGGGTTTTTATTTTGTCGGTTGTTGCGGGAATATCCACGCCCCGTGGGACGGGCGGTCTTGCCGTCATAAGAATATCGGGGGAGGGCTGTATTGACATTGCACGGAGAGTTTTCAAGCCGTCGGGGAGTACGGAAATTGCCGATATGAAAGGCTATACCTGTTGTTACGGTTTTGTGCGTGACGAGGAAAACAAAATTATTGACGACTGCATTCTGACTGTTTTCAGAGCTCCGCACAGCTACACGGGAGAGGACACTGTTGAGATTTCATGTCACGGCGGTGTATATGTCTCCGAAAAAATACTCCGTGCGGTGATTGCGTGCGGTGCGGAGTCGGCGGGTGCGGGGGAGTTCACAAAGAGGGCTTTTTTGAACGGGAAACTTGATTTGACGAGGGCAGAAGCTGTTATGGACGTAATTTCGGCAAATTCGGAAGCTGAACTGCATATGGCTGAAAATCTCCGAACGGGAGCGGTTTTCGGGAGGGTTCGGGAGTGTTCCGAAATTATAAGGGAACTTCTCGCATCGGTTGCGGTGTGGATAGACTACCCCGATGAAGATATGTCCGATATAACGCCCGATTCGGCACTTGAAAAGCTCGGTGAAGTCCGCACGAAACTTGAAGATCTCTCCGCAAATTACGACACGGGCAGGATACTCCGTGAGGGCGTTTCAACGGCAGTTGTCGGAAAGCCCAACGTCGGAAAGTCCACGCTTTTCAACTGTCTCAGCGGTTTTGACAGGAGTATCGTGACGGAAATTGCGGGAACGACAAGGGACGTTATTGAGGAGAGTGTCCGTCTGGGGAATATAGTTTTGAGACTTGCGGACACGGCGGGCATACACCAAACCGATGAAATTGTGGAGAAAATCGGTGTGGAACACGCACAGCGTCTGATAGATTCGTCCGAGCTTGTCATAGCAGTTTTCGACGGTAGTTGTCCGTGTACGGCGGACGATTTTGAGCTTGTCGAGAGGATAAAAAACAGAAAATGTGTGGCAGTTGTGAACAAAAACGACAGGGAACAATTGTTCGATACGGAGGTTTTGACAAAAAATAATATACTCACAGTATATTTATCTGCCAAAGAAAAAGACGGCATTGACCGTCTCGGCAAGGCTGTCGAGAGCGTTCTGGGAGTTTCCCCCGAAACTTTTTCCGAAACTGCCGTCAACGAGAGACAGAAGCGTTGCATAGACAGGGCACTTGAATGTGTGCGTGAAGCGGAGAGTGCTATAAAAGCGGGAGAGATGTTTGACGTGGTGAACGTCCTGATAGACGATGCAGAGCAGAGTCTCCTTGAACTGACGGGCGAGAGGGTGACAGAGGCTGTCGTGAACGAGGTGTTTTCAAAATTCTGTGTGGGAAAGTGATGTTCCACGTGGAACATTTTTTGTGAAACAATTTGAAACAACGTGAAACATTGGAGAGGATTTCTTATGTATTATAAAATGGGCAGTTTTGACGTGATTGTTGTGGGGGGAGGTCACGCAGGAGTTGAGGCTTCCCTTGCCGCCGCACGCCTCGGGTGCAGTACGGCGATGTTCACAATATCGCTTGACCAGATCGCAAATATGCCCTGTAATCCGTCAATTGGCGGCACTGCAAAGGGGCATCTTGTGAGGGAAATAGACGCTCTCGGCGGTGAAATGGGAAGGGGTGCGGACAGGTGTTTTATACAGAGCCGTATGCTGAACCGTGGAAAAGGACCTGCTGTACACAGTTTAAGGGTGCAGGCGGACAGGGTGCGGTATCACGAGTACATGAAAAATGTCTGTGAAAAGCAGGAAAATCTGCACATAAAGCAGGGAGAAGTCACCGAAATACTGACGGAAAACGGCAAAATTACAGGCGTGAGGACTTCTTTGGGGGCGGAGTACTCCGCAAAAGCCGTGATAATCGCAACGGGGACTTATCTGAAAGGGCGTATTTATATAGGTGAAGCGTCATATGAAAGCGGTCCCGACAGTTCACTTCCGAGCCGTGAGTTGTCGGGGAGCCTTGAAAAAAACGGTGTGAAACTCAGGCGTTTCAAGACGGGTACGCCTTGCAGGGTACACAAAAAAAGTATAAATTTTGACGTAATGGAGCGTCAGGACGGGGACGAAAATATAGTGCCGTTTTCGTTTGAGACAAATCCCGATGGACTTGAAAACAAAGTCAGCTGTTACATGACTTATACAAATAGTATAACTCATGAAGTCATCATGAACAACATATCAAGGTCGCCTATGTATTCGGGAAAAATTGAGGGTGTCGGACCGAGGTACTGTCCGTCAATCGAGGACAAAGTTGTGAGATTTTCGGACAAGCCCAGACACCAGCTGTTTGTTGAACCCATGGGATTGAGTACGGAGGAGTACTATCTTCAGGGGATGTCGTCGTCACTGCCCGAGGACGTTCAGCTTGAATTTTTGCGGACTATAAAGGGGCTTGAAAATGTGGAGATAATGCGTCCTGCTTATGCTATCGAGTACGACTGTTGCAACCCCGACCAGTTATTCCCCACGCTTGAATTTAAGAGTGTGTCGGGACTTTACGGTGCGGGGCAGTTCAACGGCAGTTCGGGTTATGAGGAGGCGGCGGCACAGGGTCTTGTGGCGGGAATAAACGCCGTCATGAAAATTCGGGGAAGAGAGCCGTTGATACTCGACAGGGCGAGTTCCTACATAGGTACTCTTATTGACGACCTTGTGACAAAGGGCTGTTCAGACCCCTACAGAATGATGACTTCAAGGAGTGAGTACAGGCTTATTCTCAGACAGGACAACGCCGACCAGCGTTTAATGCCGATAGGTCACAGAATAGGGCTTGTTTCGGACGAGCGTCTTGAAAAGCTCAACAGGAAAATTGAACTCACAGAGCGGGAGATTGAGAGAATTTCAAATCTCAACGTCACGCCGTCGGAAGAGTTAAATAATATGCTTGTGGAGAGGGGTACTTCTCCGCTCACAACAGGCAGTAAGATGTCGGACTTGCTGAAACGTCCGCAGATAAAATACAGTGACTTAGCCGTTGCAGACCCCGAAAGACCCGATTTGCCGTATGACGTGTGCGAACAGGTGGAGTTACAGATAAAGTACAAGGGGTACATAGACAGACAGTTCGCACAGGTTGAGCAGATGAGGAGACTTGAAAACAAATCTCTGCCTGTTGATATTGATTATAGAGACGTTTATGGTCTGAGACTTGAGGCTGTGGAGAAGCTGAACAGGATAAAACCCGTCTCTCTCGGACAGGCTTCAAGGATTTCGGGTGTATCGCCTGCCGATATTTCGATGCTTGCGGTCTGGCTTGCGAAGTCATAATGCCTTACGGCTTTGGACCGGGGGACGCTGTCCCCTTGGGATTTGAGGGGCGTTGCCCTCCAAGCCCCCCACAAGGGGGTGTGACTCCCCTTGACCCCCGAGATTAAACAGTAGACTACCACGGGAGTGGGGTTTGTTTCTTGTGTGGGAATAATCATGGGGGGTTCGGGGGGATTCTTCCCCACGACGGGGGTTTGGGGGCAAAGCCCCCTGCCCCTTATCGTTCTAAAAAAATATTAAATCTCTAAAAAAATATAATTTTAAGAAAATTATTTTTTGGGCGAAGCCCCCTGCCCCTAATTGTTCTAATTAAAATTTGCACGAAGTCCGAACAGTCCGAAAATAAAAAATCTCCAAAAAAATATAATTTTAAGAAAATTATTTTTTGGGCAAAGCCCCCTGCCTCTTAGACTTAAAACAGGGGAGTGGGGGTGTAGCCCCCAACAGCCCACAAATTTATTTTTTGGGGCGAAGCCCCTGCCCCCTAATCGTTCACTAAAAAATTACAAAAAGAGGTGATAAAATGAATTTTACCGATTATAAATTCTGTGGAGAAGTGTTGAAAAAATACGGCTTTGACGGCGGACTCTCCGAGGAGAGCTATGAAAAATTTGCGATATATGCGGAATTTCTTGTAGAGTACAACAAAAAAGTGAACCTGACGGCGATAACCGAGCCTGACGAGATTTTTGTAAAACATTTTCTGGACAGCATTTTTCTGTTGAAATATGTTGAAATCCCGAATAGTTCTTCAATAATAGATGTCGGGACAGGTGCGGGCTTTCCGTCCGTACCGCTTAAAATAGTCAGACCCGACATAAAAATAACGCTTCTTGACAGTCTGAATAAGAGAGTCGATTTTCTCAGACAGCTTTGTGAGAGACTTGATATAGATGCGGAGTTTGTCCACGCAAGAGCCGAGGAGGTCGGTCAGAACGCTGATTACAGGGAGAGATTTGACTTTGCGTGTGCAAGGGCGGTCTCCGCAATGAATATCCTGAGCGAATTTTGTATACCGCTTGTAAGGGTGGGGGGGAGTTTCATAGCACTTAAGGGACACTCCGAAGATATTTATGCGTCTGAGAACTCAGTAAAAATTTTGGGCGGAGAGATTGAAAATTTGTACGAGTACAGTCTTGCGGGGAGTAAAAAACTTGTTTGTGTAAAAAAAATATCGCACACTCCGCCAAAATACCCCCGAAACAGCGGTCAAATAAAGAAAAAACCGCTCTGAAAACGGAGTTATTTCTGTTTTTTAACGTCTTTGTGTTTTACAAAGGCGTTTTTTTTGTGTGGAAAATATTTCCGGCAGATGTTAGAATATTTTCAGGAGCAATGCTCAAATATTAAAATAAAAATTGTGAGGTATAAACTATGTCAGGATTTTTAGGTTTCACAAAGGAAAAACTCGTCAGCAAGGTTGTCGAAATTGAGACGGGAATGATAATCCCCAATCCCGAGCAGCCGAGAAGCGATTTTCAGGAGGAGGAAATTTCCTCACTGGCTAATTCAATAGCACAGAACGGAGTAATTCAACCGCTTACGGTAAGGCGTGTGGGGGACAAGTACGAGCTGATAGCGGGGGAGAGGAGACTCCGTGCGGCAAAGATGTGCGGACTTAAGACAGTGCCGTGCATAGTACACGAGGGGAGCGACAGGGACATAGCGATTCTCTCACTTGTCGAGAATATCCAGAGACAGGACCTGTCCTTTTTTGACGAGGCGGTAGCTATTGAAAAGCTGATAATGTACTACGGAATGACACAGGAGGAGGCGGCTATAAAACTTGGAAAGGCACAGAGTACAATTGCGAACAAGTTGCGTCTTCTGAGGCTGACACCCGAGGAGCGGGAGCTTATAATAAAGTTCAACTTAACGGAGCGTCACGCAAGGGCATTATTACGCCTTGCGAGTTCGGCGGACAGGCTACAGGTTCTTGAGAAGATAATAAAGAACAACCTGAACGTTGAGAAGACGGAGAGACTTATTGACGAGTTCATAGGGTGTCAGAGGGAGAAAATCAGCTACAAAAAGCGTTCAAAAGTTTTTCAGAACGTGAAAATATTTATCAACACGATAAACAAGGCGGTTGAGACGATGCAGGCATCGGGAATACCCGCCGATTCCAGAAAAATTCAGTGTGAGAACTACATTGAGTACAAGATAAGGATACCCATTGAGAATAACAAATAGTGGGATTATTGGGGGGCGGGAGGTGCTATTTTTCCGACCCCGTTGGGGGGTACGTACCCAGACCCCCATTAGAACAATTAGGGGCATTGTTCTCAACCCCGTTGGGGGGCTACGCCCCCCAAACCTCCTGTTTTTAACGATAAGGGGCAGAGGGCTTTGCCCAAAAAATAATTTTCTTAAAATTATATTTTTTTGGAAATTTAGTTTTAATAAGAACGATAAGGGGCAGGGGCGTTGCCCCCAGACCCCCGTCGGGGGGTGATTTGAAAATGGGGACACCCCATACCCTGCCCCCGAACCTCCCATAATTATTCCCACACAGGAAACACCCCCCGCTCCCACAAACCATTCCGCAAGAGAAAAATTTTTTGTGAAGATATTTACAAGGCGATGGAAAAGTGATATAATGATAGCATAAATATTAAGAAAGGAAGAATTTTGTATGGGCAAAATTATATCTGTCGCCAATCAGAAGGGTGGAGTGGGAAAGACCACGACAGTGGTAAACGTGTCCGCCTATTTAGGTTCACGGGGATTCAAAGTGCTTTGTGTGGACTTCGATCCGCAGGGCAATGCGACAACGGGATTTGGTGTCAGGAAAAAAACTGCCAAAGCGACTACATATGACATAATAACGGGGAGAGCCGAAATCCGTGATGCGATAGTACAGACGGAGTGCGAGAACGTATCCATAGTACCCGCTACGGACTCTCTTGCGGGCTGTGAGGTGGAACTTGCGTCGGCTGAAAACAGGGTTAGCAGACTGAAGATGAAGATAGCGGACTGCCGTGACGACTATGATTATATATTTATAGACTGTCCGCCCGCACTCGGCACTACTACTATAAACGCACTTGTTGCGAGTGACGGAGTTATAGTGCCTATGCTTGCGGAGTTTTACGCCCTTGAGGGACTGTCACAGCTTGTGAACACTATAAAAATCGTGAGAACTAATTACAATCCGTCTCTTGACATATTCGGGATAGTTTTCACGATGTTTGACGGCAGACTGAATGTTGCAAATCAGGTCGTTGAGGAAGTCAAGAAGTATTTCCCCGACAAGGTTTTTGAGACTAAGATTCCCAGAAACGTGAGAATTTCGGAAGCACCCAGTTACGGAAAGCCGATAATGTACTATGACAGGTCTTCGAGGGGAGCGGAGAGTTATGAGCTTTTGTGTCACGAAATGCTTGGGGAACCCCTTGTAGTCAAGAAGAGGAGACGGGGAATATTTTCTCTGAACAAAAAATAATTTAAGGAGAATACTGAATGGGAATAAGCGGTCTTGGTGCAGGGCTTGACACCCTGTTCAGCGACAATTCGAGTGAGGTTCAGATAAAGCAGACACTAAGGACTTCCGAAATAGAGCCGAACCGAAATCAGCCCAGAAAGAATTTTAACAGTGAGAATATATCTGCCCTTGCGGAGTCGATACGGGAACACGGAATGCTACAGCCGATACTTGTCAGACCGATTAAAATGGGCGGGTATCAGATAGTCGCAGGGGAGAGACGATGGAGAGCCGCAAAAATGCTCGGTCTGGAGGAAGTACCCGTCAGCATACTTGAACTGTCCGACACGGAGGTAATGCAGATTGCGGTCATAGAGAATTTGCAGAGGGAGGACCTGAACCCGATAGAGGAGGCTCTGGCTTATAAAGACCTGACTGACAACTACGGAATGACACAGGAGCAGATCTCAAAGCTGACAGGGCGTTCACGCCCCGCCATTTCAAATTCAATGCGAATGCTTGAACTCCCCGAAATTGTCAGGGAACTTGTCGGAAAGGGGAGTCTCTCAACGGGGCACGCAAAAGTACTCTTAGGAGTAAAGGACAGTGCCGAACTTGAAAGTCTTGCAATAAAAGCGTCCGACGGGGGAATGACTGTCAGACAGCTTGAAAAGGCGGTCAAAGAGCCTGAGCAGAAAAAGAGTGAAAAGAAAGTCTCAAGCAGGAGAGACAGCTATTTTACGGAGATGGAAATATCTCTGAATGAAAATCTCGGCAGGAGAGTAAAAATAGACTATAAGAAAAACAAGGGTGTTTTGATGCTCGAATTTTACAACAGAGAGGACTTGGCGTGGCTTGCGGACAGGCTCGCCAAAGATGAACAGGAGTAAAAAATCATGATAGATATAGAACTTATAAGAAATAACCCCGAACTTGTCAAAGAGAACATAAGAAAAAAATTTCAGGAAGAAAAACTTGAACTTGTGGACAGAGTTTACGATATGGACAAACTGTACAGACAGACAAAAGTTGAGTGTGACGAACTGAGACACCAGAGGAAAGTAAAGAGCAAGCAGATAGGCGGTTTCATGGCAAAGGGACAGAAGGACGAAGCCGAAAAAGTCAAGGCGGAAGTTTCGGAGATAGGTCTGCAGCTTGTGGAAAAGGAAAAACAGGAGGCGGAGCTTGAAGTTGAGATAAGGAAGATAATGCTTGTGATTCCCAATATAATAGACGATAGCGTGCCGATTGGAAAGGACGACAGCGAGAATGTGGAAGTCGAGAGGTTCGGGGAGCCTTTTGTGCCCGACTTTGAAATCCCGTACCACGTTGACATAATGGAGCGTGTGAACGGCATAGACCTCAGCAGTGCAAGGGACAAGACCAGCGGCAACGGTTTCTACTACCTGACAGGCGATATTGCACAGCTCCATTCGTGCATACTCTCCTATGCAAGGGACTTCATGATTGACAAGGGCTTTACGTACTGCATACCGCCCTTTATGATAAGGAGCAACGTTGTCACGGGGGTTATGAGTTTTGCGGAGATGGAAGACATGATGTACAAGATAGAGGGCGAAGACCTCTATTTGATAGGTACGAGTGAACACTCCATGGTCGGAAGATTTATTGACACAATTATTTCCGAGAGCGAATTGCCGAAAACTCTGACGAGTTACTCACCGTGTTTCAGAAAGGAAGTCGGTGCACACGGTCTTGAGGAGAGGGGAGTTTACAGAATACACCAGTTTGAAAAGCAGGAGATGATAGTCATCTGCAAGCCCGAAGAGAGCATGGAGTGGTTCAAAAAGCTGTACAGCTACACAGTCGAATTTTTCAGGACACTTGACATTCCTGTCAGAACACTTGAATGCTGTTCGGGAGATTTGGCAGACCTGAAAGTGAAGAGCATAGACGTGGAAGCGTGGTCTCCGAGACAGAAAAAATATTTTGAAGTCGGAAGCTGTTCAAATCTGGGAGACGCACAGGCGAGACGGCTTGCAATAAGGGTTCAGGCGGAGGACGGAAAGAAGTATTTTGCACACACTCTCAACAACACGGTAGTCGCACCGCCGAGAATGCTGATAGCGTTTCTTGAGAACAACGTAAACGAAGACGGCAGTATCAGGATACCGGAGGCACTCAGATACTATATGCGTAAGGACGTAATCAAAGCCGACTGAGTGTGAAATTCAGGATTTTTGAGATAAAAATAAAAATGTTCCACGTGGAACACTGTGAAACATAAGAAGTAAAAAAAGACTGTCCGAAAATGGGGACAGTCTTTTTTATTTTTTATATTTTATATTTTTTATTTTTTTATTTTTTATTTTATTTTTAATATCAGGATAGACCGATTGATTCGAGAATATCCTCTTTTGTGCGGTAGCCGACGAGCTGCTTCCGGATAACGCCGTCCTTTACAAAGACGAGAAGAGGGATACTGTCGCAGCTGAAAGCCATAGCGAGTTCGGGCTGTTCGTCAACGTTTATCTTGCCGACTTTTATCTTGTCGGAGTACTCCTCCGCTATTTCAGAAATTACGGGGGAGAGCATCATGCACGGACCGCACCATGAAGCCCACAGGTCGAGGAGAACAAGCCCCTTGTAGTTTCTGACCTCGCTGTCGAAATTTTCTTTTGTTATAGTGATTTCCATATTGTTAATCCTCCAGACTTTTATAGTAGAGCAAACAGTGGCAGAAGCCCTCAAAGGAGGGGTCTTCAATCTGCTCACGGAACTCCTTGCACATACACTTGTTTTCGGGGGTTTTCGCCACACGGCACGGGCAGTAGCCGTCCTTGGCTTTTAGCCCCTCTTTTATTTTTGCGACTAACTTCTCATCGGGGTTGAGAGTAATTTTCATAAAATTCACGCTCCGTGTTTATATAAAATCATTTTTTGGAGACGGATTCACTCTTTACATAACCGCAGGTGTCGCCTGATTTTACGAGAGTAAAGCCGTCCTGTTCCTCATAAATTTCGACCTCCTGATTCACGAGGAGGAAGCCGTTAGTGTAGCCGTCGTCGGCGGGTTGATTGTAGACGGTTGCGATAAAACTGTTGTCTGCCTCTACGATGAAACCTGTGCCCGAGGGAGTTTTCCCCGAGACATCGACGGGGGAGTATTCGCCGTACTTGTCACGCATATACTCCTCACTGTAGGTAGTCCTTTCGGTCGGGGTCTCAACAATTTCGGAGCTTGAGGAGTTTTCGGAATTTTCGGTCTCCGTTGAACCGTTGAGGGATACGTTCGTTCCACAGCCTGCCGAGAGGGCAAGTACAAAGCACAGCAGAGCCGTAATTTTAAGATTTTTCAAAAATATACCTCCTGATGACGCTGTAAATATTATATGAAAAAACAGCGTCTATATTATATTTTATTATTTTAATTTTTATTTTATAATTTAATTATTTATCGGGGACTGTCATGTAGTGCGGAGTATTTCAAGAAAAAGACGGTTCAGATTGTCCCAGTTTTTTTCTGTGCGGACATCCGTCTCCGAAATTTTACTGCTTATCTCTTTTATTTTTAAGTCAAGATAGCTGTTTATTTCGGGAATTTTTTTGCCGTATTCGCTTTCGGGGGAGTTGGTTTTCAGTTCAAAAAGGTAGTCAATATAGGGCATGAGGGACTTGTCGAGTTCGGCGGAGACCAGTTCCGAGAAGAGCATTGGCGGAGGGGAGTTTTTTTCCAGTATCCAGAGACAGGCGAGTACAGGTCTTATGACGTAAAAATATTTTTTCAGTCTGACGGTGTCGCCCTTCAGGTACTCCTTGTAATTTGACTTAGCCATGCTCAGATAGTGGTAAAGGCCTGATTTGGACAAAAAATATTCGTCTATGACACTCTGCACCCTCTGCCACTGCGGGGTAGTCCTGTACACTATCGGGGAATTGTTCCACTCAAATATAGTGGGGTTTGATTTGTAGAGAAGCCTCAGAGCCTTTTGCAGATCCCAGCCGTTTATGTCAAAGACATCGTTCAGCTCGTAATTTATGACATCGCTTGACCTGTCAAGTCTCAGATAAAATTCGGGCTTGTGGACGTAAAAAAATCTGACATCAAAATCGCTGTCGGGCGATGCGAACCCCCACGCCCTGCTCCCCGACTCAATGCAGTGCAGAATTTTCACATCATACTCAGTCTCAATGCGGTCGAGTTTTTCACGAATCTGCCTTTCAATGCTCTCCAACGGAAATTCCCCCTTTTTAATGATAATAGACACAATAATATAATAACATATCTCGGAGTTTAAGTCAAGGGGAGTGAAAATATTGTATAAATTCTACAAAAAAACGCAAAATGCACGTCAAAAATACAGCTATACGCCGAAATTTATATTTAGGCTTGACTTTTCATATTGTGTGTGATATAATAATAAAGTCGCAGGCGTGTGCTTGCAGAATATGGCGGTATAGCTCAGTTGGCGAGAGCAATCGGTTCATACCCGGTGGGTCGTTGGTTCGAATCCTACTACCGCTACTACATGGCCCGTTGGTCAAGAGGTTAAGACTCCAGATTTTCATTCTGGCAACATGGGTTCGATTCCCGTACGGGTCACTTTGTGCGAAACTCTCAGATAACGATTTGTCGTTGTCTGGGAGCTTTTTTTACCCTGATACGGCTTCTGTCCCTTATTATAGATTTGGGCTGTCCTTTGGTGTCGTCGGGCTTGTGAAAGTCGAGTACCGAAGAGGTTGCTTTAATTGCCCTTTTCTGAGCCTGATTGAATACATAACAGTATATAGAAGTTTTGGTAATTATCGTCGGGTGACTTGATGCACCGACACTTCCACTGCCCCCACGCCCTTAGTTGATAAGAGCCGAGTCATAGAAGTGTTTCAGGGAGTGAATTTCACAGAATTGAGAAAAGTGTATATCGGTTCACCATTTCACTCGAAAAAAGTTTGTCGCCCTCAACCTGCTTGTCACCAAGACGGAGAGATTATCCGTCCTATTCGTCTTTTTAGTCCGGCTCTGACATTATAGTCACAACTTACCCTGATGAGATAGCTGTTGCCACGTTTCTTTATTGTTGCCATAAATTACCCCCTTAAATTTATGACATACCCTTGTACATTTATGATTGTAGTGCAATAAATCGCCGTTGTCAAGAGGTTTGATGCATTTTTTAGGGTATGCCATAAATTTTTTCTTTTGTTCTGTTTTGTGTTATTCCGGTCCCCACGATTTTTTCTTTTTGGTGATAGACTGCTGTTGTATTTCCGGTTTTTGCTGACTATGAACGTACTCCTGACTCACCGTAGCCCATTTCTTCGAGAGCTTTTGCCATTGCATTTCGTGTTTCAAATCTCCTTAAAATATTTTATGGGGATATAGTTGATGTGCAAATGGGGAGTCGCTTCGTTTATGTGTATGACAGTATTAAAAAACATAGAAGTTCGGGTTGCATTTCTGGAAACCATTCATACACTCTTTCAGGCAATCAGCTACAAGCTGAAAATCTTTCGTGCCATAGCCCGAATCTTCCATTCTGCCGATTTGCACAACGTCCTCATAAAAACTTTTTCTTTTGTCGGCAGCAGTGCGGACATTGTTGCACGGTTTAACGCCGAAAAGATGTTCATAATAACTGCCGTGAATTTTTCGGTCATTGCGTTTCTGTCTGACATTGTAACGCTCCGTTGATTCTGCAAAAAGCTGTTCATATGCATCTTCAATTGGCTGCTGTACAAAGGTGATATTTTCGTGAGTGCGGAACACGTCAACATTGTCCGCAATAAATTTCCGGTTGTTGTGAGTCAGAGAACTTTTTCCCTGACCGAATGAAACTTTTTTTCTTTCATGATTTCGCCTTACCTCCTTTTAAGACAGCAAAGATGAGCATTGCTAATCGCAAACGGATTGTTTTTGGATAATGTAGGACATTTTTCAAAATCAATATATATTTCTTTCAAAATTTTGAAAAAGTCTATGCAATTATTCTCAATTTTAACACGGACAAAAATATCCATTTCAACATTTTGTTGAGCTGAAAATACTCAACCAACATTAACCGACAGCAACTAAGAACCTGTATTCATAGACGTTTCAAAAGAGAGAAAGCATGAGAAATAGTAATCATGCACTCGGAAGAGCGAG
>CANQWR010000011.1 GCA_947627625.1 uncultured Ruminococcus sp. | reverse complement strand
GATTATTTTAATAGAAAAATTTCTAAAAAAATATAATTTTAAGAAAATTATTTTTTGGGGCAAAGCCCCCTGCCCCTAATCGTTAAATAGGGAGCGTGGGGGCGAAACCCCCAACAGGGGTTCAGGGGACAACGTCCTTGTCCCCTGTCGTCCACCTGAAAAAGTTCCCTTAAAGAAGTCCAAAAACATAAATTATAATTTATATTTAATTTTTTTCAAATCCACTTGACATATCCCCCGAAAGGGTATATAATGAGTATGTTGTATTTATCCGAAATATATTACCGAGGCGTAATGCGGCTTGTTTTTATATTTTTTTATATTTTTATATTATATTTTTATATAATTTTCTTGAATATAATTTTTTATATTTTTTAAGAGAGAAAAATAAATAAAATAATGCGGCATTTTACCGCCTACAGTAATAAGAGTAGTTACATACAAATTCTAAATTCTATTATTGTAAAAAAGGAGGTAATGCACTGTATGAACCCCATTGTCGCTATTATTCTTATCATCGCCTTCTTTCTGGGCGGTTTCTTTGCAGGCGGAGCTTTTTTCTCAAAATCCGCTCACAAAAAAGGCGTTGAAGAGGGCATAGAACAGAGAAAGCATGAGGCTGAATCCGCTGTCGGTTCGGCTGAACAGCAGGCAAGGCGTATCATTGAGGACGCTGAGAGAGATGCCGACAATAAAAAGAAAAGTGCACTTATCGAGGCTAAGGACGAAATCCATAAACTCCGTGCCGATGCCGATAAGGAAATCAAAGAGAGAAGAAGTGAACTCTCCCGTCAGGAGAGACGTATGCAACAAAAAGAGGAAAACCTCGACAAAAAAACCGATAACCTCGAAAAGAAAGAGGAAGTCCTCTCCCAGAAACTCAAATCTGCTGAGGACAGGCTCAAAGAGGCTGAAGCCGTCAAACAAAGCCAGATGGACGTTCTTGAAAAAATCTCAGGTTTCACTCAGGAACAGGCTAAGGAGTACATAATTTCTAAACTTGAGGACGATTTAATTCACGAAAAAGCTGTCAAAATTTCAGCTTATGAACAGCAGATAAAGGACGAGTGCAACGAAAGGGCAAGAAACTATATATCACTTGCTATCGCCAAAGTCGCTGCGGACCAGGTCTCCGAAACGGCTGTCTCCGTTGTCCCTCTCCCCAATGACGAAATGAAAGGTCGTATCATAGGCAGAGAGGGCAGAAATATCCGCACTCTCGAAACTCTCACGGGTGTCGACATTATCATTGATGACACTCCCGAGGCTATAACTCTCTCATGCTTTGACCAGATAAGGCGTGAAGTCGCAAGAATCGCCCTTGAAAAACTCATAGCCGACGGTCGTATCCACCCCACCCGTATAGAGGAAATGGTCGACAAGGCAAGGCGTGAGATTGAGTACAGAATAAAACAGGAGGGCGAACGTGCCGTAATTGAGACCAATGTCCACGGTATAAACCATGAACTTATAAAACTCATAGGCAGACTTAAATACCGTACAAGCTACAGACAAAACGTCCTTGACCACTCTATTGAAGTCTCCAAACTGTGCGGTGTCCTCGCTTCCGAACTCGGCATTGATGCTAACCTCGCAAGGCGTGCGGGGCTTCTCCACGACATAGGCAAGGCTCTCACCTGCGAAATAGAGGGTTCACACGTCCAGATAGGCGTTGACGTGTGCAAGAAATACAACGAAAATCCCGCCGTCATCCACGCTGTTGAGGCTCACCACAACGATGTTGAACCCAAGACCGCTATCGCCTGTATCGTTCAGGCTGCCGACGCTATCTCCGCTGCAAGACCTGCCGCAAGGAGTGAAAACTATGAGAGCTATATCAAACGTCTCCAGAAACTTGAAGAAATATGCAAGAGTTATGAGGGCGTTGAAAAGTGCTACGCTCTCCAGGCGGGACGTGAAGTCCGCATAATGGTCGTTCCCGAAATTATAAACGACGAAAAAATGGTCATCACCGCAAGAAAAATCGCTCAGCAGATAGAATCCGATATGGATTACCCCGGTCAGATTAAAGTAAATCTTATAAGAGAGAGCAGAGTTACCGACTACGCAAAGTAATCACAGCTCACAAGGCGGACGTACGTTTGTCGTCCGCCTTTTTTTCAAATTGAAGTAACCGGGGATTTTGTGGGGGGCTCTGCCCCCCACACCCCCTGCCAAAGGGGCAAAGCCCCTTTGGAAACCCGTAATTATATATTTTTAGTTTTCCCACTATTCAAGTTTTTGTTTAATTGTGGAGGGTGTACCCTCTGTAGGAATAATCATGGGGGGTCTGGGGGGATTCTTCCCCCCAGCGGGGTCAAGGGGCGGAGCCCCTTGTGGGGGTCTGGGGGCAAAGCCCCCAGTGGGGGTTCAGGGGGCAACGCCCCCTGCCCCTTATCGTTCTAATGGGGGTCTGGGGGCAAAGCCCCCAGTCCTAAAAAGCATAAATCAAAACTAAGAAAGGAGTCACCATGCAAAAAACTATCTTTAATTCAACCGAAAAATCAAATTTTATCCTCAACCTCTCAGAGGAAAATTTCTCAAAAATTGCTGTCGGGGGTATCCTCTCCGCCTGCTTTCTGACCTCCCTCTTCACTATGATTCCCGAAATCATCGGCAACAGCGGTCTCTATTCCATGTGTTCCGTCGGTCTCGCTATATCGGGCGTTTTCTGCATGATTGTCACACTTATCGCTTTTATCAGAAAATTTGTCGGACAAAAAAAATTAAATATAATAGCTGTCTCCGCTTTCGGCTTTATGCTCATCTGGGGAATTGTCTCTTCAATATTTTCATATGACCTCAATATCGCTCTGTACGGCTATCCCGCAAGGGGTGAGGGGCTGTTCGCTATCGTCTTCTACTTCAGTTTCTTTGTGACGGGTATGTCCCTAAAGACTAAAAAGGCTATCGAATTTCTGATTTACGGCGTATGCGGTACGGGTCTGCTCAACGCTCTCTGGGGGCTCGTTCAGGTCTTTACGGGCAAACTCGGTCAGTACAAATTCGTCAGAATGGACGTTCAGGCTAACGCTTCCTCGGGGTTATCACAGTCCCCAATATTCCTCGCTATGCTCCTGACCGTCTCCGTAACCGTCTCCCTCGTCTCCCTTGTACTCGGTGACGGCAAAAATAATAAAAATAAATATAAAAATATTTTCCTGATAATATGCTCATGCGTCTGCTCCTTCTGTGCTATGTTCACTTACTCCCTCGTCGGTATATGCGGTATGGCTCTGAGTTCACTCGTCTGCCTTTTCACCGCTCTCGCTGTCAAAAAACCCAAAAAACTCCTCTCCCTGCTGTCGTGTGTAGTACCCGCTGTCTGTGCAGTCGTCATGGTCAATGCGGGTCTAATTGGCGAAATAGACTCCTACAGACTCTATGACGGCAGTATTATGCTCTGGGCGGACGGCTACTACAGGGCAAACGCAAACGGTCTCCCCGAATCACAGTCCATTGACCTCAACGACACGGCAGATGTCTACTCAAAACTAAACAGCAAAGCTCTAAATATTGCAACACAGTCCCCCCTGACGGGTACGGGTCCCGACCAACTCGTTTTTCCTCAACTCTATACGTCGGGCGACTTCGATGACGGCTATACTCCCCAAGATGTCTCCGAAATAATAGTCCAAAATAAAAATACTTTCGATAAAGTCTACAATGATTATATTTACACCTGCTCAACAAGGGGTATCCCCTCGCTGATTGCTCTTTTAATTATTTTAATTTCAGTCGTTTCGGCGTGCGTGAAAAATATCAAGAGCGGAAATTCAAGCGAAAAAATTGTACTCTCTGCCGCATCAGCCGTCAGTATAGTTATATTATTTATCTCTGTCAGCAATATAACTTTCTCCCCCGTGTTCTGGTGCATTTCGGGTGCAGTCCTTTCTCAGCAGAAAAATTAGTGGGGGACTTAGTTTGTGGGGGGCTCTGCCCCCCACTCCCCCCGCCAAAGGGGGAAACCCCCTTTGGAAACCCGTGATTATATATTTTTTAGTTTTTTCACTATTCAGATATTAGTGAAATTGGACTGAGTTTCCATCATGTGGGCGGGGTTTGTTTCTTGTGTGGGAATAATCATGGGGGTCTGGGGGGATTCTTCCCCCAAAAAATAATTTTATTAAAATTATATTTTTTTTGGAAATTTTTTGATTTGTGGACTATTGGGGGGCTTCGCCCCCCTGTTTTAAGTCTAAGGGGCAGGGGGCTTTGCCCCCACCCCAATGGTAGTCCGGTGTCTATAATAGTCCATCATTTTTTGTGCAGTCTATATATAATTTTATCCCAAAATGTCACGCCGATTGTGAGGGCTTACAAAGATTGTGAAAGTTTAGAGAATACTCTTGATTTTTAGAAAAAATATGTTAGAATATATATTAGCACTCAGAATGTGTGAGTGCTGAAAGGATATTTTTCTCAGGAGGTATTTAATCATGACTATCAGACCTTTACAGGACAGAGTCGTTGTCAAAATGACTGAAGCCGAGGAAACTACCAAGAGCGGTATCATCCTCTCAGGCTCAGCTAAGGAAAAACCCGAAGTTGCCGAGGTTGTCGAAGTGGGACCCGGTACTCCCGATGTGAAAATGGAGGTCAAAAAGGGCGATAAAATCCTCATCTCCAAATACTCGGGCACTAATGTAAAACTCGAAGGTGAGGAGTACATCATTGTTAAAATGGAGGACATTCTCGCTGTCGTGGAATGATTTTCTCTTAAGGAGAAGTCCACCCCCTCCACCATACGCATATTTGCAAAAAAAAATTTTTCATGACGCTGAAAACAGGTCAAAAAAACCTGTGATCACGATCTATTAAGGAGTTTTTTACTATGGCTAAAGATATGAAATACGGCGAAGACGCAAGAAAGGCTCTCCAGTCCGGTATTGACAAACTCGCTGACACTGTAAGAATAACTATGGGTCCTAAGGGCAGAAACGTTGTCCTCGACAAGAAATTCGGTGCTCCCCTTATCACCAACGACGGCGTGACTATCGCCAAAGACATCGAACTCGACGACCCGTTTGAAAATATGGGTGCTCAACTCGTCAAGGAAGTCGCTACTAAGACAAACGACGCAGCAGGTGACGGTACTACTACTGCTACCCTCCTCGCACAGTCAATCGTAAAAGAGGGTATGAAAAATATCGCCGCAGGTGCTAATCCTATGGTCATAAAGAAGGGTATCGCTAAGGCTGTTGACACCGCTGTCAAGGCTATTGTTGAACACTCTAAGTCCGTTGAGGGCAGTGAGGACATCGCAAGAGTCGGCACTGTCTCATCCGCTGACGAAAATGTCGGTAAACTTATCGCTGAGGCTATGGAGAAAGTCACTTCAGACGGTGTTATCACTATCGAAGAGAGCAAGACTGCCGAAACTTACAGCGAAGTTGTTGAGGGTATGCAGTTCGACAGGGGCTATATCTCCCCCTATATGGTAACTGACACAGACAAGATGGAAGCTGTCTATGATGACGCTTACATTCTTATCACTGACAAGAAAATTTCTAATATTCAGGAAATCCTCCCCCTGCTTGAACAGATTGTAAAAATGGGCAAGAAACTCGTCATTATCGCTGAGGACGTTGAGGGCGAAGCTCTCACCACTATCATTCTCAATAACCTCCGTGGCACTTTCAAGGTTGCCGCTGTCAAAGCTCCCGGATTCGGCGACAGACGTAAGGAAATGCTCAGAGATATTGCCGTTCTCACAGGCGGTGAAGTAATTTCCTCCGAAATCGGTCTTGAACTCTCAGAGACTACCGTTGAACAGCTCGGTCAGGCTAAACAGGTTGTTATCCAGAAAGAAAACACTATCATTGTTGACGGTGCGGGCGACAAGAACGAAATCAAAAACAGAGTCAACCAGATTCGCAGTGCCATTGAGACCACTACTTCCGATTTCGACCGTGAGAAACTCCAGGAGAGACTCGCTAAACTCGCAGGCGGTGTCGCTGTTATAAAAGTCGGTGCGGCTACCGAAATCGAAATGAAAGAAAAGAAACTCCGCATAGAAGACGCTCTCGCCGCTACAAAGGCTGCCGTTGAAGAGGGTATCGTCGCTGGCGGTGGTACTGCTTTCGTGAACGCTATGCCTGCTGTTGAGAAACTTATCCCCACTCTTGACGGTGACGAAAAGACGGGTGCAAGAATTATTCTCAAAGCTCTTGAAGCTCCCGTTCGTCAGATCGCCGAAAATGCAGGTCTTGAAGGTAGTGTTATCGTCGACAAAATAAGACGTTCACGCAAGACGGGCTACGGCTTTGACGCTTACAACGAGACCTATGTTGACATGATCCCCGCAGGTATCGTTGATCCTACTAAGGTGACACGTTCTGCCCTCCAGAACGCCGCATCTGTCGCTTCTATGGTCCTCACCACCGAGAGCCTTGTCGCCGACATAAAGGAGGAAACTCCCGCTCCCGCAATGCCCGCAGGCGGTATGGGCGGTATGTATTGATAAAAAATATATAAAAATATAAAACAAAACAAGAACGGACTGTCTGATTTTAATTCGGACAGTCCGTTTACGTTGGGGGGCTACGCCCCCCAAACCCCCTGTTTTAAGTCTAAGGGGCAGGGGGCTTTGCCCCCTGAACCCCCATTGGGGGCTCTGCCCCCAAACCCCCGTCGGGGGGAAGAATCCCCCCGAACCCCCCATGATTATTCCCACAGAAGAAACAAACTCCCTCCCCTTGGCAGTCTACCGTTTAATTTTTTGGAAAAAGGGGCGGGGCTTGGAGTGTCCCCACTTTCAAATCTCCCCCACAAGGCAAAGCCCTATTTATCGTCTACTATTTTTTTATAATTCTTATCCTCCTCGCTCTCCTGCTCCGCTTTTTTCGCTCTCCTGACTTCTTTCGGGGCGGTCTTCCTCCCCTTTGACATCATCACTACCGCAAATACTGCCACAAGTATTATAAGTCCAACTCCAATAGCCGCAAACGCCACCGTTTTGAGATTTTCGTCCGAACCGTCAAATTTTATGTCGTTTTTCTTTGCGTACTCCGCACCCGCCGACTCCGATACCGCCGAAATACTAAAGTCCTCTAAAAGCTCATACTCCCCCGTCTCGGCATTTTCAGTGTAGCCGAATGCGTTGTCACCTATGTTTACTGCACTCTCGGGTATCGTCACCTGTTTCAGCTCCGTGCAGGACATAAATGCTCCCATGCCTATGTCCGTCACTCCCTCCGCTATGACTGCCCTTGTGAGACCTCTGCAATTGTAAAATGCTCCCTCACCTATGTAGGTCAGACTTGTCGGAAAGTCCGCTGTCTCCAGAGATGTACAGAATTTGAACGCTATATCTGCAATCGTGTCAAGTCCCTCCGAAAAGTCAATTTTTTTCAGGGCTGAACAGTAACCAAATGCGTCCTCACCTATGTAGGTGACAGATGACGGTATAAACAGATTTTCTATGCCTGTGCAGAGCGAAAACGCTCCCGGCTCTATGGACTTCACTCCGTCTGCTATATATATATCACCCTCCAGTTTTGCGGACACTCTGTATATGCTCGTTTTGTCCGCACTGTACAGAAATCCGTCCTCAAAGACAAAATTACTGCAATTTTCCGTGTCTATCGTCTCTATATTTCCGCACTCCGCAAAAGCCATTGCTCCCAAAGTCGTGAGAGACTCGGGAAGTTCCACCGTGTTCAGGGCATCACACGAAAAAAACGCATAGTTCCCTATCATGTCAACGCTGTCGGGCATTTCGACCTCTTCAAGCATACTGCACCCCATAAAAGCATTTGCAGGTATCTCGGTCAGTTTGGACGGGAGTGTGATTTTTTTCAGTGATGTACACCCCGCAAACGCTCCGTCCCCTATCGTCTTTATGGAGTCGGGTATAATAAGTTCCGTTATTCCCGAACAGCTGACAAAGGCGTTGTCACCTATAGCCGTCACGGGATAGCCGTTTCGCATTGACGGCACTTCCTTTGTTATCGCTGTCGAGTCGCACTTTGTTATCGTGTAGCCCCCGTCAATAAGTTCATATGTATAAATGCCGTCCGTGAGTTCGTCTTCCGCACTCTGCAAATCGGCGTGTGCATTTAGCGGACCGAATAAACAGGTCAAAAGAAGTGTCCCCGCAAAAAGAGTTCCCAAATATTTTTCCGCTGTCTTTCTCAAGTCTCACGCCTCCTTGTTTTTATTTTTATTTTTATCTTTATCTTTGCTCTTCTTCTTTGAACTCTTTACTGCGTGTCTCACGCCGAAAAAGCCCGCTATTCCCACTATCACCGCTATCAACACTCCGCATATCACATACAGAAAATTTTTGTCAACGTTTTTTCCACCTATTTCAACAGTGTTCTCAACGATCTCTATTCCGCACGCCTTTGCGTAGTCGTAACCCATAGTGCCCTCATCGGTGTAAATTTTGAAACCCTCTGTCAGCTTCTCAAAACTCTGCTCTCCACTGTCCTCTTCTGTCAGTCCGCTCTCCTGATTCTGCAAATACTCGCTCTCCGCATCATAGTCATATTCATAGCCGAATGCGTAGTCCCCTATCGTCTCAATCTTGTCGTAAAGTCTCACGCTCTTCAAAGACGTGCAGTTGAAAAATACGTCATTTCCCACCAATTTCAAATCTTTGGACAGCTTTACGCTCTCAAGGACCGTACTACCCTCAAATGCAAATGAATTTATCGTCTCCACTCCCGACAAATCAGCGGTTTTAAGATTCTGTACAGATATAAATCCCGATGACGCTATTTCTTTAACTCCTGTCGGCATTGTAAATTCCGTGTCCGTCTTTGCGGGCGGATAGACTATCAAAACCGTCTTGTCCTTGTTGTACAAAACTCCGTCCTGTGAGCTGTACTCTCCGCCCGAACTGTTCACAACTCCTGCTCCGTCTGCTCCCGACACCGTCACGCTCTCCAGTGACGTGCAGAATATAAACGGCTCGTCACCGCCTATTTCCGTACACCCCGACGGAAAAGTCAGCTTTTTGAGTGTCTCCGGAAATGCGTACTCCCCTATCGTCTTGACCGTGTCGGGCAGTATTATCTCACTCGCTCCGCAAGTCTGGAAGGCGTTTTTGTAAACTCCCGTCACAGTCTTTCCGTCTATCTCGCTCGGCACTTCAAGTACCTCGTCTATCGCCGTGCAGAACACTATACTTATTCCGTCCTCCGTGACTGTGTACTCGTAATCTCCGCTTGTCTTTGTGTCAAGGCTCTCGTACTCCTTCTGCTCCTCATATGCCGATGTACTGATAAAAGTAAAACTGTTGTGGTAGTCATATTCCTCGTCCTTGTCCGTTGAATAAGTCTGTGCCGCCGAACCGTACTCCCCTATTATCGTGAAGTTTTCAATCGGATTCTCACTCTCGTCATAGCCGAACGCATTGTACCCTATGGACGTTACACTTGACGGTATTCTTACTTCCGTCATGGACGTTCCCATAAATGCACTCTGTCCTACGTTTGTGAGAGTTTCGGGAAGCTCAACTTCTGACAGACTGCTGCACCCGTAAAAAGCCGCAAGCCCTATACTCAAAAGATTTTCGGGGAAAACCACGCTCTTCAGCTTTGTACAGCCTGCAAAAGCCATTATGCCGATTTCCTCGACAGCCGTCCCCGACAGGTCTATCTCCTCTAAGGCAGACTCCGCAAAGGCGTGTCTCGACAGCGTTTCAAAGGCAGCGGGAATTTTTACGCTCTTCAGAGACGTGCAGTTAAAGCAGGCGGGAAAAATTTTCTTAACTCCCTCCGGAATTTCAAAACTGTCTCCCTCTTTCGCTCTCGGATAACACACTATCTCCGTCTTGTCCTTTGAGTACAAAACTCCGTCCTGTGAACTGTAATTTTCACTCTCTTCGGAAACTTCTATCTCTTTCAGGCTCTCACACAGCACAAACGGGTTGTCTGCGGAAATGTACTCCACACAGGCAGGTATCACTATCTTCTCGGCGGGTACGTTGTAAAACGCCTGTTTTCCTATCTCAAGCACTTCATAGCCGTCTATCTGTTCGGGAACATAAAGCTCCGTCTCCTGAGACGTACACCCCTCTATCACCGCATATCCGTCCGTATCAAGACTGTAACTGTAGTCCCCCGAAACCGTGACGTTTTCCTGCATACTCTCCACGCTCTCCGAAACGGCTGACTCCTCCGCATAAACTCCCGCACACGGAACTGCCGCTGTACACACAAGCAACACACTCGAAATCAGTGCAGTCATTTTCCTGTAACTTAAAATTTTTTTATTTTTTTTATAATTATAATAGATCATATCTTTTTCTCTCCGAATTTCGTATTTGTTTTTTTTTAACACCGTCTTAGATTATATCACAATCACTGCCACAATTCAATCCATTTCACTTATTTTTCACTTTTTTCATATTTATTTCAGCTGTCAAAATAAAATTAAAATTAAAAAAACTGCGGGATTTCTATACTCCAAAAATCCCGCTGTTTTATATTATAATTATATATTTCACATTATTATCGGTCTCAGCTGTAACCCTTTCACCGCAAGTTCCACACACTTCGGTATCAGTGTGAAGTCCGCAACGAGTGACGTAGGCTTTTTTTCAATGTCGTCCTGTCTCATCGGCACAAAATAATAGTTTCTCCTGTTCAGGAGTTCCCCTATATTTTTCGCCGAACCCGACAGAGAGTCGTTTGACGCTATCGCAAGAAGTACGGGCTTTCCGCTCCGCAGATGTGACTTGACCGCCATAGTCACGGACGTGTCCGTTATACTGCACGCAAGTTTCGACAGCGTATTTGATGTACACGGCGATATTACCATTATGTCCGTCAGATTTTTCGGTCCTATCGGCTCGGCTGACTCTATGTCCGATATTATTTCACGTCCGCATATCTCCTCAAATTTTCTCACGTTCTCGCCGCTTTTCCCGAACCTTGTCGACTTCCCGAAAGCATTCTCCGACATTATCGGTACTATCTCCGCTCCCATTTCCCTTAAAATTTTCGCCTGCTCAAACGCCTTTTCAAATGTGCAGAATGAACCTGTCACGGCATAGCCTATTCTGATGTTCTCAAATTTTTTCAATTTCTATAAACCTCCTCTCTAAAATTATTTATTTTATTTATTTTAACTTCTAACTCTATTCTCTCTCGATTTCCTCCGAAATTATCTGCATGACCGTCTCCGCTGTTATCTCCCCCGCCGTAACGGGCGATGTCTTTCCAGGTATTCCCAACGCCCATATCACTTTTCTGCCCATCTCCGACGCTGACGAAAAATCTATTCCCCCCGGCTTGGAGGCAAGGTCTATAAAGAGCGTTTCGGGCGGGAATTTCCCTAAAATCTCCCTCGTGAAAATCATTTCGGGAGCGGTGTTGAACACAAGCCCGTAGTCTGTTCCCATGTCCTCCACCCTCACCGCTTTTATACCGTTCAGACCCGCTTTTGCCTCCGAAATCGGACTTCTCACAACTGCCGTTATATCCGCCGAAAATCCTTTCAGTATTGACGCAAGTGCAGTTCCTATCCTGCCGTAACCCGCTATAAGTACCCTCATTCCGCTTAATGTCACGGGCAGTTCTTCAAGTGCTATCTGTACCGCTCCCTCTGCTGTCGGGACTGCGTTTTTGAGACTAAATTCCTCCCTGTACAGATAACTGTATATCGTGTGTCCCGAAAAAGTCTCCGTGACCGCCTTGTCTGTCTTTCCTGCAAAAATTTTCGCTTTCCCGTCCAGATACGGCAGTATGTCCCGTGCGGAGAGTTTTCCGCTGTAATTCGGACTGTTCAGAAAACCGTCCTCGTCAAACGCTATCACGGGCAGTATAACTCCGCTGTAATGTTTCTCCCCCGAAAATTTCATGTCCTCGGGGACAAATACGCTGTCAAAACCCGTCACCTCAACGTCAAATTTCCCCGACTTCTTCAGTCTCTTTCCGCAGTAAATCTGTCTCATGTCCCCGCCCGCTATCAGTATTTTCTCTTTCATAATCTGCTTTCATCTCCGTTTTAGCTCTTTTCAGCCGTGCCAAAATACAACGGCTGTTATATTATATGCAAAAAACTCCCCGACAGTTATAGCCCCCTTTCTTTATGAAAATTGTACAAATTAAGTTCTTTGGACGTTTTGAATTTATCTATTGACTAATTTGCTTTTTTGGGGTATGATAATATAGTAAATTTATTTTTTTCGGGAGATGTTTCCTCTTGCTTCTTAAAAAAATCTTTTTCCCCGTCCTCGGGGTTCTTATGATTCTCTTTACTGTCGCTGTCTCGTGCCTGCTGTCCGTCCCCGTCGTGAACACACAGAAATACTCCGTCTTCGGCGTGGATGTCTCACGCTATCAGGGCGTTATAGACTGGAATGCCCTGCAACAACAGGATGTCAAATTCGCCTTTATAAAAGCCACGGAGGGCAGCGGTCACGTTGACGAATATGTCTCCGAAAACCTCGAAAATGCGGGCGACACCGATATAAAAATTTCCTGCTACCACTTTTTCAGCTTTGACAGTTCGGGGGAAACTCAGGCTGAAAACTTTATTAAAACTGTCAGCAAGGACAAAATAGATATGCCTCCCGTTGTCGATATTGAATACTACGCCGACAAAGCCGACAACAAGCCCTCTTTTGAGGAGACCGAAAAAATTCTCACCCCTCTGCTCTCAAAACTCGAAAATTACTACGGTGTAAAGCCCATCATCTACTCGACTATCCCCGTATACTGCCGTTACATTATGAAAAAATATTCCGACTACCCCCTCTGGATAAGGAGTGTCACATTTGAACCCGACCTTATGGACTGGAAATTCTGGCAGTACGACGACAGCGGTACTCTTGACGGCTATGTCGGTGACGAAAAGTGCATTGATTTTAACGTCTACAACGGGGAATACTCCGATTTTGTCAGGTATATAAAAAATCTTGATTTATAATATTATAAATATTATATTATAAATATTATAAATTATAAAATTTTAATCTAAATAAAAATTTAATCTAACTCAAGGAGAAAATATGTTACCTTTTGAACTTATCTCACCCGTAAAAAATTACCTCTGGGGCGGTACTAAACTAAAATCCATCTTCGGAAAGGGAGACGGCTCTGAGGAAATCATATCCGAAAGCTGGGAACTCTCCTGCCGTCCCGACGGTATGTGTACCGTGAAAGACGGCTGTTTTGCCGGGGAGACTCTCGAAAATGTCCTCGGAAAAGATCCGTCTATTGGCGGTACTGCCTGCAAGAGATTCAGGGAGTTCCCCATTCTCGTAAAACTTATTGACGCCTGCGACAAACTCTCCGTTCAGGTCCACCCCGATGACGTTTATGCACGTCTGAACGAAAACTGCTCGGGAAAAACAGAAATGTGGCACATAATCGACTGCAAGCCCGATTCCGAAATAATATGCGGTTTCAGACAGAACACCGACAGACAGACTGTCGAAAAAGCTATTGAAAACGGCACTCTCTGCGAACTTCTCAACAGAATAAAAGTCAAACCAGGCGACACTTTTTTTATTCCTGCGGGAACTGTACACGCTCTCGGTGACGGTATCCTCACCGCCGAAATACAACAAAATTCCGATATAACCTACAGGCTTTTTGACTACAACCGCATCGATTCAGACGGCAATTCAAGACCGCTTCACGTCCAAAAGGCTCTTGACGTTCTGAGTTTCTCCCCCTACAGAAACACCCGTCCCAGAAAACCTATAGTCTATGACAACCAGTGTGTCAGACTTCTTTCACAGTGCCAATATTTCAGTGTACGCCGTCACGACATTTTTTCATTTGCGGACTTCTTTTCGGGTGAATACAGCTTTACTCACATTCTCGTAATAGAGGGGGACGGCGTTCTCACTGTCCAATCCCCCGACAATTCGGCAGTCCACTCCTCCCCCCTGAAATGCGGTGCAAGTATATTCGTCCCCGCAGGAACAGGTTCTTACAAGATAACAGGTGAATGCTCCCTGATTGTCACCGAAATATAAACAGTCCATAACACCCGTGCGTTAAAATTCTTTCACAGTGCCAATATTTCAGTGTACGCCGTCACGACATTTTTTCATTTGCGGACTTCTTTTCGGGTGAGTACAGCTTTACTCACATTCTCGTAATAGAGGGGGACGGCGTTCTCACTGTCCACCCCCGACAATTCAACAGTCCACTCCTCCCCACCGAAATGCGGTGCAAGTATATTCGTACCCGCAGGAACAGGTTCTTACAAAATAACAGGCGAATGCTCCCCGATAGTCACCGAAATATAAATTTAATATATTTGATATAAATTTTTAATATATATTTATCCGTCATTATGACCGAAATACTCCCCCGAAATTATCTATAATTTATAATTTTTCATTTTATCTGTTGACATTTTTGTGTTTTTATGATATAATGTTCCAAAAATTATAAGGAGTCGTTACAATGAAATACTACGTTGGTATTGACCTCGGCGGTACTAATATCGTTGCCGGCGTTGTCAATGAAAATTATGAAATCATCTCAAAGGCAAGCACTAAGACTAACTGCCCCCGTCCCGAAAAGGAAATAGCCTGTGATATGGCTAAAATGGCTGTTGAAGCCGTCAAAAAAGCGGGTCTCGACATGGAAAAGGACGTTGAATGGGTTGGTATCGGTACTCCCGGTATCGCCAACAGTTCAACAGGCGTTATCGAGTACTCCAACAACCTCGGTTTCAAAAATACTCCCATGGTGGAGTACATTCAGGAGTACATCAACAAACCTGTCTTTATCGAGAACGATGCTAATGCTGCCGCTTACGGTGAATACGTTGCGGGTGCTGCAAAGGGTGCTGAGAACGCTGTCTGCATAACCCTCGGAACAGGTGTCGGCGGCGGTATAATTATCGGCGGTAAAATCTATGCGGGTTCTAACTTCGGCGGTGCTGAAATCGGTCACACTGTCATTGAAGTGGACGGGGCACAGTGTTCCTGTGGCAGAAAAGGCTGTTTTGAGGCTTACTCCTCCGCAACAGGTCTCATCAGAATGACTAAAGAGGCTATCGCTCTACACCCCGACTGTATTATGGACAATATGTCCAAAGACAAGGGAAAAGTAACCGCAAGGACTTCCTTCGACTCTATGCGTGCAGGTGACCCCTTTGCCAAAGAAGTCGTGGACAAGTATATAAAATATCTCGCCTGCGGTATCACTAACGTCATAAATATCTTCCAACCCGATATTCTCTGCATAGGCGGCGGCGTGTGCAATGAGGGAGACCCTCTCCTCCTGCCCGTCAAGGCTCTCGTAAAAGGTGAAGTCTACACAAGAAATTCACAGAAAAATACCGAAATAGTCATTGCAAAACTCGGCAATGATGCGGGTATAATCGGTGCGGCATTCTTGGGACGTGCAAACTCCTGATGTTTTTGGTGGACTGTTTGTGGGGGGCTCTGCTTGTGGGGGCTCTGCTTGTGGGGGGCTCTGCCCCCCACTCCCCCCGTAAGAACGATAAGGGGCAGGGGGCTTCGCCCCCTGAACCCCCATTGGGGGCTCTGCCCCCAAACCCCCGTCGGGGGGAAGAATCCCCCCGAACCCCCCGTAATTAAACGAACAACAAAAGTTCGGGGGGAAAATGTCCCCAAAGTAATAAATTTTAATAATCAGCCATATGTGCAATATTTGTGAATTACGGGAAATTTTTTCACCGTAATTTGTGCATATGGCTGATTTTTTTTATTTTTGTATATTTCCCGAAATTCTCTGCAACAAAATCTCCCCTTTTTTACACTGTATTTGTGAATCGATTCGAAAGGAGGTTCTTTATGAGTGATTTCTCCGCAGATGTAAACCTCGCAAGAAAAGGCGATACTTCCGCTTTCGCAAGGCTGTATTCACTCGTCTATGAAGATATGTACCACATCGCTCTGTATAGTCTCAGAAATTCTCACGATGCGTGCGATGCCGTCAGCGAGACCGTCCTTGACGCTTTCTCCTCTATTAAAAAACTCAGGGACGAAAAGGCTTTCAGAAGCTGGATTATGCGTATTCTCTCCGCAAAAATAAAACAGAAACAGTCGGAATATTATAAATATTTCTCCGACTCCGAAAGTGAAACAGATGAACTATCCGAAAATTTCAGCTTTGAAAATGTCGAACTCGGGCAGGCTCTCGAAAAACTCGACCCATTGTCAAGGCTTATTCTCTCTATGTCCGTCCTTGAAGGCTATACAAGTGAGGAAATTGCGGAAATATGCGAAATGAAATCCGCTACCGTCCGCTCTCGCCTCTCAAGAATAAAACAGAAACTCAGACTTGAATTGTGCTGATTAAATTAAAATAAAATAATAAATTAAAATAAATTATTTTATTAAATATCTTTCCGCACAAAATATATGCAAGAGGTGTTGTATATGAGTAAAAATAATGACGAAAAGGTCAGGGAGTACCTCGAAAAAGAGGAAGTCCCCGAAAAACTCTCTCCCGAAAACATCAGGGACACTCTCGATGAACAGAAAGCCCTGAAAAAACGTCACGGCATTTCTGCTGCGGGGAAAATAACTGCCGTCGCCTGTGCAGTCGCTTTGATAGCAGGTTCCGTGTACGCTGTCGGCGGTAAAGAACTTTTCAACAAAAAACAGGTAAACTGTCCCGACGAAACCGTGACAGACAATTACGAAAAATCAAGTGAAACTTATCCCGAAACCGAAAAAACTACGAAAAATAATACTACTTCCGTTGTGGAAGTTCCGGAAGCCCCCTATATGGCGAGTGCCGAGAGCTACTCCCAACTTTATAAAATGCTAAGAAAATCTGCCGAAAAATACAAGAAAAACGCCAAATTTGACTACATGACGGAAGACTTTTATTTCAACGGTGTTCAGGAAAAAGGCAAAGCCGAAACGGCTGGGGGTGAGGAATCATATGAATATGACGATGCGGACAATGCTTTCGATGATGCCGAATATGGTGCTGTAACAAACGGTGAAACCGCTGCCGTTCCTGCCGATGACGGCGGTATGCAGGAAAACAGCGAAATTATAGCTGTCACCGAACCACAGACAGAGACAGAGGAAGTGACAGAAACAGAGACGGAGACCGAAACAGTCCCCCAGACAGAGACAGAGGAAGTCACAGAAACAGAGACCGAAAGTGTCCCCCCAACAGAGACAGAGGAAGTCAAAGAAACAGAGACAGAAAATACTACTACAGAAACTACACAGGAAGAGACAGAAAACCAAGAGGAGGACGATTTTTCCGATACCTATAATCAAGAGGAAAATGTCCTTGAAGCCGATATTGTCAAGACCGACGGCGAATTTATTTACTATATCTATAACGACTACAATAACAATCCCTCTCTGCCCGTCATGAATGTCGCTCAGGTCGACAACGGCGAATTTCTTAATAATTTTACTGTTGACCTCTCGCCCGTCTCCGACAGATACGACAACTCCGACTACGATATTTCCCCCAGTGTCCTTGATATGTATATCTATGACGATATGCTTGTTGTTGTCGGCAATACTTACGGCTACTATGCTCCCGACTACTACTACACCAACGGCAGGGGCGAAATTGCCGATGGTGCGTGGTACGGCGATATGAACGAGTGCTTTGTGTCCTTTTACACCCATGACGAAAACCCCGAACTTATCGGTACTTACTTTCAGGACGGAAGCTATATTGACGTGAGAATTGCTCCCGACGGCTTTATGTACCTCACCACTTCTTACAATTCCGTAAATTTCGACAGCATTAAACAAGAGGAAAATATCGAGAGATATGTCCCCGAATGCGGTGTAGACAACGATTTACAGTGCATTCCCCCTTCGGATATTCTGCTGCCTGTCGAAATCCCCGACGAAACTAATGTTCTATCATACACAGTAATAGGCGGTATTGACCTGAATACTCCCGAACAGTTCTCCCCCACAGGCACTAAGGCTCTTGCAGGCTATACGGGTAGTCTCTATATGTCCGAAAACAATATCTACACCGCTGTCACCTACTCCAACACCGATATAACGAGAATTGCCGTCTCAAACGGCAATATAGAACCCCAGGCAAGCTGTACCCTTGACGGCTATATCAAAGACCAGTTCTCTATGAGTGAATACAATGGCTATTTCAGAGTCGCTGTCACTATGTACAAAAATCATGAAGATTTCTCCGACTACGGAAACTCAGGCACCGCAAGTGTCAGAACTTATACAGACAACTGCGTTTATGTCCTCGATATGGACCTGAATACTGTCGGCTATATCGACAACTTCGGTGTCGGGGAAACCGTCAAATCTGTCAGCTTCAGCGGTAACACCGTCTATGTTGTCACCTATGAACAGACTGATCCCCTGTTCGCTATTGACCTATCAAACCCCGAAAGCCCCCAAATTATGGACGACTTCAAAATTCTCGGCTACAGTACCTATATGCAAAATTGGGCGGACGGTCTCCTGCTCGGATTCGGTGCGGACGCTGACGAAAACGGTATAGAAACAGGTATAAAACTCGTCATGTTCGACAATTCAGATCCCTATGACCTCAAAGAAGTCGGTGTCTACCACATCGACAACAACTCCGAAAACGGCGGTTACAGGTACTCCACAGCACTCTATGAGAGAAAGTCCCTCCTCATTGCCCCCGAAAAAAATCTTATAGGCGTGCCTGTCGAAACAAGTTCCTACTACTACACCGATGAGGGCGGTGGAGATGTGAACAGAAATATCTCGGAATATATGTTCTTCTCCTACGAAAACGGCGAATTTGTCCTCAAAGGCTCTCTTGAATGCCCCAATGACGACTATCTCTCCTCCCTCGACAGAGCTGTCTATATCGGAAATTACGTCTATGCCGTCTCGGGAAAATGCTTTGTCTCCGCCGATATTGAGACTCTCACCGAAAAAGACCGTGTTGAATTTTGATTATAAGTTTTGTGTGGGACTTTGCTCCCCACACCCCCCACAAGGGAGGTGTTACCCCCCTTGATCCCCCAAAATTAGAACGTTAGACTACTATGGGGGTGGTTTTGTTCCCTCTGTGGATAATCATGGGGGGTTCGGGGGCGGGGTATGGGGTGTCCCCATTTTCAAATTACCCCCCGACGGGGGTTTGGGGGCAGAGCCCCCAATGGGGGTTCAGGGGGCAACGTCCCCTGCCCCCTTATCGTTCTAAAGGGGGCTTGGGGGGCGTAGCCCCCCAATCAAAAAAACAAAAAAAGACGGTTCAAAAAAGCCGTCTTTTTTTGTTGCGATTTATGAATTGAGAAACCCTCTGAAAGAATTGTTTCCCCCCGTCGAGAGATAGGCGTAATAACCAAGTACCGTCGACGCATCTCCTGCATCTACGTTCCCGTCGCCGTTTATGTCTCCCGCTCCTTTCTGTGCCGCTGTAAAGGACGGTGTTCCACCTGTAGAGAGAAGTGCGTACTCCGCCAAAATCGCTGACGCATCCCCCGCATCTACCATTATGTCGCCGTCTATATCCCCAAAAATATACGTACCCCTTAAATTATTTACGCTCTCAAGGGCTTTTGCAGGATAGCTTTCGCTGTCGGAAATTTTTGAAAAAACCTCCCTCACAAGTCCGCCGTTGTCACTCTTCTCCCCCATGGTCTCAAGAACTTCACACGCTATCGCAAGGTGTCCCCTCTGGTTCGGGTGAAAATCTCTCTCGCTTCCCTCTTCCTGAATGTCCGTGAAATACCATGTGTACCTGTTTCCCGATTCGTCCTCCGACGAAAATGCCGTGTTCACGTCCGCTACCTCTATGCCCTCTACTCCGCTCAACTGCTCTCCAAACGATGCAAGAATATTCTTGAACGCCGTTGAAAGCTTGTTCACAAGAAATTCAGCGTCTCCGTTGACGTTATCTTTGAAATAGTCGGGGGAAACTTCAAGAGGATTGTAGACCGTCTGGACTATTATCTCCGCATCGGGATTGTAACCCTTTATGTCGGAGACCGCTTTCTCTATATCGGGGATTATCAGATTCTCTATCCTGTGTTCGTATCTGCTCTCCGTGTCCTGCTCGGCAGTCCACGCAAGATTCCTCTCCAGACTGTTTATAAGACTTATAATATTCATTCCCCCTACGGGGTCTTCCGCATAAGCCGCAAATTTACTGCTGTCCACCATCTTCGCAACGTCCTGAAAACCTAAGTCCTCCGTGGCGTTCACCTCATCGGCTGTGACAGACGAATAATCGTCCTTCAAAAGAGAGTTCGTCGCCGAAAAACTCAGTATTCTCCTCGATGCGTACTCTATCATGTCATTTCCGCCTATGGACACTACTACCGTATCCGCTTCGGTCAGGACTTCCCGCTGTGTGTCGCTCAGATTTTCAAGGACACTCAACAAATCGGCTGTCTCATCTCCTGCGTGTGCATAGTTCTCGACACTTCCTCCCACATAGTCCGCACATATCTGTCCGTAATTATGCTCCGTCTCGGACAGTCCGTAACCTGAAGCTATGCTGTCCCCCAGAACAACCAGCTTTTTTCCCGTTCCGTAACTCTCTGCCGACGTACTCAAAGGCGATAACGCCGACAAAATCAACGCTGTTGTCACAACCGAAAAAATTTTTCCATGTTTCATTTTATTTTCCCCTTTTATCTGTATATTCAGCCGCAATACTCCCGCAACTGCGTGCCGTATTCATATTCTATCACACATCGGCAAATCTGTCAAGCTGAAAAAACAGGTTGGACCGAGAAAATTTGGGGGGCTACGCCCCCCAAACCCCCTATTAACGATTAGGGGCAGGGGGCTTTGCCCCCTGAACCCCCATTGGGGGCTCTGCCCCCAAACCCCCGTCGGGGGGAAGAATCCCCCCGAACCCCCCATGATTATTCCCACAGAGGAAACAATATGGAGCAGGAGGTACACACCCATAATTGAACGAAAACTTGAATAGTCGCAAAACTAAAAGTATATAATCACGGGTTTCCCCCTTTGGCGGGGGGAATCATTGTCCCCCTCAGAAAATCCCAAATTTTGCATTTTGTTGTAAAATACCGCATAAAATATATATAATACATATCAGGGAGGGATAAACTTGTCTGAGAGTGAAAAATGTCTCAATATCGCACTCGCCGGTAATCCCAATGTCGGCAAATCTACCCTTTTTAATGCCCTTACGGGTCTCAACCAACACACAGGTAACTGGTCGGGTAAAACCGTCTCCGCTGTACAGGGTCACTTCTCCGTCGGCAACTCCAATTTCACTATAACCGATGTCCCAGGGGCTTACTCCCTTATTTCCGATTCCGCTGAGGAGTCTTCCGCTACAGATTTTATCTGCTTCAATAATTTTGACGTTTGTGCAGTCGTCTGTGACGCATCGTGCCTTGAAAGAAATCTCCCTCTTGTCCTGCAAATTCTGGAGACCTCTCCCGATACTGTTGTCTGCGTAAATCTCATGGACGAGGCTAAGTCAAAGGGTGTCGCTGTGGACACAAAAAAATTATCGGAAATTCTCGGCGTTCCCGTTGTCGCAATGAGTGCTTCCAAAAAGGCGGGAATTAAAAAGTTCACAGAAATACTCTGCGGATATGTCCGCAAAAACAGTGAACGGAAAACGCCTGTATTCAGACTGTCTTTCGGGGAAACTCTCGACAACGCTCTGTCCGATATAGAAAATATACTATCTGCCGATATTTCGGGAATTTCCCTCCGTCAGACCGCTATTCATATTCTCCTCAGAGACTACGCTTTCATAGAGAGAGCAGGCAATATTACGGGAGTTTCCCCCGATTTGGACGATAGAATACAGCAGATTCTGAGTTCCCTTGACGAAAAGAATTTTACTCCCGAAAAAATTTCCGATATTATAAACTCCGCTTTCTCCGCAAAATCCGCTGAAATAGTCGGGCAGACTGTCCGCTACAACAAAAAATCCCCTCATGAACGTGACAGAAAACTCGATAAAATTCTTTTAAGTCCCGTGTTCGGTATACCTGTTATGCTCGTCCTGCTCGGTCTCATACTCTGGATTACCGCCGTCGGTGCCAACTACCCCTCCGACATTCTCGGGGATTTTCTCTTCTCTGTCGGTGATTTGCTGTCCGAACTGCTCAAAAAAATAGGTACTCCCGAACAGCTGAGAAGTCTGCTTATTGACGGCATTTATAAAGTCCTCGCCTGGGTAATTTCCGTCATGCTCCCTCCTATGGCTATATTTTTCCCGCTGTTTACCCTCCTTGAAGATTTGGGATACCTCCCCCGCATCGCTTTCAATCTCGACGGCTGTTTCAGACGCTCGGGGGCTTGCGGAAAACAGGCTATCACTATGGCTATGGGGCTGGGCTGTAACGCCTGCGGTGTCACGGGTTGCCGTATAATAGACTCCGAACGTGAGAGACTTATCGCTGTTTTAACTAACAATTTTGTACCCTGTAACGGCAGATTCCCCACTATTATTGCTATTATAACTATATTTCTCGCATCGTCCGGACCGGTCTCCGGTCTGCTGCTCACCTGCGTAATTCTTGCGGGTGTACTCCTCACTATAGCCGTCTCAAAAATTCTATCCGTGACCATTCTGAAAGGCGTTTCCTCCTCTTATACCCTTGAACTTCCTCCCTATAGAAAACCTCAAGTCGGGAAAATACTCGTCCGCTCCCTCCTCGACAGGACTATTTTTGTCCTCGGCAGAGCGTGTACCGCTTCTGCTCCCTGCGGTCTCCTGATATGGCTTCTCGCCAATATTAAAATTAGCGAAACCAGTATAATAAATTATATATCGGATTTTCTTGAACCTCTCGGAAACTTAATGGGGCTTGACGGCACTATCCTCCTCGGCTTTGTCCTCGGTTTTCCTGCAAACGAAATAGTCATGCCTGTCATTCTGATGATTTATCTCTCTCAGGGTACTCTCGTCAATATGGACAGTGTCGCCGACCTCTCCGCTGTTCTCCTCCAGCACGGCTGGACTGTAAAAACTGCCGTCTGCGTTCTTATTTTCACACTCTGCCACTTCCCCTGTGCTACTTCCTGTCTGACTATCAAAAAAGAGACAGGTAGCCTGAAATGGACTGCTATGAGTATACTGCTCCCCACCCTCACGGGCTTTTTGCTGTGCTGTCTTGTGAATTTTTTGTTTTAAGTGAGACTTTGTATTGGGTTGCTTATATTGGGGGGCTACGCCCCCCAAACCCCCTGTTTTAAGTACAAGGGGCAGGGGGCTTTGCCCCCTGAACCCCCCGCTGGGGGATTCTTCCCCCAAAAAATAATTTTATTAAAATTATATTTTTTTAGAGATTTAATATTTTTTATTTAGAACGATAAGGGGCAGGGGGCTTTGCCCCCTGAACCCCCACTGGGGGCTCTGCCCCCAAACCCCCGTCGGGGGGAAGTATCCCCCCGAACCCCCCATAATTATTCCCACACAAGAAAAAAATTTGAGACGGGAGCGTCGTACCCTGTGACAGTCTGCTGTCCTGATTTTGGGGGTCAAGGGGGCTTGGGGCAGAGTTCCCCACAAACAAAGCCCCCGTCTTTTATGGTTCAGCTAAAAAAGTTCCAAAATCAAAAAAAATATTGAAATTTTCAGCAAGACATGGTATAATTAAAAATACAGCCGTTCTCTACGGCTCGAAAGGAGATATAAATGATTAAAAACGTTAATAATATAAAAATAAACTACCAACAAAAAGGCAACGGCAAACTCGTTGTCCTGCTCCACGGCTGGGGCAGCAATATAAAACTCTTCGCCAATCTTATTGAGCTACTCTCGCCAAAATACAAGGTCGTCGCTATGGATATGCCCGGCTTCGGTGAAAGCGATGAACCTCCCTCCGCTTGGTGTGTCGACGACTACGCAAGTTTTGTGATAGATTTTCTCAAGGACTACCCCGACAAAGAAGTTATTCTGCTTGGTCACTCTTTCGGCGGACGTGTCATAATTAAACTCAATTCAAGAGAAAATCTCCCGTTCAAAATTACTAAAGTAATTCTCGTGGACAGTGCCGGGATACTTCCCCCGAAAAGCAACAAAAAGAGTTTCAGGACTTACTACTACAAAGCCGGAAAAGCTTTTCTCTCGACAGGGCTTGCACAGAAAATTGCTCCCGATGCACTCGAAAATTTCCGCAAAAAAATGGGCAGTGCAGACTACGCCGCCGCCTCCCCTCTTATGAGACAGGTACTCGTCAAAGTCGTCAATGAAGATTTAGAACCTCTCCTGCCGAATATAAAGTGTCCCACTCTGCTCATATGGGGCGTGAATGACACAGCTACTCCCCTCTCAGACGGCGAAAAAATGGAAAAACTTATCCCCGATGCAGGTCTTGTAAAACTCGAAAATGCAGGTCACTACTCGTTTTTAGACCAGCAGTTCACTTTCAACAGGGTGATGAGTTCTTTTATGAAACTGGAGGACAATTAAGTCATGGTTGCTGTATTTATTTTATACTCTGTTATCGCTCTTTTAGCTATAATATTTTTCAGCCTGCGTGAGTTCCATATGCTCCAGCTGAACGGCTACAAAACTCCCGAACACTCCCGCTGGATGAAAAAAAATTTCAGGAGATATATTTTTCCTTTAATTGCCCTCGTTTCGGGTGTACTCCTCTTTGCCGTCAATGCGTGGACTTACCTCCTGCCTATATTCTGCATTGCTTATATAATTATCGCTCTGCTGAACAAACCCGGTAAAAAATTCAAGAAACCTCTCGTCTACACCGCTCGTGTCAAACGCATGATGACCACTTTCTTTATAATAACAGCTATATTCTTAATATCGGCGTTTCTTGTGGCTCTCAAAGGCGAAATCGGTCCCGAAAAAAACATTCCCTTTTTCGTCCCACAGGCGTATTTTATCGTAAATACTGCCGTCTGGCTCACGCCTCTGCTCGTTCCCCTCTCAAATCTTATTAACAAACCTCTCGAAAAAGCTATCCAGAATTACTACATAAACGACGCTAAAAAAATTCTCGCCGATATGCCAGACCTCCACAAAGTCGGCATTACCGGTAGCTACGGCAAGACAAGCATGAAATTCTATCTGAGCGAACTGCTGTCCTCTCAGTACGAAACCCTCAAAACTCCCGAGAGCTTCAACACCCCTATGGGCGTTACTATCACGGTAAGGCGTGACCTGAAACCTACTCACGAATATTTTATATGCGAAATGGGTGCAAGACGTGTCCACGAAATCAAAGAACTCTGCGACATTGCCAACCCTCTTGACGGTATTATAACTTCTGTCGGCGAACAGCACCTCGAAACTTTCAAATCTGTCGAAAATATTCTGAACACCAAATTTGAACTCGCTGACTGTGCAAAGAAAAACGGCGGTAAAATTTACCTGAACGGTGACAACGATCTGATCATGAAAAAGGCTCACGAATACCCCGGGGCTATTCTTTACGGTCTCGGTGAACACAACAACTACCGTACAAGCGATATTTCGGTCTCCGACAAGGGTACTGACTTCACAGTCACCGCCCCTGACGGCTCGTCTTTCAGGTACTCTACCAAACTTCTCGGCACTCACAGCGTCCAGAACCTCACGGGGGCTATCGCTTACGCTCACGGCACGGGTATCCCCCTCGAAAAACTCGCTATGCCCGTCCGAAAAATCGACTCCGTTCCCCACCGCCTACAGCTTATCGACAGGGGAAATAGTGTCACCTTTATTGACGATGCTTATAACTCCAATCCCAACGGTTGCAGAATGGCTCTCGAAGTCCTTGGTCTCTTCCAAAATTCCTGCAAAATTCTCGTCACTCCCGGTATGGTAGAACTCGGTGCAAAACAGGAGGAACTAAATTTTGAATTTGGTCAGGAGTCCGCAAAGGTCTGTGACTATATAGTCCTTGTCGGCAAAGCTCAGACTGTCCCCATTTTCAACGGCATCAAAGACACGGGTTTCGATATGGAGCGTGTTTTTGTCGCCGATACCCTCGGCGATGCAATGTCCGCCGTCTATAACTACAAAACCGACAGGAAAAAAATCGTCCTGCTTGAAAACGATTTACCTGATAATTATTGAGTTCTTACTGTGGGTTCGCCCCAAAAAATAATTTTATTAAAATTATATTTTTTTTGGAAATTTTAGTTAAATTGGTGGGCTGTTGGGGGGCGTTGCCCCCCAAACCCCCTTAAAACGATTAGAGGCAGGGGGCTTCCCCCCCTGAACCCCCATTGGGGGCTCTGCCCCCAAACCCCCGTCGGGGGTAATTTGAAAATGGGGACACCCCAAACCCTGCCCCCGAACCCCCCATGATATTCTACTGTTTCAACTTTGATAGTCAAGGGGTTCTCACCCCCAATCACGAAAAATATAAAAAATATCATAAAGGAGTATCTGCTATGAAAATCAATCTTGCTGTAATATTCGGCGGAAAAAGCGTCGAACACGAAGTTTCCGTAATATCCGCTGTTCAGGCTATGTCCAATATCGACAAGGAAAAATACAACGTCATTCCCGTCTATATGACCAAAAAATCAGAGTTCTACACGGGCGAAAAACTCACGGACATAAACGCTTTCAAGGACATTCCCGCTCTGCTTTCGGAGTGTACGGAGTGCGTTTTTGTCCGCAGTGAGGGAAAAGTCCGTCTGATAAGACAGAAAATTAAAAAATTCGGCTCTAATATTATCTCCGATATTGACATCGCTTTCCCTGTAGTCCACGGCACGAACGTTGAAGACGGTGCTTTGCAGGGCTATCTCCAGACTCTCGACTTGCCCTATGTCGGCTGTGACGTTCTCTCCTCCGCTGTCGGTATGGATAAGTACGCCATGAAAATTCTCCTCAAAGAAAACGGGTTCCCCGTTCTGGACTGTCTCAGAATGTCGATATGGGAACTCGACAAAATTGAAAATTTTATTCAAAAGTGTGAGAAAAAATTCGGCTACCCCGTAATTGTAAAGCCCGTGAACCTCGGCTCAAGTGTCGGAATTTCAAAGGCTTCCGACAGAAATTCCCTCAGAACTTCCATTGAGGACGCTTTTTCATTCTCCGACAGAATACTCGTTGAACCCGCTGTCGTAAATCTAAAAGAAATAAACTGCTCCGTTATCGGTGACAGCGAATCCGCTGAGGCTTCCGTCTGTGAAGAACCCATTCAGGCAAGTCAGGACGATATTCTCAGCTATCAACAAAAATACGGTGGCGGTAACTCAAAATCAGGCGGCAGCAAGGGTATGGCTTCCCTTAAAAGAAAAATTCCCGCCGATATTACTCCCGAACAGGAGTCTTTTATCCAAAAAACCGCTGTGGAGGCTTTCAGGTCTCTCGGCTGTTGCGGTGTCGCTCGAATCGATTTCATGATTGATATGTCCGACAACAAAATTTATATAAACGAAATCAACACTATCCCCGGCTCTCTTGCGTTCTACCTCTGGGACAAAAAGGGTGTCAAGTACCCCGAACTTATAGAAAAAATTATTAAACTCGCTCTAAAACGTCACAGACAGGCTGAAAAGATAAACTACGCCTTCGATACTAATATCCTCTCTATGGGCGGTAGTTTCGGCTCTAAGGGTGCAAAGGGCAGTAAAGTTTAACTTCACATGAAAAACTCCCTCAAAATATACAGGCGGGCAAGACCTGCCCCTGAACGCTATAACGGCAGAATACTTGTACCTCTTCTTCTCGCTCTCGCAAATCTCCTGTTGAATATCTTCTTCTGGTTCTGTTTCATTTTTATAAATCTCCTAAAACCATACGGTCAGATGGCGGGATTTGTCGCTATCCCTCTGCTGATTTTTATCGTACCTGCCGACTGTCTCTCTACTTATTTTATCTCTCGTATTCTCGACAATATTATGATTAAATGTTTCAACAGACTATCCGATGAGGACAGGTTTCTTATCGAAAAAAGCTCCGAACCCGTCTGGAATGAAGTCTCCCAACAGCAGGAAAAAATTTTTGCCGAAAATAAAAAATCTTATTACGCTTTTGCCATGCTGCCCCTTGTAATCCTGAAACCCCTCTCAACTATCACCGATTACTTCCTTAGACAGGGCGGTTTCGGCGAAAATCTCCCAAAATACTTCCACATGGCAATAATTTCGGCGATTGTAATATTTTTTTTAATATACATCCGAAAAGCAAATAACTCCCCCTCCGATTTTTCCCAACATCTCTTTGCAGAACTCCCCGTCCACCACTCTTTTACCCACCTCGGCAGGACTTTCGGTGTCGTGTACGTCCCCGACGGCAAACTCGTCTACAGGATAAAAAGCCCCGAAATTCGGACAATTACCGTCTTTTGCGTGGAGAATTTATAGGAGCTTACAGACGGGGCTTCGCCCCTTTAGATTTTTGGGGGGCGTTGCCCCCCACCCCCCCTGTTAATGATTAGAGGCAGGGGGCTTTGCCCCCTGAACCCCCACTGGGGGTTTCACCCCCAGACCCCCACAAGGGGCTCTGCCCCTTGACCCCGCTGGGGGGAAGTATCCCCCCAGACCCCCCATGACAATCTTCTACTGTTTCAATTTTGAAGTTCAGGGGACAATGTCCCCCAAAAAATATAAAATTCAAAAAAAGGAGAATCTATTATGACCGAAAAGGAAAAAATGCAAGCCGGTCAACTCTACAACGCCAACGACAAGGAACTCGTTCTCGAAAGAATAAACGCTAAAAAACTCTGTGAGGAATATAACTCCATAACTTACAACGACTTTCAGAAAAAAGAACGTGTTCTCGGCAGGCTCGTCCCCTTTGTGGGCGAACACTCCTGGATAGAAGCCAATTTCTTCTGCGACTACGGCTACAATATCATCTCGGGGGACAACCTCTATATAAACCACAACTGCGTTATTCTTGACGGTGCGGAAGTCACTTTCGGCGAAAACGTCTTTATAGGTCCTAACTGCGGTTTCTATACGGCAGGACACCCTCTTGACGCTGAGACAAGAAACAAAGGTCTCGAATACGCTAAACCCATAAAAATCGGCAGTGACGTGTGGATTGGCGGTAACGTCTGCGTAATGCCCGGTGTAACTATCGGGGACAACGTTGTTATAGGCGGCGGCAGTGTGGTCTGCGAGGACATTCCCTCGGGTGTGGTAGCTGTCGGAAATCCCTGCAAACCTGTTAAAAAAATTGAAGATAATAATAAAAATAAAAAATAAAATCACTCTCCCCCACATTAAATTAAAAATATTGCTATGAATACTCTCTATCTGAGATACGCTGTTGAGATCGAAAAAACCCGCTCTATCACTCAGGCTGCCGAAAACCTCTATATGGCTCAGCCCAATCTCAGCAAGGCTATGAAAGAACTCGAAACTTCTCTCGGTATCACTATTTTCAGACGTACTTCAAAGGGCGTTATCCCCACAGAACAGGGTATAAAATTTCTCAACTGTGCAAAACAAATTCTTGTACAGATCGACGCTATGGAAGCTATAGGTTTCCCCGAAAAACAAAGAGAACGCCGAATGAGAATTTCCGTACCCCGTACAGGTTACATCTCCAAAGCCTTTTCCGAATATATCGCCTGCTCGGACTCGTCCGACGATATGAAAGTCTTTTTCTGTGAGACAAGCTCCCTCAAAACTATCGAAAATGTCAGGGAAAACGGCTACAATTTCGGTATAATCAGATTCAACTCCCGCCACGAAAAATATTTCTCCGACTTTCTATCCGAAAAAAATCTTGACAGCCGTACAGTCCGCAATTTCTCCGCTAATGCAGTGATGTCCGCTGAACACCCTTTTGCAAATCTGGAGCAGGTCTCTTATGCAAAACTCTCCGCAAACTGCCCCGAACTCGTGCAGGGCGATGAGGGTATACCCTACGTCCCCGAAGCCGTTGAAAGACTCTTCTGTGAAAACCGCAACGCCGATTCCAAAGTCAGACGTATATACACTTTCGACAGGGGCAGTGCCATTGATTTTCTCGTGACAGTACCCGACTCCTTTATGCTTGACTCCCCCGTCCCCGAAAGTCTCTGCCTTAAACACGGTCTCGTTCAGAAAAAATGCGTCTTCCCCGACAACAGTTTCAGTGACGTTTTAATATACCCTGTCGGGAAAAAATTCTCAAAAACTGAACTCTCCCTGTTAGAAAGGTTCTTCTCCTCCGCACGCACACAGGACGTTGCCGATATTCTCGACGGTCTTTGAGGAATATTAAAACTGGGGGGTTCGCCCAAAAAAATAATTTTATTAAAATTATATTTTTTTAGAGATTTAATATTTTTTATTTAGAACGATAGGAGGCAGGGGCGTTGTCCCCAATATCTTTATAATTCCAGAGATAAAATATTGCATTCTCCTCTTTTTTGTGCTATAATATATCTTGCTGTAAAAAATATGGCGAAAGAAGGTTTACATATGTTTGAAATTCTTGAAAAAATATCCCTCAACCCCACTGTCACTCTTATGAAAATTTATGCTCCCAGAGTGGCTAAAAAGGCTGAAGCAGGTCAGTTCATTATCTTAAGAACTGACGAGGACGGCGAACGTATCCCCCTCACCGTTGCCGACTACGACAGACAAAACGGCACTGTCACTATTATCTTCCAGATAGTCGGTGCAACTACCGAAAAACTCAATCATCTCAATCAGGGCGACTGTCTCCACGATTTCGCCGGTCCTCTCGGACGTGCCACAGAAACCGACGGTCTCAAAAAAGTCGCTGTGGTCGGCGGAGGTGTCGGCTGTGCCATTGCCTACCCTGTCGCTAAAAAATTAAGCAATCTCGGCGTAGAGGTCCACTCCGTTGTCGGTTTCAGAAACAAAGACCTTGTTATTCTTGAGGATGAGTTCAGAAATGTCTCCTCAAAATTCGTACTCATGTCCGATGACGGCTCTGTCGGGGAAAAAGGTCTTGTGACGGACGCTCTCCGAAAACTCATAGAGTCGGGCGAAAAGTACGACAGAGTTATCACTATAGGTCCGCTTATTATGATGAAATTCGTCTGTCAGCTCACCAAAGAATTTGACGTTCCCACTGTCGCTTCTATGAACCCCATCATGATCGACGGTACAGGTATGTGCGGCGGCTGTCGTCTGACTGTCGGCGGTCAGACAAAATTCGCCTGTGTGGACGGTCCCGAATTTGACGGTCATCTTATAGACTTCGATGAAGCTATGGCTCGTGGTGCTATGTACAGACCTTTCGAGAGAAACGCTCACGATAAAGTCTGCAATCTTTTCAAAAAGGAGTGTGAATAAAATGCCGAATATGTCCCTTGAAAAAAACAAAATGCCCGTACAAGAACCCGATGTCAGAAACAAAAATTTCTCGGAAGTAGCTCTCGGCTACACAGAACAACAGGCTCTTGATGAGGCTCAGAGGTGTCTGAACTGCAAAAACAAACCGTGCGTTTCGGGCTGTCCTGTACAGATCGACATTCCCGCTTTTATCGCTGAAACCGCAAAGGGTAACTTTGAACAGGCTTACAAAATTATATCCGAATCAAGTTCCCTCCCCGCTGTCTGCGGTCGTGTATGCCCTCAGGAAAATCAGTGTGAGTGCAAGTGCATCAGGGGCAAAAAGGGCGAACCCGTCGGTATCGGCAGACTTGAAAGATTTGTCGCCGACAGACACAACGCTCTCTGTGATACTCCCCCCGAAAAACCCGTCTCAAACGGTCACAAATGTGCTGTAATAGGTTCGGGTCCTTCGGGTCTCGCCTGTGCGGGTGATTTGGCTAAAAAAGGCTACGATGTGACCGTCTTTGAGGCTCTCCACACGGCAGGCGGTGTTCTCTCCTACGGTATACCCGAATTCAGACTCCCCAAAAACATTGTTCAGAGAGAAATAGAAAACCTGAAATCCCTCGGTGTCAAAATCGAAACAAACACCATAGTCGGAAAGTCTGTCTCAATTGACGAACTTATGAACGACGAGGGCTTTGAAGCTGTCTTTATCGGTTCGGGTGCAGGTCTCCCCAGATTTATGAACATCAAGGGCGAAAACCTGAACGGTGTCTACTCCGCCAATGAGTTCCTCACAAGAATAAATCTTATGAAAGCTTACAAGCCCGATTCGGATACTCCCGTAAAAGCAGGCACAAAGGCTGTCATTGTAGGCGGTGGAAACGTCGCTATGGACTCCGCAAGATGTGCAAGGAGACTCGGTGCGGAGACTTACATAGTCTACAGACGTACCGAAAAGGAACTCCCCGCCCGTGCGGAGGAAATCGAACACGCTAAAGAAGAGGGTATTGTTTTTCAGTTCCTCACTAACCCTGTCGAAATAAAATCCGACGAAAAAGGCTGGGTAAAAAGCATTGTCTGTCAGAAAATGCAACTCTCCGAACCCGACGCCTCGGGACGTGCAAAGCCTGTTCCCATTCCCGACGCTTTTGTCGAAATAGACTGCGACTGCGTTATAATGTCTATCGGTACTTCCCCCAACCCTCTTATCAAAAATACTACCGATGGGCTTGATACCCAGAAATGGGGCGGTATAATCGCCGATGAGGACGGTCTCACCTCTAAAACCGCCGTCTATGCGGGCGGTGACGCTGTAACGGGTGCTGCTACCGTTATACTCGCTATGGGTGCGGGTAAAAAATCTGCTCAGGCTATTGACGAATATATTAAAAATAAATAATTTTTAACGGGGGGGACTCTGCCTTGTGGGAGACGTCCCCCCGCTCCTTATCGTTCCCTCTGTGAGAATAATTATGGGGGGGTATGGGGTGTCCCCATTTTCAAATCTCCCCCCAGCGGGGGTTTGGGGGCAGAGCCCCCAATGGGGGTTCAGGGGGCAAAGCCCCTGCCCCTTATCGTTCTAATTAAAATTTACACAACCCCCGAAAGTCCACAAGTCAAAGAAATTTCTAAAAAAATATAATTTTAAGAAAATTATTTTTTGGGCAAAGCCCCCTGCCCCTTATCGTTCTAAAATAATTTATAATGCCTTACGGCTTTGGACCGGGGGACGCTGTCCCCCAGACCCCCTGCCAAAGGGGCAAAGCCCCTTTGGAAACCCGTGATTATATATTTCAAGTATCAGCAAAATTTGCTGAGTTTCCACCACGGGAGCGGGGGTGTTCCCTCTGTGAGAATAATCATGGGGGGTTCGGGGGGATTCTTCCCCCCGACGGGGGTTTGGGGGCAGAGCCCCCAATGGGGGTTCAGGGGGCAACGCCCCCTGCCCCTTATCGTTCTAATTAAATTTACACAACCACCGACAGTCCACAAAGTAAAAAATTCCAAAAAAATATAATTTTAATAAAATTATTTTTTGGGCAAAGCCCCCTGCCCCTAATCGTTCCTAAAATAATTTATAATGCCTTACGGCATTTGAATTTGGGGGGGCTTCGCCCCCCAGACCCCCTGTTTGAAGTCACCGGGGGCTTCGCCCCCAGACCCCCACAAGGGGCTCCGCCCCTTGACCCCGCCGGGGGTTAAAAACCCCCGAACCCCCATTTCTGTTCTACCGAAATTATTTTTGGACAATGCCCCCTGCCCCTTACCATTCCCTCTGTGGGAATAATCATGGGGGGTTCGGGGGGATACTTCCCCCCGACGGGGGTTTGGGGGCAGAGCCCCCAATGGGGGTTCAGGGGGCAACGCCCCCTGCCCCTTATCGTTCTTAAAAAACAAAACAGGACTCCACGAAAGACTTAAAAATTTCTTGACAAAATATCCGCCTTTTGATATAATAAAATTATAAAAATTCACCGAAAGGATATGATTCTCATGAAACTAAAACCAAAAAAGTTTTTCTCAGGTATGCTCTGTGCTGTGATGTCCTGCTCCTTGCTGCCAACGACACTCTCCCCAGTTGTCGCCGAGGACGCTCAGGGCGAAATAATCCTCTCCTATGACTTCGAGGACGGCGATACTTCCGCATTCTCAAAGCGTGGCGACACCGACTCCAGTATAATCAAAACCGACAAGGATTCCGATTCCTCCCACGGTACTGTCATGCTCGTAACGGGCAGAGAGAAAAACTGGAACGGTCCTCAGCTCAAAATCGACGACATTCTCAACCCCAATGAGAAATACATGATTTCTGTCGATATGAAAGCGTCTTGGTACAACAATCTCACCATCTCTATGCAGTACAATGACGCTTCGGGGGAGACAAAATACTCCAATCTCACTTCCGCTGTCTCTCAGGGCGAATGGGTCTCCGTTGAGCAGTTCAAATTCAGCTATTCGGACGAATGGTCCGATGTCTACCTCTATATAGAGGCAAATGACGGTGCCGACATATGGGTCGACAATTTCGTCATAGAGGCTGCTCCCTCTTACAAAATTCAGGAGGAAATACCCTCCCTCAAAGACGTTTTTTCTGACTTCAAATTCGGTACTGCCGCTACTGCCTCCGAACTCGCTCCGCAATCCACAAAAGATTTAATCAATAAACACTTCAACAGTATTACAGCGGGAAATGAACTCAAACCCGATGCCATTCTCGACAAAAATGCAAGTCTCGCTCTCGCACAAAACGGTGACGACACAAACCCGCAGATAAGTCTCGCTTCTGCTCGCTCTATTCTCGACTTTGCCCGTGACAACAATATCTCCGTCAGAGGTCACGTCCTTGTTTGGCATCAGCAGACACCTCTCTGGTTCTTCAAAGAGAACTATGACGAGAACGGCGAATGGGTTTCCAAAGAAAAAATGCTCACAAGACTTGAAAATTATATCAAAAATGTCTTTACTGCCGTAAAAGAAGAGTACCCCGATGTAGATTTCTATGCGTGGGACGTTGTGAATGAGTGTCTCAAAGATAACGGCGAGCCCCGTGACCCCGGTTTCCCCGACCAGTCAAACGGCTATCAGAGTTCCCCTTGGGTTCAGATTTTCGGCGACAACTCTTTCATAAAACCCGCTTTTGAGTTCGCAAAAAAATACGCTCCCGAAGGTACTAAACTCTACTACAACGACTACAACGAATATATGGACAAAAAGTCCGCTATAGTCGCTCTCACTGAGGAAATCAACGCTGACGGTCACTTCATTGACGGTATCGGTATGCAGTCCCACCTTGATGTGAGAAACAGCAACGCCGAGGCTTTCCCGTCCGTCTCCGTCTACAAAAAGGCTCTCGATATGTTCGTAAATACGGGTCTTGACGTTCAAATCACAGAACTCGACGCTACCGTGAACGACAAAAAATTTGACGAACAGGCTAAGTATTACGGCGACCTATTTGACGCAATTATGGAGTACAAAGACAAAATTTCCGCTGTTGTCCTGTGGGGTACTACCGACGACCAGAGCTGGAGAAGTGCAAAAACTCCCCTCCTTTTCAACGAGGACTACTCCGCAAAAGAGGCTTTCTATGCTATAACTGACGGCAGAGAACCTGCAACTCCCGCAGAAACTACCGCTCCCGCCGAGACTACTACCACAAATTCCGAAACTACTACCACAGAAACCACTACCACTGCCGAACCCTCCTCCGAAATTACAGACGGTGAAAATACTGTCACTATCGATATTCCCGAAGACAAGCGTGACGGCGGCTACTCAATAGTCCTGAAACTCAAAGTGGATACTTCCAAAGAGAGCGAACTGAAAGGCGTTTATATCTCCGATGGCAAGGAAAACGGCGGTTTCGGAGTTAAAAAAGATGTCTATACCGAAAACGAAAAGGAGTACAAATACGTAATTATTGAAAACACCGAACAGATAAAGCTGACTCTCACAAATATGGCTCTCTATGACTTCTCGTTCGTCAAAACCGATGAGGGCACCCCCTCCGACAAAACCCTCTACGGTGATGCAAACCTCGACGGGGAAGTCACTGTTGCCGATGCTGTCGCTATTCTTCAGTACCTCGCAAACTCCGACGAATACGCTCTTGATGAGCAGGCTATGACCAATGCAGACTGCTGTGACATCGGTGACGGTGTCAACACCGAGGACGCTCTCGCCGTTCAGAAACTCGATGCAAAAGTTGTCGATTCACTCCCCATAACACTTGACTAAAAAATCAAATAAATAAAAAACTGCCGATTTTCCCCAAAAACCGGCAGTTTTTTTATTTTATATAAAATTAAATAAATTAAATAAAATTAAATACTACTCAAAATAAAATCTGTCCGTGTGCATGACGAGCTTGTCAAGACCGCTGCCGAAATCATATGTTATGTCAACATATTTATCAGTAAACTTCACGCCGTAATTGCCGTTGTTCCTGAATCCGTCATCTGTCGAAAAATCCCCTATCCTGCGGGCTGTGCCGTTGTCGTCCACCTTGTAAACAGTACCCGTTCCCATAAGCAGAAAGGAACTCTCCGTTATGACTATCCTGTTGCCCTCCCCCGAAAATTCGTAACTCACGGGGCTGTAGTCCTCCTCCGTGAAAAGACCTGTCACGCTCAAGCTGAGAAGAGTATCCGTGAAAAATATCATCGCCGAAAAACCCAGTATCAAAAGCGTGTTCTTAAGTCTCTCCCCCGTTGCAATCTCTTTTTTCTTTATCGCTCCCAATATGTAACCCGTCACCGAAACTGTCAACATTAAAATCAACGCTATATACGCAAAAGTTAAGACAATATCGTCAACGTATTCAAACCATGTTGTGGAAATTATTTTCCCGTCCCTGTAAATTGTTTTATAATTATAGTCTGCGTGTTCGTCCAGAATGTTGTAAACTATCAGAATCACTATAGAAATTATCTCCGTCACTATCAGTATATTTCTGCACTTCTTCAAAAAAAATTTCCCCCTGCTGTCCGTCAATTTTGTTTTTAATTATTATAACACTATTTTTTTATAAAGTCAACTCTTTTTTGTGAAAACTGTGCAAAAATCTTGTGAAATTTTCGGCGTTTTCACTATATTTATTTTATATTTCACCGTTTTTGTTGACTTCTGTGAAAAATTATGTTAAAATACTCTCAACGGAATCTGTGTCCGGAATTTATATTAAATTAAATCAAATCTAAAAAAATAAAACATGAAAGGATCTGATGATAATGTCCAAAAAACTTTTCTCCCTGAAAAGTTTCGTGAGTGTCTCCGTGGCTACAGTATGCCTCGCCTCCGCTTTCAGGATCGCTCCGCCCGCTATGGTAGAGACCGCCGCTGCCGACACCCTCAATGCGTGGGAAATAACTGAGCAGATGAAACTCGGTTGGAACTACGGAAACAGTCTCGATGCTACTGCTTCCGCAGGTACTCAACTCGCTGACCATGCAGGCGTTGAGAGCGAAATTGCCTGGGGCAACCCTAAAGCCAATCAGGCTCTCTTCACCGAAATCAAGAAAAAGGGCTTCAACACTGTCAGAATACCAACGACCTGGTTCCAGCACCTTGACGAAAATAACCAGATTGACCCCGAATGGATGGCTCGTGTGAAAGAAGTCGTTGACTACTGTATCAATGAAGATATGTACGTCATTCTCAACGTTCACCACGAAAACTGGGTGAACCGTGCTGACCTCGGTACTGCTTATGACGAAATGCACACAAAACTTATGGCTATCTGGACTCAAATCGCAAATGAGTTCAAAGATTACGACCAGCACCTTGTTTTTGAGTGCATGAACGAACCCCGTGCGGCAGGTACTGACCACGAATGGTGGGGTCCGACACAGGACGAACTCAACACTATAAATCAGCTCAATGCCGATTTCGTAAAACTCATAAGAAGTATTGACTCCCCCTACAAGGACACAAGACTCCTCATGATTCCCGGCTACTGTGCATCAAGTGATATTACTATCATGTCAAAGATAGTAGTCCCCGATGATGACTATGTTGCTGTCTCCGTCCACGCTTACTCCCCCTACGGATTCGCTATGGACGCAACCGTTGAAGACCACAGTGTCTTCACTGAGGCTTGGTCTGCCGAACTTGACGGCATTCTCAGCAATATAAGAAAAACTTTTACCGACAAGGATATTCCCGTTGTTATAGGTGAGTTCAGTGCTTCCAACTACGGAAACACCGAGGCAAGGTGCGAATGGGCTACACAGTATATCTCAACTACCAAAAAATACGGCATTCCCTGCGTTCTCTGGGATAACGATGCAAGGGGCAACGCCGACAAGTCCGAAAGCCACGACTACATCAACAGAAAGGCTGTTATAAACGGCACTGTCAGCGACTCCAATCCCGTGTGGTATCCCGACTCCGAACAGGTCGTTGACACTATGGTGAAAGTCGCTGAGGACAGCTCTATAGTCTGGGGCAGTGAGAGACACGCTCCCACTATCAACCACGCTGACCTCTCATCAGGTACTACCGTTTCGGGCGACAAGTACAACCTCGATGCAGCTGTTGAAGACGGCAACTGCACTCCAGGTCTGAATATCACCTGGGCTGAACTTGAAGGAAATGAAGTCGCTATCAAGTTCACAGGCGATGCTCCTGTTCTCGCTATCACCAACGGTGAGTGGCAGAACTGGACAGAGTATAACCCCTATGACATTGACGAAACCAACGGTGTCGCTTACTACAGTGCCGACAATATCAAATCGGGCTGGGGCGGTGATGTCTCCGAAATGGCTCACCTCTTCGCAAGGACTAACGGAAATACTTCTATTGACGGTATCTATATCATAAAGGCTGCCACCGTTGAACAGCAGACTACTCCCACAACTTCCAAAAATCCCGACCAGACACAGACTACTGCAAGTTCCACAGACTCCGGCAATACTCCCACAACAGAGACCACTGTTGTTCCCGATGACTTCAAATTTGAGGCTGTAAAGTATAAGGTGGAGTTCCCCGAGCAGAAATCTGCAAATCAGTCTCTCAAAATGAAATTCAAGGGTACTCCCGGGGCTTCTATTGGCGGTTGTGTCGGCTACAGCAACGGTCCTACCCCCGACGACTGGGTAAACTATGACTGGGATTCTACTATCGGTGCGGACGGTACTGCTGAAGTGGAAATTTTCCTCGACAAAATGTTCGGCGGTCTTGACAGCACTGTAACTTCGGGTGAAGTACAGATCTGGTGGTCAAACATCTGGGATAACGCTACTGAGACTTCTATCGACAAGCCCTGCGAAATGACCGAGTACAATATCTATGAGTACGGCATGGGCGGCGGTACAACTCCCGACGAAACTACCGAACCAACAGAGAATACTACCGAATCCACAGAAAACACTACAGGCGACCTCCCCGAACCCGGAGACGTTGTCTACGGTGATGCAAATGTTGACGGTGATGTTACTATCGCCGATGCTGTTGCTATCCTCCAATACCTCGCAAACAGCGACGAATATCCTCTTCTCGGTCCTGCTCTCGCAAATGCAGACTGCTGTGATGTCGGCGACGGCATAAACACAGAGGATGCTCTCGCTATACAGAAACTCGATGCGAAAGTTATAAACGACCTCCCCGCTTCCTCTAAATAACTAATCTGTCAATAATTTAATTTAACAGTTTGACAAAATAGCGGACTTGTTCCCGATCTTCGGAACAGGTTCGCTTTTTTGTGCAGATTTGAAATATTGGCAGTATAAATTATTTTAGAACGATTAGGGGCAGTTGTCTCTTAACCCCATTTTTGGGGGGGCGTTGCCCCCCAAGCCCCCTATTAGAACGATTAGGGGCAGGGGGCTTCGCCCAAAAAATAATTTTCTTAAAATTATATTTTTTGGAAATTTCCTTGATTTGTGGACTGTTATGGACTGTGCAAATTTTAATTAGAACGATAGGAGGCAGGGGGCTTTGCCCCCTGAACCCCCACTGGGGGCTCTGCCCCCAGACCCCCGTCGGGGGGAAGAATCCCCCCGAACCCCCCATGATTATTCCCACAGATGAAACAATTAAGTGTAGGGGGACACACTCCATGATTAAACAAAAACTTGAATAGTCGCACAACTAAAAATATATAATTACGGGTTTCCAAAGGGGCTTTGCCCCTTTGGTGGGGGGCTTGGGGGGCAAAGCCCCCCAAATTCCAATGCCGTAAGGCAGTTATGACTTATCCCTTTGCGGGAATATAGCCGATGCAAGTAGTCCGAAAAGCAACGCTGCTGTTATACCTCCTGCCGACGCTGTCAGTCCACCCGTAAATATCCCCAAAAACCCTTCCGCATCTATACGCTGTCTTATGCCCTCCGCAAGAAGATGTCCGAAACCTGTCAGCGGTACTGTCGCCCCTGCACCTGCAAAGTCAACAAGCGGTTCGTAAACTCCTATCGCCGAGAGAACTACCCCTGCCACTACAAAACCCGTCAGTATTCTCGCAGGTGTGAGTTTTGTGTAGTCTATCAGAAGTTGTCCCACCGCACAAATCGCTCCGCCTACTAAAAATGCTTTTATTATATCTGCAAACATATTTTTCTCTCTCCTGTTATTTTATTTTCTCTCTATGTGGACAAGATGTGCTATTGCGGGAATTGTCTCCCCCTGCTGTACTGTTACGGGCGACATCAACGCTCCTGTCGACAAAAACAGTATGTTTTTTATCTCTCCGCTCTCCAGTTTCGGCAGAAAATATCCGCACAAAACACTCGCACTACAGCCACACCCCGAACCCCCACAGTGTGTGTCCTGCTTTTCGTTGTCAAATATCATACAGCCACAGTCCCTGTGATTTGGCGATATATCTATATTTTCATTCATCAGGAGCTGTTTTGTAAGCGTACTTCCGACTTCCCCCAAATCCCCCGTGATTATATAATCATAGTCCGACGGGACTGTCCCCGTAGCTTTCAGATAGCGTTTTATGGTCTCCGCACCGGCTGGTGCCATTGCACTCCCCATATTCGTCATGTCATTTATGCCCATGTCCGCTATCTTCCCGATACAACCGCCTGTTATATAAACTTTGTTCTTCTCAAATTCTGAAACCGATTTCAGAACTACTGCCCCCGATGCCGTGCAGGTCCACTGTGATGTAGGTGTACGCTGTCCACCGTATGACAGCGGACTGCGGAACTGTCTCTCTGCCGTCGAAAAGTGAGAGGACGTAACTGCTATGCTCCTCTTTACTGCCCCCGAATCCGTCATAACCGATGACACCAAAAGCCCCTCCGCCATTGTCGAACACGCTCCGTATAGCCCTATAAACGGGATTTCAAGGTCTCTCAGTCCATATGACGAACCTGTACACTGATTTATCAGGTCTCCCGAACATATCAGGTCTATGTCCTCTTTGACAAGATTTCTCTTTCTGACCGCAAGGCTCACCGCCTCAAGCTGAAACTTGCTCTCAGCCTGTTCCCATGTCGCACACCCAAAATGACTGTCGTCTATTATCTCGTCAAAATACTCCGCAAGAGGTCCTTTGCCCTCCTTTGCACCCGCAACCGATGCGTAACTCTCAATCTGAATCGGATTTTTTATTTTGAAAATTCCCTGTCCCGTATACTCTGCCATTATAATTCCTCCTTTATATTGCCTTACGGCTTTGGACTGGGGGACGCTGTCCCCCAGACCCCCTGCAAGGGGGGGTGTGACCCCCCTTGACCCCCAAAATTAAACGTTAGAAGACTATCATGGGGGGTTCGGGGGGATTCTTCCCCCCGACGGGGGTTTGGGGGCAGAGCCCCCAATGGGGGTTCAGGGGGCAAAGCCCCCTGCCCCTAATCGTTCCAATAAATATTCTTAAATCTCTAAAAAAATATAATTTTAAGAAAATTATTTTTTGTGCAAAGCCCTCTGCCCCCTATAATTCTAACGGGAGTTTGGGGAGTATCTCCCCAACAACACAAAGTCCTCCCCTCTTATAGTCCAACCAAAAAAGAAAAGACCTTTGACAAAATATCTATTATATGATATAATTATCTTGATTCTGACTAAAATCAATGAGAGGAGTTCGCTTATGCTTCATGAAAAGTCGTGCGGTGCTATAGTCTACCGCAAATCACACGGCAATACACAAATTCTACTGATAAAACACGTCAACAGCGGTCACTGGTCTTTCCCCAAAGGTCACATCGAGGAGGGCGAGACCGAAACCGAGACCGCCAGACGGGAAATTATGGAGGAAACTGCTATTGATGTGATTATTGACCCCACGTTCAGAGAGACCGTCACCTACTGCCCCAAAAAAGACACCCTGAAAGTTGTCGTCTACTTCCTCGCAAGGGCAAAAAATGTCAACTTCAAACCCCAGAAGAGCGAAATTGCCGAGATAAAGTGGGTCGACATATGCTATGCCGTCAAGATTCTTTCGTACGAAAACGACAGGGCTATAGTCGCAAAAGCACGTTCCGCCATAAAAGAGTTTATTTGATTTTATTTTAATTTTAATTAAATTCTCTCCCCTGTTTTTCAGGAGAGAGAATTTTTTTCTGCCGACAAAATCGCTCTGTCAAGCTTCTCTCTGTCAAAACCTATGACAATATCCGTCCCTATCAGCGTCACGGGAATGCCGTGCTGTCCCGTGAGCCTGTACAGCTTTTCCGCATTCCTGCGTTCGTTTATGTCTATGCTCCTGAATTTTACCCCCCTCTTTGTCAGGTACATCTTCGCTCTCCTGCACCATATGCTCCCGTCGGACGAGTACATCTCCACCATAAAATTCCCCCCAAAAAATCTTTTTACGCTGTTATTATCTTCAAAATCAAAAATAATATTCAAAATATATAAATTAAAAATTTTTATTTTTATGGAACTTCGTCTTTTTTGCCCTCTCAAATCACTATATATTGAAAATAATTTCAGTAGAATAAAACGGGTTTCCAAAGGGGGTTTCCCCCTTTGGCGGGGGTCTGGGGGCAACGCCCCCAGTGACTTCACGGCAGGGGTTCGGGGGTGCAACCCCCGGGGGCTTCGCCCCTAAACCCAAAAAAAATAATTTTATTAAAATTATATTTTTTTGAAAATTTTATCAAGAGGTGTTTTTTATGAAAAAATATTTATCCGCTGTTCTCGCTCTTCTCCTGACTGTCAGCTCCTTCTCCTGCTCCGACAAGAAAGAAGCCATACAGTCCGAAAGTCAGCCGTCAACCGAAACTAACTCAACAGAGAAGTCTTCCCTCTCCGATACTTCCTCCGATTTGTCCGAGACCGTCTCCTCTGCCACGTCCTCAACTTCCGCAACCGTGACTCCCTCCGCTGTGACAAGTTCCTCCGCAAAGTCCACCACGGCAACAACGGCAGTGACAAGTTCCTCCTCCAGAACTTCAAAGACTTCCCAAACCACTTCCGCAAAGTCAAAGACTACTGCCGTAAACAAACAAAATTCCAATAACTCCCAAAATTCCGAGAAAAAGCCGTCTGCTCCTCTCCTGTCCATACCCTCCGGAAATTTCTCCGATGATGATTTCCGCTATATAGACGTAAATCCCAACCTTATAAAAGACGCTGCTCCCCCCTTTGAAATTCACACGGAATATGTCGAAAGTCTCGATTTCGGCTCTTACTCCTCTCCCTGCAACACCCCCGAAAATATCAACGAATACTATGATGAACAGATAGAAAGCGTTCAGAGCAAGGGAGAACCAGAAGTCCTTATAGACAGTCTCGAAAATGAAAGGCAGGAAGCCCTTGAACACGTTGGGGAGGAGTTTTCGGGGACAATTCTCGGCTTCGCCTGCGATGAAAAATCTGCTTTCTTTGTCGTGGGCTACGATGAACACAAGTTTAACCAATCATCGTTCCACAGTGTCTCTATATTCAGATACGACTATGATACTCAGGAACTCACCGAACTGAAACACTATGAATCAGATTTATCAAGTGAATCATATGCCGAACGTTCGGAAATCCGCATTGACCTTGCAATAGTTGACGGCAGACTGCTTATGTCACTCGAAAGAAACGGTACAGACATTCTCTACGAAATGGACAGAGAGTCGGGTGAGGAGACAGTCCTCCTTGACAATGACTCTTTTTCGTATGACTTAAACTCCGGCAATCAATTTCTTTCGTATGAATTAAACTCAGGCGGTAACTTTGTCTCCGTCTATGAATATCTTGACGACAGTATACACTATATGCAATACTTCCCCTCAACAGGTGAACTTTTCGATGTCGGTTCAACAGACAGGACAGGCTATCAGTTTATACATATGTTCCGTGACGGCTCTGTGGGCGGTGCGACAAGAAACGATGACGAGGGCTATGTCGAATTTGACTGGAGCGATACTTCTCTCACTGTCTATCTCGAAAATGTCTCCGACACTTATATCGGTGAAAATTTCGCCTGTGTCGTGACTTCCGAAAAACTCCCCTATTCCACAAACGAAACCCTCTATTACTACAACCTCGACAACATGGAGTGCTGTGTTATGCCTTTCAGCGGCTACAGCATACACTCCACAATAAACGGCGGTATCATCTCGCTGAACCGTATGTACACCGACAACGTTGACGACAAAATTCTCTGGATTGACCCCACTACGGGTGCTGTCCTCATTGTCGCAAGCGGTAAGTTTGAATACTCCGACATAAGCGATGCAAGCACTATGAATACGTTCACAAATATAAACTCCGAAAACTACAACGACTCCTCAAAAGAAAAATATATCTGCTGGTTTACATCAGAATGACGACTTATTGGGGGCGTTAGTTGGGGGGCTTCACCCCCCAAACCCCCTGTTTTGAACGATTAGGGGCAGGGGGCTTTGCCCCAAAAAATAATTTTATTAAAATTATATTTTTTTGAAAATTTTATTAAGAGGTGTTTCTTATGAAAAAATATTTATCCGCTGTTCTTGCTCTTCTGCTGACTGTCAGCTCCTTTTCCTGCTCCGACAAGAAAAAAGACAGCAAGCCCGAAAGCTCCAACTCCCAGACAGTGACGGAAAACTCCGCAACTTCACAAAATGCACAAGACACAAGTGAAACCGAAAACTCAACGACTTCTACATCTTCCGTAACTTCAACAACTTCCGCCGTCTCCTCCTCTTCTACTTCAAACTCAAACTCAAAAACCACTTCAACAAAACAGTCCTCCTCTACTTCAACAGGCGGGAAAACTTCCGCAAGCCAAAACCAAAATTCTCCAAATCAGGACACTAAATCTACTCCCGCTGTCTCACCCGAAAACGCTCCCGTACATGAACACTCCGACACGCCAAACTCCCCCTCCGGTACTTTCTATGACTACGATTTCACCGATATTGTCGTCACCCCCACTGTCATAGATACTGAATCCGAAAAGCCTTTTTCTGAAAATCAATTCTCTGTTGATATGCGTGATTTCGGCACTCTCAACTCCCCCTGCTCTCAAAAAGAGGCTCTCTATACTGTCCCCGGCTCGCCCGAATACACCGATGATTTTATAGAACAGGTCAAAAATTCGCAGTTCCCCGCAAGGGTGGCAAATTCCTGCTACCATGACGGTGTACTCTATTTAGCTTTAAGCTATGATATTAACTGCACCGACAGCCACTGTTTCAAGATTTTCTCCTACAATATCTCAACAGGCGAGAGCGAGGAACTCTACAGCTACTCAAACGCCGATTCGGGAGTTAAAATTTACTATATGTACTTTGCAGGTGATACTCTTATAGCTAATCTCTCAAAAACTGATACTTCCGACACCGCTATTGAGGAGTACCTGTCAGAAGAACACGACAGACCTTTCAGCGGGAAAAAAATCTCAGCGGAAACGTGCAGGCTCGATATGGATTCCCACGAACTTGTGCCTATCGCAGAGGGCGAGTGCAAAGTCTCCGACTATGACGACAGGTGCATAACTCTCTATAGATTCTCCTACCCCGACACCGATTCTGATAAACGGACTGCCTCCGTCCTGAGATATGACAAGATAACAGAAGAAATTTCAGAACTCAAAAATATTACTACCGATTCTTCAAATGATATATTTGTCAGCGGTGAGACCATTTTCAACACTTTCAAACAGGACAACAGAAATATAGGTGTTGAGAGCGACAACTTCACTCTCTGTACCGATATAAGGGGCGATTTAGTCAGTGCCGACAAGGACAAAGTCACAATAGTCGCTCAAAATCAGATGATGGGAAATCACTCCGCTACTCTCTATGTCTATGACTTCAAATACATGGAGCGTTACGTTCTTGACCTCTCTGACCTTGCTTACAACGCAGATCCTCTGGGTGACAACTTTATCATCTCGCAACTGTCATCACTCGATTACTATCTTATCCCCGAAACAGGTGCGACTTTCCCCGTCAATAATTCCTCTGAATATTCTGACACAAACAACTACTCCGCCTACGAAATAACCGAAAAAGACTACTCTATCATATATATCTCCTCAAATGACGGCTTCAGCTATCCTACCTACTACGACAGCGACGGAAAACTCTGTCTGGCACCGTCAGACTTGTCCGAACCCCTTTGGACCGATTTTCAGATTATCTGTCCGTGACGTTTAATTCTTAAACAAAACCAACTCCCCCCGTTTCCCCCAAAAAACAAAATTCTAAAATAATATAAACCACAAAAAAAGCAGTCCCCCCACAAAAAGGACTGCTTTTTTAGTTTATTTAATTTTTATTTAATATTTAATTTTATTTCACAGTTATACTGCCGTCCTGCATATGCGAAAAGGCGTAGTCCTGAAAAGCTGTGTTCTGCTCCGCATTGCTGAATATATCCGTCTCCGTGTTATAGTAACTCAGCGGATAGACAGTCCCGCTCTGTGCGTCCTCGGGGACTTTCAAATATATCGTACATATGTCGCCGTCAAGACCCGTGTTGCCGTCAAACATCTCCGTGAAAAATACGCTGTGCAACTTCTCCCCCGCAAGTTCCTCGGGCAATTCGTCCGTCCAGCTCATTGCAAGTGAAGCCGTTGCGTACTCCGATGCACTTCCCCTCAAAAACTTCGCAAGACGCTCCTCCTCGTCAATCATTTCTATTTCAAGCTCCTCGGGAAATGTTATGTGTATTCCGCACATATTCCACTTCTGCTGTGCCCCTTTTACCGACAGCGTTACTTCCGCCATCTGTCCCGCCGAAACTTCCGTGCTGCTAAGTGATATTACAGGTCCGCCGTCTTCACTAACCGCCTGTGAACTCTCCCCCGATGACTGCGTTCTGCCGCTGTTTCCCTTGTCCCCGCAAGAACAAAGTACCATCAACAGACTAAGTGCAAGTGCGGTGAATTTCATGATATTACTTTTTCTCTTCATCTTCTACGCTCTCCGTCTCCTCGTTCTTTACAGCGTTCACCACTATCTCTCCGTCTTTCGCTGTTATCTCTATCCTGTCCGTCTCGGAGACCCTCTCTATTATTATCTCCGCAACTCTGTCCTCTATCTCCTGTCTTATGACCCTCTTTATGTCCCTCGCTCCGTACGGCTTTCCGTAGGACTTCTCCGCTATCAAATCAAGTGCGGTCTGGTCATAACTCAGCTCTACTTTCTTCTCCGCAAGCGGTTCTTTCATCTCGTCAAGCATAAGTCCCGCTATGCTCGCAAAATTGCTCTTGTCAAGCTGTCTGAATACTACTACCTCGTCTATACGGCTTATGAACTCGGGTCTCAAAAACTCTTTCAACCCTTTCATTGCCTTCTCTTTCGTTATCTCGTTTTCAGTCCTGTTGAATCCAACTCCGACACTCTTGTCTGTCGAACCCGCATTTGATGTCATGCAGATTATTGTGTTCTCAAAATTGACTGTCCTGCCGTGTGCGTCGTCCACTTTTCCCTCGTCCAGAATCTGCAAAAGTATATTCATAACATCGGGGTGTGCCTTTTCTATCTCGTCAAATAATATGACAGAATACGGTCTGCGTCTCACTTTCTCCGTCAGCTGTCCCGCTTCGTCATATCCCACGTATCCCGGAGGCGAACCTATCATTCTCGCTACGGAGTGCTTCTCCATGTACTCCGTCATATCAAGCCTTATCAGCGGTTCGGGGGAGTCAAAAAGCTCCTCCGCAAGCGATTTTACAAGCTCCGTCTTTCCCACTCCCGTCGGTCCGACAAATATAAACGATGCAGGTCTGCGTCTCTTGCTGAGGTGTACCCTCGTCCTCTTTATTGCCTTTGACAACACCGATACCGCTTCGTCCTGTCCAAGTACCCTCTTTTTAAGGTTCTCTTCAAGCCTTGCAATTTTCAGAAACTCCGTCTCCGCTATCTTGCTCGCCGGTATACCCGTCCAGAGTTCAACAACTTTCGTTATGTCGCTCTCCTCAACCTGCACGCTCTCCGCTTTCTTTTTAAGTCTCTTGACCTGATTTCTCGTGTGTATCAGCTTGCTCTTCAATTCCGCAAGTGCTTCATAGTCGGGCTCATTCGTCGACATCTCCATCTCTTTTTCCATTTCCTCCAAGACGGCTATCTCTTTTTTTAGTCTCTCGTATTTTGCTATTTCGGGAGACCTTATGCACGCCCTCGCACAACCCTCGTCAAGCAGGTCTATAGCCTTGTCGGGCAAAAATCTGTCCGTTATATACCTCTCCGACAACACCGCACACACTCTGACAAGATAGTCGGAAATATGCACCTTGTGATAGTCCTCGTAATACTTCTTTATTCCCATCAGGACATCGACTGTCTCCTCTATGGTCGGCTCTGTCACCATAACAGGCTGGAAACGTCTTTCAAGTGCCGAATCTTTTTCTATATATTTCCTGTACTCCCCGAATGTAGTTGCTCCGATTACCTGCACTTCTCCTCTCGACAGTGCGGGTTTCAGTATGTTCGCTGCGTTCATCGAACCCTCAGAGTCCCCCGCTCCGACAAGGTTGTGTACTTCGTCAATGAAAAGGATTATGTTCCCCTCTCTCTTCACTTCGTCTACAAGCCCTTTCACACGGCTCTCAAACTGTCCTCTGAACTGCGTTCCCGCTACAAGTGCGGTCAGGTCAAGCAAATATAATTTCTTGTCCGCAAGATTGAACGGCACGTTCCCCTCACTTATCCTCTGTGCTATCCCCTCCGCTACTGCCGTCTTTCCCACTCCCGGCTCTCCTATCAGACACGGGTTGTTTTTTGTCCTCCTCGACAATATCTGTATAACTCTCGCTATCTCTTTGTCCCTGCCGATTATCTTGTCAAGCTGTCCCTCCTCCGCCTTTCGGGAGAGATTTGTACAGTAACTTCCAAGAAATTTCAATTCCTTCTGAGCTTTCTTTTCTTTCCTGAACATTGAACTCCTCTTCTCCTTTTCGGGATTATCTTTCTTCTTCGGTCTTGCCGACTCTCCACTCGGCATTACGCCTGTCTTCTCTATGAATTTCATGAAATCTTCCGCATCTTCCTCCGGTACTGCGTCCGACAGAAAATCGGGAAAAAGTCCCGAACCTCCCATCTGAAAAGCGTCTCCGTCAAGCATATTCATCATCTGTTCGGAGAGCTGTTCCGCCTCCTCGTCACTTATGCCCAGTCTCTCCATGTACTCCTTTACATTCGGTATCTTCTTCTCCTTTGCACATATCAGACAAAGTCCCTCGTTCTTCTTCTCATTTCCCTGTATCGACGTTATAAATACTACCGCCGGTCTTTTCTTACAATTACTGCACATTATCATTGTTTACTCTCTCCTCCTACATCTTAGCCGTGAAATCATAGAAATATCTGAAAACAAATGTCTTTTCTACCGCTTCGTTGTTAAAGAACAACATCTCATTACTCCCCATAATTGCGGATAGTCTCACTACTACCGCTATCACAAATACAAGTATTGCTCCCTTTATAACTCCGACCGCCACTCCTCCGAGACGTGTCGCTATGCCGTAAACACTGCTCCTGCCCATGAACGCATTCGTAAACGCTGTGAACAGTCCCGCTATCAGCACAAACAGTACCACAAACGCAATGAGTCTTATAATACTCATGTACGCCCCCGATACAAACTCCTCGGCTATGTACTTCGCCGCTTCTTTTGAGTTCTCCTGCATCAGAAGCGGGGCGACTTCATCTATGCTAAGCTGTCCCTCCCTGAACTCTTCCGCAACAGACTCCGCTGAAAATTTGCTCAGCTGTTTCGATATCATGTCCTTGAAAACAGCTCCGTAACACTCCCGCACTTCTATGCCGAATTTCCCCTCCTCTGCGACTTTCTTGCCGTTTATGTTGTTGACGTAACTGTAAAGCTCACCCGAAATATCTCCGCCCTCCGTAAATATCTTTTCAAGATTCTCAGGATTCACATTGATATTATATTCAAGATTTTCAAGATAATCCTCTGTCTTTGATATGAAATCCTGCTTGCTTATGCTCTTTTCGAGCTTGTTTGCATTGCTGTCCCTTATCGTGCCGTCATATACCGAACCCGATATGCCTGCACTCACAGAAAACGCTATGATTAAAGAGACCGCATACCCGATTAGTGTTATCAGCGATGTAACAAAGCCCTTTCTGCCCGCAAAAAACGCACTGACCAGAACTGCCGCCAATACTATGACATCATAAAACCACCAAAATTCTGCTCCCATTTTTCCTCTGAGTACGGAAATATTACCGCACTGTCCTCCTCTCAATTTATCTGTTTGGATTTTTCGGGGGGCGTTTTATGGGGAACTCTGCCTTGTGGGGGGCTTCGCCCCCCACACCCCCTATTATAACGATAGGAGGCAGGGGGCTTTGCCCCCTGAACCCCCACTGGGGGCTCTGCCCCCAGACCCCCGTCGGGGGGAAGTATCCCCCCGAACCCCCCATGATGTTCTACTGTTTCAATTTCAGGGGTTCGGGAGACAACTGCCCCCTTAACAGTCCCCCACTCAAACGTTATAGTCTATCCTGTCTATCTTGTTGAACGCTCTGAGGAATATGTATTCCCCTCCTCTTACAAATCCCGTGTATGAATCAGATATTCCGACTGTTGCGTGGAGTGTCCCGTCAAAGTCATATGCAAGTATCATGTCCTTTGTCATTACATATACAAGCCCCTCCGAAACAGTAACGTCCTTTAAGGGAGACTCCATCTCCAGAACTTTCGGCTCTCTGCCCGTACTGTCAAACAGCACAAGCATATATTTTCTCCTCGAATCATTGTTCACTATTACTGCCGAACCCTCTCCGCAACTGCCGCCGCCCTCAAGCTGTCCGTCATATCTGTAATATGAGACTATCTGTCCGCTCGAATCTATATATCCGCAGGAATCCGCTCCCATGACAAATACTCCCTTATCCGAACTGTAAACCTCAAATCCCACCGTGTCAAGCCCCTGTGAAGTCCACTTCTCCTTGTCCTGTGTGAAATCTATCTCCTGAACAGATGTCACCAGTGAACCATTCTCCGCTTTTATGTAACTCACGTCACAGCCCATGCTCTCATCACGGAAACTTATGTCCGTCACCCTCTCGACACACTTTCTGTCATATATGAGTTCCCCCTTGCGGTCGTAGACAAATATCTCACACTCGTAATTTTCCGAAGATGTCACCACCGCTGTAAAACCCTCTCGGCTTATCTCCGCAAACATTATATTTTCACTGTGTTCTTTCGTGTAGATACTGTCCTCGCTGTCCTCAACACATATCTCGTTTCCTCCGCTCTCGTAAACAAGAGTTCTGTCGCCCGCTGTCCGCAAAACAGGATTTGTATAGGAGTGCTGACGGCGTTTCAGGAGTTCCCCGTCGTCACTGTAAAAACAGACGTACGCATCACTCAGTATCACAAAATATCCGTCCGAATATCTGACCTGAAAATCAGAACTGCCCGTCACCTGCACAGGAAAATTCCCCTCGGCAAGCTCTCCGCTGTTCACTATCGTCCCGTAACCGCTTCCAAGTCCTCTGAGTTTCGGCAGCCACCACTTCTTAGAGAGGAACAGTCCGCCTGCAATTATGACCAGAAAAATAAATACAAACAGCCTCACCCGTCCCCTGCGGACTCTCATCTTCTTTCCACCGGAAACGCTCAAATCTATCTCACTCCCTACTAATGCTTACGGCTCTGCCTGCGGTTTTTTTTTTTTTTTTTTTTTTAATATTTTTAATATTTTTATTATTTTTTATCTCTCAATAAAATACTCTGTTAAGATACAGACCGTGTGCAGGTGCAGTTCTGCCCGCCTTAAGTCTGTCCCTCGCACCGATAATCACGGGTATGTCATCGGGTTCTATTCTGCCCTCGCTCACGTCAAGGAGCGTGCCCGTGATTATCCTAATCATATTATACAGAAATCCGTTGCCTTTTACAAGTAGTATCAATGATTTTCCTCTATTTTCTATCTCAATTGAGTAAATAGTCCTCACTGTGTCCGAAATATTTGTGCAGTCTGCACAAAAAGATGCAAAGTCATGTGTACCCACAAAGTGCTGTGACGCTCTCCTCATTCTCTCAACGTCGGGTTTTCTCCTGTAGTGAAGTGACAGATCCGTCTCAAAAGGGTTTTTCGACTCGTCACAGTGCATCTTATATATGTACTCCTTGCCCTTGCAGTCAAACCTTGCGTGAAATTCAAGGGGGACTTCCTCACAGCTGAGTATCGAAATATCGTCGGGCAACTCCCCGTTTACTCCCCTGACAAATCCTCTCTCACTTATCCTGCTCCCTGTCTTTACGTTAAAACAAAATTCGTTTGCGTGTACCCCCGTGTCAGTCCTCGAACACCCCACTATCTTCACGCTCTCATTCAGGACTTTCGACAGACTCCTCTCCAGTATCTCCTGAACCGTCAATGCGTTCTTCTGTATCTGAAATCCGTGGTAGTTCGTCCCCCTGTACGCCGTCATCACTTTCAGATTTCTCACTCTCTCCACCTGCTCTCTTTTTCTTTGCTCTCCTCACCGTGTCACATATTGACAACAATATTACCAGTGCAACCGCTGTGAAAGTTATAATTGTTCCCAATGTGAAACCGTCGGGCTTATACACAAGTTTTATATCATGCTCTCCCGAATCAAGTTCAACTCCCAACATCGCATTCAGTACCGGGACTGTCTCCGCCTTTTTGCCGTCCACATAAACTCTCCAACCCTTTTCATACGGCACGGACAGATACAGTACACCGCTGTTTTTTGCGTTCACTCTTCCCGTTATTTTAGTGTCCGAAAAACTGTCTATCTCAAGCTGTTCGTCCGCAAGTCTCTCGTAAGCCTCCCGAAATGCACTCTCCCTCAAGGCGTACACCATTAACTTGTAAGAACCCGAATCCTCTTCGGACTTTATTTTCACTTCCACTGATGTGGTCTTGTTCTCCTGTCCGTTGCCCATAGGGAACACTATCGGGTACTTCTCTATGCCTACACCGTCGTCCACCGTCGAACCGTTGCACTTTATCACCAGATCCTGACAGTTTCCTCCGCTTGCATAGCCGTATAAATATTCTCCCTCTCCGCCGTCAAAGTCGTAAACGGCACGGCTCAGAATATTTTTGTCGGGAACTGTGAAACTATAATTGCCGTATGACTTCTTTTCAACTTCTATATTTTCATAGTCCACAAGTGCTACTTTTTTCGCTCCGAAAACCGCATTTTTCACTCCCGTTGCACGTTCTATGACTTCATTCTGATACTCAAAAGGATTTTTTCCCTCTTTGTCCTCCATGTCCAGAATGTCGCTGTCCATCATGAAACCAAGCGACAGCGGATACTTGTTTTCATAAAGCTGTACGCCGTCCTCCTCCTTTATGTTTTCCAAGTCAAATTCTCCCGTGTTCAGTTTGCCGTACTTTGAAACCAAATACTTTATACCGAAAAGCGAATTGACAACGGGTGTCGAAATTCTGTAGTAGTACCTGTTTCCAGCCTGCGAACCGTAAAGCCCCAGTCTCGTGCAAAGCCTTGTCACGGACACATTCGCTGAGGACGAAAACTGCGAAAGTCCTGTGTAACCATATAATGCACTGTCGTTTAGTGTATATGTAGATGTCATTTCAGTCCTGTAAAACGGCGATTTGTCACTCTCTTCTATGTAGTCAAGAAGTCCTCTGACCTGTTCATATTTTGACGGATAACCCGAATAGTCCGAACTTCCGACCGCTCCCACTCCTTTTACTGCGTTGCCCGTAAGCTCCGCCACAATGCAAACCGCAAGCATTAAATTCATGAAAATATTCCTGAACTTTATATTTTTGAACGGGAATATTTTTACTGCCATAAATATCAGAAAATACGCTCCCGCTATGAAACAACTGCTCTTTACTGCTCCCGAAAACTCAAAATCCTCCCCCTGTGACCTGACTACACAGTATCCCACAAACACAGGTGCTATCAGAAACATGGGTATCTGATAAATTTTAACTCCCCTTGTGATTATTATATCATATGCACCGTACGCACACGCCACCAGTACAAAGCAAAATATAAACGAAAATCTGTACGGCAACTGATTTGTAAAGTGAAAACCGTGCCATATGAAATTTAATTTATTCAGATTGCAACTCACCGCTATCAGTGCAAGCATCAGCGTCATCGAAATCTTTTCCCTGATTTTTATTCCAAGTGAGAATAAAAATACTCCGAAAAGCATTACCGCAAGTATTCCGCACGCAAAATTCGGCAAACCCTCAAGGTGCGTGGGTTCGTTGTATGAAATCATATTCCCCGCTATGTCGTACCACTTTTCATACCACTCCGTCTTTTCGGGGAAACTGTTCTCCGCACTGTCCGTAAGTCTCAGTGCAAGATAGGACGGTATCAATATAAATGCTCCCAGACACCCTCCCAGAAGTGACGAACGTATCATCAGCCATATCTTGTAAAAACTGTCCTTTATGCCCTTTGCCTCCGATATGACACTCCCCAGAAACATGAACACCGAAAATATACAAATAAAATATCCTATGTAGTAATTCGATATTAAAACAAGTGCAAGCGAAATAGTGTACAGCTTCCACTTTCTCTCCCTGCAAAGTGCTGTCAGCCCCGTCATTACAAGCGGAAACAGTGCAAAGCCGTCAAACCACATCACATTCCAGTAGTAGCCGAGCGTGTAACTGCACAGGGCGTACATCCACGAAAACGGCACGCTTGAAAAATCTCTCCTGCCGTGTTTGTACCTCAAAAAACAGTTGAAAAATCCTGCCGAAAATCCTATCTTCATGACAAGTATTATAGTCAGTGCGTCTCTCGTGTGTTCACTGTCAAAGAACACCGACAGCCAGTTCAGCGGACTCATCGCATAGTACGCTATCAGTGCAAGAAAATTTGTACCCAATCCGTTCTGCCACGAAAATAGAAATGAACTCCCCTCAATGAGTTTCTCCCTGACCTGTCTGAAAAACGGATAGTACTGATGCCACAAGTCTATTACAAGCATCTGCTTGTCGCCAAATGTGAACAGTTCCCCAGTCTTTTTTATGTCAAAGGGGTGTATGCCCTCTTTCATAAATGCGTACATCATTATAACGCACGGCACCGTAAACGCAATTATAAAGCACAATATCTCCCAAGAAAATTTTTTCAATACTCCTTTTTCTTTCTTTTTCATATTCTCGTCCTCTCCCTGTCTCACCCGACAGCTATTATAATTCCCGTAAATAAAAGCGTGAATGTAACTGCAATATAGTCCCTGTATGTGACTTTAAGCTGTCTTAGCCTTGTCCTGCCCTCTCCGCCGTGGTAACATCTGCTCTCCATAGCCGTCGCAAGTTCGTCCGCCCTCCTGAACGACGATATAAAAAGCGGTATCAGTATAGAGACCATTCCCTTTACTCTCGTCATAAGACTTCCCGTGTCAAGTTCTGCTCCCCTTGCCTTCTGTGCGGAGATTATCTTGTCCGTCTCCTCTATAAGAGTGGGAATAAATCTCAGTGCTATCGACATCATCATTGCAAGTTCATGTGACGGAAACCCAAAGCGACTGAGCGGTGACAGAAGTCTCTCCACTGCGTCCGTCAGACTTATCGGTGAAGTTGTATATGTCAGAAGTGAACTTCCCACTATAAGCAGTATTATCCTCACAAGCATAAAAATACTCATGTCTATTCCGCCCTCTGTTATTTTAAGAAACTTCCACTCAAATACGGTCTCCCCGCCGTCAGACAGAAACAGATTAAAAACTGCCGTTATCAGCAGAAACGGCATCAGGGGCTTTATGCTCTTTACAAACATTCTTATCTTTATCTTTGAAAAAAGAACTGCCGTCAGGGTGTAAACTCCCCCTATAACAAGACTTGAAAAACTGTCGCCTATGAAAAGCGTGACCGTGAATATCAGTGTTATTATTATTTTGAATCTCGGGTCAAGGCGGTGGACAAAACTGTCCGACGGAAAATACTGTCCTATCGTTATATCTCTCAGCAATTTACAAACTCTCTCCCCTCTTGATTTTAATATAATCTATATAATCTCCGATTACTCTCTTTGCATAGCCGACCGTGTAGACCTCCTTGCCGAAGTCAATTCCACGCTTTTTAAGCTCCAGAAAAATTCTCGTCACCTGCGGTATGTCAAGACCTATCTTTACAAGTTCCTCTGCCCTTGCAAAAACTCTCTCCGTGTCGTCAAAACAGAAAACTCTCCCCCTGTTCATGACAAGCAATTTGTCCGCTATACAGGCTAAGTCCTCCATGCTGTGGGAGACTATCATGACAGTACTCCCCGTTCTTCTGTGATAATTTCTTATGCAGTCAAATATAATCTCCCTGCCCCTCGGGTCAAGTCCCGATGCAGGCTCGTCCAGTATCAGAACCCTCGGGTTCATAGCCATCACTCCCGCTATTGCCACACGCCTTTTCTGTCCACCCGACAGCTCAAACGGTGAACGTTCCATAAGTCTCATGTCAAGACCTGTGTCCCTCGCCGACTGTTCAACTCGTCCCTTTATTTCGCTCTCGTCAAGCCCCATATTTGCAGGTCCGAAAGCTATGTCTTTGAAAACCGTCTCCCCGAATATCTGGTACTCGGGATACTGAAAGACAAGCCCGACCTGAAAACGCACTTCCCTTATTCTGGACTTTTCCGCCCATATATCCGTACCGTCAAGCAAGACCTGTCCCGAATCGGCTCTTAAAAGCCCGTTGAAATGCTGTATCAGGGTGGACTTCCCCGAACCCGTGTGTCCGAGAACGCCTATTATAAGCCCCTCGTCTATTTTCAGACTCACATCGTCAACAGCCGTCCTCTCAAACGGTGAACCCTTGCTGTATGTATAAGTCAAATTCCTTGTCTCAAGAACTGCCAAATTATCACCTTCTTTATTATACGCCTTTGGGGACTTCGCCCCCAAACCACTATTAGAATATAAGGGGCAGTTGTCTCCTGAACCCGTTGGGGGACTACGCCCCAAAAAATAATTTTATTAAAATTATATTTTTTTGGAAATTTATTTTATTTGTAGACTGTCGGGGACTGTGCAAATTTTTATTAGAACGATAAGGGGGCAGGGGGCTTTGCCCCAAAAAATAATTTTCTTAAAATTATATTTTTTTAGAGATTTAATTTATAGGCTGTTGGGGGGCTTCGCCCCCAGACCCCCCATGATGGAAACTCAGTCCAGTTTCACCAACGCTTGAATAGTCGCAAAACTAAAATAATTATGGGTTTCCAAAGGGGCTTTGCCCCTTTGGTGGGGGGCTTGGGGGGCAACGCCCCCCAAAATTCTAATGCCGTAAGGCATTATAAATCATTTTAGGAACGATGAGGGGCAGGGGGCTTCGCCCCCTGAACCCCCATTGGGGGCTCTGCCCCCAAACCCCCGCCGGGGGTTAAAAACCCCCGGACCCCCATGATTATTCCCACACAAGAAACAAATCCCGCCCCCGTGGCAGTCTACTGCTTAATCTTGGGGGTCAAGGGGGGTCACACCCCCCTTGTGGGGGCTTGGGGGGCAAAGCCCCAAAAATTCTAATGCTGTAAGGCGTTAATTATTCTCTCTATCTCGTCCGCACACTCTTCCTCGCTCAATACGGGAAATTTTACGTCATATCCCGCTTTTTTCAGCTCCCACGCAAGTTCCGTTGCCTGCGGAAGTCCGAGACCTGTCTTTATCAGCTTTTCGGGTTCTGAAAAAATCTGCTCGGGTGTGCCGTCAAGAATTATTCTGCCCTTTTCCATGACCGCCACCCTCCCGCACTGCACCGCTTCGTCCATGTAGTGCGTTATCAGTATGACTGTTATCCCGTAATCCCTGTTAAGCCTTTTGAGTACCTGCATGACCTCTTTTCTGCCCTGCGGATCGAGCATTGCTGTCGGTTCGTCCAGTACTATGCACTCCGGACGCATTGCTATTATCCCCGCTATCGCAATTCTCTGTTTCTGTCCGCCCGACAGCTGTGACGGCGAGTGCAGTCTGTACTCGTACATTCCCACACTCTTTAACGCCTCGTCTGTCCTGCTCCGCATTTCATCATACGGTACACCCATATTTTCAAGTGCAAAGGCAACGTCCTCCTCAACTACTGACGAAACTATCTGATTGTCGGGATTCTGAAACACCATTCCTATGTGCTGTCTCAGTTCAAAAATTCTGTCCTCGTCAGAAGTGTCCACTCCGCAAACCTCAACGCTCCCCTCTGTCGGGGTGAGTATCGCATTCAGGTGTCTCGCCAAGGTGGACTTCCCCGAACCGTTGTGTCCCAGTACCGCTAAAAATTCTCCCCTCTTTACGCTGAAATCAACACCTTTGAGTGTCTCCTCTGTTGGCAACTGTCCGCTCTCGTCAGTGTAACTGAAATGAAGATCATTTATTTTAATTATTATATCACTGTCCATATCGCCACAAATTCCCCTGCCATATCGCTGTAGAACCGCACGGCAGTACCATTCCCGTTGACTCGACAGGCAGTCCTATCTCGTCATAGCTTACTCTCCCGCCGAATTTTTTTGTCAGGATACTGCCAAGTATATACCCCATAACGGACGGCGACAGCCCTGTTGTATAGCTGTTTATCACAAAAAACAACGGCTTTTCCGATAGTACCCCCGAACATAGTTTCACAAGATCATATACACTGTCCTCAAGTTTCCATATCTCCCCCGAAGGTCCTCTGCCGTAACTCGGCGGATCCATTATAACAGCATCGTACTTCCTGCCCCTGCGTATCTCTCTCCCGACAAATTTCTCACAGTCGTCCACTATCCACCTCACGGGCTTTTCCGCAAGCCCCGAAATTTCGGCGTTCTGCTTTGCCCACTGTACCATTCCCTTTGAAGCGTCAACGTGACAGACTTTCGCCCCTGCCTCCGCACACGCAAGTGTCGCTCCGCCCGTGTACGCAAAAAGATTTAATATATTAAGTTCCCTGCCCGGCACGCTCTCTATTATCTCTTTCATAAAATCCCAGTTGACAGCCTGCTCCGGGAATAAACCCGTGTGCTTGAAATTTGTCGGCTTTATCAGAAATTTCAGATTTCTGTACTCTATATTCCAGCTATCCGAAAATCTCTTCCTGTACTCCCACTCTCCACCGCCTTTTTTTGACCTGTGGTAGTATGCGTCCGCATTATTCCAGAGAGGATCGTTTTTTTCAGTCTTCCATATGACCTGCGGGTCGGGTCGGACAAGTGTCACGCCTTTCCACCTTTCAAGTCTCTCCCCGTCAGAAGTATCTATCAAATTATAGTCTCTCCAGTTATAAGACACTCTCAATTTTTTGCAGCCCCCTTTCTACTCTCCGCCTGTCTCAAATGCACTGCATTTAAGTCTTATCATGTCTCCCACTCTGACCGCTATTTCGTTTATCTGCGTGAAGTCACAGCCCTCCGCAAGAACTCTTATTGCGGGCTCTTTTCCCGTCTCACGGACTATTATTCTGCCCTCGTTGCCAAGTTCTGCCTGACACTGTTTTATAACTTCCGCAAGCTCTATGTCCTCTTTCCAGATTTTACTATATCTTCTGTCTATCGGTATATTTATCATAACTTGCGGTAGTTTTTTGAGATATACCGTCAGTTCACTCATTTTTCTCTCCGACATTCTGAGTGCCTCAAGAAGTCTCGCTCCCGTAAGCTGTCCGTCGGGAGACGTGGAGTCGTCCGCAAATATTATACTTCCTGTCGGGTTTCCTCCTATACTGAAATGCCCCTCTTTCAGCTTTTTTATAAGCTTTCTCTCGTCAGAACCGCAATTCGCAACGTCCATATACCTGTCATAGCCGAAATGCGTCAGACCGAGATTGTTGGCGGGGGTGACGACAAGAGTGTTGTTGCTGAGTTTGTCCATCTCTTTCAGCGATTTAGCACATATCGCTATTATCATGTCGCCGTCTATCAGCTGACCGTTCTCGTCAACGGCAAGACACCTCTCCCCACCGCCGTCAAAGGCTATTCCGCAGTCACAGCTGTTTTCCCTCACAAACGCCATCATCGACTCTATTACCATACTTCCGCAATCTTTGTTTATATTCGTACCGTCGGGCTTGTCCCCCATCATCACTATCTCCGCACCAAGTCCCTCAAAAATAGACTTTGCCGTCAGGGCGGGCGTTCCGTTTCCGCAGTCTATAGCCACTCTCAACCCCGATAAATTTGTCTTTACTTTTGAACGCACATACTCCGAATACTCCTCACACGCAGTCGTGAAGTGAGTTATACTGCCGTACTCCCTCCTCTTTATCGGGTACAGAGACCACGGCTCGTCAAGGACAAGTTTCTCTATTGCCTCTTCCTCCTGCTCCGAAATCCTCCAGCCGTCAGAGGAGTATATCTTTATGCCGTTGTAATCCGAACGCCTGTATGAGTATGATATCATTATACCTGCATCTGCTCTCAGCTTTTTTGTCATAAGCGGAACTGACGGCACGGGGACTTGTCCCAAAGTAACAACGTCCGCACCCGCCGAACACACTCCCGCACAGACAGCCGATTCAAGAGTGTCTCCCGAACTTCTCGTGTCTCTGCCGACAACTATTTTTATCTTTCTCTTACTCTTTCCAGAAATTATTTCAACCGTCGCCCTTGCTACCTGCATGACAAGCTCGCACGTTATCTCCGAAACGCCTGTTCCCTTTAATCCGTCTTTTCCAAAGAGTCTTCCCAAATTTATCTCTCCTTTTATCTATATTTGTATGCCTTACGGCTTTGGACTGGGGGACGCTGTCCCCCAGACCCCCTGCAAGGGGGGTGTGACCCCCCTTGACCCCCAAAATTAGGACAGTAGACTGTCACAGGGTACGACACTCCCGTCTCAAATTTTTTCTTGTGTGGGAATAATCATGGGGGGTCTGGGGGGATTCTTCCCCCCAGCGGGGGTTTGGGGGCAGAGCCACCAATGGGGGTTCAGGGGGCAAAGCCCCCTGCCCCTTATCGTTCTAATTAAAATACTAAATCTCTAAAAAATATAATTTTAATAAAATTATTTTTTGTGCAAAGCCCCTGCCCCTTATCGTTCTAAAAATTTTGGAACTCACTCCCCAGACCCCAAATAAAATGGGGACACTCCCCAAAACAGGGTTCAAAAAACACCCCCGTGTCATTCGCTAATAATAGTTCAGAGGACAACTGTCCCGTGTAGTCTCAAATAAAAATTTCAAATATCAAATTTAAGCTGATTGCTTGTGTCGGGTTTTTTATAACCCAGATGTTCATAAGCCATTGGCGTGGCACACCTTCCCCGGGGTGTCCTGCCCAAAAATCCCAACTGCATTAAAAACGGCTCGCATACGTCCTCTATCGTGACCGCTTCCTCTCCTATCGCAGACGCTATTGTCTCCAGACCCACTGGTCCGCCGTTATAGCCCTTTATTATCATTTCAAGTAGTCTCCTGTCAAGGCTGTCAAGTCCCAACTCGTCTATTTCAAGCCTGCTGAGTGCCTCGGCGGCTATCTTCTGAGTTATGACACCCTGTCCTATTACGTCCGCAAAGTCTCTCACACGCCTTAAAAGCCTGTTCGCTATTCGTGGCGTACCTCTCGAACGCCCCGCTATTTCGGACGCTCCGTCTGTCTCACACGGTATGCCCAATATCATTGCACTTCTTCTCACTATGTCCGTGAGCTGTTCTTTTGTGTACAATTCAAGTCTCTGGATAACTCCAAATCTGTCTCTCAGCGGTGCGGAGAGCTGTCCTGCTCTCGTCGTCGCACCTATCAGCGTGAACGGTCTCAAATCCATTCTCACTGACCTTGCCGAAGGTCCTTTGCCTATTATTATATCTATTACTCTGTCTTCAAGTGCGGGGTACAATATCTCCTCAACCGCTCTCGACAACCTGTGTATCTCGTCTATAAACAGAACATCATTGTCCGAAAGACTTGTCAGGAGTGAGACCAGATCCCCCGTCTTTTCTATGGCAGGTCCTGTCGTTATTCTGAGATTCACTCCCAGTTCGTGTGCAATTACCGCCGAGAGAGTAGTCTTGCCAAGCCCGGGAGGTCCGTATAACAGCACATGGTCAAGGGCTTCCCCACGCCTTTTTGACGCTTCTATATATATCGCAAGATTCTGTTTTACTTTGTCCTGTCCTATATACTCCCTCAGAGTTTTAGGTCTCAGAGTGGGTTCGCTGTCGCTGTCCTCCCCATAACTTTCGGGGGCTATCACTCTCGGTGCAAACTCCATATCTTCCTCTGTCTGTATCATGATATTTTCCTCCTGTATACGGCTTAACTACCCTGTTTTCTATGCACTAAGGGGACGTTGCCCCCAAAAAATATTCTTAATCCTGTGGGCTGTTGGGGGCTTCGTGTAAATTTTTATTAGAACGATTAGGGGCAGGGGGCTTCGCCCAAAAAATAATTTTATTAAAATTATATTTTTTTAGAGATTTCAATTTGTAGGCTGTTGGGGGGCTTCGCCCCCCAAACCCCCTGTTTTTAAGTCACTGGGGGCTCCGCCCCCAGACCCCCGCAAGGGGCTCCGCCCCTTGACCCCGCTGGGGGGAAGTATCCCCCCAGACCCCCCATGATTATTCCCACAGAGGAAAAAAACCGCCCCCCGTGACAGTCTACTGCTTTAATTTTGGAGCTTGAGGGCAACGTCCCCCCACAAGGCAACGCACTCTCTTATTTCTCAAAATATCTCTTTTTTCTCACATAAAAAGGCTCTGAGACCGTCAACGCTTTTTTGCCTGTCTCCTGCTCCGCATTTATAAAACAGAGACTCTCGTTGCCTTTGAGGACGTGCGATATATACTTTGAAAACGGTACAAACAATTTCCTCGTGTTGCCCATCATGTCCACCACTATCAACAGCTGCGGTTTCTCACAGCCCTGCACCATCTCCACTATAAAAGCCCTGTCCACGTTCTGCTGTTTTGACAGAAATCTCGATGCGGGTTTTGTTATGTGCGACACGTCTCCCTTGCACGGTCTGTATACTATTGTCTCCTCCTCTTTGTACGATATAGCCTTTATGTTCAGATTTCTCGCTATTTTCAGTATGCTCTTTATCTCAAAGTCGGAAAACTCCTTGCCGTATGAATTTGGATTTAATACGGCAGACTGCGTTTGTATCAGGTCAAAAAGTCTGAGACAGTTTATTTTGTAATATTCGACATATCGCTTTGCAAACTGCTGTAAGGCACGGTAACTCGTGAAAAACGGCACAAAAGACCTGCCGTCGGGACTGTTCACCATTATCAGTTCAAGATTTATTCCGCCCTCCTGAGCAGACCTCTCCTTTACAACGGGATTTTTGCATATCACATATACGTCACTTCTTATCAGTGTCTGCAAAAAAATTGAACGCTTTGAACGGTCTGTTATAGCTGATTTCAGTAATTCGTCAAGATTCATAAAAAATTCTCCCTTTCGTCGCTCGGCAATCTGTCTGCCGAATTGCCGTGTCAGTCATTTTTCATGAAAATTTATAAAATTTATAATTATATATTAAAAATATTAAAAATATTAAAAAAATATTAAATTAAATATATTAAATTTTATATTAAAATCATAAATAAAAAGCGGTGAGACCGCCGTTTTACCTTCTGCCCGATGACGACATCGCTCTCAATGCCCCTTTGATTAACTCCTGTACTCCGAGAGAACTGTCAAGCCCTGAGAGTGCCTTTGTCGCCTCCGACTGCTGATACCCCAGAACAAGAAGTGCTTCAAGTGCCTCCGAGACCGCCGAACCCTGCGGTGCGGAAGTACTTCCCGACTGAGAAATTCCCTCCGACAAATCGCCGTCCGCAAGAGCGACTTTGTCCTTTAACTCCAATACTATCCTCTGTGCGGTCTTTGCCCCCACTCCCTTTATTTTGGTGAAAGCCTTGCTGTCTCCCGACGCAACGCAAAAGGCAAACTGTCCCGTGTCCATGTGGGAGAGTATCGAAATTCCCGCCTTTGGACCTACTCCCGAAACGGATATTAAAAGCAGAAAACATTCAAGTTCCTGAAAACTCGAAAAGCCGTAAAGCTCCACGGCGTTTTCTTTGACGAGCATATGCGTGTACAGCATTATCTCCGAACCCGTCTCCCCCGCCTGTGAAATAGTGCCGAGAGTTGTCCTGCACCTGTAGCCTATCCCTCCGCACTCCACTATCAACGCATCTCCCTCTTTTGCTATTATTTTCCCTCTTATGCTGTAAATCATTTTTCCATACCGCCTGTGTGAATTTTTATTTTTAATTTAATATTTGAACTGTCGGGGAACTTCTCCCCCTAAAAAATAAATCTGTGGACTATTAGGGGGTTCACCCAAAAAATAAATAAATTTGTGGACTGTCGGGGGCTTTGTCCCAAAAAATAATTTTATTAAAATTATATTTTTTTGAATTTTTCTTATTTGTGGACTATTATGGGGGTCACCCCCAAAAAACAAATTTGTGGGCTGTTGGGGACTTCGCCCCCCAAACCCCCTGTTTTAAGTCACTGGGGGCTTTGCCCCAAAAAATAATTTTCTTAAAATTATATTTTTTTGGAGATTTTTTTTTGATTTGTAAACTGTCGGGGGACTTCTCCCAAAAAAAACAAATCTGTGGGCTGTTGGGGGGCTTCGCCCCCCAAACCCCCTGTTTTAAGTCTAAGGGGCAGGGGGCGTTGCCCCCTGAACCCCCACTGGGGGCTCCGCCCCCAGACCCCCGTCGGGGGGAAGAATCCCCCCGAACCCCCCATGATTGTTCCCACAGAGGAAACAATTTCGACAGGAGTGCTGTCCCCCCGTGAAAGTCTACTATTTTTAATTTTGAGAGTCCGAGGACAGCGTCCCCCCACAATATAAAAATACTAAGATATTCCCCATCTTACCGTGTGTCCGTGACATATTGCAACCGCAAGGGCATCGGCGACATCATCGGGTTTCGGAACTTCCGCAAGCCCTAAAAGCTGTCTCGTCATCTCCATCATCTGACTCTTCTCCGCACGTCCATACCCCACAACGGACTGCTTTACCTGCAAGGGCGTGTACTCCGCTATTTGTATATCCCTTTCCGCACCCGAGAGTATCACCACTCCCCTCGCCTGTGCCACGTTTATTGCCGTCTTCTGATTTGAATTGAAATACAACTTCTCGACTGCCATGCAGTCGGGCTTGAAATCATGAAATATACTCCCCATATCGTCATATATGGTCTTTATACGTTCGGGAAACGGTCTGTCTGCCTCCGTGAGAATCGCACCGTATTTTACAGGTCTGAAACTGTAACCGTCATAGTCAAGCACTCCGAATCCCACTATCGCATACCCGGGATCTATCCCCAAGATCCTTATCACAATAAACCATCTCCCGCAAACAATAAAGCTCCGCAAAATCATTATACCACAATCAGCTTTCCTTTGCAATATATTTATTCCTTTTTTATTGATTTTTACAAAAAAGTCTGATATAATTATTTAATGGGAACTCTCAGGGTTCGGGGGAAATTTGTCTGAAAAATAAATTTTTAAGCTGTTGGGGGTTTCGCCCCCTGAACCCCCATTGGGGGCTATGCCCTCAAACCCCAAAAAATAATTTTTCTAAAATTATATTTTTTTGGAAATTCAGTATTTTTAATTTAGAACGATAGGAGGCAGGGGGCTTCGCCCCCTGAACCCCCATTGGGGGCTCCGCCCCCAAACCCCCGCTGGGGGAAGTATCCCCCCAGACCCCCCCATAATTATTCCCACATAAGAAACAACCCCCAATCTAAATAAAATAATAAAATAACGGAGGTCTTTAATTTATGGATCTTAACAACATAAGAAAAAATATAGACAGCATAGACGACAAAATTCTCGGTCTCTTCCTTGAGAGAATGAAACTTTGCGGTGATGTCGCCGAATACAAACGTGCCAACAATATGCCCGTCTTTCAGGGCAAAAGAGAAACCGAAATACTCAATAGAATCAAATCTCTGACAGGTGACGCAAGTCTCGAAAACGGCACTTGTGCGTTGTTCTCGTCAATAATAGAAATAAGCAAAATTCTCCAGAACAGACAGCTCCTGTCAGAGTCCCCCGAAATTAAATACGATATTCCCGACTTTGAAAATGCCGCTAAAATAGGCTGTCAGGGTACTTCGGGGGCAAACTCCGAAACGGCTTCCAGAATGATTTTCGGGGACAGCGTGAAACCCGTTTTCTTCCGCTCTTTTGAGGACGTTTTCAAGGCTGTCCAGAACGGCGATGTACAGTACGGTGTACTCCCCGTTGTGAACTCCACGGCTGGCTCTGTCATAAGCACTTATGACCTGATGTCAAAATATGATGTCTACATAGTCAAAGAGGTGGACGTTGAAATAAATCACTGTCTCTGCACAAGGGAAAATGTCCCCGTGGACAGTATAGAAAAGGTCTACTCTCACCCACAGGCTCTCGCACAGTGCAGCAGTTTCCTATCCGAAAACAATCTCAGAACTTCCGAATACGGCAACACCGCCACTTCTGCCGAAAAGGTCCTGAACTCCCCCGACAGGTGCATTGGTGCTATATGTTCGGTTGAGTGTGCAAGACAGCTTGGTCTTGAAATTGTCGCACAAAATATTGCGGACTGTGCCGTAAACAGGACGAGATTTATCTGTATTTCAAGAAGTATGCAGGTCTCCCCCGATGCGGACGCTGTATCGGTAATGCTCAAAATCCCCCACACAGAGGGCAGTCTTTACAAACTTTTAACTAAATTCTACGTCAACGGCATGAATCTGATTAAAATTGAGAGCAGACCCATAAAAGACGGCAGTTTTGAAGTCCTCTTTTTCCTCGATTTTTCGGGCAAACTCTCCGACCCCTCCGTCCACGCCCTCATAAATGATTTGCAGAAAAATCTCGAATTTTTCAAAATTCTGGGGACTTATTAAGAGAACTAAAAGGGTTCTTCTGAACTATCATTGGGGGGCTACGCCCCCCAAACCCCCTGTTAGATTATAAGGGGCAGGGGGCTTCGCCCCCTGAACCCCATTGGGGGCTCTGCCCCCAAACCCCCTGTTTTAAGTATAAGGGGCAGGGGGCTTTGCCCCCTGAACCCCCATTGGGGGCTCTGCCCCCAA
>CANQWR010000010.1 GCA_947627625.1 uncultured Ruminococcus sp. | reverse complement strand
CCCACAAGGCAACACCTCAAAAATTCCAAAACAGTGCAGAAAAAAGGAGAAATAATGAAATCGGCTTTTAAGAAATTACCGTCCGGAAAACACAGTATAGACTATGGACTGATGATAGCGGTAAACATCTGTGCGATAATAAGCACGCTTCTTATTTACTCAATAGTCAGAAGCGGTATCAGTGAGAGTGAGGGCATAGGAAACAGCTACTGGATAACTCAACTCGTCTCAATGGTCATAGGAGTTATACTGTCAATTATAATATCATATATTGACTACAGAAAACTTGCGAAAATGTGGTTTATAATAGTACCTGCGTCACTCCTCCTGATGGGACTTACGTTCACAAGCCTTGCCTATCAGCGTGAGGGTGCGGACGACCAGGCGTGGATAAGAATATTGGGTTTCAGTCTACAGCCGTCCGAGATTATGAAAATAGCTTTTATAATATCGTTTTCTTACCACCTGTCGAGGGACGAGGAGGACATGAACAAGCCTGTCCATATGTTGATGCTCCTGATACACGGAGCTATACCGATAGGTATAGTAGGCATACAGGGCGACTACGGCACGGCAATAGTCTTTGCCGCTATTTTCTCGTTCATGCTCTTTTCGGCGGACATATCGTGGAAATATATAATATCTCTCCCTGTAATTGCGGGCGGAGTGGTCTGGACTATGTGGCAGTTTGTCCTTGACGACTTCCACAAAGAGCGTATAACTATACTTTTCCACCCCGGAACAGACCCCGAAAATATTGAATATCAGCAGGATTTGGGCATAAAGGCTCTACAGTCGGGGGGAGTTTTCGGAAAGGGACTGTTTGTCGGCGAAAATGAGTACATCTATATCCCCGAGATGCACAACGATTTTATATTTGCACACGCAGGACAGGTTTTCGGTTTTGTCGGAAATCTGGGAATATTGATAGTCCTTGCGTATATGTGTCTCAAAATCTTTGCGGACAGCCGTATAACCCGTGACAGGCTCGGCAGGTTTATCTGCATGGGAGCTTTTGGAACGATGTTCACGCACTGTCTTATGAATATCGGAATGGTTCTGAAAGTCGCCCCCGTTATCGGTGTACCGCTTCCGTTTTTGAGTGCAGGCGGTACGGCTATGGTCAGTATGTACGCAATAATCGGGCTTGTCCTCAGTACCTACAGCCACAGGGCGGTGACGTACAACGTCTTTTATGACGAGGACGACGATTAAGTTAAATAAAAATTAAATTAAATAAAATTAAATAAAAAAGCGTTCTGTCTGTGCGAGTTAAAATTTTAAGGCAGGACGCTTTTATTTTTTAGATAGAACAATTAAGGGCAGGGGCTTCGCCGAAAAAATAATTTTCTTAAAATTATATTTTTTTGGAAATTTCTTTAATTTATGGACTGTTGTGGGCTTTGTGCAAATTTTAATTGGAACGATAAGGGGCAGGGGGCTTTGCCCAAAAAATAATTTTCTTAAAATTATATTTTTTGGAAATTTCTTTGATTTATGACTGTTGTGGGCTTTGTGCAAATTTTAATTAGAACGATTAGAGGCAGGGGGCTTCGCCCAAAAAATAATTTTCTTAAAATTATATTTTTTTGGAAATTTCTTTGATTTATGACTGTTGTGGGCTTTGTGCAAATTTTAATTGGAACGATAAGGGGCAGAGGGGCTTTGCCCCCTGAACCCCCACAAGGGGCTCCGCCCCTTGACCCCGCTGGGGGTTGAAAACCCCCAGACCCCCGTAATTATTCCCACAGATGGAACAGTTATCAGTTTATACCCAAAAAAACGGGTTTTCTGTCCCTGAAAAAACACAAATTCTCAAAACCTGCCCCGTATGCGGATTTTATCGCTATCTCAACGTCTCCGCCGATGTCGTTCGGTGTGTGTGCGTCCGAACCTACAGACACTATCTCTCCACCGAGGTCACGGAACATTTTCACATATTTTTCCGACGGGAAACAGTGTCCCACACCCTGACGTATTCCCGAGCTGTTTATCTCAATTCCCTTGCCGTTTTGTGCAAGTTCTCTAAAGGATTCAAAAATAATATCGTCAAATTTGTCTATATTGACAGATATTCCGCTTGCCGAAATATATCTGACGGGATAGCCGAGATGACCGAGAACGTCAAATTTTCCCCATTTGCAGACCTCATAAATTTCGGTAAAATATTTTTCAAGCAGACTATCTATCTCGTCCGCACCCATAGTCCTGTAATTTATGAAGTAAAAATCTTTTTCGTCTCTTATCTGGTGAACCGAAGCTATAATCATGTCAAGCCTTTTGTCCGTGACTATCTTTTCGGCTATTTCGGGAGCGTGCAGGGGCTGTCCCATCTCCACTCCACAGAGAATATTGAGCTTTTCCCCGTACTGCTCTTTGAGTTTTGTGACAGCTGAGACGGATTTTTCAAAGCAGTCCCCAAAGTCGAAATCCTCGGACAGTTCCGTATCGGGATAGTGTTCCCTCGGAAACCACCAGTTACATTCACAGTGGTCTGTTATCGCATAAGCCCTGAGATTTTTTTCATATGCAGAGCGTAAGCACGAAATAATATCCGCATCGGAGTCCACTGAAAATTCGGTGTGAGTGTGGCAGTCAATGACATTCATAAAAATCAACTTCTTTCTTGAATTGGGCATTATAACCCCTATCTGACTTGGGGCTTCACCACAAAAAATAATTTTATTAAAATTATATTTTTTTTGGAAATTTCTTTGATTTGTAGACTATTGGAGACTGTGCAAATTTTAATTAGAACGATAAGAGGCAGGGGGCTTTGCCCCCTGAACCCCCATTGGGGGCTCCGCCCCCAAACCCCCGCTGGGGGGAAGTATCCCCCCAGACCCCCCATGATTATTCCCACAGAGAAAAAATATTTCGCTGACGCTTGAATAGTAGCAGAACTAAAAATATCTAATCACAGGTTTCCAAAGGGGGGTCTCCCTTTGGTGGGGGCTTGGGGCGAATCCCCCGGTCCACAAGCCCTAATAAAATAAATCACGATTTTTTTCTGAGCGAGAATAAAAATCCCGTGAACGGGGGAATGTCCATAATAATATTATCCCCCGAGTGCTTAAATTTCGTCTTTCCGTCGGGTGTAGTACCGCTGTATAGCTGATTGTCCGAATCAAGCAGCAGCTTTACTCTGCAATTCTCACCGACAGCGACAGAATAATTTTTCTGATGCCAGTCCGAGAAGTTCAGAACACAGAGAATATCTCCCTCCGCACTCTTCCGCCTTATTGAGTACACACACCTGTCGGGACAGTTACAGTCCGCCCACTCAAAATTTGTCGGGTCGTAATCGTAGTGCAGAGCGTTATAGCTGAGATAGATATTATTTAATTTTTTAATATACTCCCTGAACGAATCGTGCAAAGGGTATTCAAGCATTTCCCAGTCCTGCTCCCTTTTTACGTCCCACTCACGGAGCTGTCCGAACTCATTGCCCATAAAGTTCAATTTTTTACCCGAGTGTGCAATCATGTACATATACATCGCTCTTGCCTGCGGGAATTTGTCCTCATAATCGCCGTTCATCTTCTGTACTATCGTCGCCTTGCCGTGGACAACCTCATCGTGTGAGAGCGGCAGAACAAAATGTTCACTGAAAAAGTACAGCATTGAAAAAGTCAGCTTGTGGTAGTCTCTTGAACGGTACATCGGTGCGGACTGAAAATATTCAAGGGTGTCGTGCATCCAACCGAGGTCCCATTTGTAGTCAAAGCCGAGACCGCCGTCAAAGACAGGTACTGCAACTTTTGGATATGATGACGAATCTTCGGCTATCAAAATTGCAGACGGGTGACGAGCTTTCAGTCCGCAATTCATGTCCTTTATAAACTGTATTGCGAATTTGTTCTCACCCCTGTGTTCCTCACCGTTCCAGTAGATTATATTCCTCACAGCGTCCACACGCAAGCCGTCAAAGTGGTAGACCGACAGCCAATAGTTTGCGGAGGACTGCAAAAATGAACGCACTTCTCCCTTTGAGTGCATGAAATTCCTGCTCCCCCACTCATTATATCCCGCTTCATCATCGGGAAATTCGTACAGCTTAGTGCCGTCATATTCGGTCAAAGCATAGTGGTCAACGGCAAAGTGTACGGGTACAAAGTCCATAATCACACCTATGCCGTTTTTGTGACACTTGTCTACAAATTTCATGAGCTGACAGGGTGTGCCGTATCTGGAAGTCGGGGCGAAAAAACCCGTTATCTGGTATCCCCAAGACTCGTCACAGGGGTGTTCACTGAGGGGCATGAGTTCGATAAAATTGTAGCCGTACTCCTTCACATAGTCTATAAGCATATCGGATATTTCGGAGTAATTATACCACTCCTCACCGTCCTCACCCTCCGAAACGTCGGGACGTTTCCAAGAACCAAGATGTACTTCGTATATGTTCATGGGCTTGTCACGGCAGTCCGTACGCTGTGAGAGCCATTTTGAGTCGCCGAATTTGTAGTTCTTTATATTTCTTATAACGGAGCAAGTTCCCGGTCTCATTTCCATGCTGTAGCCGTACGGATCACAGTGGTCTATGAAATTTCCGCTCTTGTCGTAAATTCTGTACTTGTACCTCATTCCGTCCTTGGCATCGGCACGGAAAATTTCATAAAAACGTCCGTCAGCGGTCAGATTCATGGGAATGTCCGTCCAGCCCGAAAAATCGCCTATGAGTGAGACCGCCGAGGCGTTTGGTGCGTAAGTCCTGAACATTGTACCCACTTCGGCACACTCCGCACCAAGATATTTGTAAGCCTCAAATTCCTCTCCCTTGTAAAAGCCGTATATATCCATAAATCTGAAAAGTCCTCTCTTGTTTTTTAATTATATTTTTAATTATTTTTAATTATTTTTAATTATTTTTGATTATTTTATTTTTTTTAATTATTTAATTATTTATTTTCGGCAGTGCAATTGACAACGGTGTGTGAAGATAGTATAATATAATTATATTCAGAATTTTCAGGATTTTCAATAAGCAATTTTTTACTGCCGTCTGATAACAGACTGTATAAATAAATTGTCAATTAAAAGGAGAAATGTATATGGACCTCAGAAAGAAAAAAACTCAGAGAGCGATAATAAATGCGTTCCTGCAACTTCGCTCACAGAAACCCCTTGAAAAGATAACCGTGAGAGAACTGTCGGACATTGCAGAGATAAACAAGGCAACTTTCTATCTGCACTATCACGATATATATGACCTGTCCGAAACTCTTGAGAGGGAAGTCGTTCAGAACTGCCTTGACAGCATAGAAAACCCGTCGGATATACTGAAAAATACGAAACTTTTCGTGCGTGAACTCGGTACGGCTTTTGTCGTAAATGAACAGCTTATAAAGACTCTTTTCGAGGGCAGCAGGAGCAGTAGTTTTGTGGCACTCCTTGAAGAGGGGCTGAAAAATATAATTGCCAGCGAGTACCCCGATTTTGAGATGAACACAGAGGACGAGATGATGATAACTTACATGATATACGGCGGATATTACACATATTTCAAGTATTGCGACTACGGCATAGAATCTGTCCTGAAAACTATGGAGAAACTCTCCGAAAATATAAGCAGACTTATTGACAACGGGGAATCTTCGGACGAAAATTCGGGAGACTGAAAAATGCTTGCAAGTCTTGTAAATATAAATAAATTCTATAACGGCAATCAGGTTCTGAAAAATATATCCCTCACTATAAACGAGGGTGACAAGATAGGTCTTGTCGGGAACAACGGCTGTGGGAAGTCCACTTTGCTGAGGATACTGACGGGGCGTGAAAACCCCGACAGGTTCACCGAAAAAGACGGTATAGTCACGGTTTCGGCAAAGACGACTATAGGCTATCTTGAACAGATGGGCGGTCTTGACAGCGAAAAGACTGTCGGTGAGGAGATGGAGGGCGTTTTTGAACCCGTAAAAAAGGCTATAGAGCGTATGCGTGAGATCGAGACCGAAATAGAAAACGGCGACAACTCCTCCGCTGACGAATATCAGAATCTGACTTCCTGGATAGAGACAAATGACGGTTACAACACGGACGTCAAAATCAGGACTGTCCTGAACGGTATGGGCTTTTCGGAGAGCGACTCGGTGCGTTTTGTCTCGGAGTTCAGCGGAGGAGAAAAGACCAGACTTTGCATTTGTAAACTTCTGCTTGAAGAACCAAATCTTCTGATACTCGACGAACCTACAAACCACCTCGATTTCAGGACTATAATGTGGCTTGAGGACTACCTGAAAAGTTACAGGGGTTCTGTTTTGATAGTCTCACACGACAGGTATTTTCTGGACAAGCTATGCAACTCAATCTGTGAGATAGAACAGGGTACTCTTGAAAGGTACAGGGGGAATTACTCCGCTTTCACAAGACAGCGTGAGGAACATAGGTCGAGACAAAAAAAAGAGTACGAAATGCAACAAAAGGAAATCGCAAAGCTTCAGGACTACGTTGACAGAAATCTTGTTAGGGCTTCCACAACTAAAATGGCTCAGAGCAGGCAGAAACAGCTTGAAAAGACCGAAATTATACAAAAGCCTGTGAGAGAGGCAAAGAGTGCAAAGATAAATTTCACATACGCTGTAGAACCTCCTCTTGATATTCTCAAAGTAAAAAATATTGACATTTCTGTCGGGGAGGGCGAGAGCAGAAAAACTCTGATAGAGAATATAAATTTTGAAGTCCGCAGGGGTGACAAGATAGGCGTTATAGGTGACAACGGCATAGGCAAGTCGACTCTTCTGAAAATTATTCAGGAAAAACTCCCCCACAAAGGTCTCATCCGCTGGAACAGCAATATAAAAATCTCCTATTTTGAACAGGAGAGCAGAAATCTCGACCCGAATCTCACTGTCATGGAGCAAATTCACAGCAGATACCCGTCTATGTCGGATTTTGAAGTCAGAAGTCTTCTTGCACAGGTCAGAATAACGGGTGAAAACGTCTTTAAGCAGACGGGAGTTATAAGCGGTGGCGAGAGGGCTAAACTCTGTTTTGCCATAATGATGCTCGAACACGGAAACGTCCTGATACTTGACGAACCTACAAACCATCTCGATTTGTCCTCAAAAGAAGCCATAGAGACTGCTCTTGAAAGCTACACGGGTACAATAATATTTGTGTCGCACGACAGATATTTGCTCAGCAAAATTGCCGACAGAATTTTTGAACTCACGGAAAATTCCTGTCAAATTCATGAGTGCGGTTTTGAGAAGTATCTCGAAATTTTCAGAGAAAGGGAAGCCGAACAGAGACGTGCCGCAGAAGCGGAGAAGTCGGCGAAAATTGCGGAAAATACCAAAGACAGACAGGAGAAGTCCCACAGAAACAAACAGCAGAGGAGTGCAGATGCACAGCGTAAGGCTGAAATGAGACGGCTTGAGAGCGAAATAGACGGTTATCAAAATATTATAGACACCCTCACGGAGGAGATTTCAAAAGAGGAAGTCTACACGGACTATCAGCTCATGAATGAGAAGTGTACCGAAATAGAGCGTCTCAAAAATCTTATTGACGAAATTTTTGACAAACTTGTTGAACTTGACGAATGATAAATTTTTCCTGTTGACAATCGGGCGTGACAAGGTTGAAATTCGGAGAAAACTGTGCTATAATATAATGAATCGAGGGTGTAGCCCCCAATTGGAGTTCAAAGGACAACTGCCCCTAATCGTTCTAATAGGGGTTCAGTGGAAACGTCCCCCAAAATCCCAATGCAAGAAGTCCAATCAAATCCTATCAAGGAGATGTGAACATGAAAAAGAGATACTCAATTCCGCTGATTATAATACTGATTTCTGCAATATGTGTGGTACTCGCAAGAACCTGCAAGCCCTTTGCGGACTTTTATGCAGGTCACGTCTTTCCCTATATATCCGCACCTTTTGTATTTCTCAGCGGTCTTTTGCCGTTCTCACTCGGAGAGATAATGATAGTTCTCGGAATAGCACTCGTTGTAATCGGTATACCCCTGATGATTATTCTTGTGATTTTCAAAAAGAACGTCAGGGATAAAATCGCACTGAACTCCCTCTGTATATCGCTGTGGGTTCTCGCTTTTGTCACTATGACGGAGAGTTTCAACTGCTTTATGCTATACGGCTGTACACCGTTTTCCGAAAAATATTTTGAGTCAAAACAGCACCCGTCAAGCGAACTCGTCAGCCTGTACTCAATTCTGATTGACAAGACAAATGAACTCTCTAAACAAGTCCCCCGTGACGAAAACGGTTCTTTTGAACTGACTACCGATTTCCAGGAGGAGTGCAGGAACGCCATGAAAAAGGCTTCCGAAAAGTACCCCCGTCTGTCGGGTTACTACCCCAAAGCAAAGCCTATTTTGTTCTCGTACATAATGAGCCAGACAAACACTTCAGGGATATATTTTCCGTTCTCCATGGAAGCTAATTACAATGACGATATGGTAAAAACGAATATTCCCGAAGTCGTCTGCCATGAGTACGCACACTTGAAAGGTTTCATTCAGGAGGACGAAGCGAATTTTGTCTCGTTTACGGCTACCTGTCTCAGCGACAACCCTGAAATACAGTACAGCGGTTATCTCTCGGCACTCGAATATGTCCACAATCAGATATATGAAAATAATATAGAATCAGGCTATGAACTGACGCAGAATATCTCTCAGGAGGTCCGCAATGACTGGTTCAGGTTTATGCCCGAAAATTACTGGGAGGAAAATCAGGAAAAGGAGATCATAAAGACGGAGACCGTCAGCACGGTTTCGGAGAGCGTTTCGGACACGACTTTGAAAGCAAACGGCGTTGAGGAGGGAATAGAGAAGTACTCCCGAATGGTCGATTTATTACTGGACTACTATTTTCCTCCCGAAGAATAATTTATTTTAGAACGATAAGGGGCAGGGGGCGTTGCCCCCTGAACCCCCATTGGGGGCTCTGCCCCCACCCCCCGTCGGGGGGAAGAATCCCCCCGAACCCCCCATGATTAACCGAACACTCAAAAATTAGCAAAACTGACCGTTGTTTCAATTCCGAAAGTACGGGAAACTTCTATCTTCTGTAGTTCCAAATAAAAAAACAATTTGGCGTGAATATAGTTGAAAAATAAAATTTTTTCTCATATGTTGCATTTTTTGTCTCCTTCTGATATAATATTTATATGCCTGTATAAATTGAGGGGGAGATGCTATTGACAGGAAACACAAAAATCAGACACCTCTGTTTCGCCGATTTTGAATTTACCTGCGGAAAGGGCATTTCAAGGTGGAAGTGTGAAACTTTGTCTGTGGGACTTGTAATATGTGACAGGTCCTACAGAATTGAGGAGACTTTCTACAGGACGTGCCGACCTAACAAAAACCCCGTGCTGACTGAGGAATGCCGTCAGCTCACACATTTCACACAGGAGGAAATTGACGAATCTTCCGACTGCAATGACGTTATGAAGTTAGTGACAGACATCGTTGACAGGTATGGGATAAACAATATCTTTGTATGGGGGAACTACGACAAGCCTGCTCTTATTGCCGATATAAGACTTCACGCAAAACAAAAGAAAAATATGGAGTACATACAGCGTGTATCGGCAAAAATTACCGACATTCAGGAGCGTATGACAAAAAAGATGGAACTCCCACAGGCGGTAAATATAGAGGAACTCGGCTCTGCGTTCGGATTTGTCCCCGAGACGGGTACGTTCCACAACGCCAAAAATGACGCTCTCGCTCTCTACACCGTACACAGATGCGTTTATACGACCGACTTCAAAAACAACGAAAATTTTATCAAAGTAAAGCGTGAGAGGATAGAGAGAATAAAGTCACAGAGACTCGCAATAGAGAAAAGAAGACGTGATACTGCTTTCTCAATGCCCCTTTCCGAGAGGGAGAGGGAGTATTTCTGCCGTCTCAGTTCACAGGGACTGACGGCTGAGAGAGATGATTTTATATTTATCCGTGCAAAAGTCGTCCACGCAATAAACAGCTTTCCCGATGACCTGTGTTTCTGTCTTGTGGTCTTCAACAACAAGACGAACATAAGAGTTATACCCGAGTCAAAATATGACGAGTCGAAAAACAGGTGTGCTCTGAGAGTCAAAAAATTTGCAAAGGCTCAAATCGGAGAAGCTGTCCTTGATGAGTGTGAGACAAGGCGAAAAATCCGTATAAAGGCTTAATTGAGAGTGCAGACAGGCGAAAATATTCAAAACCGAAAACAGGTCGGAGACCGTTTCAAGACACGGTTTCCGACCTGCTTTTTTTGTTTTTGTCTATTTTCCGACTACGATTCGGGGACTATTGTGTGCTTGCAAACCCAGTCGCACCACTGTGCAAAATACATACCCATTATGTGTATGCCGTCTCCCGAGTAATCTGCTCTCAACGCACCGTACTCATCATCAAAAATTTCGTTTATATCGATGTAAAAGACAGTCTTGTTGTCGGCAAGTTCTGCCATACGACCGTTAAGGTAGTCTATTCCCGTGTTGGTTATTATTTCGGTCTGTGCCCACGTGGAGACGTGGAGATTAGCCATGAGGTAAATTATTGCGTCGGGCTGATAAGCCTTTACTTTGTCGACTATCATTTTGTACTGTTCAATAGTGTTTTCAAAATAGTTGCCCATTTCGTTTATGCCGAGCATTATATAAACTTTTCCATAGGTGTTGTAACTCAACATATCGTCAAAGGTCACGCCGTTTATATAGTAACCCTCGTTGAGCTGTACCGTCGAGAGACCTATATCGCAAAAGTAACTTGCGTTCGGGATAGTGCCGTAGTCACGCATTCCGACCATTCTGGAGTCCCCGACAAAAAGTGCGTCGTCAAAGTATTCAAGACCACTCTCCTTAAATTCGGGTTCTTTTACCTCTTCTGTCTGAGGTTCGGTCTGCTGTTCCTGCTCCTGTTCTTTTTCGTGCGGATAGGTAAAATCCTCCATATCTACTCCCGAACCCGAACCAAAATCGGAATCGGTTTCAACTTCCTGTTTTTCTGCGGAGGTGGTCTCCTGAACTTTCGGTGCTGTCGTCACGGTATTTGCCGAGGCAGCGGGAATATTCTGCGGTTTGCCCTTTTCTGCGGACGATTTCCATATTTTTGAATACATTAACGGCGATGCAATCAGACAGGTAGTAATCAGCAAAAAGGTGTAAAGCGACTGCCTCAACTGAGACATATTTTTTTTATTCTTGTCCATCTTGTTAAATCTCCTCAAAATCTGTAATACATGAATATATCGTCCATTCCCATGTACATACAGTACACGGAAGTCCAGAATATTGCAAGGTGCAGGAACGCACCAAATACGGAATTTTTTATCTTTTCGTACGGCTTGTCAAGCAGACCCGTTGACAGGATAGTCCCCGCAACAAAATATTTGCCGTATATGCCGAGATATTTTACATAGTCATTTTTCGGTATGACTATACTGCTGTCCCTGAAAAAGGGCGTGAGACTCCTGAAATATAAACCGAGCTGGTGGAAGTCCGTGACCGCAAATATAAGCCATGTGAGCGGAATAAGCAGTATCATGTATATGTGTCCGACGGTACGGTGACTTCTCATGAATTTACCTATGAAAAACTTTTCAAGCAGTATTATCGCACACAGGACAAGTCCCCATAGTACGAAATTCCAGCTTGCACCGTGCCAAAGACCTGTGAAAAGCCACACAACAAGAGTATTCCTTATCAGAATTTTACTTCCCTCTCTGCTTCCTCCGAGAGGAATATAAATATACTCCCTGAACCAACTGCCGAGAGTTATGTGCCATCTCCTCCAGAACTCCGTCATAGTCACGGAAATATACGGGTTGTTGAAATTCTGCGGAATGTCAAAGCCCATAATCTCACCAAGCCCCATTGCCATCAGGGAATAGCCGTAGAAGTCGAAATACAGCTGAAAAGAGTAACCGAAAATACCCATCCACGCAAGCTGTGGGGAAATACTCTGAAATCCTATCTGCGTTATGTCACGCCACAGACCTCCTATCTGATTGGCTATTATTACTTTCATTCCAAGTCCTATTGTGAACCTCTTCAGACCATTTTCTACTTTTTTTGCAGTGTGCTTTCTTTCCGCAAGCTGTTCGGAGACCGTCTGATATGTGACAATTGGTCCTGCAATGAGCTGTGGAAACATACTTATATATGCTCCGTAGTTTACAAAGCTGTGCTCCGAGGAACATGATTTTCTGTACACATCCATTATGTAGGAGACGTTCTGGAACGTGTAAAAACTGATTCCGACGGGCAAAATTATGTCCTTGACCGTCATTCCCGCTCTGAAAAGAGAGTTCGCATTTTCCATGATAAAACCAAAGTATTTGAAAAAGACAAGCCCCCAAAAGTCAAAAACCAACCCCACAATCAGCCACATTTTACCATTTTCGGGGAAATGATATATAAACTCCCCGACTATGAAGTTAACAACTATAGTTGACAGAAACAGCATAATATACAGCGGATTTTCTATAACTCCCACCGAGTAGAAAACTATACTGCCGAGAAAAATAACTGCATTTTTATATTTTCTGTCCGTGAAGGCGTAGACCCCCAGAAATATCGGCAGAAATATAAAAACAAACTCCAGACTGCTGAACACCATTTTTTACAATCACCCTTTATAATTCAAAAAAATTTTTTTCATATCTATCTTTAGTCCTATGTCGGAGTTTCAGCTTCTCCCGACAGACAGACAAGTTACCGCAAAATATCCTCTCTCTTTGAGGACAGAGACACATTTTTCAGCCTGCTCCCGTGTCTCGCATAGACCGAACACCGCCGAACCGCTTCCCGTCATGCAAGCCGAGAGGGTGTACCCCGACATTATATTTTTTATATCGCCGACTTCTTTTAGACTAACAGCCTGTTCAAATATATTGTCAAAATAATTATATGCCTTGTCGGGATTTTCGGAAATAGCCCTTACAAGACCTGCAATATCGGGGTGCGGAGGGTTCTCAAGTCCGTCAATATTTTTGTAAGCCTCTGCCGTCGAGACACCCTCTCTGCCCTTTGCTATGACAAATATTTTTCCCGAATAGTCCGCTATGGGAGTCACCCTCTCACCGATACCCTCCACAAGTGCAGTCCCGCCCGTGAGGAAAAACGGCACGTCCGCACCGATTTTTTCGGGGTTTGAGAGAGTTTTCCCTGTGAGATCTTCCAGACACTTTATAACAGCTGCTGCGTCCGTACTCCCTCCGCCCATTCCAGCCTGTGAGGGAATGCCCTTTTTTATCCTTATCCTGAAACCCGTTTCAAGACCGTTTTCCTCTATGAACTTTTCGGCAGTCCTGTAAGCTATATTCTTTTCACCGTCGGGAACGGTGTCACTTATGCGGAACTCCTCGGGCACTTCACATATGACCTGTTTACAGGAGTCCGTCAGCTCAACGGAAACTTCGTCATACAGACCGACAGTCTGAAAAACGCTTAAAATACTGTGATAGCCGTTTTCAAGTTTTCCCGTGACATCAAGTGCAAGGTTTATCTTTGCAGGGGTTTTCAGTGTCATCTCTCTGTTTTTCACGTCAGTCACACTCCCTCTCACGCTTTTTATTTTCATTTCTTAACCTTCCAAGAAACTTCTCTATCCTCTGCATAGCCTCCATAAGGTGTCTGAGAGAGTAGGCGTAGGAAACTCTCACATAGCCCTCACCGCTGTCCCCAAAGGCACTTCCCGGGACTACGGCGACTTTCTCTTCATAGAGCAGTCTCTCACAAAATTCCTCGCTTGAAAGCCCTGTACTCTTTATGCTGGGAAATACATAAAATGCTCCCTCGGGATTGAAACACGACAGCCCGATTCTGTTAAACTCGTTTACTAAATATCTTCTCCTGATGTTGTACTCGTCATTCATCTTCTGAATTTCGGAGTCGCACGACTCAAGTGCCTCAACAGCGGCGTTCTGGCTCACATACGGACTGCACATTATGCCGTACTGGTGAATTTTAGCCATCTGTGAGATTATAGGTTCTGGGGCAGTCGTGTAACCAAGTCTCCACCCCGTCATAGCATACGCCTTTGAAAAACCGTTCACATAGATAGTCCTCTCGGGCATACCGTCAAGTTCTATTATTGAAAAATGTTTTCTGCCGTAGGTGAGTTCCGAATAAATTTCGTCCGTCAGAATCATGATATTTGTATTTTTCAAAAAGTCCGCAATCGGTTCGAGTTCCTCCCTTGTCATTATCGCACCTGTCGGGTTGTTTGGATATGGCAGAATTAAAAGTTTAGTCCTGTCGGTGATTTTGTCTTTTATATTGTCCACAGTCAGCCTGAAATTATTTTCAATGCTTGTCGGAACGGGGACTGCCACTCCCCCCACAAGTTCAACAAGCGGGGCATAGCACACAAAACAGGGTTCCACCACAAGCACCTCGTCAAGAGGGTCTACAATACTCCTGATAGCAAGGTCAATAGCTTCCGAACCGCCTACCGTTATTATTACTTCATTATCGCTGTCATATCTCACGCCGTGCTTTTTGTAAATTCTGTCGGAGACAGCTTCTCTCAGCGTGGAAAGTCCCTTGTTCGGACCGTATATTATATGTTTTCTTTCAAGGACCTGTATAGCGGACTTCCTTATCACCCACGGCGTTGAAAAATCAGGTTCACCAACTCCCAAAGAAATTACTCCCTCCATAGTACCTGCTATGTCAAAAAATTTCCTTATCCCGGAGGGCTTTATCGTCTTTATCTTTTCAGACAGAGCTTTTTCGTAGTCAATCACGTTCAACCCAATCCCCTTTCATCGTGTTCGTCACCGTCAATAAATATTCCCTTTTCCTTGTATTTTTTTAGAATAAAGTGCGTGGACGCCGACAGAACACCGTCAATTGTGGAGAGTCTCTCAGAGACAAAAAATGCAACGTCTTTGAGGTTCTCGCCCTTTACCTCTACAGACAGGTCGTACGCACCCGACATAAGGCTCACGCTCTCAACTTCGTCATACATCATGATAGTCCTTGCAATGTCGTCAAAACCGCAATCCCTCTGCGGAGTGACTTTCAGTTCTATAGTCGCATAGACAGCGGAGTTGTTATAGAGTTCATCGTCCAGAATGACGCTGTAACCCCTTATAACTCCCTCTTTTTCGAGCTTTTTTATCTCCTCGCTCGCCTTTTCGGCACTTATGCCGAGCATTTCCCCGAGAGCCGTATTTGAAATACGGGCGTTCTGCTGTAGAATGCTTATTATCTGGTCTCTCATAAAAAATTTCCTTTCTGTTTAATTTTATAACGTTTTGGAACAGTTGTCCTCTGAACCCCATATTAGTGAACGATAGGAGGCAGGGGGCGTTGCCCCCTGAACCCCCACTGGGGGCTTTGCCCCCAGATCCCCACAAGGGGGTTAAAAACCCCCTTGACCCCCATAATGGAAACTCAATCAAGTTTCACTGACACTTGGATAGTCAAAAAACTAAAAATGTTTAATCACGGGTTTCCAAAGGGGGTTTCCCCCTTTGGCGGGGGGCTTGGGGGGCAGAGCCCCCCAACTCCAAAGGGGCGAAGCCCCTTGACCCCGCCGGGGGTGATTTGAAAATGGGGACACCCCATACCCCGCCCCCCGAACTCCCCATGATTATTCCCACAGAGGAGACAAACTCCGTCCCCCGTCGTTCTCCCTAAAAAGTCTCCAATAAATCCCCCTAAAAAACTAATAACCCGACCAGTATTTTCTGTCGAGACTTCTGTACTGTGCCGACATTGCAATGTGATTTTTCTGTATCACGTCAGAACCGTCTATATCAGCACACGTTCTTGCAACTTTGAGTATTCTGTCATAAGCCCTTGCACTAAGTCCGAGATTGTCAAAAATAGCTCTCAGCATATCTTCGGCGGAGGGGTCCATAACACAAACATCGCTCAGTATATCGGGAGTAATCATCGCATTACAGGTTATGGACGTTCCCTTAAAACGCTGATTCTGTATCTCCCTCGCCCTGAAAACCCTCTCACGCATTTCGGCGGAGGACTCCGAATGCCTGTCAACACTGAAATCGTCAAATTTTACGGGCGAAACCTCAACGTGTAAGTCAAACCTGTCAAGCATAGGTCCTGAAATTCTCGACAAATAAGCCTGCACTTTCTTTTGTGTGCAGATACACTTCCTTGTCGGGTGTCCGTAATATCCGCAAGGACACGGATTCATCGCCCCTATCAGCATTACATTGCACGGATATGTAACTGTCCCCGAAACACGTGCAACGGTTATCTTTCTGTCTTCAAGGGGCTGTCGCATTACTTCAAGGGACTTTCTGTCAAATTCCGCAAGTTCGTCAAGGAACAGCACACCGTTGTGGGCAAGGGAAATTTCACCAGGTCTCACGACAGTTCCACCGCCGACAAGTCCCGCTGAGGAAATAGTGTGGTGCGGACTTCTGAAAGGTCTCTCTGTTATTATCGGAGTGTCGTCACTCAGCAGACCGCATATTGAGTGAATTTTTGTCGTCTCAAGGGATTCGCTGAAAGAGAGCGGCGGCAGTATGGAGGGAGTCCTCTTTGCAAGCATACTCTTTCCGCTTCCCGGTGAACCTATCAAAAGTATGTTGTGTCCCCCTGCACCCGCTATCTCAAAAGCCTTTTTTGCGTTCTCCTGTCCCTTTACGTCGACAAAATCCAGAACATCCGAGTACGGCTTGCTTTGTGGGACGTACACCTCCGCACGCTCTATCTCTTTAACTCCCCTGAAGTGGTCCATAAGTTCACCGACGTTCCTCACCCCGTAGACTTCAATTCCCTCCGTCACAGACGCTTCTTTTACATTTGCGTTCGGCACAAATACTGCCCTTATCCCCTTCTCCTTTGCAAGCATTACCATCGGCAATACTCCGTTTATCTTCCTTATATCGCCGTTCAGCGACAGTTCACCTATAAAAGCGGAATTGTCTGTCTCTCTGCTTATAAGTCCCATAGCCTTGACGAGTGCCATAAAAATAGCCATATCGTGTACAGAACCGCTCTTTTTTGTATCGGCTGGTGCGAGATTCACCATAACCGACGAAACGGGAAACCCTATCCCGCAAGACCTCATTGCAGACCGTATTCTCTCACGGCTCTCCCTGACTACTGCGTCAGGCAGTCCGACTATCTCAAAATGGGGTGCACCTCTGCTGACATCTATCTCTACATCAACTGCAAATGCGTTAAGTCCGAACAGTCCGAGACTTGAAATCTTTGAAAACATAGAAACCTCCCTTAAAATTTATTTGTATATTTTATTTATTATATTTAATTTATATAATATTTATTTATATATAATATTTATATTTGTATTTATAATTTATATATCTGCATCATCGGATTCGTCCGTAAGAAAAAATTCAAATTCGGGCTTCGGAGTTTCAGGTGAACTTTGCCGAAACTCGCTCCCCACATACTCGGCGGGAACCGTGTCCGATGAGGACATTCCACCCAAAAAAGCCGAAAGTTCCCCCAAATCGCAAGTCCTCTCGGGAACAGGCATTTCGGCTCTCTCTTTTGACGGCGTGGAGTACTTTACCGCTCGCCTTGCCGAATAATCGGGCTTGTCACGGCTCTCCGCATAGCGTATGTTAAAATACGGGAAACCCTCCGTATTCGTAAGCTGTCTGTAGTCCGCCCACACCCCGAACGAACGGAAAAAAAGAACTACTCCCGCTACGCCGACAACTTCACCGACAACGGCACTGAACACATTCTCTTCAAAAAAACCTGCCACAGCTATCGCAAGATAGACGAAAAACAAAATATTGTTAAAAAATTTCCTCTTGCCGTATCCCAGAAACGCCATCGCAAATATCAAAGCAAGTTCCGCAAGCTGTACCCCAAAATAATTTATTGAAGTCATGCTCCCGAACGCAGACGGTATGAACGAAATCGCAGGTATATAGACGACTGCAAACGTCAGCATTCCCAGTACCACACAGCAGAAAAGTGTGTAGAAAAACGCTCTTGACGAAAATTTCTCTATCTCAATCATTCTCGTACTGCACGCAGGGTAGTGTGCATGGTCGGGCTTTTCGGCAATGCGTGAGCTTTTTTTCATGTAATCCCCCTCTGTAAAGCAATCCTCTAACTAAGTATACCACTTTTTGCGGAAGATGTAAATATTTTCGGAAAAAAAGAAATTACAATTTATGTGAGCTTTTTGGGGATTTTTTTATATGGAACGATAGTATATACCTCAGATTTCAAAAATTAAAACAACTGACAGTTCCGCTATCCAAGCATTAGCGAAATTGGCTGAGTTTACATCGTGGGGGGTTCAGGGGGCAAAGCCCCCTGCCCCTTATCGTTCTAATGGGGGTGTGGGGCAACGCCCCACAAGGCAGAGTCCCCCCACAAAACAAAGTCCCCAATTTTACAGCAAAAAAGGGGCTTTTTACAGCCCCTTTGCGTTTTTTTATTACTGAACGGTGGAATTGCCGTGGTCGTTGTAAGTCTCATTCTTGACGATTTTTACGTGACTGTAGCAGTCCATACCCGTACCTGCGGGAATGAGTTTTCCTATAATTACATTCTCTTTAAGTCCGAGAAGTTTGTCGCTCTTGCCCCTGATTGCAGCATCCGTGAGTGCCCTTGTAGTCTCTTGGAATGAAGCCGCCGACATAAAGCTGTCGGAATTGGAGGAAGCCTTTGTGATACCCTGTAGCACAGGTTCGGTCTTGACAGGGCTTAGTCCGTACTCCCCGCTGTTTATCCTCTCCTGAATTTCCTCATTTATGGAGGCTATCTCCTTTTTGTCGACAAGAGTTCCGGGGAGAATATAACTGCTTCCCGACTCCGTCACGACTACTTTCCTCAGCATCTGGCGGACTATTACCTCAATGTGCTTGTCGTTTATGTCAACACCCTGTAGCCTGTAGACCTTCTGGACCTCATTTATTATATAGTTCTGGACTTCCTGTGTACCGAGAATGTTCAGAATATCTGTCGGGTAGATATTTCCCTCAGTGAGACGTGTGCCTTTCTTTATCCTGTCGCCCTCCTGAACCTTTATCTTAAGGTTATAGGGAATCATGTAGCTCTCGCTCTCGGTCTCGTTGCTGATTATGATATTTCTTGTCGCCTTTATCTCCTCAATATGGACAGTTCCCGAAATTCTCGTGAGTATAGCCGCACCCTTTGGTCGTCTGCTCTCGAAAAGTTCCTCTACACGGGGCAGACCTTGTGTTATGTCCTCAGCATCGGCAGATGCAACACCGCCCGTGTGGAAAGTTCTCATTGTGAGCTGTGTACCCGGCTCGCCTATGGACTGTGCAGCGATTATTCCGACTGCCTCACCCACAGAAACTACATTGTTGTTCGCAAGGTTCGCACCGTAACACTTCGCACAGACTCCCGTCCTCGCCTTGCAGTTCAGCACGGAACGTATCTTTATCCTCTCTACACCTGCGTCTATAATCTTCTTTGCGTCCGCATCGCCTATCAGCTTGTTCTTTGATATGAGCAGTTCTCCCGACTCGTCACGCAAGTCCTCACAGAGATACCTGCCGACAAGTCTCTCCTTGAACGGCTCAACGACTTCATTTCCGTTTTTGATTTCGTAAACTTCTATTCCGTCTGTGGTCTTGCAGTCCTCCTCACGGATTATGACGTCCTGCGAAACGTCAACAAGTCTTCTCGTCAGATAGCCCGAGTCCGCTGTACGCAAAGCCGTGTCCGCAAGTCCCTTTCTTGCACCTCTTGAAGCTATGAAGTACTCCAGAATATTCAGTCCCTCACGGTAATTCGCACGAATCGGAATTTCAATGACCGTACCCGACGTGTTTGCGATAAGTCCACGCATTCCCGCAAGCTGACGGATCTGCGAAATTGAACCTCTCGCACCCGAATCCGCCATCATCCATATGGGGTTGTACCTGTCGAAATTGGATTTCAGAGCATCCGTTACATCGTCCGTAGTCTGTGTCCAGAGGGAGATAATTCTCTTTGTCTTCTCTTCAGCCGAAATATAGCCGTAGTTGTACTCCTCCGTGATTTCCGCAACCTCATCATCAGCCTTTGCAAGTATTTCCTTTTTCTGCGGCGGAATGGTCGCATCGCACACTGCAACGGTCAGTGCCGCCCTTGTGGAGTACTTATATCCGAGAGACTTTATCCTGTCAAGTACTTCTGAAGTTGTCGTCGTACCGTGAATTTTTATGCACCTCTCAATTATGTCCGATAGCTGTTTTTTGCCGACAAGGAAAGAAATTTCAAGGTCAAACTGCTTTTCGGAGTTCGTCCTGTCCACATAGCCTAAATTCTGCGGTATATTGTCGTTGAAAATAAGTCTGCCGACTGTCGCATCTATTATCTTTGAGACTTTCTTTCCGCCTATATCTTTAGTTATTTTAACTTTTATGTTTGCGTGGAGTGAGACATCATGCTCGTGATAAGCCATAAGTGCTTCATTGACATCTCTGAAAACTTTTCCCTCTCCCTTTTCACCAGGCTTTGAAATAGTCAGATAGTAAGAGCCGAGTACCATGTCCTGTGACGGCACTGCAACAGGCTTTCCGTCAGAGGGTTTGAGAAGATTGTTTGCCGCAAGCATGAGGAAACGTGCTTCTGCCTGAGCTTCTGCCGACAGCGGAAGGTGTACAGCCATTTGGTCGCCGTCAAAATCCGCATTGAACGCCGAACACACAAGCGGGTGGAGTTTTATAGCTCTGCCCTCAACAAGAATGGGTTCAAACGCCTGAATACCAAGCCTGTGGAGCGTGGGGGCACGGTTCAGCATTACGGGGTGGTCTTTTATGACATCTTCAAGAGCGTCCCACACCCTGTTGTCTGCGTGGTCTATCAGCCTCCTTGCAGACTTTATATTTGCGGCAATTTTCTTGTCAACAAGCCTTTTCAGCACAAACGGCTTGAACAGTTCAAGAGCCATCTCTTTGGGAAGTCCGCACTGATACATTTTCAGTTCAGGTCCAACGACAATAACCGAACGTCCCGAATAGTCAACACGCTTTCCGAGAAGATTCTGCCTGAAACGTCCCTGTTTTCCTTTCAGCATATCCGAAAGCGACTTCAAAGCCCTGTTGTTAGGACCTGTGACAGCCCTGCCGTGCCTGCCGTTGTCGATAAGAGCGTCAACAGCCTCCTGCAACATTCTCTTCTCGTTTCTGACAATTATATCGGGAGCGTCAAGTTCCAGCATTCGCATAAGCCTGTTATTTCTGTTTATTACACGCCTGTAGAGGTCGTTCAGGTCGGAAGTCGCATATCTACCGCCGTCAAGCGGTATCATAGGACGTATATCGGGCGGGACAACCGGGACAACGTCCAGTATCATCCATTCGGGCTTGTTTCCCGAGAGCCTGAACGCTTCAATAATCTGCAATCTCTTCAGGAGTTTTACTTTCTTCTGACCGTCGGGCAGTCCGGAGAGTTCAGCTTTCAGATCGTCCGCACAGAGTTCTATATTGTTTTTCCACTCCACATCGACAAGCTGTGCAAACTTACTGCACTCCTCACAGAAACACTCCACAGGGTTGTTGAAACACTGTGCCTTTCTCGTATCAAGAGAGATCCTGCCCATCTCAATGAGCCTGTTTTTCTGTGCGTCATATCTGTCGGGGTCGTACTCGTGCAGGAGCTTTTTTATAGCCTCCGCACCCATCTCCGCTTTGAAGTCGTCGCCGTACTTCTCACGGTATGTGAAATACTCCTTTTCGGTGAGCAGCTGTTTCTTGACAAGTTCGGTGTTTCCTGCGTCGGTGATTATATATTTCGTGAAGTAAAGCACTTCTTCAAGGCGTTTCTGTGAGATTTCAAGAACCTGTCCTATGCGTGACGGAGTTCCCTTGAAATACCATATGTGGGAGACGGGTGCTGCAAGCTCGATTCTTCCCATTCTCTCACGCCTTACTCTCGCCCTTGTGACCTCAACTCCGCACCTGTCGCACACTTTTCCCTTGAAACGTATCTTCTTGAACTTTCCACAGTGACACTCCCAGTCCTTTGTAGGTCCGAATATCTTCTCACAGAAAAGACCGTCCTTTTCGGGTTTCTGTGTCCTGTAGTTTATAGTTTCAGGTCTTTTGACGATTCCGTAAGACCAGCTTCTTATCTGTTCGGGTGAAGCAAGACCTATCTTGATCGATTCAAAAGTATTAAATTCCAAGATTCTTCCTCCTTAATAAAAATGGTGAACATTATTTTCCTCACCGACTAAGGGAGAAATTCTCCCCCTCAGTCGGCGTGTGCTTATACGGTCTTAAACTCAGTCGGCAGGGTCATCAAGGTCAAGGGTGTCGAAATAGTCGTCATTGTCCGACTCGTTGTCGTCAAAGTCATAGTCTTCGTCTGTGTCCTCGTCAAAACCGAAATCGTCTTCGACGGAAGTGTCATCGGAGTCAATAAGTTCGTCCTCATCGTCCTCGTCATCATCATCGTCAATGTCGTCAAGGGAGAAACCTGCTCCGCCTATGTCGTCATCGGAGTAGTCGTTTTTGTCAGCGGTGTTCTCGTCACGGAACGAGTCTCTTGCGGGGATAGGATCGTCGTCAAAATTCTGTTTCAGGTCTATCTCCTGCTGATTTATGTCAAGTACCCTCACATCAAGACACAGTGCCTGCATCTCCTTTATAAGAACCTTAAACGACTCGGGTATTCCCGGTGTCGGGACGTTCTGTCCCTTTACTATTGCTTCATAGGTGTTTACACGTCCTATCGTGTCATCGGACTTTACGGTCAGTATCTCCTGAAGTGTATACGCCGCACCGTAAGCTTCCAGAGCCCAGACTTCCATCTCTCCGAAACGCTGTCCGCCGAACTGTGCCTTTCCTCCGAGTGGCTGTTGAGTTACAAGTGCATATGGACCTACCGAACGTGCGTGAATCTTGTCGTCAACAAGGTGGTGGAGTTTGAGATAGTACATATATCCGACCGTTACCCTGTTGTCGAACTTCTCACCCGTTCTTCCGTCATACAGGACAAATTTTCCGTCCTCGTTCATCTCAAGGGCTTTCGGGTTTATCACCTTGTCCATAGCTTTGAGTTCAAAGTAGTCATCTCTGTGGTCTTTGTTCCTGTTGTTCGCCTCACGGAAACACTCTCTTATGTCGTCTTCGTGAGCACCGTCAAAGACGGGTGTCATTATGTGCCAGCCGAGAGCCTTGCAAGCCATACCAAGGTGTACTTCAAGAACCTGACCGATATTCATTCGTGACGGCACTCCCAAGGGGTTCAGAACTATGTCAAGCGGTGTGCCGTCGGGCAAAAACGGCATATCCTCTTCGGGGAGTATCCTCGACACAACGCCCTTGTTGCCGTGTCTTCCCGCCATTTTATCTCCGACTGTTATCTTTCTCTTCTGTGCAATATAGCATATTACACGCATATTTACTCCCGCCTGGAGTTCCTCACAGTTCGCCCTTGTGAACACCTTAACGTCCACGACAACTCCCGCTTCACCGTGCGGAACTTTCAGCGAATTGTCCCTGACTTCCCTCGCCTTTTCGCCAAATATAGCTCTGAGAAGTCTCTCTTCGGCAGTCAGCTCCGTCTCTCCTTTCGGGGTGACTTTTCCGACAAGAATGTCTCCCGATGTGACTTCCGAACCTATTCTTATTATTCCGCTCTCGTCAAGATTTGCAAGGGCATCGTCACCCACATTCGGAATGTCACGGGTTATCTCCTCGGGACCTAATTTAGTGTCACGGCAGTCTATCTCGTACTCCTCTATGTGTACGGACGTGAAAACGTCTTCACGGACAAGTCTCTCGTTCAGGAGTACAGCGTCTTCGTAATTGTAGCCCTCCCAAGTCATGAAACCTATAAGGGCATTCTTTCCAAGTGAAATTTCTCCCTCGGAAGTGGCAGGACCGTCCGCAAGAACGTCTCCCTTTTTAACTCTCTCTCCGACCGAAATTATAGGTCTCTGGTTTATGCAAGTTCCTTGATTGGAACGCTTGAATTTTGTCAGATCGTACTTTCTCTCAATGCCGTCATCGCCCAACATCTTTATGGTGTCCGCATCGACATAAGAGATAACGCCGTCACACTCCGCAAGAATGCAGACTCCCGAATCGACAGCGGCTTTGTACTCCATTCCAGTGCCGACAAAAGGTCTCTCCGTTTTAAGAAGAGGTACTGCCTGTTTCTGCATATTTGAACCCATGAGTGCACGGTTTGCATCGTCATTCTCAAGGAACGGTATCATGGAAGTCGCTACAGATACTACCATTTTAGGCGACACGTCCATGTAGTCCACTTTTTCACGCTCTATGGCGATTATCTGGTCACGTCTTCTCGCATTTACCTGCTTGTTCCTGAACTTTCCGTCCTCTGTGAGAGGTTCATTTGCCTGTGCGACAACAAAATTGTCCTCCACATCGGCGGTCATGTACTCAACTTCGTCTGTGACAACTCCCGTTGCCTTGTCAACTTTTCTGTACGGTGCTTCAATAAAGCCGTACTCGTTTATTCTCGCAAAAGTCGCAAGGTAGGATATAAGTCCGATATTAGGTCCTTCGGGAGTTTCTATAGGACACATTCTGCCGTAATGGCTGTAGTGTACGTCACGGACTTCAAATCCCGCACGGTCACGGGAAAGTCCGCCAGGACCAAGTGCCGAAAGTCTCCTCTTGTGGGTGAGTTCCGCAAGGGGATTGTTCTGGTCCATGAACTGCGAGAGGGGTGAAGAGCCGAAAAACTCTTTCATTGCGGAGGATATAGGTCTTATATTTATGAGATTCTGCGGAGTGAGGGTGTTTACGTCCTGAGTCTGAATGTTCATTCTCTCACGTATTCCCCTCTCCATTCTCGCATAACCTATGCGGAACTGGTTCTGGAGAAGCTCTCCCACGCTCCTTATTCTCCTGTTTCCAAGGTGGTCTATGTCGTCGACATTTCCCACGCCCTCACAGAGATTTATAAAATAGCTTATTGAAGCGAATATGTCATCAAGGATAATGTGCTTGGGGACAAGCTCGTCAGCCCTTTTCTTTATATTCTCTTCAAGCTCCTCGTCATCTGCGGAGTTCTCAATAATCTCTCTGAGAACTTTGAATGAGACTTTTTCATTTATACCGTATTTTTCGGTGTCGAAAGAGACATAGCCCTTTATATCTACCATGCCGTTTCCGATTATCTTTGCAACTCTCTCGACTGTCTGGATAGTGGTCTCTCCACGCTCATTCGTGAGATACTCCTTTGCCTCGACAGTCACAAACGCACTGTAAACGCCTGCCTGTTCTATCTCACAAGCCTTTTCGTACGTCACGACTTCGCCCTCGTCAGCCATTATCTCACCTGTCAGAGGATTTGTGACGGGTTCGGACAGAATGTGTCCCGCAAGGCGTGAGGCTATACCGAGTTTTTTGTTGTACTTGTATCTTCCGAAACGGCACAGGTCATACCTCTTTGCGTCAAAGAAGAGATTGTTCAGATGTGTCACGGCACTCTCTACTGTCGGGGGTTCACCCGGACGGAGTTTCTTGTACACATCTATCAGTGCTTCGGAAGTGTCCTTCGTCTGGTCTTTCTGGAGTATCGTCTGTCTGAGTCTCTCGTCCGCACCGAACATATCAAATATCTCCTGGTCCGTACCCACACCGAGTGCCCTTATAAAGGTCGTTATGGGTATTTTCCTGTTCTTGTCTATGCGGACATACACGACATCATTTGAGTCCATCTCGTACTCAAGCCATGCACCCCTGTTCGGAATGACAGTCGCACTGAAAAGGTCTTTTCCCGTTTTGTCCTTCTCAAATGCGTAATAGACACCGGGCGAACGCACGAGCTGTGAGACAATCACACGTTCCGCACCGTTTATGACGAAAGTACCACTGTCTGTCATTAGCGGGAAATCTCCCATGTATATCTCGCTCTCGCTGACAGCTCCCGTCTCCTTGTTGCAGAGAGTTGCAGTTGCTTTCATTGCGACCTGATAAGTCGCTCCTCTCGATTTGCACTCGGCAAGGCTGTACTTGGGTACATCTTCAAATCTGTAGTCCTTGAAATTCAGGACGAGATTTCCGTTGTAGTCGGTTATGGCGGTCATGTCACGAAAGACTTCCCGCAAGCCCTCCTCCCTGAACCACCTGAACGAGTTTTTCTGGACTTCAATGAGATTGGGCATTTCAAGTGGTTCGGTGATCTTGCCGAAACTCATTCTGAAATTCTTTCCAAGCTGTTTGCGTGTTACGTTCGCCATAGGCAGGAACCTCCTTGTATTTTGAGTGTGTTCCCGCACGTCAGCACATGGAACATACAAAAGAACACACTGATGTTCTGAAAAGACAGCCCCCTTTTCTCCACAGAGGGAATCGGGGGGATATAGCCTGTTTTGCAAAAAGATGTCTGGTTTTGGAGTGACAATGAACAAGGGATTTTTGCTCTGGAAGTCAGTTGGGAGTTTCACCCGCTCGGACTTCAAAAATTTCCAAAAAAATATAATTTTAAGAAAATTATTTTTTGTGGCGAAGCCCCTGCCCCTGATCGTTCACCAAACAGTCCAAATAACTCTTGACAAATCGGGAGTTATATGCTATAATATTTTGCGGAAACAAGCCCTGTCTCACATATTGACACACCATTCATTATAATATATTATTTCCGTTTTGTCAAGAGCTGAAGACAAAATTGTGATTTATTCCAAATTATGCACATTTATTTTGTCTGTTTTTGTCTACAAAGTACAAAAGGCAGTTCGCCCGTAAAAATAATAAAATATAAAAAAGGGGAACGTCTTTTCTCTTTTTCCGAAACCGAAAAACAGAGAATAAACGTTCCGCAAGACTGAAGCAGTCCGATATGTGTTTTGCCATGCACTCAGGCTCTTTCAACCTTACCCGAACGCAGACACCTTGTGCAGGCGTAAATATGGCAGGGAGTTCCCTTAACTACAGCCTTTACACGCTTTACATTGGGCTTCCATGTCCTGTTTGTACGTCTGTGGGAGTGAGATACCTTGATACCGAAAGTGACTCCCTTTCCGCATATTTCGCATTTTGCCATGAAACAGCACCTCCTTAAATGACTTGACTGATGTTTGTGAATAATACCTGTAAACAGCAACAACTCTATTGTAGCACAACTTTTCCGAAATTGCAAGTGTTTTTTCAAAAAAATCAGAAATTTTTTTCAAAATTATTAAAATTGCCCCCGAACACTTGAAAATTTTTCATATAAGGTGTATAATATTTTTACAGGAGAAAATAAACAGAATACAAAAAAAGGAGATTTTACTTTTCATGAACACACTGAACATATTTCTCAGGTATTTCACCCGTGCACTTATGCTTCTGCTGGTGATGCCCGTGACGAACTACGCAAGGGGTGCAGTCGCAAAGAAACTCGGTGACGACAGTGCAGAACAGGCGGGCAGGCTCACTCTCAACCCGTTCGCACACCTCGATCCTCTCGGTTCACTCGTCATAATGCTGTGCGGACTCGGCTGGTCAAAACCAATGCCCATAAACGTGAACAGAATGAAAAACCCCCGCAAGGGTATAATTTTAATCTCTCTGACAGGTCCTCTCACACACTTTATCTCCGCAATAATATGCTATACGGCGTACTTATTTATTCCGCTGACCTCAACGCTTACGGCTTCTCTGAGTATGATACTGATGATTTTAGCAAGTATAAACGTCAGTCTCGGAGTTATAAACCTGCTCCCCCTCCCCGGCATGGACGGTTTCAACATTTTCTATCAGTTCGCACCGCCGAAATTCCTGAACTGGTATCACTCCAACCACTTCAATATAAACAGGTACTCAACTCTTATACTCCTCCTGCTGTTTTTCCTGCCCACTCTCACGGGCGGACTTCTTGATCCTCTCGGCTGGATAATAAATATTTTCAGCAATATACTCAGTCTCCCCGCAAGACTTATATACTCGTTCGTGGCGGGCTGATTGATATGGAGAGCATTTCTTTCAGACTTGACGTATTTGAAGGACCGCTTGACGTTCTCCTGAATCTGATTTCAAAACACAAGCTGAATATATACGATATAGAAATTTCAAAACTGCTTGAACAGTACATGGATTTTATGGACGAGGCAGAGGAAAACGATCTTGAACTTGCAGGGGAATTTCTCGAAATGTCGGCAAGACTGATTTATATAAAGACTGTCTCTCTGTTGCCGAAACCGCAGGAGGCGGAACGTCTCAAAAAAGAACTGGAGGGTTCTTTGATAGAACTGTCCATCTGCAAGGAGACCGCAAGGAAACTCTCCGAAAAATTTGTCGGGGACGATATTTTTGTGAGAAGTCCGACTGTCTTGGAGACTGACAACGTCTACAGAAACAGGCACAGCCCCGAATCTCTTTTGAGAGCCTATAAAAATCTCTCGTCAAAGAAGATAAAGAGCGAAGTGTCAAAAGTCCGCATACAGGAGAGAATAAGCGAATCCGCACAGAAGAGAGTTGTACCCGTTCTGACTAAAGTTGTCCACATTCTTAGGAAACTCTACAGGCGTGAGACCGTCATGATGGACGAACTGTACAGAGGTGTCTCTGACCGCTCCGCAAGAGTTGCGACATTCCTTGCAGTCCTCGAACTGGCAAAGTCGGGCAGAATAGTAATAAGTGACGACTGTACTGCTATATCTTTCAGAAAAAAAGAGAGGGGTGGAGTTTATGGAGATAAAGTATAAAATTGGTGCTATTGAGGCGGTTTTGTTTGCGTCAGGAGAACCCGTTGAGATAAAACGTCTTGCGGAGACCGTTCAGACAGATGTCCCGACAACTGTCTCTCTTGTAAAATTATTAAATGAGAGATACGAGGACTGTGAAAGCGGTGTGAGAGTAAAGCGACTTGGAAACAGTTTCCAGATGTGTACAAGTTACAGGTATGCACAGCAGGTCAGGACTGCCCTTGACAGGCACAGAAATACTCCCCTCTCAAACGCCTCTATGGAAGTCCTCACCATTATAGCGTACAACCAGCCCGTCTCAAAGGGCTTTATTGAAAACATAAGGGGTACGGACAGTTCCTCTGTTGTGAATAATCTTGTTGAAAAAGGTCTTGTTGAGGAGGCAGGCAGACTTGATGTAGTGGGAAAACCTCTCGCCTACAGGACAACTCCCGCATTTCTCAGATGTTTCGGGCTCTCCTCAATTGATGACCTTCCTCCTCTCTCGGAGAAATCCGCTGTGGACGGAGATTTGACTGAAAAGTGGTGATAGATTGATACTGCTGAAAATATTGCTCTGGATTATTGTTGTAATCCTCGCAATTGTTATAATACTGCTCCTGATGCCCCTCTCGGCAAAAGTCTCTTTTATAGACGGCAAATTCAGTTATGATGCTAAATTCTGGCTGCTGCTACTGCTGAACTCCGACGGCGGCGGAATTGTAAAAAAATTGCTCAAAAAAAGAGAGTCTCGGGAGGATGCCTCCGAAGACTATGACTATGATTTCTCCAATGATTTGGAGGACTTGGAGGATTTGGAAAATTCGGAGGACTTTGAAATTTATGACGATAACAGTCCCGATGACGGAGAAATTTCTGAGGATATGTCCCCCGAAACGGAAAGTCACGAAGAAGAAGACACGGACACAACCCGTGAGACAGCGGACAAAAAAGAGAGAAAAGAGAAAAAAGAGAAGAGAAGAGCAAAAAAGAGAGAAAAATCTCCCGACAAAGACAGTCCCGAAAAAGAACCCGAAAAAGAAAAGAGAGAGGGCAAATCTCTGGCGGACAAGATAGAATTTATTCTTGATGTGTGGAGATGTGCGGACCGTCCGCTCATAGGGCTTATGAAAGGGTTCGTTTTCAGCGATGTTTTTATAGATTTCATAGTCGCTGACGAAGACGCCTATAAATGTGCAATATCGTACGGTGCAGTCTCGGGGGCGGTCTATAACCTGCTCGCCTTTATCGGAACTGCTTTCACGATAAAATTCAGGACTGTCGATATAAATGCGGGTTTCGGTCTGGAAGAGTGCAGGTGGAATATCTCTTTCAGGCTCAAATTCAGGCTCGGGACACTCGTCATAACGGCGGTCTGGTTTGTGTTTGTGTACCTGTTCAGAGTCCTCATTCCGCAGAAAATTCACGGGAAACAGTGAGACACAAGCCCAAATAATATGAATATATAAATATATAAATATATAAATAATATATAATAATTAAATAACAATCAGGAAAGAGGTATTTTTTTATGGAATCAAAGAAAACTCCCATAAATGAACTGCTCGGGATCTCCATTGAGAAAATAAAGCAGATGGCTGATGTGGACGCTATAATCGGCGAACCTATAAAACTCGACAACGGTACTAATATAATCCCTATCTCAAAAGTCTCTTACGGCTTTGCGTCGGGCGGTTCGGACATCCCCTCAAAATACGACAAGGACTTATTCGGCGGTGGAGCAGGGGCAGGCGTTTCGATAAAACCCGAAGGCTTTCTGGTCATATCACCCAACGGAAGTGCAAGAATGGTTCACGCACAGCCCTCCGAAGACAAAGTCAGTGCAGTTATAAGCTCTGCACCCGAAATTTTTGACAAGATTTCGGGAATGATAAACAAAAAGAAAAATAAGAAGTCGGAGGAGGACGGCGGCGAGGACAAATCCGAACCCGAAGTTGTCATAAGCGATTAAGAGATTTGGGGGACTTTGCCCTCCGGTTTTCAAAACTAAAACAGTAGAACATCATGGGGGTTCGGGGGGATTCTTCCCCCCGACGGGGGTTTGGGGGCAGAGCCCCCAATGGGGGTTCAGGGGGCAAAGCCCCCTGCCTCTTATCGTTCATGGGGGCTTGGGGGGCGTAGCCCCCCAACAGTTCACAAATAAAAAAATCTCCAAAAAAATATAATTTTAATAAAATTATTTTTTGGGGAAGAATCTCCCCGAACCCCCCATGATTAAACGAACCCTCAAACAGTAACGAAACTGACTGTTGTTTCCATTTTGGGGGTCTGGGGGTTTTTAACCCCCAGCGGGGTCAAGGGGCGGAGCCCCTTGTGGGGGTCCGGGGGTGAAACCCCCGGTCAGGGGTTCAGGGGGCAAAGCCCCCTGCCTCTAATCGTTCTAAAACGTTCAGACTCTCAAAACTGAAACAGTAGACCATCATGGGGGGTCTGGGGGGATACTTCCCCCCAGTGGGGGTTCAGGGGGCAACGCCCCCTGCCTCCTATCGTTAATGGGGGGCTTGGGGGGCGTTGCCCCCCAATATCCCACAAATCAAAAATCTCACATAAGTCATAAATTTAATAAACTGCATATAATCGGCTTTTTCAGCATAATATTCACTGTATCTGTTTGCAGAAGAGGTGAAAAAATGAAAAAAATATCTGTGCTGATTTGTGCGGTCTCAACAATTTTTTTAACAGGGAATATGACGGCTCATAGTGCCGAAGAACCCGCCGTCTCCGCAAAGTCCGCAACGGTCATATCCGCTGACACGGGCGAGGTGATATTTTCCCAAAATCCCGACGAAAAACTCCCCATGGCGAGTACTACAAAAATTATGACTACTCTGCTGTGTCTGGAGAGCGGCAATCTATACGAGGAATTTGTCGTTGACAGCAACGCTATAAAAGTGGAAGGCTCTTCAATGGGACTTGTCGAGGGGGATATTGTGACGAAATATGCCCTCTGTTGCGGAATGCTCCTGCCGTCCGGAAACGATGCCGCAAACGCCACGGCTGTGAAACTCGCAGGAAGTACCGAAAAATTTGCCGATATGATGAACGAACGTGCCGAAAAAATCGGTCTCTCAAAGACGTATTTCGTAACTCCGTCCGGGCTCGACGGAGAGGGTCACGGCTCTACCGCCAACGATATGGCTCTTCTCGCAAGGGAAGCCCTCAAAAACGAAACTTTCAGGGAGATTTGCTCAAGTCCGAGTATTCAGGTGGAGTTCGGAAATCCTCCCTATAAAAGGTGGCTCAAAAATACAAACAGACTGCTCACAATGTACGAGGGTGCGAACGGTGTCAAAACGGGTTTCACGGACGAGGCGGGCAGATGTCTTGTGTCGTCGTGTGAGCGTGACGGCAGGGAGCTTATATGTGTCACCCTCAACGACCGCAACGACTGGGACGACCACATGGCTATGTATGACTACGCTTTCGGGGAAGTCAAAAATATTGAACTGCAAATCCCCGATTTTGAGGTGAACCTTGCAGGCGGTGAGAGTGAGACCATAAAAGCAGGCTGTGAACCCGTTGAAGTGACGGTCTTTTCGGCAGATGAGGACGATTTTGAATATAATTTAATCTCTCAACCGTTTGTATATGCACCCGTCCGAAAGGGCGACAGCATAGCGGAAGTGAGCATAGTTTACAATGACAGAGAAGTAAAAAGAGTACCCCTCTATGCGGAGGAGAGTGCGGATTTTTACTCCCCGCCACCTGAAAAGAAAAATTTTTTTTGGAAATTTTTTAAGGGGAACGATTAAGGGTTGTGGATCTCGCCCAAAAAAATAATTTTCTTAAAATTATATTTTTTTGGAGATTTATTATTTAGTTAGAACGATAAGGAGGCAGGGGGCTTCGCCCCCTGAACCCCCATTGGGGGCTCTGCCCCCAGACCCCCCATGATTATTCCCACAGAAGAAACAAACTCCGACCCCATGATGGACTTAGTCAAGTTTTACTGTTACTTTAATAGTGGGAAAACTAAAAATATATAATCACGTGTTTCCAAAAGGGGCAAAGCCCCCCAAAAAATCCCGAAAGACATAAGTTTTAATATAATAAGGAGAAAAAAGACGTATGGAAAAAATAAGATTGCAGAAAATAATTGCCGAAAGCGGTTACTGCTCCAGACGCAAGGCTGAAGAACTCATACAGCAGGGCAGAGTCAAAGTAAACGGCAGACCCGTCAAATTGGGCGACAAGTTTACTCTAAGAGATTTGATAACCATTGACGGCGAGAGAATAAGCACTCCCAGAAAGAAAAAATTCAGATATATAATGCTCAACAAGCCGAGAGGTTACGTCACGACTGTTTCGGACGAACTTGACAGAAAGTGCGTAATGGATTTATTGGACGGTGTTGAGGAACGTGTCTACCCCGTCGGCAGACTTGACAGAAATTCGGAGGGTCTGCTTCTGTTCACAAATGACGGTCAATTCGCTAACGACATAATGCACCCAAGCAGGCACGTCACAAAGACTTACAGGGTGACAGTCCGTCCCGATATAAACGAGGGTCAGCTCACGGCACTCTCTGCGGGAGTTGAGATAGACGGAAAAGTAACTCTCCCCGCAAACGTCGTTGTAAAGGACAAGCAGGAGGGCAGAGTTGTACTTCTTATAACGATAAGAGAGGGCAGAAACAGACAGATAAGAAAGATGTGCGAAACTGTCGGGCTTAAAGTCGCAAGGCTCAGGAGAATAAGTATCGGACCTGTCAAACTCGGTATGCTCAAACCCGGAACGTGGCGTGACCTGACCGCCGAGGAACTAAGGGCTTTGAGAACTGCAACGGGAAAGGTGAAATAATATGCTTGAAATAAAAGAGACCGAAAACACCGAAAAATACCCCGAAATAGCGGAGCGTGCCGACAAGGACGTTCTGCACATAACAGAGGCTCTCGACAGGGGGAACGTCATCGGCTTTATTGCGTACTCTTACGACTATATGCACGAGAGGACTGTTGTCTATGACTACGACGACAGCGGTGACATTATGCTCTGTGACGGTCTTGTCAGGTCTGTCATGCTGAAAAGTGTCATGAAAAATATCGACAGCATTATTTTTGACATTCCCGATACAGAAAAATATGACACTCTAAAAAAACTGAAATTTCTAAGCAATCAGGACAGACAGTGCAATGACTTAAATTCTTTTATGAACGCCTGTGAACACTGTAAAAACAAGGAGTGATATAATTGCCGATAAGAATATCCTCTGAACTTCCTGCGTACAAAGTTCTCGGAGAGGAAAATATATTTGTTATGTCAAAAGAGAGGGCTGAACATCAGGACATACGTCCTCTTAAAGTTATAATATTAAACATAATGCCCAAAAAGATAGAGACCGAATCTCAGCTTATGCGGCTTCTCAGCAATACACCTTTGCAGGTGGATATTGAACTTTTGCAGATGGCTTCCCATGTTTCAAGAAACACTTCAAAACAGCACCTTGAGGCGTTCTATAAAAAATTTGACGAAATAAAAGACAACCGCTATGATGGCATGATCGTCACGGGTGCTCCCGTTGAACTTCTCGAATATGAACAGGTGGACTACTGGAAAGAGATAACAGAAATATTTGAGTGGTCGAAAACACACGTATTTTCGACTATATATATCTGTTGGGCTTCTCAGGCGGGGCTTTACTACCACTTCGGTATACCGAAATATCAGCTGAGTGAAAAAATGTTCGGGATTTTCCCCCACAAGGCAGAAGTCAAAGACTCCCTGTTACTAAAAGGTTTTGACGACATATTCTATGTTCCGCACTCCCGAAACACCGAAATAAGGCGTGAGGACATCGAAAAAGTCCCTCAACTCAAAATCCTCACATCGTCCGATATTTCGGGAGTACACATAGTCGCAAACAAAAACGGCAGACAGTACTTTATAACAGGTCACTCCGAATACGACCGTGACACCATTGCGGGGGAGTACTTCCGTGATATAAAAAAGGGGCTTGATATAAAACTACCCTATAACTATTTCCCCGATGACAACCCCCAAAATACTCCGCTGTTCTCGTGGAGGTGTACGGCAAATCTCATGTTCTCAAACTGGCTGAACTACTGCGTATACCAGAAAACTCCCTATAATCTCGATGAGCTGAAAATAAGAAGCTGGACCTGGGAGACAAGTTTCTGATGTACGGAATTTCCCTGTATGAATTAACGTCTGCGTTTGTCACGGACGAATTTCACATAACACAAAAAAGGAGTTTTTTTATTTATGAGTGACGAAATTATTATAAATCAGGACGGTCAGCCCGAAAATCCAAACGCCTATAAAACGGGCTTTGCTGTCATGTCTCTCGTTATAAGTCTGATAAATTTTCTTCTGTTCGGCTGTCTTTTCAGTTTCGTATCAGCACCTATCTCGATAATTCTCTCCGTCATCTCCCTTGCAACCCACAGGGGCGGTAAGACAATGGCTGTGGCAGGAATAATTATTTCGGTCATATCCGTTTCACTGCTGACGTATATAAATATCGCATACAAGGGTGTTATGGACGACTGGAATTTATTTCTGATAAATGCTCCCGAATATGTTGAGGACTATAACCAAACAGGAGAAGTCCCCGATGAATTTTCGGAGTACTTTGCTCCCGAATACGACAAATACTGGAGTATCATGGGAATGAAAGACTTTTCGGAATTCTATATGTATCTGATAAAATATATGGACAGCGGCGACAGCTATAATGATAGTAACTCCTCCTCACGGGACAGAGAGTCTCTTGTGGACTTGTCCCAAAGAATATGGGGTTGGGGAACTTTACCTCTTGCCATCCAAAATTAAAACAGCAATTATCATGGGGCGGAAGTGTTTCCTCTGTGGGAATAATCATTGGGGGTTCGGGGGGATACTTCCCCCGACGGGGGTCTGGGGGCAAAGCCCCCTGCCCCTTATCGTTCTAATTTGTCATTTTCAAAATTCTGTTTAGTTATCCGTAACCATATTCATAAAATACTCCGTTGAATATAAACCGCTCCTGTTGTACCTGCCTATGCCGTAGAGACAGACGGGTTCACGGGTTATGTAATTCGGTGCTTCACGACAGGTCAGTGTTATCAGAAAACCGCTGTCATATATTACGGGAAGACTCTCCCTACTAAACGCCCCGAACGGATATGTAAACACAAACGGGAGCATTCCGGTGTTCTCCATGATTTTGTCCTGCAAAAGCGATATGTCACTCCTGAGTGCATCGGCGTAGTCGCTCTCTGTCTCGCTGTCCTTTTTCATACAGCCCTTTCTGCCCTTGTAGAGGGAGTGCATATTGTAAGTGTGATTGCCGATTTCTATTCTGCCTGAAGACAAAAGCACGTTTATGTCCTCCCATGTAAGATATGAATATTTCGGAACATGGGGGTCTGCGGGAGCATTTACGTCCGTGTAAATGCCCACAACAGAAACTATTGCGTGCATATCGTATTTTTCAAGAAGCGGCAAAAGGACTGATAAATTATTATAATATCCGTCATCAAGAGTTATCAAAACAGGATTTTCGGGGAGTGTACCGCCGTTGTATACATAGTCGCACAACTGCTGTGCCGTCACGGAATTGTAGTCGTTGTCATATAGCCATTTCAAATCGTTTTCAAGCTGTACGGGCGTGACGGCGTACTCCTCGGGGGTGTCCGTAAAAACACTGTGGTACATTATAGCAGGCAAAAACACAGGCTTTTCCTCGGATTTGTCGGCACAGACTGTCCTCACCGCCGTGAACAGTACGGCAAGCAGACATATTACAAATGCGTCAAGACAGAGAAGTTTCAGAAATCTCCTTAGATTACAGCAACCGTACATATTTTATAACACCTCTTCCCTGAAATTTATATGCTCGGGGATTTTATATTATGTACAAACGGTTTAGGACGGTTTCCCCCTCTCTGTAATTTTTTTTGTCCCTTGTGAATATATTTCTGAAAAGAAGTTATACTTATGAGGTGAGGAAATGACCAGATTCAGAAAGAGAAAGATTGTCGGGGCAGTGAAATTGTGCGTACTCCTCTCTGTGCCGTTCTGTACCGCATTCCTTGCGAAAGAGACTCCGCAGATAAAAGAAATTTTTGACACGCTTGGTTCCGTAAGTCTCGGCAAAGATGTCGGAGAAAAAAATTTTATAAATCAGCCTGAATACAATCTCAAAAGGGACGAGAGCAGTATAAATGACAGTTTCATGCTGTCGGAGGGCTATGGTGTAAAAGCCGAAAAATACGATTCAGATTCAAATTCAGATTCGGGTTCAGGAGTGAAACTTGTCAGTCCTCTTGATATGGTGTCGGAAAACCCAGGGGAAAAACCCTACCCCACTGACTGGACAGAGGGCGGTGAGATAGTCCGCACAACTTACGGCAACTACAGCGGTACTTCTTTTTTCTATCTCGAAAAAGCCGGACAGGTCAACAACAAGACCGATATTCCCAATGACACTCTCTACAGTGAGAGTATGTGTCTGCCGAATTTCACGGTCTCCGACACTGATGAACCCCTTGTTCTTATATACCACACCCACACCACAGAGAGCTTTGAACCATATGTCCGTGAATACTATGACTCCACTTTCAACTACAGGACTACCGACGAAACCAAAAATATGGTGATGGTCGGAAACGCCATTCAGGCTGAACTTGAAGCGAACGGAATAGGTGTCGTTCACGCCACTACTATACATGACTACCCCTCCTATAACGGCTCTTATGAACGCAGCAGAGAGACAATTTTACCCATACTCGAAGAAAATCCCAGTATAAAAGTGGTACTCGACATACACCGTGATGCAATATCGGGGGAGGGTTTCGCCTCGCAGCCATATGTCGAAATAGACGGCAAAGAGGCTGCACAGATAATGATAATTTCAGGCTGTGATGACGGCACTATGAATATGCCCGACTATATGAAAAATTTTCACTTTGCCTGCACTCTCCAGCAACAGCTTGAAACCGATTTCCCGGGTCTGACAAGACCTATTCTGTTTGACTACCGCCACTACAATCAAGACCTGACAACGGGCAGTCTACTGATAGAAGTCGGCTCTCACGGCAATACTCTCGAACAGGTTCAGTACTCAGGTCAGCTTATAGGTCGCTCCCTCGCCGATTTACTCAACAGCATGAAATAATTAAATTATAATTAAAATAAAATTAAATAAAAATTAAAAAAATAAAAAAGAAGTGAGAGAAGAGATATATGGAAAAGAAAAAACCGGTGGTGACAGCAATAATGATGTACGTGCTTGTCACCACCGGAATATCAATGTTTCTGAATTTTTACTCAAATTCGTACAACAGACTGAGTGCCGAAAAGATACCGCCTGCCGGGCTTGAGACGGACGGCGAGAGGGCTGATATACAGATTCTCGGGTACAGGTTTTCTTTCAGTGTCAAGCCCGCTGAGGACGGCAATAAAATGTGGCTTGTGGCGTACCTCCTTATGCCTGACGAACTCAAAATACTGACTTCCGATCTTGACCGAAAATAATTCGGTGGGCGTACACTCTCTGTCTGTTTGAATTTTCTTTAGACTAATTGCCGAAAAGATACCGCCTGCCGAACCGAAAACAGACGGTCAGAGGGCTGATATAAAGATTTTGACCGAAAATGATTCAGTGGGCATACACTCTCTGTCTGTTTGAATTTTCCTTTATTTTATAATTATAATAAAACGAATTTAGTTCACCCGAATATATCAGGTCCGCATAGGGGAGTCTGCGGAAATCATCGGGAATGTACAGGCTTGACGGCTTTTCAAGCGGTATGCCTATCTGTTCCATAGTGTAAGCCACAAACTGCGAACACACAAAACTCTTTTTTCGCTTCCAGTCTATATTCAGGTACACAGCGAGAAGCCCGAGAACGTTGTATGAATAGATATTTCTGTTGTCGGCAAAATGGCGTATTATCTTGTTGTACTCCTCTTTCTGTACTGACGAAACGGGTACTCTGTAGATCTCACAGGGTATGGAGCTGTACTGTCCGAGAGTACCCTTGCTGACTATCTCCCTGTTAAAAGTGGCAGGCAGAGGAAATGGTCTGTATGTACGGCAGAAACTGTACATCCGGGAAAGGCTTGCGTCCCCGGAAAGGGAAACGTGATTATATGGCTTTTTGGTTATGAACCTGAAAAATCTTGCCGGACGTGTTCCGGTCTGAGTGAGTATCAGGTATATGTAATCATCCAAGTTAAATCCTCCTGTCGGGGCATTGTTACCTTACAGGAAAAATTATTAGGTAATAATGCCTAAATTTGTGTCTCAAAGACACGAAAAATTCTCTCCTATAAATTATATCACAATCTATTGTAAATTTCAATACTTTTTGATATAATAATTAAGGCACGACACTCTTTTTCGTGTATACGCCTGTAGCTCATCGGATAGAGCAACGGCCTCCGACGCCGTGCGGGCAGGTTCGACTCCTGTCAGGCGTACTGTTTTATTTTATTCTATGCTCCCCGCATTTATCATGTGGGGAGTTTTTTATATTTTATTTTTGGGGTGGGGTTTGTTTCCTCTGTGGGAATAATCATGGGGGGGTTCGGGGGGATTCTTCCCCCCGACGGGGGTTTGGGGGCAGAGCCCCCAATGGGGGTTCAGGGGGCAAAGCCCCCTGCCCCTTATCGTTCTAATTAAAATTTGCACAGTCCCCGACAGTCTACAAATAAAAGAAATTTCCAAAAAATTATAATTTTAAGAAAATTATTTTTTGGGGCAAAGCCCCCTACCCCCTATCGTTCTAATAAATTGTACCTGCTCCACAATTATTTTAATAGAAAAATTTCCAAAAAAATATAATTTTAAGAAAATTATTTTTTGAGGCTTGGGGGCAGAGTCCCCCACAAGGCAACGCCCCCAATAAACACCTGTCATTTCGATAATTTTTTAGCATACTTGTACGGAAAACTGCATAGTATTATTCAGAGCAAATTTAAGGAGGTTCAGGTATGGATTTCAGAATAAACAGGGAGACAATACCGGTTTCCGAAAAGGTGTGGGAGGGCGTACAGGAACAGAGCGTTGAACTCGACTATATTCTGCCCGACTACTATCCCGATATTTTCAGACTTGTGAGATGTGAAGTAAAACCGACGGTGACGGACTACTCTGTAAACGGCGACAAACTCTCGTATGAACTTGTGTGTGATATAAGAATATTGTACTGTAGTGAGGGGGGAAAAACTCTCCAGTGCGTCAGTCAGAAACAAAATTTCTCAAGGACTGCCGAACTCGGCAAGGTGTGCGATTCCCCAGAAGTGAGCATATCGGCAAAGGCTGACCACTCAAATTTCCGTGCGGTAAACAAGAGACGGCTTGACATGAGGGGTGCTGTGTCTGTGAGGATATGTGTCACGGGGGAAAAAATGCAGGAGGCTGTCAGTGACGCTTTCGGAATGAATATACAGCTACGCAAAACTCCCGTGACGTTCGCTTCTCAAAAACTGAGAGCTGAAAAAAATCTCCAATTATCTGAGGAGACAGAGCTTTCTCCGACTCAACCACCTATGTCGGGGATAATAACGTACAGGTGCAGTATATCGGGAAAAGAGGTAAAAGTCATTTCGGGGAAACTCCTTGCAAAGGGTGAAGTCAACGTGGAAATGCTGTACTCCTGTGAAAAGGGCGGGGAGACAAGTGCCGAACCGCTGTCGCTGACAGTTCCCTATAGTCAGATAGTAGACATAGACGGCATGGACGAGAGTTACGAATGCACGGTAAATCCCGAAATAATTTCGTGTGATATAACTCCCTGTGCGGACAAATCGGGTGAAAACAGAATAGTCAAATGCAGTCCCGAAATAAGACTTGTGTGCAAAGCCGTAAAAAAGAGTTCTGTCATGATCGTCTCTGACGCATTTTCAACCGTGTACCCGTGTGAAATTTCCTTCTCCGAGATAAGGGCTGAACAGATACCTGACGTAAATTCCGAAAAATTCCGTCACTCCGCTGTAATAGCTTCGGGGGACAGCGTTCCGTCAGCAGTTTTCGGAATGTGGGTAGTGCCGAGAAATATAAATGCGAGTGTCACGGAGGGAGGTTCGGGAGTAACCATAACGGGAATGCTAACCTACACAACGGCAGGGCGTGACAGTTCGGGCATGATGATTATCTCAGACAAGGACGAAACATTTGAAAAAACTCTGCCCTTCCCCGACGGTCTGACAGGACACAGTGTCTCTGTCAATATATCTTCGTCAGATGTCACATACAAGATAGGTGCGGACGGCACTCTCACCGCCGAGTCTCAATTGCAGGCTGATATTTCTGTCTCAGGTTCCGAATCGGTAAAGGCTGTCACCGATATAACGATAGACGACTCCTCAAAAAAACAGCGTGACGGCGACTATGCCGTAAAACTCTATTTCGGCACTCAGGACGAGGATATATGGGATATAGCCAAACGCTACAGCACAAGAGAGGACGCTATCATTGAGGAAAATGACCTTGACGGTGAGAGACTTGAAACGGGTGCTATGTTGCTTATCCCGATAAAAGAGTAGTCCTGCCGTACAGTGCGGAGTGTTACCGAAAAGACCGTATATCAGACCTCTTGCAAAATAAATTATAATTTATGCTATCGGGGCTTGTGGATTGGGGGCTTCGCCCCCAAACCCCCGTTAGGACGATAGGAGGCAGGGGGCTTTGCCCCCTGAACCCCCACAAGGGGCTCTGCCCCTTGACCCCGCTGGGGGGAAGTATCCCCCCAGACCCCCCATGATGGAAACTCAAACAGTTTTGCTAATACTTGGATAGTAACAGAACTGAAAACATAAATTATAATTTAATTACGCAAGAAGTCCATTATTGTTTGTAAAGAGAAAGGGGATAATTGCGTTGGCAGTTTTGACAAAGGATATTTACAGCAACATTGCAGAGCGTACAGGTGGAGACATATATATAGGCGTTGTGGGACCTGTCAGGACGGGAAAGTCCACTTTTATAAAGCACTTCATGGAGTCTCTTGTGATTCCCAATATAAAGAGCGAATTCATGCGTGAGAGGGCTTTGGACGAATTGCCACAGTCCTCTGCGGGAAAGACTATCATGACCACCGAACCGAAATTCATTCCCGAGGAAGCTGTTGAGGTCAGTCTCGGAGGGGGTGCGATTTTCAACGTCCGTCTTATAGACTGCGTGGGCTACATAGTGCCGAGTTCCATAGGGTACATTGAAAACGAACAGCCCAGAATGGTTATGACTTCGTGGTTTGAAGAGGAAATTCCCTTTAATATGGCTGCGGAGATAGGTACTCAGAAAGTCATAACAGACCACTCTACAATAGGTCTTGTCGTCACCACCGACGGCTCTATTTCGGATATTCCCAGAGAGGAGTACGCCGAATGTGAGGAGAGAGTCATAAACGAACTGAAAGAACTCGGAAAGCCCTTTGTTGTAATTCTCAACACGACTTCCCCGACATCTTCCGAAACTAAAAAACTCGCCTCCGAACTGACCGACAGGTACGATGCAAAAGTCATACCCGTGAGCTGTATCGACCTCGATGAGAACGACATAAGAGAGATAATAAAGGAAATTCTTTACTCCTTCCCCGTGAAAGAGATAAATATCCGTACCGCACACTGGATAAACTCTCTCGAAAAGGGACACTGGCTGAGAAAAGAAATTCTCGACTGCATAAGAAATTCCGCAAAGGACGTTAAAATAATGCGTGAGACCGATACTGCCGTTACGGCAATGGGAGAGTGTCCGCACATTGTCAACTGCTCTATAACTTCTATGGATTTGGGGCGTGGCTCTGTGACGGTCACTGCCGACCTCGAAAGCAGTTTATTTTACAAAATTCTCGGTGAGGAGACGGGTATAGAGATAGAGAGTGAGAGCGATTTAATGCCGCTTCTTATGGAGATGAACGACATTAAGAAAAAATACGAAAAAATCGCTCCTGCACTCGCTGAAGTGGAAGCTACGGGCTACGGGATAGTAATGCCCGAAATGGAGGAACTCACCCTTGAAGAGCCTAAAATTATAAAACAGGGCGGTAAATATGGCGTGAAACTGAAAGCCTCCGCCCCCTCTATACACCTTATGAAAGCAAACATCACCACTACTGTAAGCCCTATTGTCGGCACGGAAAAGCAGTCGGAGGAACTCGTCATGTACCTCCTTGACGGCTTTGACGACAACCCCACAAAAATATGGGAGAGCAACATCTTCGGTAAATCCCTCCACGAACTTGTAAACGAGGGCTTGCACAGCAAACTCTACAAAATGCCCTCCGATGCAAGAATGAAACTACAGGAGACTCTCGAAAGAGTTATAAACGACGGCTGTTCGGGTCTTATATGTTTTATATTGTAATTTTTTAGGGGGGAGTGAACGATTAGGGGCAGGGGGTACACCCTCCATAATTAGACAAAAACTTAAATGGTGAGAGAACTATAAAGTGTTTAATCACGGGTTTCCAAAGGGGCTTTGCCCAAAAAATAATTTTCTTAAAATTATAATTTTTTTAGAAATTTTTCTATTGAAATAATAGTGGAACAGGTGCAGTTACATCTGAAATTTTATTAGAACGATAAGGGGCAGGGGGCTTTGCCCCCTGAACCCCCATTGGGGGCTCTGCCCCCAAACCCCCGTCGGGGGGAAGTATCCCCCCGAACCCCCCATGATTATTCCCACAGAAGAAACAGGTCCTCAACATAATAATAGTCAATATATCACATACATAGTCAACCTGAATTGTGACAAATCACTAAAATTAAAATTTCTCCCCCTCGTTTCAGAAAAAACTATTGAAAAAATTCGGGAAATGTGATATAATGAAAATCTACAAACGGCTTGCCCGTAAAAATAATTAGGAGGAATTTGTTATGAAACACATCAGGACTATCAACAAGGCAAATCTGAAAGAGTCAGCTAAAAAAGGCGGCTGCGGCAAGTGTCAGGCTTCATGCCAGTCCGCCTGCAAGACTTCTTGTACTGTCGCAAACCAGAAGTGTGAAAAATAAACTCGCTTCAGAACTCTGCCGAGCCGGTGAATGGAAAAGCCGGCTCATTTTTATACAGTAAAATACTTATTACAGGAGGATCTTCATGGTTTTTAACTGCAAAATGTGCGGAGGAAATCTCGAAATCACTGAGGGCATGAGAATATGCAAGTGCAGTTACTGCGACAGCTATCAGACTATCCCAAATATAAGCGGTGAGAAAAAATTAAATCTTTTCAACAGGGCAAACAAACTCCGCTTTGACTGCCAGTTCGACAGGGCTTGTGATGTCTATTCGGAGATAGTCTCGATATTTCCGAACGAGTCGGAAGCTTACTGGGGGCTGTGCCTGTGCCGTTACGGTATAGAATATGTCACAGATCCCGACACGGGTAAAAAAATCCCCACCTGTCACAGAACGTCTTTTGAGAGGATAAAAGAGACTTCAGATTTTGAAAACGCTATAAAATACGCTGACGAAATTATGGCGTCAATATACTCAAAAGAGGCTGACAGGATTGACGAAATCCAGAGGAAAATTATTTCCGTGTCCGCAAAAGAAAAGCCCTTTGATATTTTTATCTGCTACAAAGAGAGCGATAACAACATCAGGACTAAAGACAGTTTTCTTGCGGAAAAACTCTATAAAACTCTCACCGAAAAAAATTTCAAAGTCTTTTTTTCGTCCGTAACTCTCAGGGACAAGCTCGGCACTGAATTTGAACCCTATATATTCTCGGCTATAAATTCCGCAAGAGTAATGCTCTGCGTGGGGACTTCCCCCGAACATTTCAACGCTGTGTGGGTGCGGAACGAGTGGAGCAGGTTTCTTGACCTTATGAAATCCGACAACAGCAGAGTTATAATTCCCTGTTATTCGGAAATGGGTGTCACCTCTCTGCCGGACGAGTTAAAAGGCTTTCAGGCTCAGAATCTCGCTGACGAAAACGCTGTCGGGAATATAATTAAAAATATAGAGGAAATCATGTCCGCAAACTCCGACACAAAAAATCAACTGAAAAATTTCTTTGAACAGTACGAACTAAGACTGAAAAGTCAGATGACCAAACTGCACGCCTATGAGGAACAGTACAGAAAAACTGCCATTGAGGAAAAGAAAAACGCCTATCTGCTGTACAAAAAAGAACGCAGCGAAATGTCGGGTAAATTCGTAATTGTCGCCTTCGGGGAACTTTTGTTGTGGTGCTTTATTACAGCATTTATGTTTGACAAAATATCCTCTCCGATTCCGTGGATGATAATTACATTTGTCATGCTTATTCTGACGGTAGTATTTTATCTTCCGAAATATTTAAGAAAACTTAAAAAGGCAGACGAAAATCTCGCAAGGAGACTTTCTTTCAACGAAAACGCCTCTATGGACAGTCAGGTTCCGACCGAAAATCCCAACTATGAAAAATTCAACAGGGCTATAAAACACTACAAAATTGACAAGTTAAAAAATCTTTTCATTGCTATCGGCACTTGGTTCTTGTTTGATTTGGCTCACATATTTGCTGTAAAACTTTTTAATTCTATTGAAATCGCTGTGGTTTTCAGTTTCTGCGTTGAATGGTCGGGGACTATATTGGCTATTGTAATCTTATGCAGGGGCAACATAAAAGCAAAGAAAAATCTTGAAAAGCGTCTTATTGACGAGGAGGAATTTTGATCATGATACACAAGTTCAAATTAAATAATTTTAATATAGTTCTGGACGTGAACAGCGGTGGAGTACACATTGTGGACGAACTCACATATGACCTGCTTGACAACGTTGAACCGCCTTTTGAGGAGCATTGCCCCGAAACGGTCGTCAAAAAACTGTCTCTGTCCTACTCACCTGAAGATATAGAGTCATGCTATCAGGAAATAGTACAGCTCTACGAGGAGAAAATTTTATTCTCAGAGGACGACTATGAAAAATTTGCAAAATATTCTGTTGCATCTCCCGTCAAGGCTCTGTGCCTGAATATTTCCCACGACTGTCAACTCAGATGTAAATACTGCTTTGCCTCCACGGGTGACTTCGGCAAGGGCAGAAAACTTATGCCCTTTGAGACCGCCAAAAAAGCTATAGACTTCGTACTTGAAAATTCGGGTGACAGACCTAATCTTGAAGTGGATTTCTTTGGCGGTGAACCGCTTATGAATTTTGATGTGGTGAAACAGACAGTTGAGTACGCAAGAAGCCGTGAGACCGAATATAACAAGAAATTCAGGTTCACTATAACTACCAACGGTCTCCTGCTTGACGACGACAAAATTGACTTCATAAATAAAGAGATGTCCAACGTTGTGCTGTCCATAGACGGCAGAAAGGAGATAAATGACGAGTTCAGAGTATTCCCCGACGGTTCGGGCTGTTATGACCTGATTATCGACAAATACAAGGAACTCGTCGCACAGAGGGGCGAAAAGGAGTACTATGTCAGGGGTACTTTTACGAATCAGAATCTCAACTTCTCCGATGACGTTTTTGCACTCTACGAGGAGGGTTTTGACCAGATTTCCATTGAACCTGTCACGGGTGACGCTCAGGGTTACGGCATAACCGAAAGGGAAATTCCCGCAATTTTCAGGGAGTACGAAAATCTCGCAAAGAGAATATTTGAAAACGAAAAAAAAGGCGGTAAGTTCAACTTCTTCCACTTTATGATCGACCTCGACCAAGGTCCCTGTGCGGTGAAACGTCTCAGGGGCTGTGGTTGTGGAAACGACTACATTGCTATAACTCCTGACGGCGATATTTTCCCCTGTCACCAGTTTGTAGGTGAGGACAAGTTCAAAATGGGCAATATAAATGACGGCACTTTCAACCAGTCCATAAAAGAGGATTTCGCCTCCGCACATATCTATTCAAAACCCGAATGTAAAAAGTGTTGGGCTAAATTCTACTGCAGCGGTGGCTGTAACGCCAACAATTACCAGTACAACGGCGATATTCGTTCGGCTCACAAAATCTCCTGTCAGCTTGAAAAGAAACGTCTTGAATGTGCAATAATGCTTAAAGCTCTTAGGACTTTCGGAGAAGAAAATGAAAATTCTTAATATTCAGCTCAACTGCAAGAGGATAAGGAGAGATGTCAGAGTAGCCCCGAACGGCTTTTTTCTCTGCTTTTTCAGGACTCCCGTAATATTGGAGTGCGGTGAATCGGGGAAAACTCTCTGTCCTAAGTCAATAGCAATATTCTCCGAGGGGAAACTCTCCCTATGCTCCCCAAACGGCAGACAGATAAAGTTCGACATGATCTATTTCACTCCCTCCCCCGAAGAGTGCGACTATATAAAATCATCGGGGATAGCTCTCAACACCCCTGTCACGGTAAAGGACGACTTTGTAATATCGTCCATTATAAAAAATCTGAGAGTAAAATTTATAGAACAGTGCGACAGTTTCAGCGAATTTTCCGCACTCTCAATGAAAATGCTCTTCCTGTGTGTCTCGGAGGAACTCGAAAAGGCGAAAAGCCGTGACAACTCCGACATAATTCCGAGATATTCACAGCTTTGCAGTCTGAGGGAGAGTATATATGAATCTCCACAGAAAAACTGGGATATAAACGTAATCTGCAATAATATGCGTATGAGCCGTGCGTACTTCCACAGAATTTATACAAGGGCTTTCGGCACTACCTGTCATCAGGACATAATAAACAGCAGAATTTTAAGGAGTGAGGAGCTTCTTATAAATACAGACCTGTCTGTTGCGGAAATAGCGGAAAAGTGCGGTTACGACAGCGACTCCTATTTTATGCGACAGTTCCGCATCAAAAAGGGCTGTACACCAACCGAATTTCGCAGGAATACTGCCGAAAATTACATGAACATAGTCTGAATACGTCTCTTATACTCCTGAAAATTACATGAAAACTGTATAAATATGCTTTACAGTTCCGCTTCATTGTGCTATAATTTAACTCGGGAAAAAAATATAATGCCCGAAAAGGAGAGCGTTCTATATGAACAGAGGAACAAAACGCAGAAACAGACGGAGATACAGAATAAGATACGACAGAATTGCAATAGCTGCCGCCGTAATTGCGGTGTTTGTACTGCTTTTTGTCGCATTTTTCGGAACTTCTCATCAAAAGCAGGAGGACTACAGCGACATCGGGGATATTCTGCCCGTATCACAGACCTCCGAGACCGTTTCCTCAACTACTACCACCAGTACCACTTCCACAACCGAAACTTCAACAACTACTTCAACAACACAGACCACAACGACTCCCACCACAACAACTTCTACTACTACTCCCACCACTACTACTACAACCACCACGACGACTACTACTACAACCACCACGACGACTACTACTACAACCACCACTACTACTACCACGACTACAACGACTACCACGACCACTACTACAACAACTACTACCACCACTACCACAGACCCCAACTTCATGCGTGAAATACACCCTCACGACGATATATACAAGGGCGACCTCATTTTGGTGAACTCCGAAAATGAGTACAGATTCCCCGAAAATGACACCGAAACCGTTGCCGTATACTCCCACACAAATCACGACTACGACGTCAAAGATATGGTGACTTCCCTTGACGATACCGTCATAAGAAAACTAAACCTCATGATGTCCGCATTTCTCAGGGAAACCGACAGAAAAGATTCAAATATAATGGTCATAGACGGTTTCCGCACCTACGAACAGCAGGAAAAAATCTATCAAAGTGGTGACTCAATCTTTCGTCCGGGCTTTTCGGACTACCACACCTCCCGCACTTTCGACCTCGCTATATTTGAAAACATGGAGGGCGATTCCTACTACTTCAAAGCCTCGGGTGAGTACAGGTGGTTTTTGCAGAACGCTCCGAAATACGGTTTTATAATAAGATTCCCAAAGGGAAAAGATGACATAACAGGTGAGGAGTACAGATACAGGACATACAGATATGTCGGTGTCCCACACGCTGAATATATATACAAAAACAGTCTTTGCATGGAGGAGTATATACAACTCCTGAAATCACATACTAAAGACAACCCGCTACTGTTTGAGGACGATGACTATAAGTATAAAATTTACTATGTACCGTGTGCAAAGAGGGGTGCGACTGCCGTACTCGTTCCAAAAAAGGGCGAATATACGGTCTCGGGCAACAACTCCGACGGCTTTATAGTCACGGTCAAAGATAAATTATAATTTTAATTTTTGGGACTTGTGGACTGTTGGGGAATGTGTGAATTTTAATTAGAACGATAGGAGGCAGGGGGCTTTGCCCCCTGAACCCCCACTGGGGGGAAGTATCCCCCCAGACCCCCCATGATTATTCCCACAGAGGAGACACCCCCAAAATCCAAAGGGGGCAAAGTCCCCCATAAAAAAACACCCTCTACCCCAAATTGTCAACACAAAGGAGATGATAGAATGAAAAAGAGAAAACTTGCTGTTGTGCTGTGTGCGTGTGCGGTAATGCTCACCTCTTGCGGAAACTCAAGCGGAAACAGCGGTGAGGGACATAACTATGAATCCGCTCTTATCGGCAACCCTCAAAGTCTCGACCCGCAAGTGTTCTCGGGAGACCCTTCCTCCGCTACCGTTATCAAAAATCTCTACAGCGGTCTTTTTACGACTGATGCTGACGGAAATACAGTCCCCTGCAACGTTGAGAGCTATTCGGTCTCGGAGGACGGCACTGCTTACACTTTCAGTCTGAGACACGACAATTACTGGTTCTTTGACCAGAATGAGGACGATTTTATCGGTGATGACGAATATTTCCCCGTCACAGCCGATGACTATGTGTTCGCACTACAGCGTGTCCTGAACCCCGAAATGAAGTCTCCCTATGCACACAATTTCTCCTGTATAAAGGGTGCAAAGGCTATAATAGACGGTGAAGCTCCTGTAAACTCTGCCGAAATATACGCCACCGACAATTACACGCTTGTGATAGTCCTCGAAAACAAAAACGCCGAATTTCTCAATCTTCTATCAACTCCCCCCGCACTCCCCTGCAACAGAAGTTTTTTTTTCTCCACAAAGGGCAGATACGGTCTTGACGACAAGAGTGTAATGTCAAATGGTGCGTTCTATGTTAGACAGTGGTTTTATGACCCCTACGGCTCAAACAATATTCTCTATATGAAAAAAAATGAACCAAATGTGTCGGAAAACTTTGAAATAGCTCCCTCCTATCTGAGTTTCTCAATTGAGGACAGCGAAGAGAGCGTCAAGACACTCTTTATGCAGGACAGTGCGGAGTGCATGACTTCCCTTGACCCATCTCTTTATAACTCCGAAAAATGTGTCACAAAGTCCGTAAACTCGGTTACTCTCGGTCTGATTTTCAACCCCGAAAAACCTCTCTCCTCGGACGATATGCGTAAAGCCTTTGCACTCTCCGTTGACAGAAATTCCATCAGTGAGATCGTCGACTCGGAGGACTTGTCTCCTGCAAGAGGTATAATTCCACAGGGAATAAAAATCAACGGCAAATCCTACAGGACTATGTCTCCCGACTCACAGTTTGAATACTACGATATGCCGACTGCCTCAAATTTGTTTAAGTCCGCAGATCCTCCCAAAGATGAGGAGATAAAAATTCTTGTGAACGCAAAGACTATAAACTCCGTGTATTTACAGCCACTTGTTGAACACTGGGAATCTGTCTCGGGAATGAATCTCGGCATTGAAGACGTTACTCCCACACAGTTCTCACAGAGAATTTCAGACGGCGATTACACTATCGCTCTGTACCCTCTCACTGCCGATTTCGCAAGCGGTCTGTCTTTCATAGAAAAATTTGAGAACACTCCCTGCCTTAAAAACAAGTTCTCCGATGCGGGACTGTCCGACACCCTGATGTCCTGTGCAAATGATGACGAGCTTGCTGTAAAGTACGCAGAGGCGGAGGAGCTTCTTCTCAGCGACTACAGATTTATCCCCATATTTTATAAAAATTCCTACCTGATATTCAAAAGCGGGAATGAAAATATTTCCTATGACGCTTTTTCGGGTGCTGTCGACTACCGTCTTGCTCTGAATTATAACTAAAAAAACCGCTGTTTCAGACAGCGGTTTTTTATTTTTATTTATATTATTTAACATCACTTTTCTGCAAGTGCCTTTGCGGTAACTTCCGCTATATTTTCGGCAGAGAGACCGAATTTTTTGAGAAGGTCAAGTGCGGGTCCCGAATAGCCGTACTCGTCATTTACTCCTATCTTAACCACTCTCACGGGACAACTCTCCGTCACGACTTCAGCGACTGCCGAACCAAGTCCGCCTATGACACTGTGCTCCTCAGCCGTAACTATAAGCCCCGTCTCCTCCGCACATTTGCAGATGAGTTCCCTGTCAATAGGCTTTATGGTGTGGATATTCACAACTCTTGCCGAAATACCCTGATTTTTGAGCATATCGTGAGCCTGAACAGCTTCATTCACCATAAGTCCCGTTGCAATTATGGTCACGTCACTGCCCTCTCGCAAAACTACTCCCTTGCCGAGTTCAAATTTATAACTTTCGTCATTTATGACGGGTACTGCAAGCCTGCCGAATCGCATATAGACAGGTCCTTCCATCTCAACAGCCGAACGCACAGCCTGTTTTGCCTCTATGTCGTCAGCGGGATTTATTATAGTCATTCCGGGAATAGTCCTCATAAGAGCTATGTCCTCGTTGCACTGGTGTGTAGCACCGTCCTCCCCCACGGAAATTCCTGCATGGGTTGCACCTATTTTTACATTCAGGTGCGGATAGCCTATCGAATTTCTGACTATTTCATACGCTCTTCCTGCCGAAAACATCGCAAAACTGCTTGCAAAGGGAATCTTTCCGCAAGTTGCAAGACCTGCCGCAACTCCCATCATGTTTTCCTCCGCAATTCCGCAGTCAAAAAATCTATCGGGGTAAGCCTTTTTGAATATAGCCGTCTTTGTCGCAGCGGCAAGGTCCGCATCGAGTACCACAAGATTTTCGTACTCCTTTGCAAGTTCCGTGAGTGCCTCTCCGTAACTGTCCCTTGTAGCCTTTTTAATTACATCTCCCATTTCTCTATCACTCCAGTCCTCTGAGTTCTTCCTCAAGCTCTTTCATAGCCTGCTCATATTCATCTTTATTTGGTGCTTTGCCGTGCCAGCCGACCTGATTTTCCATGTATGACACTCCCCTGCCCTTTACGGAATCCTGCACTATAACAACAGGTTTTCCCGTAATTTTGTCCGCTTCGTCAAAAGCCTTTTCGAGACTGTCAAAGTCGTGAGCGTCCGCAGTTATGACGTGCCAGCCGAAAGCCCTGAATTTGTCGGTTATGGGTTCGGGGGAGCAGACTTCTGTTATAGCACCGTCTATCTGCAAGCCGTTTCTGTCCACAATTGCAACAAGGTTGTCCAGTTTGTAGTGAGAGGCGAACATACAAGCCTCCCAGACCTGTCCCTCCTCAACTTCACCGTCCCCGAGAACTGTGTAGACTTTGTAATCCTTGCCGTCGATTTTCCCCGCAAGAGCCATACCTGCCGCCGCAGAAATACCCTGTCCGAGTGAACCGCTTGACATATCTACGCCCTTTGTGTGAATGGACGGGTGTCCCTGAAGATCTGAACCTATGTGCCTGAGAGTTTTGAGTTCCTCATACGGGAAATAGCCTTTCAGAGCAAGTACCGCATACAACGCAGGTGCTGTGTGACCTTTTGAGAGTACAAACCTGTCTCTGTCGGGGTTTTCGGGATTTTCGGGATCAATTCTCATCTTGCCGAAATAGAGATAAGTCAGCAGTTCGCTTATTGAGAGTGAACCGCCGGGGTGTCCCGATTTTGCGTTATAAGTCCCCTCAATAACACCCATTCTCACTTTGCAGGCAATTTTTTGCAAATTCTTTTTCATTGAACTTTCCATATTTACCTCCGTGCGTTATTTATTTTAACGGCTCTGCCGTATTCAGCATTTACATTTTTTAATCATATATTCAATAAGCTCCGCAACTGCATCGCTGTTACAGTCCCTTGTAAGAACAATATCGGAAATATTTTTGACGGATTCCTCTGCATTTGCAGGACATACCCCTATATCGGCACTCGTTATCATCTCAATATCGTTGTCAAAGTCGCCTATTGCTATAAAAGTATAGTCAGACATTCCATCAAGTTTCCTGTAGTCATCAAGTGCTGTGCCCTTGCTTATCCCTTTCGGCAACATCTCAAGCAGAATTTCAGCAGACCTCACAAATTCCACTCCGCTCAGATTCAGACCGTCTATAATCTCTTCAAGTACGGGTACTCTGTCAGGTGCAAGCGAAAACAGCACTTTCAGCCACTCACCGTCGGGAATGTCCGCAAGATTTTCATAGACAGGCGTTATAGCACACAGTCTTGTGTGAATTTGCTGATACTTCGTGTTGCTGAACACATAAGTATTTCTTGATGTTAATACTTCCCCTCCGCACTCGGGCATAAGTGACATTATGTCAAGTGCCATCTGCTTTGCATTGTCGGGGAGAGGCTTCATGCAGAGATTTTCTCCGCTCTTATAGTCGTGTATCATCGCACCGTTGTACATTATCAGGGGAAAATCCGTGCCGAGTTTCTCCCTGTACTGCTCAAAAGACTGCAACGTCCTGCCCGTTGCGAAAGTGAATTTCCCTCCGAGATTTCTGAATTTCCGTATTGCACTCAGGTCTTTTTCGTTTATTTTTTTATCATGTGTCAGAAGTGTGCCGTCCATGTCGCTGAAAATTATCACTTTTGTTATATCCATTCCGCACACCTCACATTTTTTCAAGTTTATTCAGCATTGAGACAAAATATTCGGGGAGTTCGCTTGTAAACTCCATATACTCCCCCGAAACAGGGTGTATAAATCCTATCTTCCTTGCGTGGAGACACTGCCCCTCAAAGTACCTGCACGGCTTTCCGTAAACGCCGTCCCCGAAAACAGGGTGTCCGATATGGGCAAGGTGTACCCTTATCTGGTGAGTCCGCCCCGTTTCAAGTCTCAGTCTAACATGGGCATAACCGCCGTACTGCTTTATCACACTGTAGTGAGTGACGGCATTGCGTGAATTTTCATATGTCACGCACATCTTTTTTCGGTCAGTCCTGCTCCTGCCTATGGGGGCATCGACAGTACCGTTGCTATCCCTGAAGTACCCCACCGCAATAGTTTCATACTCCCTTGTAAAGCTGTGGGACTTTATCTGCTCCGCAAGATTTATATGCGATTTGTCGTTCTTTGCAACTATCAGCAGACCGCTTGTGTCCTTGTCGATCCTGTGGACTATTCCCGGACGTACAACACCGTTTATTCCCGACAGACTTCCCCCACAGTGATATAACAAAGCGTTCACAAGAGTACCCCTGTAATTGCCGTGTGCGGGGTGTACCACCATTCCCTTCGGCTTGTTCACAACGAGCAAGTCGTCGTCTTCATAGACAATATCAAGCGGAATATTTTCGGGTAAAGCGTCCATGGGTTCGGGTTCGGGAACTTCAACGGAAATGCTGTCATCTGATTTCAGCTTGTAATTTTTATTCACGCTCTTCCCGTTCACGAGAATATTTCCCTTTTCAAGAAGTCCCTGAACGGCAGAGCGTGTCAGCTCTGTTTTTTCCGCAAGATACTTGTCTATTCTGACTCCTGCCGAATTTTCCTCCGTCTTGACAACTATTCTCTCACTCATCGCCCTCGACCTCTGCCTTTTTTTCAGCTTTTTCAAGTTTCGGCTCTATGAAAAGCGTGTACACCAACGCCATACAAAAAGCTATAGTCACGCACATATCTGCAAAGTTGAATATCGCAAAGTCAAATAATTTTATCTCGAACATATCCACAACGTACCCCAGACGTATCCTGTCTATCAGATTCCCGATACCGCCTGCCACAAAGAGACATATTATCAGAGACACAAATTTCGACTTCTTCATATACCTGAACATCGCCACAATTCCCACGGCTATCACTATTGATGTCACTCCCACAAGAAACCATTTCTGTCCAGACATACTCCCGAAAATCGCACCGTCATTTTCAAGATAATTCAAATCCAAAATTCTTAAGCTTCCTATGTGTATGAACTGCCTGCCGACACCTCCGTTGTGGCTCAGGTTTTCAACTGCCCACATCTTTATTATCTGGTCCGAACCGACAAGTATCACTATAAGAAAAACAAGTAAAACAGCCAAATTGTCTCCTTTCACAACAAACAGCCTGCTGCCGTTTGACAGCAGACTGTTATAAACGGGTTATGGTTCAACCGCTATGACACACCTCTCGCACAGTGTCGGGTGGACAGGATTTGTGCCGACATATGCCGAACACCTCCAGCACCTCTCGCACTTTCCGCCGTCTGCCAAAACTGCCTCAAAGACCGTCTCTGTTTCGGACTTCTCCGCTTCAAATCCCGATACTATCAGTATTTCCGCAAGTTCCCCTGCAAGTTCCCGATACTTCTCCCACTCGGGCGACTTGACCACTACCTTGGCTTCAAGAGACTTTCCGATTATCTTCTGATTTCTTGCTTCCTCAAGGACTTTGTTTGCGGAGAGACGTGTGCTGTATATGAAGTTCCACTTCTCAACAAACTCCTCCGAAAATTCGAGTCCGCTCTTTTCGGGCATCTGGTTCAGGAAGACACTCTCTGTGTCGTCACTTGCGGAGTGTGGCATAAAGCCCCATATCTCCTCAGCTGTGAACGATATAATCGGTGCGGAGAGACGTGTTATAGCACTCAGTATTCTGTACATAGCTGTCTGTGCACTACGGCGTACGGGAGAATTTTCCTTCTCGCAATAAAGCCTGTCCTTTATAATGTCAAGATAAAAATTCGACATATCCACAACACAGAAATTGTGAATAGCGTGGAAAGCCACGTGGAAATCGTACTTGTCATAGCCCGACTTCACATCGTCAATAAGTGCGTCCAGTTTCATAATAGCCCATCTGTCAAGCTCCGTCAGCTCACTGTCCGCAACACAGTCCGTATCGGGGTTGAAACCGTCACCGTTTCCGAGATTTCCGAGAATGAACCTCGCCGTGTTCCTGATTTTCTTGTAAGCTTCCGACAGCTGTTTCAGAATCGCATCCGAAATTCTTATGTCGTTGTGGTAGTCCGACGACGCTACCCACAGTCTGAGAATATCTGCACCGTATTTCTCCGTTATTTCGGAGGGGTCTATGCCGTTTCCGAGAGACTTGTGCATGGTCTTGCCCTCTCCGTCAACTACCCAGCCGTGAGTGCAGACAGCTCTGTAAGGTGCACAGCCCTTGTAAACAACGGAAGTGAGAAGTGACGACTGGAACCAACCTCTGTACTGGTCTGCACCCTCTAAATACAAATCAGCGGGGAACGACAGTCCCTTGAACTCGTCCATAACGGCAGAGTGCGAAACACCGCTGTCAAACCATACGTCCATTATGTCGTACTCCTTTGTGAACTCCCCACAGCCACACTCGCACTTAACACTTTCGGGTATAAATTCAGCAGGCTCTTTCGTCCACCAAGAGTCACTTCCCTCTGCCCTGAACAGGTCAGAAATCGCTTTTATAGTCTCGTCCGTGCATATCGGTTTACCGCATTCTTTGCAGTACACAACGGGAATCGGTACGCCCCATGTCCTCTGTCTCGAAATGCACCAGTCACTTCTATCACGAACCATTCCCTTTATTCTGTCCTCACCCCACTCGGGTATCCACTGAACGTCCTCAATAGCTTTTACAGCTTCGTCCTTGAAACCGTTCACCGAACAGAACCACTGTTCTGTAGCTCTGTATATTATAGGACTTGAACACCTCCAACAGTGCGGGTACTGGTGGACTATCTCCTGTATAGCAAGCAGAGCGTTCAGCTCTTCAAGTTTCTTTGCAATCTCCCTGTTTGCGGTATCGGTGTCCATGCCCTCAAACTCACCTGCTTCGGCGGTCTGTCTGCCCTTAGCATCCACACAGACGATAATTCCTATATCGTCATAATTTTTGCAGACCTCAAAGTCCTCAACACCATAGCCCGGGGCGGTATGTACACAGCCCGTGCCGCTCTCAAGAGTTACATGGTCTCCGACAATGATCGGTGACGGACGGTCATACAGAGGGTGCTTTGTCTTCATTCCCTCAAGTTCCGCACCCGTAAAAATATGGTCGGTGGTGTAGTCTGATATTCCTGCGGTCTCCATTGTAGTCTTTACAAGTTCCTCCGCCATAACATAATACTCACCGTTTGCGTGGACAAGAGTGTAATTGTATTCGGGTCCGAGACATATAGCTAAATTTCCGGGAATAGTCCATGTCGTGGTAGTCCATATAACGAAATATATTTTTGATATATCAAGTCCCAGACCCGTGAAAATTCCTTTGTCGTCAGTCACCTGAAATTTCACATAGATAGAGTGACATGGGTCGTTTGAGTACTCTATCTCCGCTTCGGCAAGTGCGGTATTGCAGTCGGGACACCAATAGACAGGTTTCAGTCCCTTGTACATATAACCTTTTTTTGCCATCTCTCCGAAAACTTCAACCTGCTTTGCCTCGTATTCGGGACGGAGTGTCAGATACGGATAGTCATAATCGCCTATTGAACCAAGTCTCTTGAACTGCTCCATCTGGTTCGCAACGTGTGTCATTGCATAGTCACGGCAGTGCTTTCTCAAATCAGTCGGGGGAATCGCTCCGTTTTCGACACCTATCGCTTTCATGGCTTTCAGCTCAATCGGCAGTCCGTGAGTGTCCCAGCCCGGCACATACGGCGAACAGAAACCGTTCATGTTTTTATATTTTACTATAAAATCTTTTAACGTCTTGTTCAGTGCCGTTCCCAGATGAATCTCACCGTTTGCGTAAGGCGGTCCGTCGTGGAGTATAAAAGTCTTTTTTCCGCTGTTTTTCTCGATTATTTTATAATAAAGTCTCTCGCCCTCCCACTTTTCAAGTGTCTGCGGTTCTCTCTTCGGGAGATTTGCCCTCATCGGGAAATCTGTCTTTGGTAAATTAAGAGTCTTGTTGTAATCCTGTGCCATTTCAAATTATAATCCTTTCTGTTTTATTTTCTTAATCTGCAAAATCAGAAAAATACTTCTTCTGCCTCACTCTCTCTGTCCTGCTCGGTCTCCTCACTATCGGTGACGGACGCTATAACTGCGGCTATTTCCTCGGCAGTCTCCTTCTCCTGAATTTCAGCTTCAAAATCGGGCATTGCCGAAATTGCGGTGAGATGTTCCTTGTACATCTCAAACATGGACTTCTTGAACTCCGTCACACGTCTCTTTGCGTCTATGAGATACTGGTGTTCGGCTTCAATCTCCTGTCTGTTCTTTTCCATTTCAAGCTGATGCTGTCTCTCGGTCTCCTCCTCGATTTCGGCAGCCTTTTCCTTTGCCTCGTTTACTATACTCTCAGCCTTTTCGTTTGCCTCCCTGACAACCTGTTTGCCCTGTTTCTGTGCCATGAGCAATGCGTCTTTGAGTGCCTCCTCGTCACGCATATACTCCCTCACTCTGTCAGCAAGTATCTGTATTTTGTTGTTTGCCTCAGCCCTTTCACGCTCCATCTCGTCAAGTTCAGCCTCAAGCTGTGAGAGAAAAGCGTCAACCTCCTCAAGGTTATAGCCGAAAGCTCCCTTTTCAAAACGCTTGTTTCTTATGTCCTTTGAAGTAATCATAATACCCACCTCTCCGTATTATTTCTTTGTTTTTTATTTTTTTATTTTTTATTTTATTTTTTGTTTTATTTTATCTTAAAATTACAGAATAAAATAAATCTATATAAACTTTTTTACGGTCACTCTTATACGTCCCTTTTTCGTCACTCCGTCCGTATCTGCGAGCAAAAACCTCCCGTAACCCCTGACGGAAACAGTGTCGCCCGCACTCAATATGTGGGAGACGGACTTCTGTGTCATGTGGTTTACGTCCACCCTCTCGGACTTCACAAGTGCGGACGACTTCTCACGGCTAAGCCCTGTCGCAAGGCTGACTATGCTGTCAAGTCTGAGTGAGGAGACAGTGCCGTTTATCGTCTTGAACTCCTGCTTTACTTCGAGTGAAAAAGGCTCGTCTCCCGTCACTTTAACTCCGACTCTGCCTATCTTCCCGACTGTCGAAATAACAAGTCCCGCAACCGTCGCTGTCATGAAAATCTGTGTCTTGCCCTCCGAGACCACTATATCCCCCACTGTTTCACGCCTTAGACGCATTCCCATGAGTGTACCGAGAAAATCCCTGTGGGTGAGGTTGTCGGACTTCCTGTAGGTAAAAGTCACGCACCTGCACCTTTCCACAAAATCCTCCGAAATATAGTCCTCACAGTAGTCGGGGAAAACCGCAAGCATTTTTCTTGAAGCCTTTGGAAATCCTCCCTGAAAACTGTACATCACATCGGGAAATTCAGATTTCAGGATCTTCTCTGCAACCGAACACTGTCCCTCGTCAAGGAAGTCCGAAAAAACAGACGTACAGTCACGCTGACATATTCTCACCATGTCACACACCATGCCGTGAAAGAGTTTCTCAGGACTTAGACTCATTTCAGATAAATACCCCGTTGTTTTCAAGTTCCCCGACCAAGTCCTCACCTATAAATCCGACATTGTAGGGAGTTATAATATAGGTCAGATTTGCGACGGGTTTCAGACTTCCGCCGTTTGCGTAAGCCACTCCGACAAGAAAATCTATAATTCTCCTCTTGTTTTCGGGGGAAGCCGTTTCAAGGTTCAGTACAACAGTCTTTTTTGCTATGAGATGGTCCGCAATCTGCTTTGCGTCCGTAAACGCCGAAGGCTTTACAAGCACAACCTGTAGCTGTGCAGTCGCCTGTATATTCACTACCTTGTTGCCCCTCTTCGGCGGTGCTTCGTTAACAGGCTCCTCAACTTCAACGGGTGTGGGGTTGGTGTTTACCTGTCTCTCGGGTCTTGACGGCTCATTTGCCTGTGCTTCTATATCCTCGGGGTCGTCCTCATCAGCAGTAAAAAAGAAATTTTTAACTTTATCAAGTATTTTCATAATATATACTCCTCTTCTCCGCATAGTTTCTAACCTGACTTTCACCGATTTCATGCGGAAAAATCGCTGAAGTCATGTTTTTCGTGCCGATATTATGTCTCGTCTGTACCCGTAAAGCAATATCAGCGGTAGGCTCTCTCTCCGAAAAGACCCGTACCTATTCTGACGAGTGTTGACCCGTACTTTACAGCCTGTACATAGTCGCCCGTCATTCCCATTGAGAGCGTGTCAAAATTTTGAAGCTTAGGAAAATCCTGCTTTGTTTTCAGGAAAAGTTCCTGCATCTTTCCGAGAAATATGTCGCTGTCAGAGCGTGGCGGGATAGTCATAAGACCTCTTATTCTGAGATTTTCAAGCCCCGAAATCTCCTCTATCAGACTTTTCAGATTTTCGGGCAGAACTCCGCTCTTTGAGTCCTCACCGCCTATATTCACTTCACAGAGTATGTCCATAGTCTTGTTGCGAAAAGAAGATTTCCTGTTTATACCCTCCGCAAGGACAAATCTGTCAACAGACTGTATCATGCTGACGGAATCTACAATATACTTGACCTTGTTTGTCTGCAAATGCCCTATGAAGTGTACCTCTGCGGACTTGTCATAAAACTCTCGTTTGGAGGTGTACTCCTGCACCTTGTTTTCGCCAATTAGGTCTATTCCCTGTGAGACAGCGAAATTCACCTTTTCGGGGGGGACCGTCTTTGTCACAGCCATTATCCTGACTTTCCTTTCAGGCTCTCCGCACCTGTCAAGAACTTCCCCCACTCTCTCCCTTATTATTTTCAGATTTTCACTTATATAATCAAAATTGTCCTCCAAATCAATCAACACCTTCAATTATTATATCATCGTACAGGGCAAGATATGTCTCGTCATTTTCGTGTACGGCTGAGAGAACGTAGTCTTCTCCCTCATATATAACATCTATCTTTCTGAATGTGACCTGTTCGCCCTTTTGTATGTACACTCCCTTGTAGTTCACTGTATTAACTCCAATGGACTCTCCCGTATTTTCGTCATAAACAGTCTCCTGAACATCGGCAAATCTTATTGAGTTTCTCGGCACTCTCAGCCCCCTGTAAACGCCCTCGCCCTTTATAAGTTCGGTCTTTGCGTACCTCTTCTGCACAAGGTCGTAATTGAACTGACTGCATTCCGCTATTATTACACTCCTGCTGACATCTCCCGAATCGTGAATGTCCGTTATGACCGCATCGAATGTCTCGGCAGAGGAGTCAAATCTGAGTTTCACGGCATCTCCTATTGCATATTTTTTTGACGAATTGTCAACTACTCCTGCAAGATACCAGCTGTAGCCGTCTATGAGTTTTCCCGCAATAGTCCTGTCCTTGCTCTTTTCGTCCCTGACATTTTCAATGTCGTCAGCTGTCAGGGTACTCAATTTTTCGGGTGAGAGAAGATTTTCATAGCCGTCACAGAAACTCACAAAATAGGCAGGTCTCTCGGAGAGTATTATCTCGGACGGCACTATCGAATTGTCCTCCAATTCCTTAAGCTGTGCCTCTATTTCGGCTATCTGCGGTTCAAAACTGACAACTTCATCAGTTATAAGCTGATATGTACACATCTCAACAAGAAGTTCCGATATATTCTCCTCCATTGAGGAGTAATTTTTCAAATCCCTTGCGTATACGAGACTTCTGTAGTTCTCTTCTATGCTCTCCGCTATGGACGCAGGCTGTGCGGATTCGAGAGTTCCGGGGTTCTGTATCTTTTTGAGTATGCTGAGTTTTTCGCTTAGTCTCTCGATTTCGCTGTCTGTCTCTATCTGAGTTTCATCGGGATAGGCTCTTGCTATAACAGTGTCCTTTCCGACTTTTCCGCCGTCAGCGACACTGTAGCTTAAAACTCCCTCTCCGCTGTAGTTTATGACCTCCTCGCTCCTTATGAAAACTCCCTTTATACTGCAAGAGTCGGTAGCCTCCTCCATAAGTGCCGTCTCGGTCGGACTGTGGCTGTTGCGGAAGTTCACAACTATGCTGACAAACATTATAAGCAGTAGTATCAGGACGGTGTTGCGGAGAAATTTCACGACAAAGCCATTTTCAGACCTCCCCTGTCGCATACCGATCACTCCGTGTTATTCGCTCTTTTCCGGCAGGTCAAGAATAGAAACAGCTCTTGACGGTATTATAGTCGAGATTGCGTGCTTGTATACGAGTTGTTGTTTGTTGTCACAGTCAAATATTGCGACATAGCTGTCAAATCCCCTCACCATTCCCTTGAACTGAAAACCGTTCGTCAGTATCACCGTGACGGAAATTCGCTCCTTCCTGCACTGGTTCAGAAACACATCCTGCAAATTGATAGTCTTGTTCATACACATTATCTCCATTCTGCTTTTTTGACTCCGACTGTGCGGACTTTCCCTCCGCACATCGGAGTACAGCCGGAATCCAACGGCTGAATACACATCATATATTATATCATAAATTTCTGTAATTGGCTATAGTTTTTTGCGATTTTTCTGAAATTTCATTCTTTTGACTAAAATCCTCCGCAATAATCCACCTTATACGTTTATTTTTTCTAAACCATGTCAGCTGTCTTTTGGCATAGTGGCGTGTCTGCTGTTTTATATTTGCAATGCAGTCTTCAAGAGAAGTCTCCCCCGAAAAATACGGTATCAGTTCCTTATAGCCTATAGCCTTTGACGCAGTTTGCAGATTGCCCTCTCTCCAGACCTCATAAGCCTCCTGCACGAGACCTCTTTTGACCATATCGTCAACTCTCCTGTTTATTCTGTCGTATAAGATACTCCTGTCGACAAAATCAAGTCCCAGAATAAGCGAATCATACGGACTTTCATGACTTCTGCCCTCTGCTTTTATCTCACTGAACTTTCTGCCTGTTGCGTTTATCACCTCCAAAGCCCTCAATATCCTGACAGTGTTATTTACATGGATACTTTCACAGGCTTCAGGGTCTTTTTTCATAAGTTCTTCATATAAAACACCATTGCCCTGTGTGCGTACGGTTTTTTCAAGCTCCGCCCTGTAATCTGGACTGCACTCTATGTCTATAAATTTTATATTGTCAAGGAGTGAGTCCACATAGAGACCTGTCCCCCCCACTACAATCGGCAACTTCCCACGGCTGAGAATGTCCCGTATTTTTTCGTTAGCAAGATTTACATACTCCGAAACGCTGAAAGGCTTGTCACGCCCTAAAAAATCTATAAGGTGGTGCGGAATGCCCTGCATTTCCTCCTGTGTGGGCTTTGCGGACGCTATGTCAAGCCCCTTGTAAATCTGTATCGAATCGGCTGAAATGACCTCCCCGCCGTAAATTTTCGCAAGTTCGACCCCCAGCCAAGTCTTGCCCGATGCTGTCGGTCCGACGACTGCAAGCACAAACGGCTTTTTTTTATTATTTTTATTATTCTTATCTTCAAAACTCATAATACGCCCTCGTCAGGTCCTCCTGAACTGCCTGTCTATACTGCTCTTTTTCATGACAAACATAACAGGTCTGCCGTGCGGACAGTGCCTTATTCTCTCGTCAGTCAGGATTTTATTAACAAGAGCCCTCATCTCCTCGGGACTGTTCCTGTCGTTTGCCCTCACCGCCGACTTGCACGCAAGACTGTGGTACATATCGTCAAGGGCTGTAGTCTGCGGATCTTGCAGGTGGTTCAGGAGATTGTCGGCTATCTCCGTTATTATCTCTTCGGGAGTGAGATTAACCGCAAAGTCGGGGACTGCTGTCGCTATAATCAGCGGTCTCTCCGAAAAGTCAAACTCAAACCCCATGTCCTTGCAAATTTCATAATTGTCCTCAACCGCACCGAACTCCTCCTCCGTGAGAAGTACCCTGACACCCACAAGAAGATTTTGCTTGAAATTCTTTTTATTACGCTCTTTTAACTGCTCAAATATAATTCTCTCGTGGGAGGCGTGTTTGTCTATTATGATAAGCTCGTCACCGCACTCGCATATCACATAGAGACCAAAAACTTCCCCGATTATCTTAATGTCCTCAACTGGGGGAGTCTGAATTTTTTCGGGTTCGGGGATAACCTCTTTCTCGGGACGTGCCATAAATTTGCTGAACTGTTCAAAGTCAAAATCTTTCTGTGTGGGGGGAGTAAACGTATAATCGGGCTGTCTGTCCGACTTCTCCGTTTTTTTTGTCTCCGTGACACTCTCCCCGTGCGTGAATTTTTCGGTGTCAAATTCGGGCAGTCTCTCCTGTACGGTGTCCGCTTTGACCGTCTTTTTTTCGGCTCTCTCTGTCTCAAAAGTCCGATTTGCCGCCTGAAACTGTGTGCTTTTTTCGGGAATATTTTTGACTTCCTCCGCATTTGCCGTGACAGCGGAATCTGTCTCAAATTCGTATATGAGACCGTTTTCGGACATCGCACTCTTTACCGCAAAAAATATCGCATCAGATATGTTTTTCTCGTCACTGAATCTCACTTCCGCTTTGGACGGGTGTATGTTCACATCGACTGTCTCGGGCGAAACCTCTATCATAAGCACACAGGCGGGAAATTTCCCCGTCATTATCAGATTTCTGTAGGCGTTTTCAAGGGCGTACATACAGACTTTTGAGCTGACATATCTGCCGTTCACGAAAAAATTCTGAAAAGCCCTGTTTTTCCTCGCATAAAGAGGTTTTATAATGTACCCTTTCACCACTGTTCCATTGTATTCATAATGGCACTCAATCATGTCTCTTGCAAAGTCCTTGCCCAGAACCGAATATATAGCCGAAAAAATTTTTCCGTCCCCCGAAGTCGTGAACTCGTTTCTGTTGTCACGAATCATTGTGAAAGATATTTCGGGGTGGGAAATGGCTATCTTCCTGACAATACTGCTCACGGCATTTGCCTCCGTGACATCTTTTCCCAGAAATTTAAGCCTGACGGGTACATTGTAAAACAGGTCCCTTACAACCATGCTCGTGCCGACGGGACAACCGCTTTTCTCGTTGCTGACCTCCTCACCGCCGTCTATTTTGTAGATAGTCCCATAGTCGTCTTCTTTTCTCCTCGTCATAACTTCCACTTTAGACACCGCCGATATTGACGCAAGTGCTTCACCACGGAAACCAAGCGTCATTACGCTGTCAAGGTCGCTGACTTTCTCTATCTTGCTCGTTGCGTGACGTAGAAAAGCTGTCGGAACGTCCTCGTTTGCAATTCCGCAGCCGTCGTCCGCTACACGCATATACGTTATTCCGCCGTTTTTTATCTCAACAGATATGTGTCTCGCTCCCGAATCAACAGCGTTCTCGACAAGTTCCTTTATGACCGATGCGGGCTTTTCTATGACCTCTCCCGCCGCTATGAGTTCGGAAATCTCTCTGCTGAGAAGATTTATCTGTGGCATTGCTCTCCCTCCAAAAATGTCAGTATATTATATTTACTATGTAATTCCTGTCGTCACAATAATATGAGCTGTTCACGCCGAAACCCTCTATATTCATCATGTCTCCTTCTCCTATAAGCTGTGTAAGGGCTTTGCAGTACGTGTCATAGTCCGTGAACATCATCTCAAAGGACTCCCCTGCTCCGACGTTCTTTGCAGTCTCTGCAATTTGACCAATGTCATAGCTGTCAAAGAGAGTTTCATTTCTTGAAAACCAACCGTGACTTTCAGTGTCACAGACGGGTGCGAAATTTTGATACGGGTCAAGACGGCGTGTGCGTGTGAGCATCTCGTCATTGAAGAGAAAATAGGAGTGCTGTACGGGCATTATTTCGGAATCCATGTCGTCCCAAGTTATGTCCACCCAGTAATAATTGCCGTCAAGTAAGACGTAATTCCAAGCGTGTCCGCCTACATATGTGTCACCGTTGCACACACCCGACTCTATTCCCAGCCTGTTCATTATGTAAGTAAAAGCCTCCGCATACCCCTGACACACCGCTTTGCCGTCCACAAGACAGCCGTACGCCGTATACATTAGACCGTTTGTGTTCTCTATGTCAAACTCAATAGAATTGTCATACTCCGTGTGGAGTGCTATGTAGTCGTGCACAAAGAGAATTTTTTCATAGTCGGAAACTTCCTCGGGAATCATTGATATTATATTGTCGGCGGACTTTTCAAGTTCAGCGTGCATTGTCTCTATAGTGTCCTCACTGCACCCGTCTATAAGGTCAAAATCCCAGACAGTCCTCTTGCTGCCCCTGTCATACCGACAACTCCCCAGCCAGAATATGTCGGGACAGTCGTTGTTTATCTGCCTGAAAGCCCCCTTTACAAGTTCCTTGTCAAGTTTTCCGTCCACAACTATTCTCGTCTCGTACTCCCCCGCCTGACGGCAGAAGTCTCTATACCAGTCAGAATTTTTGTCCTCCTGAAACTTCGGCTCTACCTCCACAATCTCATATGGCTTTATATATTCGGGCGGAGTAAAAGTCTCCCTCGGTTCAATCATACTGCACCCCGCAAGAATTACACTCAAAAAGAGCGAAAAAGCCGTGCATATTATTTTTCCTGATTTCATACATCATCTCCGCTGTTTTTCTCGATTTCACTGAGCAAATATCTCGCCCTGTCAATAACCGTGTCGGGGAGACCCGCCAGTTTTGCGACTTCTATTCCGTAACTCTCGTCTGCTCCTCCCCTGACAATTCTCCTCATGAACCTTATTCCGTCCTCTGTCTTTTCGACTTCCACACTGTAATTCTTTATACCGTCTATTTCGTTTTCAAGTTCTGTAAGTTCATGATAGTGCGTTGCAAAGAGCGTCTTACAGCCTAAATTTATATTACAGCATATGTACTCCGCAACTGCTCTCGCTATACTCATTCCGTCATATGTTGAAGTTCCACGCCCTACTTCGTCAAGTATGACAAGGCTTTCGGGTGTCGCATTTTCGAGTATGTCCGCAACTTCCCTCATCTCGACCATAAATGTGCTGTCCCCCGCAGACAGGTCGTCCGATGCACCTATCCTTGTGAAAATTCTGTCAACAACGGAAATTTTTGCATATGATGACGGTACAAAACTGCCTATATGTGCCATAAGGACTATAAGAGCTATCTGTCTCATGTATGTGGACTTTCCTGCCATATTAGGACCTGTTATTATAAGCATTCTGTCTGTGTCGTTGTTCATGACCGTGTCATTCGGGACAAATAAACCGTCCTGAAGCATAAGTTCAACAACAGGGTGTCTGCCGTCTTTTATTTCGAGTGTCCCGTCCATGCACATCACGGGCTTTGTATACCTGTTTTTTATGGCGGTGTCCGCAAAGGAACACAGTATATCTATGACCGAAATAGAAAACGCTGTTTTTTCTATGACTTCCATCATTGAGGAGACGTATTCCACAATTTTTTTGAATATCTCTGTCTCCAGTTCAATTGCCCTCTCCTTTGCGTTGAGTATCTGGTTTTCAGCGTCTTTGAGTTCGGAAGTTATAAATCTCTCTGAATTTGCAAGTGTCTGCTTTCTCGTCCACTCAGGCGGTATCATGTCATAATATGAACGTGTCACCTCAAGAAAATAGCCGAAAACCCTGTTATAGCCCGTTTTGAGATTTTTTATACCCGTCCTCTCACGCTCTCTCTGCTCAATCTCCTGAATAAGCTCTTCACCGTGATTCATTATGTGGCGTACGTCGTCAAGTTCCTTGTTAAAACCTTCTCTTATAACTCCGCCGTTTTTTACTGCAATCGGCGGTTCATCGCACAATGCACTGTCTATGTAGTCATAAAGTTCACTAAGTTCACCAAGCCCGTCGGAACACTTTTTCAGAAGTCCGTCACCGCCCAGCTTTTCAAGTTCGGATTTCAGTTCGGGTATCTGCCTTGCCGTTATGGAAATAGTCTTCAAGTCGTGCGGATTTGCCCTGTTATAGACAACTTTGGTAATAAGTCTGCCTATATCATAGACGTTTTCAAGAATGCTCCTTATATCCCCCATAACGACACTGTTTTCCGTCAGTCTCTCAACAGCGTCCAGTCTTTCGTTTATTTCCTCAACACTCCTCAAAGGCTGTTCTATCCAGTTCCTCAGCATACGTCTTCCCATTGAAGTCTTTGTGTGGTCAAGAACCCACAGAAGTGAACCTTTTTTCTCCTTTGTCCTTATCGTCTCGACAAGTTCAAGATTTCTCTGTGCACTCGAATCCACTCCCACATATGCACTCTCACTTATTATCTGTATTGAAGTAAAACGTGACGCACAAGCTCTGTGGTTGTCGGTTATGTAGTCAAAAAGTCCGCATACCGCACGGCAGTCCGTACCATCTTCCGACAGTCCGAGTTTTTTCAGGTCATCTGTGTGAAATATTTCAAATAAAGTCTTCCTGCTGAAATCGGGGGTAAAGTAGAGAGTATCCCTGTTTGAGACGGGGCAGTCCATCTTGTTTTTCACAAAATCGGCTACCTCTTTCAGAGAGAAAAAGCTGTTTGTAAAGACTATCTCCGCAGGGTCACGTCTCAGAAGTTCGCTTATAACGTCTCCCGACATATACTCCCCGCAAAATGTACGCACATATGCCTCCCCCGTTGAGACATCTGCCGATGCAACCGAACATACTTTCTTTGCCTTGTCGTAATATATACTGCATATGTAATTGTTGACCGAATCATCGAGCATATCGCTGTCTGTTATAGTTCCCGCCGTGACAACTCTCGTGACCTCTCTCTCCGCAAGTTCCTTTGTAGACGTCGGCTCTGTCACCTGTTCACAGACCGCAACTTTTTGTCCGCACTCAACAAGTCTCCTGATATAGCCGTCCACAGCGTGATACGGCACTCCACACATTGGTGCTCTCTCTTCAAGTCCGCAGTCTCTGCCCGTCAGTGTCAGCCCAAGAATTTTTGACGCTTTTTCGGCATCACCGAAAAACATTTCATAAAAATCGCCAAGACGGAACATAACTATAGCGTCCATGTGATTTTCTTTTATCGTGCAGTACTGTCTCATCATCGGAGAGATTTTTTTTGTATCTACCTCGTAATTTCCAATTCTCAAATTCATATTCTCCCTTTAATTATAATTATGTCATTTGAATTATTTATTAGTGAACGATTAGGGGAAGTTATCCCCCGAATTATTTATTAGTGGACGATTAGGGGCAGGGGGCTCTGCCCCCAAACCCCCGCCGGGGGGAAGCATCCCCCCGAACCCCCCATAATTATTCCCACAGAGGAAAAAATTAAAGAGCAGGGGGACACCTCCATAATCAACTAAAACTTAAGTGGTCGCAAAACTAAAAATATCTAATTTGGCGGGGAGTGGGGGCGGAAACCCTCACAAGGCAGAATCCCCCAAACCCAAGGTGGCGGAAACTCCCTGCCCCTTATCGTTCTAATTAAAAAATTCTAAAAAATCCGCACATTATCCGCAACCTCCACAGGTCGAACAGCTCCCCGTACAGCCCGTTGACGGCTGACAGGTATCGGGGTCTTCTCCGCTCGCACACATCACTATTATCTCCCCCATGTTCTTTACAAGAGCGTCTATGGCGTTCTTTGTGGCGTTGAACACCATCATATTCTTATTTGACATGATTTTTCTGTAGCACTCCTCAAGCTCACTGTTCAGAGTGTCTATTCTGTCGCTATCTCCGCCCTTTTCCTGAAGTTCACGGCTTATTTCCGCTTGCTTTTCACTGAAATTTTTTATAAGCTCCTGAAGTTTTTCGTCGGCATCGTTCGCCTGTTTTGCGAGACAGTACGCAATATATCTGTCGTCCTGCTGCAAAACCCTGCCGAGTTCTCTTGTCATCTGTATAATATCCATAAATTTTTCTCCCGAAATTTTATATTTTTAATTCCTCAGAACGAATAATTTTCAAGCAGACTGAAATCATAACTTCCAAACATATCACAGCTGTCAAGCCATGCGACATTCCAATCCGCCATATAATCGGGGTAAGACAGCGTGTCCATATATTGAAAATCCGTGTCTATCAAAAATCTTACGTTTCCCGATTCGTCAATATCGTACCATGAGAGTATACCGTAACCCATCTGACCGTAAGCGAGTACAACCTGATTTGCAACGTAGTCATACGCAAAACCCGTGTGTCCACCGCCAAGACCGTCTTTCAGACATACAGCACCGCCGTCCCTGTAAGTGTATATACATATAACTCTTAATGCTTCGGCTTCACCGTAATCCACAAGCAGTTCGGGAATGCCGTTGTAGTCCATATCGTAAAGGGCGTAAGTCGCCCAACCGTGTCCCTCGTCAAGTTTAACCCTCAGTATTTCCTTGTAAGCCTCTATAACGTCCTCTCTGACATACTGTGCCTGCTCCTGTGGTTCGGGCTGTGGCTCGGGTTCAGGTTCGGGCTCGGGCTGTGGCTCGGGTTCAGGTTCAGGCTCGGGCTGTACCTCGGGTTCAGGCTGTACCTCGGGTTCGGGTTCGGGCTGTACCTCCTGCACCTGTTCCGTTTCGGGTTCGGGGGCGGGTTTGGTTTGAACTTCCGTCTTTGTTTCGGTTTCCGTCTCTGTTTTGGTCTCCGTTTTCGTTTCTGTCTCTGTCCCTGTCTCAACTTCCGTCTCCGTTTCGGTCTCCGTTTCAACTTCCGTCTCCGTTTCGGTTTCTATCTCGGTCTCGGTCTCGACTTCCGTTTCCGTCTCCGCCTGCTGTGTTTCCGAATTAAAATCAATGCCCGATTCGGGGTTTGACCACGTATCCCCCGTATCTCCACAGGCTGTGAGGGAAATAGCCGCAACAACCGCAACCATTGCCGCAAATTTTTTCATAAAAATACCTCCCTGAAAATAAATTCCCATAATCCGCACAATTTACACGTTCATTTCAAGGAAAGTAACGTCAAAACCTGCGTAATTCTCCGTCACAAGTTCGCCGTTTTGATTTGTACACAAAACTGTCTCCCCGCTGTCGGGACTTCCCGAATAGTACGCATAGTTGAGATTTGCGACGTTGTACTTGTTTTCATACCACTCGTACTCGGGATTGCCTTCAATAGAATACGTGAAATCAGTACTTATAAGAAACCTCAGATTTCCTGTCTCGTCAAGGTCGTACCACGACATACTTCCGTAACCCATGTGACCGTTTGCAAGTACAAGCTGATTTGCAACGTAGTCATACGCAAAACCAACGTGACTTCCGGCTATTCCGTCGGCTATCTGAACAAGCATATGGTCTCTGTATGTGTAAATAGCCGTCTGGAAATCGGCTTCACAAGTTCCGTATTTAACAACAAGTTCCTTTACGGAATCGTAGTCCATATCATAGAGAGTGTACTCCACATAGACATAACTGCCGTCGTGAGTTGAATACACCTCGTCCATGCAGTTCTCAATTGCAAGCTGATATGCACCGATTATTTCCTCCCTGTAAGTCTCCTGCTCTGTCACAGGTTCGGTCTCGGGTTCGGTCTCAGGCTCTGTGACAGGTTCGGTTTCGGGCAAAACTTCCTCCATGACAATCGGTTCCGTGACGACAGGGGCTTCCGTCTCGGGCTGTGTAGCTCTCGCCATATCGACAGTGGTCTCGGGCTGTGTCTCGGTCTCGGCTGTAGTCTCGGGTTCTGCCGTCGTCTCGGGCTGACTTGTCACAACCTGCGGAGACTGTATCTCAAAAGTCTCCCTCACCGCCTCCTGCTCCTCAATTGCTAAGTCCGTGCTGTTTTCGGTCTCAATCTGTCCGCAACCCGTCAGCATTGCGGAGACCGCCAGAAAAGCCGTAAATTTTTTCATATTCATAAAACCGTCACCTCATAAATTATTTTGTTATTTTATTTTATTATTTTATTTTAATTATATATATTTTTTATTATATATATTATTTACAAAATCATCTCCCCCGTAACCGCCCAGTTCATGGAATCCGTTATTTTGACGTTCACAAACTGCCCAATCAGGGACTTATCCCCCTCAAACTCCACTATTATAAACTCATTGGACTTGCCCGTCACAAATCCCTCACGCTTTTTTGAAACGCCGTCCACAAGTACTCTCATAGTCCTGCCGATAAATCTCTTGTAATGCCTTGTGGAAATCTCCCTCTGCAATTCAAGGAGTTCCCGCATTCTCTCGCTCTTCCTCTGCTCAGTAGTGCCGTCGGGCATATCGCAAGCCTTTGTCCCCGAACGCTTTGAGTATATAAAAGAGTAAACATTGTCGTACTCCACTCTCTTCAGAACGTCAAGTGTCGCACCAAAATCCTGTTCGGTCTCGTCGGGGAAACCCACTATTATATCAGTAGTCAGCGAAAAATCGGGACTTCTCCTGCGTATCTCGTCAACTATTCTTAAATATTTTTCAACTGTGTACTTCCTGTTCATTCTGTCAAGTACATCGTTGCTCCCGCTTTGCAGCGGCAAATGGAGATGCTTTGCGACTTTCGGACACTCAAAAATTGCGTCAATCAATTCGGGGGAAACATCCTTCGGGTGCGAGGACATAAACCTTATGACAAACTCTCCCTCTAAAGAATCTATCATGTGCAGAAGTTTCGGGAAATCTATTTTTTCGGAACACTCCTCCTCAAAATAATTTCCGTAAGAGTTGACATTCTGTCCCAGAAGCATTATCTCTTTGTAACCACTCCGCACAAGTTCTCTGACTTCCGAAACTATCTCTTCGGGTGAACGGCTTCTCTCCCTGCCCCTCACATACGGCACTATGCAGTATGTACAGAAATTGTTACAGCCGTACATTATCGGCACTGACGCTTTGAAACTGCTGTCACGGACTTGGTGTCCCCCCATGCAGAAATTGCTGTACTCCTCCGTATCAGAGACAAATTTTGTACTTTCAAGTGACTCCTCTATCAGTTTCGGAATTGAATCGAGTGCAGAAGTCCCCACCGCAAAACTAACCTGCGGATAGGATTTTTTAATTTTCTCAACGTTCTGCTCCTGCTGTACCATGCAACCTGCCACCCCTATTATCAGTGACGGCTTTTCCTCTTTCAGTTTTTTCATACTCCCTATTATGCCGAACACCCTGTCCTCCGCACTCTCCCGCACCGCACAGGTGTTCAGAATAATTATATCGGCTCTTGACTCGTCGTCCGTCAGAACACAGCCTATATTCTCCAATATGCTCTTTATCTTTTCGCCGTCCGACATATTTAGCTGACAGCCGAAACTCCTCACATATGCGAGTTTCCCGACCGCTTTTTTCAATATTTTTTCCATCTTTTACCCTCTCTTTCAGACTGTCTTGAACTGTCTCCAAAGTATATTATAACACATTTTTTCGCTCTCTGCAATACAAAAATTCAAAACGATCTCCCGAAAAAATTTTTTCTTTGCGTCATATTGCATAAATATTATATGTTTGATTTATGGATATTTCACAAATAACATTTTCAAATCTCCGCTTTTTCTGTTAATATATTGCTTTATTTTCTGAAATGTTATATAATTATATTATAAATCAAAACGATGTACAGGAGGTCATAAATTTATGAAAAATAAGAAAAAATCAAGAGCTTTCCTCTCCGCTGTGACTGCCCTCTCGCTTCTGGCTGTCTCAATGCCTGCCGTGTCCGTAACCGCTGTGGACGATGCCGTTACAACTTTCCCCTTCACCATAGAGGGCGAAAATATGGACGATGTCGACCAGGTCTGGACTTCTATCTATGAAAACCAGATTCCCGACTATTCGGGGGAGGGTTTCGCCTATATCACAGGCAACTCCATCTCCTGCACGGTCACTGTTCCCGAAGACGGTATGTACACAATAACTGTCAGGGGTGCACAAATTCTCGACAAGGAACAGGGCAGAACCGAGACCATAGCTGTCAACGGAAACGAAATTTCCAAAGTAATACCCTATGCCGACAAGTGGACTGATTTCAGTTTCGGGAACGTCCGTCTCAACAAGGGTGAGAACACAATAGAAGTCCTCAATAAGTACGGCTATATGGCTGTGGACTCCCTCACCGTCTCTGTAGCCGAAAAACATGACTACTCCCTTGCGACGGGTGAGACCTGTGACCCCGATGCCACTCCCGAAACAAAGTCACTTATGAAGTACCTGAAAAGTGTCTACGGAAAGCACGTCATTGCAGGTCAGCAGGAGATTTACGGCGGCGGTCATCAGGGCAATTACGAGTGGGAGAACGAATATATTGAAAATCTCACGGGAAAAGTCCCCGCAATAAGAGGTCTTGACTTCATGAACTACAATCCGCTTTACGGCTGGGACGACGGTTCTACGGAGCGTGCAATAGCGTGGGTCAAGGAGCGTGGCGGTATTATTACGGCTTCTTGGCACATAAATGTCCCCATAGATTTTGAGAATTACGAAATAGGTGACGAACTTGACTGGCAGAAGTGTACCTACAAAAACTATCAGGCAAGCAACGGCACTTTCAACACCGAAAACGTCCTCAAAGAGGGTACAAAAGAGCGTGAATATTTTGAACTCGCTATGGAGGACCTGGCTGAACAGCTCACAAAACTACAGGACGCAAACGTTCCCATAATATTCCGTCCTCTCCACGAAGCTCAGGGCAATGACGGTCTCTACGGTGACGGAACAGCTTGGTTCTGGTGGGGCGACAGAGGTGCGGAAGTCTACAAAGGTCTCTGGAAACTCCTCTACACCACTCTCACCGAAAAATATGACCTGCACAACATAATCTGGGAGTTCAACAGCTATGACTATGAGTCTTCCCCCGACTGGTATCCCGGTGACGATATGGTCGATATTGTCGCATATGACAAGTACAACGTTGAAAACAACCGTGGTGACGGAAAAAGCAGTGGTCCTAATCTTATAGCTATATCGGGAAAATTCGACTCCCTCTACAATCTCACAGACGGCGGTAAAATGGTCTCTATGGCTGAAAACGACACTATCCCCGCAACCGACAACATGATTGTTGAGGACGCTTACTGGCTCTATGTCTGCCCGTGGTACGATGGCGGTGAGGACGGCGGTACTGCTTTTCTCGGTGATGCTTATCAGGACAAGGACGAGTTCACAAAATTCTATCAGAGCGATCTGTGCATAACTCTTGACGAATTGCCCGAAGATTTATACAACTTCTCGGGTGATTCCTCCGAAGACGAAAAACCCGAAAAGACCACCACAAACACTGAAAATACTACCACTACAAACACAGAAAATACGACTGCTTCAGACGGCGAGACCGAAACAACAACTACTTCTTCCGTCAGTAGTTCTGACAGTGGCGATACTCCTGACGCTGGTAACGGTGACGCTAATGGTGACGGTGAAACGACAATAGCCGACTGCGTTTCTATTTTACAGTTCCTTGCAAGCTCAGACGAATATGCTTTAGATGACGAGGCTATGTCAAAAGCGGACTGTTACAACGTCGGTGACGGTATCAACACCGATGACGCTCTTGCTATCCAGAAACTCGATGCGGGTCTTATAGACAGTCTGCCCTATAATCCATAAGTATGATTTAAGTCGGGGTACTCCGTACCCCCATTGGGGGGCGTTGCCCCCCAAGCCCCCCATTAACGATTAGGGGCAGGGGGCTTCCCCCCCTGAACCCCCATTGGGGGCTCTGCCCCCAAACCCCCGTCGGGGGGAAGAATCCCCCCGAACCCC
>CANQWR010000009.1 GCA_947627625.1 uncultured Ruminococcus sp. | reverse complement strand
AAAAAATAATTTTCTTAAAATTATATTTTTTTAGAAATTTCTTTGACTTGTAAACTGTCGGGGGCTTCGTGCAAATTTTAATTAGAACGATAGGAGGCAGGGGGCTTTGCCCCCTGAACCCCCACAAGGGGCTCTGCCCCTTGACCCCGCTGGGGGGAAGTATCCCCCCAGACCCCCCATGATAATTCTACTGTTTTAATTTTTTGGGAGACTCACGGGGCAATGTCCGCCAGTCTAATCAGACTGATTATTCGTCACGGTACTCCTCGACTACATAAGCCTCAAAAATATCGCCCTCTTTTATATCCGAAAACTTCTCAAGGCTTATTCCGCATTCATAGCCCTCTGCGACTTCCTTTGCGTCGTCCTTGAAACGCTTAAGTCCCGCTATCTTGTCATCGGCTATTATTATTCCGTCACGCACTACTCTCACCTGACAGCCCCTTGTGACTTTTCCGCTTGTGACGTAACTTCCCGCCACAACTCCGACATTTGAAATCCTGTAGACCTGTCTTACTTCCACTCTTCCCATGTCCACATCACGGTATTTAGGTGCAAGCATACCTTTCATAGCCGTGGAAATTTCCTCTATAGCGTCATATATAATTCTGTAGAGCCTTATGTCAACGCCGTCACGGACTGCGTTCTCACTTGCAACGGGGTCGGGTCTAACGTTGAAACCGACTATTATCGCATTAGACGCACTCGCAAGCATTACATCGCTCTCTTTTACTGCACCTACTGCACCGTGTATTACTTTTACTCTCACTTCGTCATTGGATAGCTTTTCAAGTGACTGCTTTACAGCTTCAACAGAACCCTGCACGTCCGCTTTTACTATTATGGGCAGTTCTTTTATCTCACCCTCTGCAATCTGACTGAAAAGATTGTCAAGTGTGACTTTTCTGTATGAGCTGAACTGCTCCTCTTTAGCTTCCTGTTTTCTCTTCTCAACAAGTTCCCTTGCAAGTCTCTCGTCCTCAACAGCGTTGAAAGTGTCGCCTGCACTCGGGACTTCCGCAAGTCCTGTTATCTCCACAGGCACAGACGGTCCTGCCGATTTTACAATTTTACCCTTGTCATTTGTCATAACTCTGACACGTCCGACAGCTGTTCCGGCTATCAGAATATCTCCCTGTTTAAGCGTACCGTTCTGGACGAGTAGTGTCGCAATAGGACCTCTGCCCTTGTCAAGTCTTGCCTCAATTACAGTACCCTTTGCAAGCCTGTCGGGATTTGCCTTTAACTCCTGCACTTCCGCAACAAGAAGTATATTTTCAAGAAGTTCGTCTATGCCCTCTCCTGTCTTTGCGGAAACAGGCACACATATGACATCTCCGCCCCAATCTTCACAGAGCAGATCATATTTAGTGAGTTCCTCTTTTATTCTGTCGGGGTTCGCACCCTCTTTGTCCATCTTGTTTATGGCGACTATTATCTGCACTCCCGCCGACTTTGCGTGATTTATGGACTCAACGGTCTGCGGCATTATACCGTCATCTGCTGCAACTACAAGTATAGCTATATCTGTTATATTCGCACCTCTTGCACGCATGGACGTAAAAGCCTCGTGACCGGGAGTGTCAAGAAAAGTTATGTCCTGACCGTTCACGTTGACCTGATATGCACCTATGTGCTGAGTGATACCGCCTGCCTCACCCGATGCAACGTGAGCATTTCTTATCTTGTCAAGAATAGAAGTCTTGCCGTGGTCAACGTGTCCCATAACTACTACTACGGGACATCTCGGTTCAAGGTTTGTGTCGTCGTCGTCACTGTCGTCAATAAGTCTCTCCTCGATAGTCACTATGACTTCCTTTTCGACTTTTGCACCCATTTCCTCCGCAACAAGTGACGCTGTGTCAAAGTCTATCTCCTGATTTATTGAAGCCATCACGCCAAGTCCCATTAACTTCTTTATGACTTCCGATGCCGCCGCCTTAAGTCTTAGAGCAAGTTCCCCGACCGTTATGCTGTCGGGTATCATAACTTTGAGCTGTTGTTTTCTCGCCCTCTCAAGTTCTATTCTGCGGAGTTTTTCAGCCTCCGACTCCTTTTTGCTGTACTGCTGTCTGTTCCTTTGTGCGGACTTCTGGTTTATCTTCTGTTTCTTTGAGGAGTAATTGTCCCCCCTGTGCTTGTTTGCGGGAGCGATCTGTTCGTATCTCTCGTTATATTTGTCAAGGTCAACATAACTTCCCCTTGTGTCGACAGTCCTCCTCTGTGTAGAAGTCTGTGCTGTCTCCGAACTGAAAGAGACGTTCAGTTTAGTCCTCTCGCCCCTGTTCTGAGCCTTGGGCTGTTCCTTTTTCCTGTCGTTCTTTCTTGACTTTCCCCTTGCGGGTACGCTCTGATTTTTTGTACCGCTGTTTGCCGTACTCTCCGAACGCTCCGCAACTGTTGCGACTGCATGATTTTCTGTTGAGACACTCTCCTGCTGTTTTTTCTCCTCAACACTCTTTGTCGGAGTGTTCACAAGCTGTTCCTGTCTCCTATCCTGCGGGACACTCTTTCTGTCGTCCTTTCCGAAATTTCTCCTCTGTCTGCGTTCACCCGAATTTCTGTCTCTCCTCCTGTGCTGGGAGTCGGGTTTTCTGTCGCCCCTGTGTTCTCTTCGGGGACTCTTTTCCGAACTTCCCGATGAAAAATAGCTGTCGAACGACTCAACAGAGTTGGACTTTGTATAGTGTTCAAGGACGAGATTCATGTCCTCCTCGGTCAGTGTACTTCCTGCTTTTTTCTTTGTGTCACCCCTTTTGGTGAAAAAATCAATTATCTCCTGCACGGGAACATTTATGTCCTTAGCAGCTTCGATCAGCTTTATTTTCTTTGCCATAAGCGATAATACCTCCGTTTAAGAAATTGTCTTTATAATATTAAATTATACTTGACTTGTTCAAAATTCTCCGGAATTTTCAGAATTTCATAAAAGCCTCTGCAAATCCCCTGTCACAGACCGCTATAACGGCGGTCTCTTTGCCTGTCAGTTTCATGGTGTCCGCCTTTGTGAGTTCCGTTTCAAGCACCGGTACATTATACTTCTCACAGATAAATTTTGTCTCTTTGAGAGTTTTTTCGGAAACGTCGCTCACGGTCATCACACAGAACGCTCTGCCCTCTTTCACGCACGCACACACGCTGTCAAAACCCATCACGGCTCTGCCCGCCTTTATGCAGATCGATAAGAGATTAAACGTCTTTTGTCTGCTCTGTGAGTTCACTCTCCATCACCTCGTATATATCTTTCTCTATCTTACACGAAAACGACCTCTCGAAACGCCTTGCTTTTTCGACTTTTGCAAGGCACTCCGTGTTCCTGCATATATAAGCACCCCTGCCGTTTTTCTTGCCCGTGAAGTCAAGACATATCTCGCCCTCGGGAGTTTTCACAACTCTTATAAGTTCCTTTTTGGGCTTCATCTCGTTACAGCCCAGACACATTCTGAGTGGAACACGCTTTTCCCTCATAACTCCGCACTCTCCGAATTTTCCGCACTCTCCTGACCGTCTTGATTTTCCCGAATCTCCTGCACGTTCTCGACCTGCTCCTGATTTTCTGTATTTTCGGGAACCTCCTCCGAAACGGTCTTCGGCACGACAAAATTTTCGTCAAGTTCAGGGGCTTTTTCACCCGTCTCGGCGTTTATCTCGGGCTTTATGTCGATCTTGAAACCCGTCAGCTTTGCGGCAAGTTTTGCGTTCTGTCCCTTGTTGCCTATCGCAAGAGAGAGCTGATTGTTCGGTACAATAACAGTGCAGGTCTTTTCCTCTTCGGAAGTTATAACGGTTTTGAGTACCTCTGCGGGAGCAAGTGCCCTTGTGACAAACTCGTCGGGCTTTTCGCTCCACGCTATTATGTCTATCTTCTCACCGTTCAGTTCACTCACAACAGCCGTTATTCTCGAACGCTTAGGTCCTATGCAAGCACCTATTGCGTCAACATTGGGATTTTTGGACCAGACCGCTATTTTAGTTCTCGAACCTGCCTCCCTTGATACTGCCTTTACTTCAACTATCTCCTGTCCTATTTCGGGTACTTCCTTTTCAAACAGCTTTCTTACAAGGTCTTTGTGAGTTCTCGAAATTTTGACTATCGGCTTTTTTGTCTTGCCGACTATCCCCGTTATATAGACTCTCACTTTCTGCCCCTCTTTGAGTTCCTCTCCGGGTATCTGTTCATTCCTGAAAAGATACAGTTCCGTGCCGTCATATTCAACAGTAACTGTACCTCTGCCCGGATCTGTCTGTGAGACCGTCACAACTATGCACTGGTGCTCTTTCTCCTCAAACTTTCCAAGCATCTGCTCTCTGTTTATCTCCCTCAGATCGCCCTTTATGGACTGCTTTGCGGAGAGTGCCGCCATTCTGCCGAGTTTGGAAATATCTATCTCTTTGAGGATAGTACCCCCCACCTGTGCATCGGGATCTATAAGTCTCGCCGACGCTATATTTATTTCGTTGTCGTCTATGGGATAGTCGTCAATAATCTCCTGCTCTATATACATGGCAAGTTTTTTCTCCGATGGGTCTATGTCCACCCTTATTCTGTCCTCACTGTGCGGGTAGGTCTTCTTTGCCGCTTTCAGCATTGCGGACTTTATTTTCTCTATCAATACGTCCTCTCCGACATCGTTCTCCTCGCACAGCGTATAAAGTGCATCAAAAAAATTTTCCATTTCATTCTCCTCCGGTAAAAATTTTTGAAATTTGTAAAATTCCTGAAATTTCCGCTCGTGTTCAGTCAAAGCTGAACCACAGTTTTATAAAAGCTATGTCGGCAAAATTAAAAAACTGCTCCGAACCGTCTCTGCTGACGGTAACGCCGTCCCTGCTGTAACTTTCAAGGACTGCCCTTATCTCCTTTTCACCGTCAACAGGTCTTATAAATCTTATCCGTACCTCGTCACCGATACAAGCCTCAAAGTGTTCCTCTTTGAGAAGTTCCCTTTCAAGTCCTGCCGAACCGACTTCCAGCATATAACTCTGTTGAACGGGATCTTTTTCGTCAAGGATCCTGCTGACAGGCTCGTTGACTTTTTCGCAGTCCTCTATAGTTATCCCCTCGTCACGGTCTATGAAAACTCTGAGATACCACAACGCTCCCTCTCTCACATAACACACGTCCCACAGAAAATACTCCAGTTCGTCTGTTATGGGCTTGACAAGTTCATAGACTTTCTGCTCCGTAGCTCCGAATCTTTTCAGTTTCATTGTTTCCCCTTTCCCCGTATCCGCACTCACGGACACAGGCTTTCCTGTTTTGATTTTACCCGACATCCGTAACCGTTACATTGTGGTCTTACATAACAAAGACCGGAAATTTCCGGTCCGATGTCAGCTATCATCTAATATTATATCACACCCTGACGTAAAAATCAAGCCTTTTCAGAAAAAAATAACTTCAATTTTTACATTTTACAAAAAAATAAACACCGCCCTGCGGAAAACCGTGACGGCAGTCTCAAAAAAACTGCATCTGTTACAGTAATTCACTCAGGGCGGACAGGGTAAATATCACGCAAGACCAAGGTACTCTTCAAGGCACTCCCCCGATTTGTACATCTCTTTTGCAACTTTGTAACCGACATATCTTATGTGCCAAGGTTCGTACTGATAACCCGTTATGTCCTCTTTGCCCAGAGGGTAGCGGATTATGAAACCATATTCGTGGGCGTGTTCGGCAAGCCATTTAGCCTCTTCTGTCTCACCGAATGCGTCGTCAATCGTATTGCAGTCAATAGTCAGACCCGTCTGGTGTTCGGAGTGCCCGGGGCGTGCGGAAAAGGTGTCCGACTCGTTCACGCCGTACTCCGTGACGTACTCGTTGAAAATGTCTATCTGCTCAAAATACGAACGGTACGCCGAACCTATGTATATGTTCAGACCCTCCTCGGCAGCGTCCTCCGACAGTCTCTCAAACTGTTCTCTGCATATGTCTTCAAGTCCGGGGGCGAAACTCGGCGGCAGACCGTATTCCTTGTTCACAATAAGTATGTCCTTAATGTAAGTAAGCCCCTCATCGGCGTACACCGGAGGAGCTTTTGCCTCGTCTGCAAGCAATTGCAGACGAGATGTATCACTGTCTTTTTCTCTTGACCTGTCGGAGGTCTGACCTGCATAGCCTTCGTCAAAATAACCGCCGTCGGCATAGCTGTCCGTAACGTTCACCCTTATTACCGCATCGACAGAGGGGTTATTTTCGGACTGCACCGTTACAAAGCACGTTCCTGCCGAAACCGCCGTAATAAGACCGTATTCGTCAACCGTTGCGACATTTTCGTCCGAACTTGTCCATATTTCGCCAATTTCCGTGGATTCAAGCGGGTACATTGTCACCATGGACATAGCCTGCTGTCCGATTTCAAGATAAAATTCGTGGTCGGTCAGCTCAATCTTGGTTATAGTGTTGGGGTCGTTGGGGTCGGCGGTCGGAAATTCAGTGGTACCGGGTTCTGTCGTGACGGGTTGTGTAGTCTCGGGCTCTGTGGTCTCGGGCTCGGCGGGGTCGGTTATTATCGGTATAGTCGTGCTGCTCTCGTCCTCGGAGGAACTCTCTTTCGGTTCGGGTGAACAGCCCTTTGTCAGGAGCAGTACTATCATAACTATTATGAAAAATATTACTCCGAGGGCGGTAAGCTGTCTCCGACGGAGCATCTGCTTTGTCACTCTCTTTCTCGGTTTTTCCGGAGGATTGTTATTTTTGCTGTTGCTGTCCATAGTTTTTCCCTTCTTTTTCACTGAAAATCATTGTGTATACCGATTCGGGGTACTCCGTTACCGAAACTCATAAAAGTTTATAAAACAAACTTTTACGTTTCATTCCTTGTTCAACGTGTCCGCTTTTGATATGACACTCCGAAGGCGTAAATTCCCGACTAACGTATCGGTACATATTAACATACAACATTTTATGGAAATGTTTTAACTGTTACCCCCATAAGCCGCTTTTACAACAGACAAAAGCTGTTTTCTATATTATATCACAAGGCTTTTCAAATGTCACGCACTTTTCCGAAATTTTACTGATTTTACATATAAAGCACTGATTTTTTGTTATATTTACACAATAGCGGACTGCTCTCCGTCCGCACTGTCCCCCACGGAAACGTCAATTGCGGTATCTGTCACTGTCTTTTTTGTTATAAACAACGGACTACTCCTCCTCGTCACCCTCTTCTTCCGTATCTTCTTCCGTATCTTCCTCCGTACTGCTCTCTTTGTCGCCGTTTACGAAAATGTCAATTGCGGTGTCTATTGTCGGACTTGTCAGCTCACGGACAGACGACCATGTGTAAGAACCATTCAGCACCCCTGTCCTCAGTTTGTCCGTGACAGCACCGTTGTTTCCCGAAAAATCGTCACCGTACAAAAGACCTCCCATGCCGTATGCAAAGTCAAAAACGGGTGCGGAAACAGTTGTGTCCATATAACTCTGCAAAGCATCGTACTGCTCTTCCGTTACGAAACTCTTTGGCGACTTCTCCGCAAGGACAGCTTCCCTTGCAAGATTTCTGTAATCAGTGTCGCAAACAGCCATTCTCTCACACATCATGTACACCGCAACAGCTTTTGGGTGCGTGGAATTTTTAACAAGCATTTTTGCGTCAAAATTGCAGGTTATGTAATTTTCTTCGGCAGACTCCGAACAGGGGAACGGTACAGCCATCAAATCCGCATCGGGATTTTCCGCATTTGACGTACCTAAAGCCCAGTCCGATGCCGAAAAGAACAGCGTGGACATATTTGTCGGGTAGTAGTTTCTCCAGCCGAAAAGCTGTAAATTTTCGGAACATATGGTCTCCATAAGCTGTCCCGCACTTGAAAAGCTCTCGCTCCCTAAATTATTTGAAAACGAACCGTCCGAATATTTAACTATTTTCTCCCCGCAAGACTGCAAAAGGGCTTTCCCAAAATCGCCCGTAATGCCGTACCCCGACGGATTTTTTGCGACAAAATTTCTCATCATGTCGAGAAAAGTGTCCCAGTTCCAGCTGCCGTTCTGGTACAGTTCATAGGGATCTGAGAGACCGTTGTCTTTTACGAGTTTTCTGCTGTATATAATCAGTGACGGGTCCGATATTGAATAAGGCATAACATAGTGTTCACCATTATAGGCGAAATCCTCAATAACTCCCGACATATCGTCCCATATACCCGTTCCCATGCCCATGTACTCATAATATTCATCAAGAGGCTCAAACCTGTCCTTTCTGACACCCTCGGGGAAACAGCCCTGTTCATAGGGGAACATATCGACTTCCTCCCCCGAAGCTATCATCTCGTCCAGAACCGTGTACTTCTCCCTCGGGTCTGCATACACAAAATTTACTCTGCCGTTGAAATTGTCCTCAAAAATTGAGAGTGCAACAGACCTCTGCTGTCCGTCGGAGGAGTTTATACTGTAGTCCGAAAGCCACGTTATCTCCTCGCCGTCAAGGTCTATGCCCAGCTCCCCCGCCAGTACCGCAGGCTCTTTTATTTCCGAATTTTCCGAATTTTCCGAAATTTCGGGGACTTCCGAAATTTCAACGCTCTCCTCCGTTTCGGTCTCAGTCTCCGTCTCCCCCGTGACATCTCCCTGTGTCGGTGCGGAGGGAGTTGTACTGCACGATACAAGCACAGTCCCCGAAAAAATCACGGTCAATACTCTCAATAAATTATTTATTTTTTTCATTTTCATGTCTCTCTTGTTGTTCATATAATCTCTCCTGTCTTTTTTCTGTGAGAATATTATACATCATTTTGGAGCTGTCTGTCAAGCGGACTTGTTTACGTCAGGTGAAAGACGTGTGAATTTATAGTGAAAAATAAAATATCATAACTCTTTTTTCAGATTTAATCACAAAAATTGCAGGGAATTTTTGTGCAGATTTACTTATTTTTCCCGAAACACAAAAAAGTTATTTACAAATTCGATAATGTGTGATATAATAATTCTGTAAGTCGTGTGCGGTGTGTTTGCCGTGCATGACACCTGATTCCCTAATCTACACAGGAGGTTGAATAAAAATGTCAATCAAAAGAAAAATGAAAACTATGGACGGCAACAACGCTGCCGCATGGGTGTCCTACCCGTTCACGGACGTTGCTGCTATCTATCCCATCACTCCCTCGTCCGTAATGGCTGAGGTAACAGACAGCTGGTCCGCAAAAGACAAGAAAAATCTCTTCGGACAGCCCGTGACTGTCGCTGAAATGCAGTCGGAGGGCGGTGCTGCGGGAACTGTTCACGGCTCTCTCTCGGCTGGTGCTCTCACCACCACTTACACAGCTTCACAGGGTCTTCTCCTCATGATTCCTAATATGTACAAAATTGCAGGAGAACTCCTCCCGAACGTTATCCACGTTTCCGCAAGATGCGTTTCCTCTCACGCACTCAACATCTTCGGCGACCACTCGGACATCTACGCTTGCCGTCAGACAGGTTATGCTATGCTCTGTTCCTCAAACGCTCAGGAAGTTATGGACCTCGGTGCTGTCGCTCACCTCTCAACTATAAAGGGCAGAGTGCCTTTCCTCCACTTCTTTGACGGTTTCCGCACCTCTCACGAAATCCAGAAGATTGAGACTTGGGACGACGAAACCCTCTATGACCTCCTCGACAAGGATGCTGTTCAGGCTTTCCGTGACGGTGCTCTCCACCCCGAAAGACCTGTACTCCGTGGTTCCGCTCAGAACCCCGACATCTTCTTCCAGGCTCGTGAGGCTTGCAACAAGTACTATGACGCTCTCCCCGCTATCGTTGAGGACTACATGAACAAGGTTAATGACCTCATCGGTACGGATTACAAGCTCTTTAACTACTACGGTGCTCCCGATGCGGAACACGTTATAGTAGCTATGGGTTCGGTAAACGACACAATTGAGGAGACTATCGACTATCTCAACGCTCAAGGCGGTAAATACGGTCTCGTTAAAGTACGTCTCTACAGACCTTTCGTTGCCGAAAAGCTCGTTGAGGCTATCCCCGACAGCGTAAAGAGAATTTCGGTTCTCGACAGGACAAAAGAACCCGGCTCACTCGGCGAACCTCTCTATCTTGACGTTGCAGCTGCTCTCAAAGACAGCAAGTTCAAGGACGTTCCCGTGTTTACGGGTCGTTACGGTCTCGGTTCAAAGGACACTGTTCCCGCCGACATCGTTGCAGTATTCAAGAACGATTCAAAGAAGCGTTTCACTATCGGTATCGTTGACGACGTTACTAACCTCTCACTTCCCCGTGAGGAGAACCCCGACTCCGCTCCCGCAGGCACTACAGCTTGCAAATTCTGGGGTCTCGGCTCTGACGGTACTGTCGGTGCAAACAAGAACTCCATCAAGATTATCGGCGACCACACAGACCTCTATGCTCAGGCTTACTTCTCATATGACTCAAAGAAGTCGGGCGGTGTAACTGTTTCTCACCTCCGTTTCGGCAAGACACCTATCAAGTCAACTTACCTTATCAACAAGGCTGACTTTGTTGCCTGCCACAACCAGAGCTATATCGACAAGTACGACATGGTTTCCGACATCAAGCCAGGCGGTACTTTCCTCCTCAACACTATCTGGAGTCCCGAAGAGCTTGACGCAAATCTCCCGGGACAGGTAAAGAGATATATTGCACAGAACAACATCAATTTCTACACTATAAACGGCGTAAAACTCGGTGAAGAGACGGGAATGGGCACAAGGATCAACACTATCCTCCAGTCCGCTTTCTTCAAACTCGCAAATATTATCCCCTTTGAGGACGCTCTCAAGTACATGAAAGACGCTGCACAGGCTTCCTACGGCAGAAAAGGTCAGGACGTTGTTGAGAAGAACTGGAACGCTATTGACGCAGGTCATCAGAACATCGTCAAGATTGACGTTCCCGACTCATGGAAAGACTGTGCCGACACTCACATGGGTATGTCTAAGGTTACTTGTGCAGACAAGAAACTTGAAGACTATGTAAACAACATTCAGATTCCCTGCAATGCTCAGAAAGGTGACACTCTCCCCGTTTCGACTTTCGTTGATATGGCTGACGGTACTTTCCCGCAGGGCAGTGCCGCATTTGAAAAGCGTGGTATAGCCGTAAAAGTTCCCGAGTGGATTCCCGAAAACTGCATTCAGTGTAACCAGTGTGCTTATGTCTGTCCTCACGCTGTAATCAGACCGTCTGCTCTCACGGCAGAAGAGGCTGCAAATGCTCCTGAGGGTGCAAAGATCGTTGACTTCAAACCCGCTCTGAACGGTCTGAAATTCACAATGTCCGTTTCAACTCTCGACTGCACAGGCTGCGGAGTTTGTGCGAATGTATGCCCTGCTAAGGAGAAAGCTCTCGTTATGAAGCCCATCGCTTCACAGGTAGCACAGCAGAAAGTTTTCGACTACACCGTAAACATTGACGAAAAACCCGAAGTTGCCGCTAAGTTCAAGGCTGACACGGTTAAAGGCTCACAGTTCAGACAGCCTCTCCTCGAATTTTCGGGTGCTTGTGCAGGCTGTGGTGAGACTCCCTATGCTAAGCTTATAACTCAGCTTTTCGGCGACAGAATGATGATTGCAAACGCTACAGGCTGCTCTTCTATCTGGGGCGGTTCTGCACCCTCTACTCCCTACACTGTAAACAAACAGGGCAGAGGTCCTGCTTGGAGCAACTCGCTCTTTGAGGACAACGCTGAATTTGGTTACGGTATGTTCCTCGCAGATGAGACACTCCGTGCAAGAGTTCTCGCAAAGGTAAAGGCTCTTCAGGAAAAGGCAGAGAAACAGGAAGTCAAGGACGCTATTGCAGAATACCTCGACACTTTCAATGACGGTGCAAAGAACGCTGTAGCTACTGACAAACTCGTTGCAGTTCTTGAGGCTTGCGGTTGTGATGATGCTAAGGCTATACTCGCTGAAAAGGACTACCTCAGCAAGAAGTCACAGTGGATTCTCGGCGGCGACGGCTGGGCTTACGACATCGGTTTCGGCGGTCTCGACCACGTTATCGCTTCCGGCAAGAATGTAAACATTCTCGTATTTGATACGGAAGTTTACTCCAACACCGGCGGACAGGCTTCAAAGTCCACACCTACAGGTGCTATCGCTCAGTTTGCCGCAGCAGGTAAAGCTGTAAAGAAAAAGGACCTCGCAGGTATCGCTATGAGTTATGGCTATGTATATGTCGCTCACGTTGCTATGGGTGCTAATATGAACCAGTGCATAAAGGCATTTGCAGAGGCTGAGGCTTATGACGGTCCTTCAATCGTCATCGCTTACGCTCCGTGCATCAACCACGGTATCAAGACAGGTATGGCTACTGCTCAGGCTGAGGAGAAAAAGGCTGTTGAGGCTGGTTACTGGCATCTCTACAGGTACAACCCCGCACTCAAAGAACAGGGCAAGAATCCGTTCTCGCTCGACTCCAAAGCTCCGAACACCGACGAGTATAAGAACTTCCTCATGGGTGAAGTACGTTACAACTCGCTTGTACGTCAGAATCCCGAAAGAGCGGAGAAACTCTTTGACAGTGCACTCCAGAACGCAAAAGACAGATATGACTATCTCTCACGTCTTGTAACTCTCTACGGTCAGGACTGATTTCTGATAAATAAAAAAATAAAATAAATCAAAAATTCCCCCTCACAGGTTTCACAAAATCTGTGAGGGGGTTTTTAGTTTTGATTTTTTAATCTAAATTTAATTTAATTTTAATAATTTACTTTATTTCAAGTCTCTTTGTCTCGGGTGTCTCGTGTCTCTTTTTGGGGAGTTCCACTTCAAGGACACCGTTTTTGTACTCCGCCGAAATCGCATCACAGTTTACGTCAGAGATGTCAAAACTCCTCTTGTAAGAGCCTGAACACCTCTCACGCCTGATATATTTCCCGTCGCTGTCTCTCTGCTCGTTTTCGGACTTCTTTTCCGCTGAGACAGTCAGATAAGAGCCTTTTATATCAAGACTGATGTCCTCTTTGGAAAAGCCGGGAAGTTCCGACTCCATGACGTACCTGTCGCCTGCGTCTCTTATATCGGTCCGACAACAGCTGACAGACGAACCGCCGCTGAAAAAACTCCTGTCAAAATCGTTGAAAAGATTGAACAGGTCAAAACTGTCCCTTGAAAAAGGTGTGAGACCGTACATATTCATACCCCCGTAAATTCAGATAAAATTGACACTTTGAAATTGAAAAATTAAAATGTGTCGGTTATATTATATGTCACGGCGGGGATTATATTCACATACCGAAATTATATATTTATTTTTTATAATGTACTGTCTGAACAGAAAATTTTTGTCGGGAGTGGAGATTATTTTATTATTTTTAATTATAAATTCTGCTTTTTTCAGAGGGTAGGAAAGACCTGTTCCAACGGCTTTTATGTAGGATTCTTTGAGAGTCCACAGCCTGAAAAACAGCAGATTTTTTTCGTCGTCGGGGGTTTTGCTAAAAATTTCACGCTCTCTGTCGGAAAAAGCTCTATTAACCACGCCTTTTCTGTAGTCCCTGACGCTCTCGCAGTCTATACCGCAATCCCTCCCCGATATTACACAGGCACATATATTTTCGGAGTGTGAAATATTGTAAAAAATTTCAGGGTGTTCCGCCATAAAGGGCTTGCCGTACCTGTTCTTTGAAATTTCGGCACTCCCGTAGTCTATGCCGATTTTGAGAAGTTCCCTTGACAGAAGACCGTGTGCAAAGTCGTGCTGTTCGCTCTTTGGTACATTCTTTATTACAAACGCTATCAGACTTATCACCACCTGTTTTTTCACAATTTTCATAATTTTCAATAAAAACACTTGCAAAAAACTAAAAAAAATGTTATAATTACTGTATAATTACTGCAAAGGAGCGTAACAATGAAATACGGACATTTTGACCTCGAAAACAGAGAATATGTCATCACAAACCCCGAAACCCCTGCACCGTGGGTGAACTACCTCGGAGACCCCGAATACGGTGCGATAATCTCAAACAACGCCGCAGGTTACAGCTTTGTAAAATCAGGTGCGAACGGCAGAATAACAAGGTTCAGATTCAACTCCGACTCCGACCTCCCCGGCAGATACGTCTACATCCGTGACAGAGACAGTTCCGACTACTGGTCCGCATCGTGGCAACCTGTCGGAAAACCCCTTGACAAGTACAAAAGCGAATGCCGTCACGGTACGGGCTACACCGTGATTTCTGCTGAGTACTCCGAAATAAGTTCGGAAGTCTCATACTATGTACCGCTTGGAAAAAAATATGAGGTCTGGAAAACCGTCATAACAAACAACTCCGACCGTGACAGAAATCTGTCGCTTTTCGGCTTTGTGGAGTTCACAAACGAAAACAACTACGAACAGGACCAGATAAATCTGCAATACTCCCTGTTCATATCAAGCACGAGTTTCCAAAAAAACAAAATCGTACAGCACATAACAGAACCCGCCCATGTTGACAGATTTTTGGGCGTGGCTGGTGCGGAAGTGAACGCCTACTGCGGTTCTCTCTCGGATTTCAAAGGGCTTTACAGGTCTTACGCAAACCCCGTTTCCGTTGAGAGGGGTGCTTGCACCAACACCACAAATTTCAACTCAAACTCCTGTGGAGCTTTGCAGTCCGATATAGTCCTGAAAGCAGGCGAAAGCCGTGAGATAGTCTATATTCTCGGACAGGCTGACAGCGATACTGCCGACAAAATTATTGAGTGCTATAATACAAAAGGCTTTGCGGACTCGGAAATTTCTGAGCTCAAAAAGCACTGGCACTCCCGCCTTGACAACTTCAAAGTGGAAACGCCCTCTGAGGAGTTCAACAACATGATAAACGTCTGGAATGCATATCAGTGCTTTATAACTTTTATCTGGTCAAGGGCTGCTTCACTCATATACTGCGGTCTGAGAAACGGCTACGGCTACCGTGACACTGTTCAGGATATTCAGGGAATTATACACCTTGCTCCCGAAATGGCTCTTGAAAAGATAAAATTCATGCTCTCCGCACAGGTCAGCAACGGCGGAGGTCTTCCACTTGTGAAATTTACTCACAATGCAGGACACGAAAATACTCCCGATGACCCCGAATATGTAAAGGAGACGGGACACCCCTCTTACCGTGCGGACGATGCACTGTGGCTCTTCCCGACTATAGTCAAATATCTTGGTGAGACGGGCGACAAAAATTTCCTTGACGAGACTATTGTCTACGCTGACGGCGGTGAGGACACTGTCTATGAACATCTCAAAAATGCAATAAGATTCTCCCTTGAGAGAATGGGTTCGCACAATATGCCCGCAGGTCTCCACGCCGACTGGAATGACTGTCTGAGACTTGGTGCAAATGGTGAGTCCACTTTCGTCGCCTTTCAGCTCTACTACGCCATGAACGCCCTGAAAAATATTGCCGTATCAAAAAATGATACCGCCTATATAGATTTTATATCGGGTGAAATCTCAAAACTCGATGACGCTCTCAAAAAGTGCTGGGACGAGGACAGGTTTATCAGGGGTATCCGTGAAAACGGCGTAATTGTGGGTGCGAAAAAAGACCCCGAAGCAAATATGTGGCTCAATCCGCAGTCCTGGAGCGTAATTTCGGGATTTGCCGACAGGGAGCAGGCTGACACCGCTATGGAGAGTGTACACAAAATCCTGAACACTCCTTACGGTGCGAAACTCCTCGAACCGCCCTACAAAAACCACGCCTTTGAGGGGGCACTCATGCAGGTTTTCAACGCTGACACAAAGGAAAACGGCGGTATATTCTCGCAGTCACAGGGCTGGCTCATTCTTGCGGAGTCTCTTCTCGGTCACGGTGACAGGGCTTTTGAGTATTTCTCCGAAACTTCCCCCGCTTCCATGAACGGAAAAGCCGAAATAAGGGTCATTGAACCCTACGCACACGGTCAGTTCACGGAGTCAAAAGCCTCTCCGTTTGAGGGACGCTCCCACGTCCACTGGCTGACGGGTACTGCCTCCACCGTCATGGTAGCCTGTGTGGAGGGCATATGCGGTATGCGTCCCGATATGGACGGTCTAAAAATTTCGCCCTCCGTTCCGCACGACTGGGAGAGTTTCAAAATAACTAAAAATTTCAGGGGAAAGAAACTCCTGATAGAAGTTGACAACTCCGCACACGTTCAGTCGGGTGTCAAAGAAATAGTTCTGAACGGTGAGAAGATAGACGGCGGTTACATTCCCGCTGAAAAGCTCTCCGACACAAACAATATAACCGTCATCATGGGTTAATTAAAAATATAACATAACAAACATTCAGAGGGAGTCCGAAACGGCTGTGATTACGTCACCGACAAGTTTAAGGACTCCCTCTCCTCTGTTCGGACGTACCGCAACATATGATTTCCCCGCACCCTGAAAAACTATCCTGCCCTTGTACCTGTCCGCAAGAGTTTGCACCTGTTTTTCGGACAGATATTGAGTGTAGAAATAAATTTTGTCATCTTTCTGGGAGATCTCAGTTATCCCCGCTTTTGCAGCTCTCCTCCTCAAAATAGACACTTCTATCAGACCTGTCACGGATTTCGGGGGATTGCCGTAACGGTCTATGAGTTCATCAATTATGTCAAGTTTGTCCTCTTCGGTTTCGGTGAACATTATCCTCCTGTAAACGTCTATTCTCTGGCTCAAACTCGGTATATAATTTTCGGGAATATAGGCATCTGCTTTTATGTCCACCACGCACTCCCTTGTGGGGACTGCCTTTTCTTCACCACGCTCCTCCGCCACTGCTTCCGAAAGAAGTTTCAGATACATATCATATCCGACAGCTTCAAGATGACCGTGCTGACTTCCGCCGAGAATACTTCCCGCACCCCTGATCTCAAGGTCTCGCATTGCTATCCTGAAACCACTGCCGAATCTTGTAAACTCCCTCATTGCACTAAGTCTCTTTTCGGCTATTTCGGACAGTACTTTGTCTCTGCGGTAGGTAAAATAGGCGTAACCTCTCCTGTTGGAACGTCCCACACGTCCCCTTAACTGGTAGAGCTGTGAGAGACCAAATCTGTCGGAATCCTCTATTATAAGCGTGTTTACATTCGGAACGTCCACACCCGTCTCTATTATGGAAGTGCAAACAAGTATGTCCACCTCGTGTTCTATCAGTTTCTGCCATATATCGGACATCTTTTCTTCGGGCATCTGACCGTGTGCACAGGCTATATTCGCATCGGGGAAAAGCTGTTTCAGCTTGTAAGCACAACGCTCTATAGTCTCTATCCTGTTGTGTATATAGTAGACCTGCCCGTCTCTGCGGAGTTCGTGAGTTATAGCCTGTGCTATGGTTGCGGTGTTGTATTCAAGAACATACGTTTGAACAGGATACCTGTCCTGCGGAGGCTGCTCCAAAATGGACATATCCCTTATTCCGCTCATAGCCATATTGAGAGTTCTCGGTATGGGTGTCGCCGACAGCATGAGTATATCTATTCCGTTGAAACTCTCCTTGAACTTCTCCTTGTGTGCGACACCAAAACGCTGTTCCTCGTCTATGACGGCAAGCCCCAAATCTTTGAATTTTACGTTTTTCTGAATAATCTTGTGCGTGCCTATCAGAAAATCAATCCTGCCCTGCTCCAGTTTTTTCAGTATTTCAGTCTGCTGTGCGGGAGTTCTGTAGCGTGAGAGTAACTCTATATTTACGGGGAAGTGTTCAAATCTCCTGAGTGCCGTCTGATAGTGCTGATACGCAAGCACTGTTGTCGGGGCGAGCAAGGCACACTGTTTCCCCGAAAGTATGCACTTCATGACTGCCCTGAATGCGACTTCCGTCTTTCCGAACCCCACGTCTCCGCAAAGAAGTCTCTCCATAGGTCTTGCACGCTCCATGTCGGCTTTTATCTCCGCAACTGCATTTAACTGGTCATCTGTCTCGATATAGGGGAATCTCTCTTCAAAATCGTGCTGAATTTCGTCATCGGGGTAAAAGGCAAAACCCTTTGCCTTCTCACGCTTTGCATAAAGTTCCGTGAGTTCCTTTGCCATATCTTTGACTGCTTTTCGGACGTTGTTTCTTGTCCTCTGCCACTCCCCTGAAGACAGTTTACTGAGTTTTACGCCTGAATCGTCTCTTGCACCTATGTATCTTGACACCATGTCAAGCTGTGTGACGGGGATATATAACTTGTCCGTGCCTGCGTACTGTATAGTTATATAATCTTTCGTAACGCCGTCAAATTCAAGTTTTTTTATGCCTATAAATCTGCCTATTCCGTGACCCTCATGTACAACAAGGTCTCCCTCTGTTATGTCGGACAGATTTCTTATCGCCTCGGCTTTACTGCTCCTGCGTACTCTCCTCTTTGAACCGCCTGACGAACGTATCTGTGATATTAAAACAGTCCTGTTTTCGGGGTACTCAAATCCGCCGCTGAAACTTCCCGAGACAAGCAAAACTCTGCCGTTTCTGAGCTGAGCACCCTCTGAAATTATGTCGCACTGTATTCCGCTCTCTAAAAGGTCGGACTTTACTATCGGGAGCGATTTCTCACTGCCCAGTGAGAGTATTATTCTGTAGTCTCTCTCTATGTAGCCCGAAACGTCCTCGACAAGCTGTCTCATATCTCCGCTCCAGAGTGCGTTCTGTACGGTCTCAAAGCTGACAAGTTTTTTGAACTCCGTCCGCTCTCCTCCCTGTACAAAACTGCTGAGATAAATACGGCTGTAACTCTCGCAAATTGTTTCTATCTGCGGGAGTGTCAGATAATAACCCTCAAGACCCCTGCAAAGTTCACCGTTTTCTGTGAGTATACCTGCATCTTCTCTCCAGCGTGAAATTACACCGTTCACGTTCTGGACTACGTCGGAATAGTCGCTGAAAATCACTTCACCGTCTATGTAGTCAAAGACCGACTTTCTTTCGGGGTAAACAAGCGGGTAATACTTCTGAATATTGGGTATACTCTCCCCAAAGCGGAGTCTCTCTGCGTCGCCGTTCAACTTCTCCCTGACCGTCTCCGCACGCTTTCCCCGCACTCTCCTTGCAAGTTCCTCTATACTGTCCGCAAGAATTTTTTTGTCACAGACTATCTCGTCAGCAGGGGGTATCTCCAAATCACGGACACTCTCCCCTGTACGTCTCTGCGTGTCGGGGTCGTACTCGGCTATAGTGTCGATTTCGTCACCAAAAAATTCTATTCTGTACGGTCTCGGAGACTGGACGGGAAAAATATCCAGAATGTCGCCCCTCACCGAATACTGCGAGGGGCTTTCCGTCTTTTCACTTCTCTGATAACCCATTGCCGTCAGCTTTTCGGACAGTCTCTCAGGCTCGTCGCCCTCCGCAATTTTCAGGACCGATTTTCTCAGCACTTCCGTGGGTATGACCGTCTGCATAAGCGACTCCGCCCCCGTACATATAACTCTGCAAGCACCGTTCATTATTTTAACAAGTGCCGATATTCGCATCTGTCCGTAATCGGCAGTAGTCGTGTCGGCGGACGTGAACAGGAGTTCTTTTGCAGGCAGGACCACGGCAGTCTCCTCGCCCGTCATCTCGTTTACATCTCTGCAAATTCTCAGAGCTTCAGCCTCTGTGCCTGTGACGACAAGTTTTGTTTTCTCGTCTCTGTCGGCAAGAGCAGATATAAAATTCGCCCTGTGTATGCCTGAAAGTCCGCTCACCGATATAGGTGTCAAATTTCTGCTCAGGGCTTCCTCAACGCTCCCGTAGCCTGACAACTCCCTGAATAAATCTCTGAATATCTTCATTTTCCTCTCCAAAAAATATAAATGTTGCTCTTTTTGGACTGTGAATTTTGACTACAGTCTAAATTTGTGAACTATTGGGGGACTCCGCCCCCTGAACCCCAAAATTTGTAAAGACAGTATAAATTATTTTAGGAACGATTAGGGGCAGTCGTCCTCCAAACCCCCTATTAGCGAACGATAAGGGGCAGTGGGGGTCACCCCCTGAACCTCCATTAGTGAACGATAAGGGGCAGGGGGCTTTGCCCCCTGAACCCCCATTGGGGGCTCTGCCCCCAGACCCCCCATGATTATTCCCACAGAAGAAACAAACCCCGTCCCCCATGATGGAAACAAGGAAAAAACAGGAGACAGAGAGTGTCGCACACCCTGAACTTTATCGGAGAGTGTACCCCACACAAAGAAATGTCCACACAGTCCCAAAAAACGTAAATATCAGGAATTGTATTTATTCATAGCCTCGTCTGTCTTTCCCGAAACCATTAGTTTCAGGCTCTCACAGGCGTTTTCCGCACTCGTTTTCAGCTTTTCCATGTCCTCCGCCCGAAACTTCCCAAGCACCCATTTCGCAAGGTCATAATCGGGGTGGGGTTTCTTTCCGACTCCCATTTTTATTCTCGGAAAATCTTCGCTCCCCGACAGGTCAATAATACTCCTCATGCCGTTGTGACCGCCGTGACTTCCCTTTCTGCGTATTCTTAGCCGACCAACATCGAGTGAAACGTCATCATAAATTATTATAACTTTTTCGGGCTTTATTTTGTAAAAATTCATCGCCTCGACTACCGCCTCGCCGCTGTTGTTCATATATGTGACGGGTTTCATGAGCAGACACTTTTTCCCCTCTATGAGAGTCTCCGCAATCTTGCTCTTAAATTTCGGACGTGATATTTCGGTTTCGCACTTTTCCGCAAGCACATCGATTACAAAAAAGCCTGTATTGTGGCGTGTGCCGTCGTACTGCATACCGAAATTTCCAAGTCCGACTATTATATACTCTATTTTACCACTCTTTTTTTCCGAATTTTGTGAAATTCTGTCGAACGCATCAAAAATACTCACTCAAATTCTCCTCTCTTACAAACTGTTGGACATATTGGGGAGGACACTGTCCTCCAAAAAAATTTAGAATAGTGGACTATTATGTATTCAGGGGCTTTGTCCCCAAAATTTAATAACGATAATAGACAGGGGACTTTGCCCCAAAAAATAATTTTCTTAAAATTATATTTTTTTGGAAATTTCTTTGATTTGTAGACGGTTGGGGACTGTGCAAATTTTAATTAGAACGATAAGGGGCAGGGGCTTCGCCCCAAAAAATAATTTTCTTAAAATTATATTTTTTTAGAAATTTCTTTGATTTGTAGACGGTTGGGGACTGTGCAAATTTTAATTAGAACGATAAGGGGCAGGGGCTTCGCCCCAAAAAATAATTTTCTTAAAATTATATTTTTTTGGAAATTTCTTTGATTTGTGGACGTTTGGGGACTGTGCAAATTTTAATTGGAACGATGAGGGGCAGGGGGCGTTGCCCCCTGAACCCCCATTGGGGGCTCTGCCCCCAAACCCCCGCTGGGGGGAAGAATCCCCCCAGACCCCCCATGATTATTCCCACAGAGAGGAAAAACCCAACCCCGTGATGGAGACAAGAAAAAACATGAGACATGGGAGTTGCACCCACAAGGCAGAGTCCCTCAAAAGTTAAATCGATTTGACAGCAGAAGTTATTCTCATGGAGTCTATGCGATAGCCGTCGGGAGTTTCCGTCAGGACATATTCTGCCGTTTTGGAAGTCTCCTTTTCAAGCCACTCGGGAACTTCATATATATAGTCGACCGTGACAGTATAACGCTCGCCGTCTCTTGAGACGTTCTGCACTTCGGGGGAATAGGTAAAAACTATGGGCTTTGCAGGTATATTGTAGGATTTTTCGTCTGCATTGTAGTAAAATCTCGCCTCGGTAGGTCCAACCGTGCCGTGCTGAAACTCAGGCAGGCTCTCGCCGAACAGCTTTACGGCATACGATTCCACATCTACGGCGGGAACTGTCACGACATCGAAAGTTTTCTGATACTGGTCAAGAACACCGTCCGACATTATCATGCTCCACACGGACGCAGTTATGATCTGCTCGGACGTAAGTTCAGACGGACTTTCAAATTCGCCTATGTCCATTATGACAGCAGGATAGACCGCCTGTGCGAAACTCTCTTTTTTTATGTCTCCCGAATTGAACTCCTTGAAGTAGTCAACGGACTCCCTCACGACCGCAAAAGCCCCTATAAACGCAAGAATTGAAAATACAAACCCAAAGACGGCGTAAACTCCACGCTTTACTCTGTGAACTGTTTTTTCCTCTCCTGATTCAGGCTTTTCGCTCCTTGTCTCTATCAGTTCATCGGGATCCTCGTCAAGGATTTTCCTCATCAGAATTTTTTTCGGCTCTTTTTCCGCACGGCTCTCCGAATTTGTCTCCTCACCACTCTCTTCACTTTCAGCAGTCTCCTCAATTTCCTCTGCAACAAAGCTGTCGTCTGAGGAGACAAATTCGTGAGCAACATCAGCGACTTCGAGTTCCTCCTCGCTCTCTATACTCTCAACTATTTCGTCAATTACCTCTCCGGCGTTGTATTCCTGCTCAGTATCTCTGACAATTGCGTCAACTATCTCCTCTACCGTCATATCCTCGTATCTACCGTTTTTTTCTTCCATTGCTATCCCTCTCCGCTTAATTGGTACGCCCGTCCTACAGTCTCAAATCTGACAGAATAAAATAAAAAATTACCCTCTTATCTGTCCGTCACCGTCTATAAGGTACTTGGTAGAAGTCAGTTCAGAAAGTCCCATAGGACCTCTTGCGTGGAGTTTCTGGGTAGATATGCCTATCTCCGCACCAAAACCGAAAACTTCACCGTCTGTAAATCTCGTGGAGGCGTTCACATAGACAGCCGCCGCATCAACTTCATTCTGGAATTTTCTTGCACTGTCATATGACTTTGTGACTATGCACTCCGAATGCCTTGTGCCGTACTTTGATATATGTTCTATTGCCTCGTCAATGTTCCTGACCACTTTCACGGCTATTATATAGTCATTGAACTCTGTCGCATACTCCTTTTCCGTTGCGGACTTTATATTATTTCCCAGTATTCTGACAGTCTCGGGACAGCCGTATATCACAACATCATGCTCCCTGAAACGCTCCGCAATCATCGGCAAAAACGTCTCCGCAACACTCTGGTGGACAAGAAGGCTCTCTATAGCATTGCACACAGACGGACGCTGTGTCTTTGCGTTGTCGGTTATCTCAACTGCCATGTTCAGGTCTGCCGACTCGTCAACATAGACGTGACAATTTCCCGCACCTGTCTCTATTACGGGGACTGTCGCATTGTTTACAACTGCCTTGATAAGTCCTGCACTACCTCTCGGAATAAGCACATCAAGATAGCCTGTGAGTTTCATAAGCTCGTTTGTGGTATCTCTCGAAGTACTCTCTACTACCTGAATTACATCAGACGGAAGACCTGCCGTCTCGATAGCTTCACGCATAATTTTTCCCAGACAAATATTTGAATTTATAGCCTCTTTACCGCCTTTCAGTATGACAGCGTTTCCGGCTTTCAGGCACAAAGCCCCTGCATCTACCGTCACATTCGGTCTCGACTCGAAAATAATTCCTATAACTCCTATAGGTACTCTCACTTTTGTAATCTTCAGACCGTTTGGTCTCGTAAAACCGTCAACGACCTGTCCTATAGGGTCTTTCAGGCTCACAAGCTGTCTCACGCCGTCCGCAATACCTGCTATTCTCTTTTCGTCAAGTTTCAGCCTGTCACGCATAGCCTGTGACATATTATTCTCGTCAGCCCTTTTCAGGTCGACAAGATTTTCAGCGATTATCTCGTCTTTGCGTGCAATGAGAGCGTCCGCAATAGCTTTCAGTGCCGTGTCTTTCTGCAAAGTTGAAGCACCTGCAATAGCCCTCTCAGCCTTTTTAGCCCTGATTCCGAGTTCTTCCACATAACTCATAATTATACATCCTTTCATGATTTAATATTTTTAACAAAATCTGAACTCCCAAAAAATAATTTTCTTAAAATTATATTTTTTTGGAGATTTTTTTGATTGGTGAGCTATTTTGGGCTTCGCCCCCGCTCCCATATTTATACTAACCAAGAAAACGGGTTCAACTCTAAATACTCGCCACAATATCAAGTATTAAATTCCTGTACTGCGGTGCGTAGACACATATCCCGTAAAGGCAGACCGTCATGAAAATAACTGCCGTAGACGTGTAAAAAATGCGGAGTTTACCGCTGTAATGCGTTTTCAGGTCACTTTTTGCAATCAGAAACATTGGTATCACAAAAAACAACGCTCCGAAATAGAATTGGTGTCCGTTGCACACACATATGGTCAGGAGGACAAACCCCACCGCCGACAGAACTGACGAGTAAATCACATAGAATAAACTCCCCACGCCTTTTTTAATATATTTTATTATTGACAGAACCAACGGCACGAGAAGTACCAATTCAAACATGAAGAACACGTTCCGGGAAACTGCACTCAGCACAAAGGCAAGCATAAAAACTACAGTCGCAACGGCACTCAGCAAAAAAAGTCTGACACTGTTTTTGCCGTGGCTGAGTTCTAAGTCAACAAAAAATATAACAAACAGTGCAAGAAGCATCACAGGCACATACCAGTGTTCCGCACCGTCAATACAGGGCATGAAATTGTAGAGATGATAGCAGACGTGCATCCAGATACTGCCGTATGTGACCGAACCTATAAAACCTGTTATACTGTCAAGAGTACCCAGTTTTTCGTACAAACTCCACATAATAGAAGTATCGGGATTGAGTTCATACTCGTCATACCAAGTTTTTTCGGCGTGCAAAAACCAGTCCAGAACAGGAAAATTAACTGCAAAGAAAATCAGAAGTAAAATTAAAAAAATTACTCTGTAAAAAACAGCTTTCCCCCTTTTCATTTCAAGACCTCGCTCTGAAAAAAGTACCTATTTCCTTGTCCTCGAATAAATCATAGAGAAGTTCGGGGTTTCTGCCGTTCATGATGACCATGTCTATCCCCGCACTTGCGGCTATTTTTCCCGCATTTATCTTTGTGGACATTCCGCCCGTGCCGAAAGCCGTACCCGCACCACCAGCCATATTTTCTATATATTTGGTTATACCGTCCACATATGTAATAGGCGTAGCCGAGGGGTCTGTACGGGGGTCTCCCGTGTAGAGACCGTCAATATCGGAGAGTATCAGGAGCAAATCAGCTTCCGAGAGCTGTGCGACAAGTGCGGAGAGGGAGTCGTTCTCACCTATTTCAAGTTCCAACTCATCAATGGCGATAGTGTCGTTTTCGTTTACAATCGGTATAACACCCATTCCCACAAGCGTTTCTATAGTGTTCCTGAAATTCTCACAGTGCGATTCGTTATTTATAATGGTCTTTGTCAGCAAAATCTGTGCGACCGTCACGCTGTATTTTTCAAACATATCGTCATAAATGTGCATAAGTTCGCACTGTCCGACAGCCGCAACAGCCTGTTTCATTTTGGTCTCCTTGGGTTTTTCGGAGAGACCGAGTTTCCCCGAACCGAGACCTATTGCACCCGACGACACCATTATTATTTCACGTCCCGAATTGTGCAAATCCGAAATCACACGAACCAGATTTGTCATACGCCTTATATTTAACTTACCTGTCTTGTGGGCGAGGGTGGAAGTCCCCAGTTTTATTACTATTCTCTTTTTATCTGAAATTTTTCTGTTCATAACAAATTACTGCCTTTTTGTATTAAAAATTTTTATTTTATTTTTATTTTATAACAACGTTCTGCGGAGAACCTCTCAGCCAGAAATCTATATTTTCGTAGACTATTTTTACAAGTCTCTGTCTTGTCTCAAGACCAGCCCAAGCCGTGTGGGGAGTTATAACGCAATTCGGAATATTTTTCAGAGGGGTATCCCGTGACATAGGTTCTGTTTCGAGTACATCGAGATAAGCTTTTTTTATTTTTCCCGATTTAAGAGCCTCCGCAAGTGCAGTCTCGTCAACGACTCCTCCTCTTGAAGTGTTTATTAAAACTGCACTTTCTTTCATTCTGTTCAGAAGTTCCCCGTTTACGAGTTTTGCGGTCTGCTGAGTGAGAGGACAGTGAAACGTCAGGAAATCGGCATTTTCCACAACCGTTTTCAGATCTGTAACCCTGTACTTGCAATTTTTCGGTGCAGTCCTTGTGTGGACTATAACATTCATTCCGAAAACATCAGCTATTTCCGCAACTCTCCTGCCTATAGAGCCGTAACCGACTATAGAAATAGTCTTCCCGACGAGTTCGGTTATTCTGTACGGAAAATAGGAAAAATTCTCCGAATTTATCCACTCTCCCCTTTTGACCGCACTGTCGTAATCGCTCACCCTGTTACAGTAGTCAAGAATATAGGAAAAAACCTGCTGTGCAACAGCGTCCGTGGAGTATGAACCCGCATTGCAGACGGTTATACCCCTCTCGCCTGCACATTTTATATCTATGTTGTTGTAACCTGTCGCAAAAAGCCCTATGTATTTAATCTGCGGACAATTTTTCATGACTTTCCCCGTTATAAGGACTTTGTTACACAGGACTATCTCCGAATCTGCTATATTTTCAATGACGTTTTCGGGCTTGGTCCTCTGAAAGATTTTCAACTCCCCGAAGTCCGAAAATTTTTGCGGTGATATGTCTCCGTCGGGGGAGACGGTATTCCAGTCGAGAATTGAAATCTTCATTCCCCTTTTTCCTCCGCACTGTTGTCAGCAGTTTCGGCTACGGGAGTTTCGGGAGCCTTTTTCTTGCAAACAATGGACGTTACAAAAGCTGCGAGTACTGCGAGAAGTTCAAAAACTCCGACCGAATAATACAACAATCCCGTATTAGCCGAGGTGTGCAGCAACAGTGAAACAGGTACGGCAACGGCAAATATTATCTGATACGGCTGTCTGTCCTTTACAAAACGCCATACGAAAAACACCGTTGCAATTATGCAGAAAATCAGATGTGGCACGAACGGAAACGGAAAAAGCCCCGGCTGTTCGATTTCCGTCTGTGCCATTAGAAAACTTGTAAGATCCATATATATCTATCTCCTCTGTTTATTTATTTTTAATTTTTGATTTTTTTATTTTTATTATCGGGGACTGTAGTCCCCGTATATTTTGACAAAATTTCAGTCTGCCGCTGTGGTGGTGGTAGTCTCCTGCTCCGCTGTGGTGGTGGAGACCGTCGCTGTAGTACGCTTTTCGGCTGGAAGTCCCCCCGTCTTTCCACCCGTACCGTTCAGACCATAGCACTCCTGATACGCAAGGAGAATGTCTCTTATCATATATTTCGAGTAGTCTCCGCCCTCCACAACTCCCGCAAAAGCGACTTCGGGATTGTCCACGGGTGCAAAGCCTATAAAGAGAGAGTTCTGCTTGCTCTTGTCGTTCAGGTCTGTCTGCGGAGTACCCGTCTTTATGGCGACACTGTAGCCGAGGTCGGACAGCGAATACTCACTCGGCATATTGTGAGATGCGTCTATCATGCCGTTTATTATATAGTCATAAACATAGTCGTAATTCAGCCTTATCTGCCCTGCGACTGCGGGTTTTGTCTGCTTTGTGAGTTCATTTGAACCATATGTGTAGAGACTGTCCACAAGGTACGGCTTGTACCTTATACCCCTGTTCGCAATAGTACCTGCGACAGTCGCAAGCTGTAGGGGAGTGAATCCGCAACCCTGATTTCCTATTGCCGCCTGAATGACGTAACCTATATGCCACTCCTCACCCCTCTGTGCATAGGCTTCGGGAGTACACAAAAATCCGTCCGCATCGCCCGTCTCTATACCCGTACTCTCCCCCAGACCATAGAGCTGTGCGTACTTTGTGATGGTGTCTATGCCGAGTTTTGCACCGAGTTCATAGAAGTAGACGTTACAGGAGACTTCAAGTGCACGTCTGACCGAAATAGCACCGTGATAGCCCGTGCATTCAAACGGATAGCCGTAGAAAGTATAATATTTGTTACAGGTGTACGCCGTGTCGCCGAGTGCTACTCCCTCATTAAGTCCCGCTGTAGCTGTGATTGTCTTGAAAGTCGAACCGGGGAGGTACTGTCCATAGGTACACCTGTCAAAGAGCGGGGAATTTTCAGCGTCTCGGAGTACCTCATAATTTTCGGTGTAGTCCTTCAGATTGTAAGTCGGGGCGTTCACCATTCCCCTGACCGCTCCAGTCTTTGCGTCAAGTACCACAACCGCACCCTTTTGTGCAAGTCCGCCCTGATTGTACTCTTTGAGAAAATTGTCAAGAATTTCCTGCAATTTTATCTGAAAAGCACCGTCAACCGTCAATTTTACGGTCTGTCCTGCGGTGATTTCGTCGGTAGTCTCAACGTCTACTATTGAATCCCCCAGAACCGTTATCTTCTCCTGACCGCTTTTTCCTCTCAGTTCCTTTTCCATTGCGGACTCAATTCCGCTCTTTCCCACAACGTCATTGAGTGCATAACCTTTTTCTCTCAGTTTTTCGTACTCCTCAGCGTAAATAGGTCCGACAGTACCTATCTCGTGCGGTAGAATATCTCCCCTGACTATATTTCTGTCCGCTCTGTCGACCGCCTCAACTCCACGGAGTACATTTCCCATTTCTTTCATGAGTGCGATAGTATCCGTGTCAACGTCCTCGGCAAGAGTCAGATCATTCTGATATGAAAACTCCCCCACAAGCATTTCATATCTCACTCCCGCAACAGTCCTCTTCTCTTCGGGGGTGTAGTCCTTTGAAATTTCGTAGTCTGAAATCAGCTTGTCTATACAGTTGTCCGCTGTCGCATAGCTGTTGAGATTAAGGAGTTTCGTCACCTCCGCTATATTGTCCTCAAGACTTCCACGCTCGTTTGATATGAACTGATACGGGTATTCACTCGTGACAGGCAAGCTCTCTTTGAATTTATAACCCCTCTCCGACAGCATACTGCACGCTTTTAAGATTATATCATTTCCCTTTTGAAAGTCCTCGGGGAAAAAAGCTTTCTGCAAAACTATGTCACACCTTGTGTCGTTTGCGACTATCAGATTGCCCCTGTAGTCTATAATTTCTCCCCTTGTGGGCGTGACATCTCTCGTAAAAGTAAAAGCTCCCTCCGCCGTCAAATCATCGGGACTCTCTCCGCCCACGACCTGTATCTTCATAAGTCTGACCCCTGCCATTGCCCCTAAAACAAGCACTATAAGGACAGTGAACAGCGATTTGAAAGTATCTTTGACCATAGAATTTACCCCTCAAAATATTTAAGAATATCTCTTACATTCTCCTGCTCTCGGGCGGTTTTATCTGCCTTAAATTCGCCTCGGGCTGTGAAGCTATTATGTCGTGTATGGAGAGATGTTCTTTAGGCATCAAAAAGCGGTTTACTATGCCGAAAATTATATACACAAATACGGAGCTTATGACCGTCAGTGCAAAGGAGTTCATATGCGTATTGCGGAATATCGTCTCCACGTCTTCATAGCCCCACAGTCCGTAAAAAAATTCGTAGTCGAGACAGCACTGTATAAATGAACAAATTCCGCTTATCCAGAGAAAATTTATAAACTTGTTTCTCAGGTACAGGCTGAACATGAGAGAAGTCCCCACACAAAATACTGTCAGAAGCACAGCGTTATAGCCGAAAAGTTTTCCGCACGCTATGTCCGTGAGAAGTCCGCAGAATGCACCTGTGAACGCCGAACCCATCATGTCGTTTTTCATGGCTATACATATCGCTGTGGGAATAAGTATCATAGGTTTCAGATAAGTTCCCGATGTCATAAACGCAAAGAAAAAGAATATTATAATATAATAAACTATCCACCGTGAGACAGTCTTTATATAAAATATTTTCTTCTCTCTGGACGGTCTTATTCTCATATTTTTGTACTCCTCACTCCTCAGAAGTCCCCTCAACAGTCTCTGTCGTCTCCTCTTCCTGACCCTGTTTGCCCCTGAAATTCGTTATGACCACAACGTCACTAAGTCTCGCTATATCACAACAAGGCTCTATCTCCGCACAAGCCGAGAGCCCGTTTTTTTCAAAGCCCTTGCTCTTGACAGTGCCTATTGAGTAGCCCTTTGGGAAAAGACCGCTGTTGCCTGCCGTAAGTATCAGGTCTCCCTCTTCAAGTTTGTTGTCAACGCTCAGGTGAGTCATTTTCGTGTTGCCGTCCTCCGCCGTGAGGACTGTGCCCTCTATGACACCGTACTCCGCATTTGAGTCCGCACCCACCGCCGAGACGGACAAGTCGGGGGACAAAATGGTCCTCACAACTGAGACTTCCGCTGAAACTTCTATGGTTATGCCGACAAGACCGTCCGCTGTTATAACGGGACAATATGGCTCTATGCCGTCATCACTTCCCCTGTCTATAGTGAAAGACCTGAAAGGGTCGTTCACCGTGTAGCCCAGTACTTCCGCAGGGACTGAAAATTCGTCGTCGGGGTGTTCCTCCTTTATGACCGCAAATTTCCTCAGCTGTTCGACTTCCGCTTTGAGATTGTCATAGTCCGCAAGCTGTTTTTTCAGGTCGTTTATCTGCTCTTTGAGATATTTATTCTCGTTGTAATACTCCTCCGCATTGTATATCTTGTCGGCAGTGTTCTCCACCTTGACGGCAAGAGAATTTGACACATATCTCAGCGGTTTTGTTATCGTATTTATAAAAGACTCCCCACCGACAGAGTAACCGCCTCTTGTTATGGAATAAATCATTATTCCAGTCAGAAACGCTATGAACGCAAGGAGTATCTTGAATTTTGCACTCTTTATAAAATCACGCATTTAATCTCTCCCAAATTTATAAATAATCATAATCAATAATACTTAACATTGTCCATAAGCGTATCCTGATAGTCGCTTATATTTTCGAGAATCCTGCCCGTACCCTCCGCAACGCAGTCAAGAGGGTACTCCGCTATATAGACTTTCATACCCGTCTCACGGTTTATAAGCCTGTCAAGACCTCTGAGAAGTGCCCCACCTCCCGCAAGAGTTATACCGTGGTCTATTATATCAGCGGAGAGTTCGGGGGGAGTCTCTTCAAGAGTAGTCTTTACAGCGTCTATGACCTTTGCAAGCGGTTCGACAAGAGCGTCACGGATCTCAGCCGAATCTACTGTCACATTTTCGGGAAGTCCGTTTATTAAATTTCTGCCCTTTATCTCCATTGACTGCTCACTCGTCACGGGAAATGCAGAACCTATTTTTAACTTTATATTTTCGGCAGTCCTCTCGCCTATCAGAAGATTGTACTTTTTCTTGATATAATTTATTATTGCAGCGTCAAACTCGTCTCCTGCACATCTTATTGACTTTGAAGCTACTATTCCTCCGAGTGCTATGACGGCTACCTCACTTGTACCGCCTCCAATATCGATTATCATACTTCCCTCAGCGGAATTTGTGGGCAGTCCCGCACCTATCGCCGCCGCCATAGGTTCCTCCACAACAAGTACATTGTTTGCACCCGCCTTTTTACAGGACTCCCTCACGGCTCTTCTTTCCACTGCCGTAACTCCCGAGGGAATGCAGATTATTACATTTGCCTTTGTGAAAAGAGTACCCCTCAGAGACTTCTTTATAAACTCCTGAAGCATTGTGACAGCTATGTCAAAATCGGCAATAACGCCGTCTTTGAGCGGTCTGACAGCCACTATCGAACCGGGAGTTCTTCCTATTACTTCCTTTGCCTCCATACCGACATATCTCGTCTTGTCCGTTCTGGTGTTGACTGCCACAACAGACGGCTCTCTTATTATTATTCCCTTTCCTCTCATATAGACGAGAGTATTTGCCGTACCGAGGTCTATGCCTATATCTTTCGTAAACATTATGATGCTCCTTATTTTTCTTTCTGTTTATCTCTGTATCTATATTATATTATAACACCAACGGGGGATATAGACAATATTTTTTTGTGGAAAATTCTCCCCGATGAAATTTTTGTATAAAATCGGGTAAGTGTTCGACTTATTGTGACATAAATTGTTGAGAAGTCTGAAAAAACACCCTCCGAAAAGTCTCTGAAGGCATAATTTTCTTAAAAATATTAAACTGTCAGGACGGGAAAAGTTTTGAAGAAGTCTTGTAATCGACAAACAGTGCAAGCAGGAGGAGTATTATCTGTGCGACATTTATATTTACGGATATGCCGAAAGTCAGCTGTAAAATGTCAATATCGAGAAGCTCTCCGGGGGTGAACGAAAATGCAAGATTGTAGGCAAGCCAGGCGAGTTCACCGTCTGCATGACTGCCGATAAGTCTGCCGAGCGTTATGGCAGCTATCACAAGTATCACTATGTAGATAGTTCTTTTGAATTTCATTGTCCTGTCTCCTGTAATTTCAATTTCCCGACGAACCAAATCCGCCCGTACCCCTGTCCGTATCGTCAAGACTGTCCGTCTCCTCCGTCTCCGTGGGAATTACCTGCATGGGAATAAGCTGGGCTATTCTCATTCCGTTTGTAACCTTAAAAGGCTCTCTGCCGTGATTTATAAGAGGTATCTGCCACTCTCCCCTGTAGTCGGCATCTATGACCCCGACACAGTTCACAAGCGTCACCCCGTGATTGGAGGACAGTCCCGAACGTGGGTAGACGAACATTGCAATATCATTTGTATCGGGCTGTGAAGCTATGCCTGTCGGAATTTTGACTATCTCTCCGGGATCTATCAGAATTTCCCCGTCAACACAGGCGTATATATCAAGCCCTGCACTTCCCGCCGTTGCTTTTGTCGGAATGACCGCATTTTCCCTCAGCTTTTTGAATTTTATCTTCATAACATCTCCTGCAATCCTCTGTAATATAGTCCTCTTGTAGTCCTCACGCCGTCGGGCTTTTCGCCGTGAAAAATCTTCTCAACCTGTTCGGGGGTCTCGTCCGTGAGAATTACAAGTCCGAAATCAATATTTTTTATTATATCGAGCCTGTCGAGCATATAGAGATAGTCGCAGTTAAAAATTTCAACTGCACCACTGTCGCATATAAGGGGGAACTTCCTGCCCGTGGGGTCGGTAATTTCGCAGTCTCTGCCCCTGCACACTCCCTGATTTTTCACGGGACATATTTTCGTGAGCATTACGGGCAATCTCCCCGCAACGACAGCCCCCACTTCCATATCTGTGCGAATTTCGGTGTACTGACCGAGTTTAGCCTCCACCGAAAAAACGCAGTCCGAGAGACCGAGATTTTTGAGATAGTCCAGACTGTAGGAATTAAAGGCGTTCAGCGTGAAACTTCCATGGAGGGTGAAACCGAGTTTTTTTCCTATTGCGACAGTATCGAGAGTGTGGCAAAACAGACGGGAGAAACCCCTTTCCCTGAGCCTGTAGAGTTCCGAAATAAGAACGTCCTCATCGGATATGAACCTTTCGGGCGAGATTATAACTCTGTCAATATTTTTAATAATAAAATCGGAATCCCTGTCCACACCGTTCCCCGCTATTATATAGTCCGAAAAATCAAGTGAAATTTCAGCCTGTTCATTGTTACGGCAAAAAGTCCTCAGAGTTTTTTTCTTCGGACTTCCCTTTTTTTCGGGCAAATTTTCCCTGTCGGGTACAAAGTCCGTCACCGTGTAGGCGGGAGTATTTTTTCGGACAATTTCCCTCTCCAGTTTTTCCGCAAGTTCACGCCTTATCCTGTTGAGTTCCCCCGAACTCACAAACAGTCCGTCATCAATGTCAAAATCGAAACCCTCCGCAAAAAAGACCGTCCCGCCCAGTTTTGACAGCTGTTTTTCGACACTCCCACTGTCGGCAACGCTCTTTTGTGCGGTTTCGGGAACTCCTCCCCTGCTTTGAACTCTCACACCCTCGCTCTCAGCCGTCACGAAAATCTCTTCACCCCTTTTTATTTTCACGTCAAATTTTACTCCGTGGACCTGTCTTTCCGTCCTGTAAAATTCGTGAATAACGGGCAGAACCTGCTGTGCGGAGACGGCGTTTTCCCTTGTGCGGAAACCGTGCATATTTTTCATATTTCCCGTGAAATAGCCGTCCGTGAAACCGTCTCTTGAAAAAATATTTTCAAGAATTTTCATATCGGGCTTTCGACCCGTCAGAGATTTTTTAAGCTCGTGGACTGCCGAAACAGCGTACTCCTCACGCTTTAGTCTGCCCTCTATTTTGAGAGAGTCCGCACCCATTTCCGCAAGTTCCCGTGCGTTCGGAATGAGTGACAAATCTTTCAGTGAGAGGACATTACTGCTCCTGCCGCCGCACCTGAAATCAAGTCTGCAAGCCTGTCCGCAACAACCCCTGTTTGCGGAGCGTGAACCCATAAACGCCGATATATAGCACTGTCCCGACACAGACCTGCACAACGCACCGTGTACAAAAAATTCGCTCTCAATGTCAAGACCGCAAATTTTTTCGATAACTCCCCTGTCAAGTTCCCTTGCGGGGATAACTCTCGCAAAGCCCATATCTCCCAGAAATCCGCACCCTGTCACCGTGTGGACGGACATCTGTGTAGAGGCGTGAACAACAGCGTCCGGAACAGCCTGCCTTATAATATGGACTGCTCCCCAGTCCTGTACTATAAAAGCATCTGCTCCGGCTCTCGCCACATTTTTTACATACTCGCAAAATTCGGGAACCTCTCTGTCGGAAATAATCGTATTGACCGCAAGGTAGAGCCTGCTCCCGTACCTGTGGCAAATATCCGCCGACTTCCGAATTTCCTCCTCCGTGAAATTCACGGCACTACTGCGTGCCGAAAAATTTTTTCCGCCGATGTAAACAGCGTCCGCCCCCGCCTTAAGCACGGCAATAAGAGTGTCCATATTGCCTGCCGGAGCGAGTATTTCAACGACACCGCCCGATAAACTCTCTGTCATACCTGTCACGCTATACTGTCGCCGAGCTGTTTAAGTTTCAGACTGCTTTCAAGTTGCTGTGCACGCATTTTTGCGGTCTCAGCTTCCATTATGGCAGTATCTCTCTCAAGTCTCGCCTTGCCCGCCTCACTGACGTACTCCTTTGCCTGACTTCTCACCACATCAAGAGCAGTATTCGCCTTGTTGAGGTCGTCAAGAAGTGAGAGGGCAGTCATGACAGTGGCAGCATAGGGGGAAACTCCGCTCTCTGACAGCTCCGTTATTTTCGTCTCAAGAGTTCTCGCAAGCGAATAGACGTACCCCGAAGACTCAGAAGTCTTGACTTTGTACTCCCTGCCGAATATACTCACCCTGACGACTTTTGAAGTCTCAATTTCATCGGTACTGCCGTTCATACACACCATTCCTTTCCATGAAACAATTAAATTCCCCGAAAGCACAAATCACGAATAAATATTCATCTCGTAATATCTCTTTACACCGACAACTTTTCCCAGAATTTCAACGCTGTCCAGAATAATGGGTTCCATGGTGTCGTTTTCGGGTTGCAGACGGAAGTGACCCGCTTCTTTGAAAAATCTCTTGACCGTCGCCGATTCGCCGTCTATGAGTGCGACTACTATGTCGCCGTTTTCCGCATAGGGGGTACTCTCGACTACTACTATATCCCCGTCAAGTATTCCCGCATTTATCATGCTGTCACCCTTTATAGTGAGTGCAAAGAGGTCTTGCGGAGATATTTTCCTCGTCTCAAAACCCGTATAGCCCTTTATATCCTGATAAGCTGTCACAGGCTGACCCGCCGTGACAGTTCCTATCACGGGTACAGATACTGTCATAGATGACGGAAGTCTCAGAGTTCTGTTGAGATTTCCCGTCTTTTCAAGATAGCCGGCTGATACCAGAATTTCTATATATCTCTGTGCCGTGGAGGTCGACTTGAATCCCATTGCAGTCATTATCTCCCTCACAGATGGTGAAAAACCGCCGTTTATCCTGTTCCTGACATAGTTGAAAACTGCAAGTTCCTTGTCTTTTAACATACTTCATTCTCCTTTGTTATCACGGGACAACTTTTCAAGTATCATTCTCGCAATCTTGTATGCGTCTCCGCAACCGAGGGTTATGACCAAATCGCCCTCACGAGCGTTTTCGCACACATAGTCGCAAACTTGTGAGAAATTAAAATACTTTCTCTCGTCGTCCCACTCCCTGTTTTCGTCCTGCGGGAAAAATATACAACCGGGGATTTTTTCCGCAAGATGTCTCGTAAATATTCCGTAGGTGTTTTTTTCACGTCCTCCCATTATGTCTGTGAGTACTGCAAAGTCGGGGATTTTCAGGACTTCCGCAAAGTCATCAAGGAGTATCTTAGTCCTGCTGAACGTGAACGGCTGAAAAACCGCCCAGACTTTTCTGAAGTTCATTTCCATAGCCGACGTGAGGACTGCCCTGATTTCGGCGGGGTGGTGGGCGTAGTCGTCCACTACCGTTATGCCCCTCTCACACCCGAATTTTTCAAATCTCCTCTTTGCACCCCTGAAATCATTCAGTCCCCTGCGTATGCAGTCAAAATCAACACCACAATCCCTTGCGACTGCAATAGAAGCGAGTGCATTGAGAATGTTGTGTATGCCTGCTATGTGGAGCGTTATCTCACCGAGATTTTCTCCCCTGTACATCACGTCAAAGACGGTCAACAGACCGTTTTCGTGACGGATATTTTCGGGGTAGTAGTCACAGGAGCTGTCCTTTCCGAACGTTATAATTTTTTTGTCTATGCCCTCAAGAGCTTCAAGAGTGTTGCTGTCAGAACCGTTTATTATCAGCATTTTTGACGCATTTTCCGCAAATTTCCTGAAAGACTTCTTTATATTGTCGAGAGTACCGAAATAGTCGAGGTGGTCTGCATCAATGTTCAGAATTACCGCCGTATCGGGGAAAAGTCTGAGATAGTGGTCCTGAAACTCACACGACTCGCACACCATTATTTCACTCTCTCCCGCACGTCCGCTGCCGCCTATGCAGTCGAGTTTCCCGCCTATATAAGCCGAAATATCCACTCCCGCCGTACAGAAGATCTGTGTCATCATAGAAGTTGCGGTAGTCTTTCCGTGAGTTCCCGACACACATACAGCATTGCCGTACCAACTTGTTATTATACCAAGAAGCTGTGCCCTCTCTAAAATCGGCACTCCGCTTTTTCTTGCACTCAAAAGTTCGGGGTTGTCGTCCATTATAGCGGAGGTGTGGACTATCAGGTCTGCACCCTCTATGTTTTCAGCCCTCTGACCTATAAAGACCTCTATTCCCATTTTACGGACTGCGTCAACAGTCTCTGTCTGATTGTTGTCCGAACCCGTTATAAAATAGCCTTTTGAGTGGAGAATCTGTGCGAGGGGGTACATTCCCGAACCGCCTATTCCTATGAAATGGATGTGTTTTTTGCCCTGTAGTATATTTTTATCCAACTGACATCACCGTCCTGCTTTGTGATTATATTTGAGACTTTTATCGGGGGACGCTGCTTTGTGGGGGGCGTTGCCCCCACACCCCCCACTGGGGAACGCTGTCCCCCAGACCCCCTGCCAAAGGGGGAAACCCCCTTTGGAAACCCGTGATTATATACTTTTAGTTTTTCCCACTATTCAGGTATTAGCGAAACTTGACTAAGCCCATCATGGGGGCGGGGGTGTTTCTTCCGTGGGAATAATCATGGGGGGTCGGGGGCGGGGTATGGGGTGTCCCCATTTTCAAATCTCCCCCCGACGGGGGGTTGGGGGCAAAGCCCCCAATGGGGGTTCAGGGGGCAAAGCCCCCTGCCCCTTATCGTTCTAATGAACGTTCAGGGGCGAAACTCCCTGTCCCTCATACTCATAGCGGGGGCGGGGTGCAACTCCCGACGGGGGTTAGGAGACAACTGCCCCTAATCGTCCCAAACTAAAAAAGTCCTCAAAAGTCCAATCCCGACTACTTATATTATACTACATTATGTGAATAATTTCAATAGCTTATGTGAAAAATCGGAAAAAATTCCGCCGAGGCACAAAAAATTCCCCGACTCTCTGACAGAATCGGGGTGTCTTCAAAAAAATCAAATAAAAATATGTGTAGAACAAAAGAAAGGAGACAACAAAACGAGTGCTAAATTCAAACTATGATATTTAACACTATAGTTATTATAGCGGATTACGGCAAATCAGTCAAGAGAAAAGACGAAAAATTTGCTCTGAAAGTCGAAATTCTGTCACTTTTCACAATAAACAGGTTGCATTTTAAGCATTATGTACAAAAATATCGGGTGGTTTTTTTATTCCTTTTTTTTTTTTTTACAAATTTTGTAAAATAATAAAAAATACCCCGACTTTGTGAAAAATCGGGGTACTCGCCTGGTTGGGATGAAAGGATTCGAACCTTTGCAATGACGGAGTCAGAGTCCGTTGCCTTACCGCTTGGCTACATCCCAGTCTCATCTGCGACTTTATTATTATATCACGTCTTTTTGAATTTGTCAAGGGTTTTTATAAATTTTTATTTTTTAATTATATCCGTCTGATATTGAAAAATCACGGCAATCAATGTATAATATAATTATAGTTATATTTATAATTATAATTATATTTATATCAAACGGCTCTCGCAAGCCGTATTCTCTAACGACATAAGGAGTGTAAACATGAAAAAATTATATCTTATAGCAAATCCCGTTGCGGGAAAAGCTGTCATAAACGACAAGCTGTCCGACATAATAAGCGGTTTTACAAAAGCAGACTATGAAGTGACAGTCCACATAACTCAGGACAGTTTCGACGCATCTGTCAAAGCGGACTACGCCTGCAAAAGCGGTTTTGACGTGCTTGTCTGTGCAGGGGGAGACGGCACGCTCAGTCAGTGCCTTCAGGGAGTAATGGAGAACGAAAAGAGGATACCTCTCGGATTTATCCCGGCAGGCTCTACAAACGACTTTGCAAGAAGTCTCGGCATACCCTCCGATATAGTCTTGGCAGTGCGGTGGATAACCGACGGAAAGCCCACAAGCTGTGATGTCGGCAAGCTGAACGACTCCTATTTCACCTATATTTCGGCATTTGGTGCTTTTACGAACGTCACCTATGAAGCCTCACAGCAGGTCAAGAATATACTCGGTCACTCGGCATATATAATAAGCGGTCTTATGCAGATAACAAGTCTGCGTTCAAAGAGACTGCGTGTTGAGTATGACGGAAACGTCCTTGAAGATGATTTCATATTCGGAATGGTGACAAACTCCTCATCAGTTGCGGGACTGCTGTCCATAAATGATTTTTTACTCGATGACGGTGTATTTGAAGTCACCCTGATAAAAAAGCCCGCAAATATAATGCAGTTACAGCAGATAGTCCGCTCGCTCCTGAACATAACGGAGGAGATAAACAAGGAATATATCCGCTTTTTCCGCACAAAGAGCATCACTTTTACCTCCCTTGACGGTGAACCCGTTCCGTGGACAAGGGACGGCGAATTTGGCGGTGAGTACGTTGTCAGCACCATAACCTGCTGTGCAAGTGCCGTTCAGTTTATCACAAACGACAACAAGGAGACAAATTTTGCCGAAACAAATATAGAACTCCCTGATTTTCTGGCTAATATTCACAAAAAAAACAGTCAGCAACAGTGAATTTTGTCTTAATAATTTGTTCACAAACTCTTGACTTTTTTCGGCTGTGGAGTTACAATATTTAATAGAGAAACCTGCCACGGCTTTGAAAATATTCCTGCCGTGCGTGTCAATACTCGAAACAAATCACTACAGATATTAACTTCACTGTCAGGGGGATTGTCATGAAATCAAGAAAATATCACGGATTCACTCTAATAGAGCTGATTGTTGTAATCGCAATAATAGGCGTACTCGCCGCAATTCTCGTGCCGTCAATGATAGGCTATATAGGCAAGGCAAAGAAAAAGTCCGACATATCAACGGCAAGGACAATAATACAGGCTGTTGACACCATTCTCGCAGGAGATGATGATGCTTATGAATCCTTTTACAACTGTACCTCGGGTACGGATGTCGCCGTGAACAGGGCTGACGGAAACCAATATTATGAGCTTGTTTCCGTGTGCATGATAGACGGTGCAAGCAGCGGCAGTCTGAAATCGTCCAAAGAATTTTTCGGTTCTTGTGACGAAGCTGAGGACTTCACAAATGCTATAAACAAGTCGGAGCTGATAAGTTCGGGCAACGGAAAGTTCGTCTGTCCTATAAAGTACCACGGCTGTGAAAAGAAAGTAACACGCTGGATTGTCGGCTATAACGCCGACACTCTTGAACCCGAAGTCTGGACGGGAGATGCGGAAGCGGGAAACGGTACACCCTCGTATCGTCTGTTTCCCTCGGTGGACTCCGCCTATACAGGTTGATTTGAATTGATTTGAGTTTAATAAAAAAGAAAAACCCCCGTGCCGAAAAAGCTCGGGGGTTTTCCGATTTTACGTCCTAAAAAATTATCCGTCAGCACTGTACCCGTGCGGAGTAAAAAATATTTCGCCCTCTTTGCCTAAAATTTCCCTGCCCGAAACAAAACCGTCTACCCCGATAACTATGTGTTCTATAACGGGTACTCCGACAAAGTTCACGACTTCACACAAAAGGAAAAACCCGTGCCGAAATAAGCCGTGGAGAGATAGCCACTATTTAGTCAATATTTTGCTATTTTCTTCCATACACCTTTAATTTGTTATAAAAGTAAATACACGCTTCTGACTCGGATTCAAAAGCAGTTAATCCGGTTCTGTTTCCTCTTTCACTATAATATACGATCCAACTGCCTCCTTCCTTAGTTAGGCAGAACATTTCATTAGGAAGTCCACCTTTCATTATTGAATAGCAATTATTTGGAACTTTAATCTTTTGTAGACTCTTTTCTAATTCAAGTATTGTCATTTTAATTCACTCTCCTTTGTCTTTCATATGTTATTATTCCTAAAAATTCCGATTTATATGAAAATTTCTTCGCTATACCAATATTATATACCATCCTAATGAAAAAATCAACAACTTTTTGAAAGAAAAAAAACAAGCACTCCCCAAATGAGAAGTGCTTGCTCATATAGCTTGCTGTATCGGTCTATCGTATTTACTTGAAACTTCTACATACCTACTGTCCTAAAGCTCAGGGTTTTTCCGATTTTGTATCTTATAGAAAAATTATCCGTCAGCACTGTAGCCTTGTGGAGTAAAAAATATTTCGCCCTCTTTGCCTAAAATTTCCCTGCCCGAAACAGAACCGTCCCTGCCAATAACTATATGGTCTGTCACGGGTACTCCGATAAAATTCGTGACTTCACACAAAAGAAAAACCCCCGTGCCGAAAAAGCTCGGGGGTTTTTCCTATTTTACGTCCTAAAAAAATTATCCGTCAACATCGTACCCGTGCGGAGTAAAAAATATTTCACCCTCTCTGCCTAAAATTTCCCTGCCCGAAACAGAACCGTCCCTGCCGATAACTATGTGGTCTATCACAGGCACTCCGATAAAGTTCATTACTTCACACACCAGTTTGGTCGACATTATATCATCTCTCGACATATCTGCACCACTTGTCGGGTGGTTGTGCGAAATAAAAACGTACTTTGAACCCGTCCTGACCGCAAATCTGACCGCATCAAATCCGCTGAGAACCACGCTCGACCCCGAACCTTTTGAAATTATCTCACTGTTTACGACTTTGAAATTTTTGTTGACTCCCGTCATCACGAAATATTCAAACAAAAAATCTCCCATAAGGCACTCAAAATAACGTCTCGCCTTAGAGAGAGAATTAAGTCTGTCTATTTTCAGTCTCTGCATAAGACAAAAATTGTCCACAACAGAAATCATCTTCAGCAGAACAGCACTCTGTTCACTCGACTTGCAAGCCCTCATCAGCATAAGAGGGTCTGCTTTCACCGACATATACAGACTTCCGTAAAGCTCAATTATACTCTCCGCCACTCTGCGGACATTATCGCCTCGCTCCGAATATTTGAGAATCATTGTTGCCTTTTCAAAATCGCTCAAATCGGAATAACCCGTCGGTGATTTCATATTGCAGTCCTCCAAACATTTTGTCAAAGCAATCCGACTAAATATCAATATAAATATGTATTTTACAAAGTCAAAACCGTCCCGCCGAAAGAAAACGTACCGTATTTTGTCAAATCTTTGTATTCGACAGTACTCGTGACGATTACATTAAGAACACCTATCAATTTTGATAACGGTACGGTATCACCGAAACAACCGTCATTTTACAAAGTCAAAACCGTCCCGCCGAAAGAAAACGTACCGTATTTCGTCAAATCTTTGTGTTCGGCAGTACTCGTGACGATTACATTAAGAACACCTATCAATTTTTGATAACGGTACGGTATCACCGAAACAACCGTCATTTTACAAAGTCAAAACCGTCCCGCCGAAAGAAAATGTACCGTATTTTGTCAAATCTTTGTATTCGACAGTACTCGTGACGATTACATTAAGAACACCTATAAATTTTTGATAACGGTACGGTATCACCGAAACAACCGTCATTTTACAAAGTCAAAACCGTCCCGCCGAAAGAAAACGCACCGTATTTTGTCAAATCTTTGTGTTCGGCAGTACTCGTGACGATTACATTAAGAACACCTATCAATTTTGATAACGGTACGGTATCACCAAAACAACCGTCATTTTACAAAGTCAAAACCGTCCCGCCGAAAGAAAACGTACCGTATTTTGTCAAATCTTTGTGTTCGGCAGTACTCGTGACGATTACATTAAGAACACCTATCAATTTTGATAACGGTACGGTATCACCGAAACAACCGTCATTTTACAAAGTCAAAACCGTCCCGCCGAAAGAAAACGTACCGTATTTCGTCAAATCCTTGTATTCGACAGTATTCGTGACGATTACACTACAAATATTTATTTCCATAAATTTTAACTTCTTGAGAAAAAATGAAATAAGACCCAAATCGGTCTTTGACGGCAGTATAGTTTTACCACAGCGGTGTATCACCGGAATCACATTTCTCATCTCGCTGCTAACGATACTCCTTGCGACATTGTTTTTCCACTCGTCAAAATCGCCGACAGAGTCAAGCGGATAGACCATAACTCTCATGCCGAGTTCTTCCGCATCTGCGTCCGCTATCGCAAACACGTCCGAACTGTTGTCCTTGAAGTAATCAAAGAAAAACTCCCCGACATCGACTTCCTGAGCCTTTTGCCTGTTTTCTCTCGCAAAGTCGTAATCGCTCTGTATTTCCTTGAAAAACTTTATAAAAGACGCACTCTTTTCACCGACACCTTTTACTTCCAGAAGCCGTTCGTAGTCCGCATCGAGAACCTCCGATATACTCCCGAACTGCTCTATAAGCCTGTGTGCAGTCTCATTTGTGTCAACACCGTTGGTACAGAAAAACAGGAGCATCTCCATAATCTCATGCTCACTCATGCCCTTCACACCGTTCGCAAAAAAGCGTTTTCTCATTCTGCTTCTGTGGTTTTTGTGGAGAAAACGGTCTCTTTCCACGAAAGTCACCTCCGAACAATATTAAGACAGCACCCTCACCCGATATGCCTGTAGCTTGTCGGGGTCATACCGACTATCCTCTTGAACTGTCTCATAAAATGTTCCTCATTGTCGTAACCGCACATTGATGCAACCCGTGAGACCGTGCAATCCGTCTCGCTGAGAATTTCTTTTGCCTTTTCAATCTTTCTGCTTATAACGTCCGACATACACGAAACACCGAATATAAGACAACACTTTCACCTGATATGCCTGTAGCTTGTCGGGGTCATACCGACTATTCTCTTGAACTGTCTCATAAAATGCTCCTCATTGTCGTAACCGCACATCGACGCAACCTGCGAAACCGTGCAATCCGTCTCACTGAGAATTTCTTTTGCCTTTTCAATCTTTCCGCTTATAACGTCCGACATACACGAGACACCGAATGTCTCCGTATAAATGTGCTGAAAATAGGACCTCGACATACTCACTTCCGATGCCATCATATCGACATTCCATTTCAGCTGTGGAGTTCGGTAAATTTTTTCCCTGAGACTTACAAGTGCGGAGTAGTGGGGTTCAGAGGACTGCTGTGTACTCTGACTGCGTAAATTTCCGCAACTCATCTCCGACAGCAGCATTCTCATCATCGTTTCAAGTTTTTTAGTCCTGTCCGCACCGAGAGAGTAGTAACTTGAAAATATGTTTCTGAGAAGACTGTGTATCAGTTTTGAATCAAAGCAGAGTGACGGATAATCGGTCATAAGCCCGACAGCATCGATAAATTCGGTCTCTTCGGACAAATCGCACAAAATCCAGTCACAGACAAAAAATTCGCCGTCCGAGACAAAAGAAAGCGGTACATTTACGGCTGAAACCGTGGCAGTTCCGCCCGGACAAACAAAATTTTTTCCGCCTATGTTTGCAGAAAAAGGCATTTCGGAAAAAACGATATAAAAATCATTGGTTTTATCACCGAGGGGGAACGCAAACCCGTTTTCAAAAACGCACTCAAAACCCGTGCTTAGTATATTCATTTTCCCACGTCCTTTATTCTGACGGGGTTATTATAACACATAAATCCCGATTTGTCAAGTCCTATTTGGACATTTTTTGAAATTTTCTACGAATTTTATTGTGGACTTTGCCCTTTTTTTTGAACAATCAGAGACAGTTGTCCTTTGACTCACATATTAGTGAACGATAAGGGGCAGGAGGCTTTGCTCCTGACCCCTTAACGGGAAAGTTTACCCCCAACCCCCCGTCGGGGGGGATTTGAAAATGGGGACACCCCATACCCCGCCCCCGAACCCCCCATGACAATTTTCTACTGTTTCAATTTTGAATTCCGAGGATTGTAATCCCCAATATAAATCTTATAATTTCAAATTCTCCGCAAGTTCTCTGTCGGGACGCACAAATGCAGTTTTGTAATTCGTGAAAATCACCTTCCCCGGCTTTGCTCCCGACGGCTTCCTGACATACCCTGCATTGCAGTAATCCACTGCAACCATGTCCGAATCACGCCCCTTGCTGTTCACCGCCGCTATGACAGCCGCCTGCTCTATAGTGCGGTCAGGGGGGACTTTTCCCTCCGTCACAATTATGACGTGCGACCCCGTTATGGTCTGGGTGTGCAGCCATATATCGTGTTTTTCGGCAATTTTGAGAGACAAACGGTCGTTCTGGACGTTGTTTCTGCCCACAAGAATCAAAAAGCCGTCACTCGACCTGTACTCCATAGGAGGTAGGGGCTTGGGAGGTCTCGTCTTTACGCCCGTGTTTCTGAGATACCCCTGCTGGCACAACTCAAGCCTTAGCTGTATTATATCGTTTTCGGAGACCGCTCTCGTCAGGGAGTCAAAAACGCTGTCAAGATACTGTAACTCCTCCTGTCCTCTGTCTATCTGCTCTCGGAGTACCTTTTCAGCCGTCACGCATTTTTTGTACTTTGAATAATAGTGCTGTGCATTCTGGGAGGGTGTCTTTGAAGTGTCAAGTTTTATCGTTATTTCGGGGGAATTTTCCTCGTAAAAATTTTCGGCTTTCAGAACTTTATCGCCCTTTTTGAGCCTGTATATATTTGCAGAAATCAGGTCTCCGAAAAGCCTGTACTGCTCCTTTTCGGAACAATCCGCAAGCTCTCCCCTCTGAATATTTATCCTCCTCGAAACTCTCTCCGTCATATTCACAAGCATTTTGAACAGGTCATTTGCACGCTGTTTTACCCTCGCTGACCTGTCACGCTCTTCATAGAAAAAATCAAGAAGTTCCGATGCAGAATCAAAATGCGTGATATTCATGAGTTCACCATATTGGAGAATATCTGTAAATGAAAAATCTTTTAACTGTCCCTGCAAATTGCTGACAGCTGTGAAACAACAGTTGCCGTTTATCAGAATATTTCTGCTCTCGTCAATCGCCCCGATAAGACCGTCAAAAACTTTCTCGGGGATACTGTCCGCACGCACTCCCAAACCGCCTGCACGAAATTCCCACTCCCTCGCAAGCAACGGGGAAATTCCCTCAAAAGTCTTTACAAGTGCCTTTGAAAGCTCTGCACCCTCAAATTTTTTAAGTTTTTCCGAAATCTCATCACGTCCCGCAACCAGAAAATTCAGTCTGTCATCTCTCGGCGGAGGAATGTACTCCGCACCCGACACAATATTTCTGCTCCACGACATACTTCCTCTTTTTATACTGTCGATAATAATATTGTTCCCGTCGGCAAGAGTTATATTTGAAAATCTTCCCATTATCTCACAAATAAGCGTCAGAATAACGCTGTCGCCCATTTCGTTCACGGTCTCAAAGTCAAAAAATATTATTCTCTCCAGACCGTCCTGTCTTATGCCCGAAAGACGACCGTGTCCGAGACGTTTTCTCAGGAGCATACAGAACATCGGGGGTGTCTGCGGATTGTCGGCAGGTCTCTCTGTTATATGAACCCTCGCATTGTCGGGATTTGCCGATATACAGAGCTTTTTGCTGCCCTCTGTTCCTCTGAGGGATATGACTATCTCCTCCTTTGAGGGCTGATATATCTTCTCTATACGGCTTCCTGTCAGACAGCTTAGTTCCTGTCTGAGAGCATACAGAAAAGCACCGTCAAGTGCCATAAATAATCATCTCCTTCAGTGTAACTGTGAGGGGTTTTTCATTATGGGGGGTCTGGGGGGATTCTTCCCCCCAGCGGGGGGTTGGGGGCAGAGCCCCCAATGGGGGTTCAGGGGGCAAAACCTCCTGCCCCTTATCGTTCTAATTAAAATTTGCACAGTAACCAACAGTCCACAAGTCAAAAAAATCTCCAAAAAAAATATAATTTTAATAAAATTATTTTTTGGGCGAAGCCTCCTGCCCCTAATCGTTCAAAACATGGGCGGGGAACAGTCTCCCCAATCACATAACACTCAAATATAAAAAACAGGGTCCACAGAATTTTCGGCTATCTCAATATCGAGATACGGGTACTTCTCTTCAAGGACTTTTCTAAGCTCCGTGAGAAAAATATTCTCCGTGTGGAAGTGTCCGCAGTCAAAGAGCGAAATGCCGACGTTGTTCGCATCTATCCAGACATCGTGCTTGACATCGCCCGTTATATAGCCGTCACAGCCCTTTGCGAGTGCAAGACCGAGCATTGAACCGCCCGAACCCGAACAGAATGCCACTCTTGAAATACTCCCGCCGTCTCTTGAAACTCTCACATACTCACAGCCGAAAATCTTTTTGAGAGTGACCGCAAAATTTTCCGCTGACACAGGGCTTTTCAGGTTCACTATCCAGCCGAGATTCTCACCCTTTCCGCAGTCCTCAAAAAATTCGGGTTCACCGCAGATTTCAAAATTTTCTCTCAGCATATCGAGTATAACTCCGTTTGTACCGCCCTTTGCTATGTCCACATTCGTGTGCATACACATTGCGGAAATGTCGTTGCGGACGAGTTCAAAGACGGGACTGCCCGAAATTATTTTTTTAAGAGGGTGAAAAATTACGGGGTGGTGCGATATTATCAGGTCAGCACCCTTTTTCACGGCTTCCGAAATCACCGCATTTGTTATGTCGAGTGTCAGCAAAATTTTACTGCAAATATTGTCCGACTTCTCAACAAGCAGACCCGAATTGTCCCAACTCTCCTGAATACTGAACGGATAGAGGGAGTCCAGATATTTATATATCTCACTGATTTTTTCGTTTTTCACCCCGTAGACCTCCTTTTCTGCCATTGCACCGTAATGCACCGCACCCGAAATATCTCCCGATTTTTCAAGCCCGACAGACTTCTTTTTCAGTTTTTCCGCAATTTTTTTCCTGTACATCTCTGCATGAACGTCATTATTTTCGAAAAAGCCCCCGAAAGACTCCGTTTCCGTGAGAAGTCTGCAAAACTCCCCGCTATACTTTGCAAGCATGACCGTGTAAATTTTACCGCTCTCCTCGACGGCGTTCTCGGAAAAAATCTCCAGACCGTATTCATAAATCTTTTTTCTGAGATGTTCAGTTTTCGTCATGGGCTGTAGAATCCAGTTTATATTTTTAATATTTTTAACATCTCTGCCCGATTTGAGAGTGTCCAGAATTATTTTTTCTATAGTCTCACCGCCCATTCCCGCTATGACTATATCCGAAACTCCCTCAATATTAACGTTTTCGAGACCGTCCGACAAAACGAGTTCCACCCTGTCCTGTATTCCACAGCTTTCAACATTTTTTTTCGCAGACTCAAGGGGTTTCTCCCTCACGTCGGACGCTATCGCCCTGACACACTTTCCCGAACATATCAGCTCCGTCACAAGATATGCGTGGTCTGTTCCCACGTCACAGACTATGCCCTCTCCGCTGACAAATTCCGCACACTTTTTTAATCTTCTGTCCGTCATAAAAACTCCCGCCATAAACACAAAGACCGGCAGTATTTTTCAGGAAAACACTCTCTCGGCACTCCCCCGCAAAATAACACGCCGGCTTTCAGATTCAGAATTATTCCGCAATCACTGCTGATTCATTTTTGCAAAGCAGTCACTACAGTAGAGCGGTTTGCCGTTTTTCGGCTCAAAGGGAACTTTTGCTTCCTTTCCGCACGATGCACACACGCCTGTGTACATAACTCTCCTTGAAGAGTACTTTCTCGCATCACGGCACGGCTTACACCTTGACGGCTCGTTCACAAAGCCCTTCTCCGCAAAAAATTCCTGTTCGCCGGCTGAGAAGATGAACTCTTTTCCGCAGTCACGGCAGACCAATGTCTTGTCCTCGTACATTTCAAATACCTCACTTAAATATTTTGAACCACGACCGGATTTGAACCGGTATCTTTGAATTTGCAGTTAAAATCAACGCTCTGACTTGAGCTACACGGTCATCTGACAAAATTTTCAAAAGCAATTTCGGGTACACACGCCCCGATTAAATTATATCTTTTTAGAGATTTAATATTTTATTAGACGATTTGGGGCAGGAGTATTGCCCGAACTCCTGTTAATGTTTCGCCCAAAATAATATTAGAACGATTATGGGCAGGAGTGTTGCCCGAACCCCTGTTAATGTTTCGCTCAAAATAATATTAGAGCGATAGGAGGCAGGGGGCTTTGCCCCCTGAACCCCCATTGGGGGCTCCGCCCCCAAACCCCCGCAAGGGGGTTGGAAACCCCCTTGACCCCCATGATTATTCCCACAGAGGAAGCACATCCGCTCCCGTGGTGGAAACTCAAAACGGTTTCGCTTATACCTGAATAGTGGGAAAACTAAAAATATATAATCACGGATTTCCCCCTTTGGCGGGGGGAGTGGGGGCAGAGTCCTCCACAAAGCAACGTCCTCGGTCTCTTAAAATAAATCAGCCGTTGGGGTGTTTTGCGGCTTCCTCCTCGGCAGCTTTCAGAAGTTCCGCCATATCAAAGTTGAAATTTGCACTCTTTTTAGGTGCGGGTCTTTGCGGAGTTTTCGGCATTTCGGGCAAAACAGGCTCTGACGGGGCTTTCGGTGATTCGGGTACTGTTGCAGCCTTTGCACTGTTGCCCGCAGGTGCGGAACTGCGGTAGGACGGCGTACTCTCACGGACAGGCTCGGGCTTTTTCTCCTCTTTTCTGGGAGCTTCAAACGTGCCGAATTTCGCAAGGTCTATCTTTTCGCCCGTGTCGACAGCGTTTCTCGCCTCACTCACAAGGTCGGAAGCCTCTGTCATGCGGAGAGCAGCCTCGTTTGTGAGTTTGTTCATAGCGGACGCTATATCGCTGAACTTATTGTGTACGCTTTCGATTTCCCTGACAAGAGCGTCACGGAGACCTGACGACATATCCTGTATATTAGCGGCTTTTCTCTCTGCATCTTCAATAGTGTTCTGAGCTTTCTTTTCAGCGTCCTCGATAGTTGCCTTAGCCTTGGCCTCTGCATCGCTGACCGTCTTTTTGGCAGTCTCATCGGCATCGGAAATTGTCTTGTCGGCTTTCTCCTGAGCTTCTTTGAGGATACCGTCCGCCTCGTCCTTTGCGTCGGATTTGAGTTTGTTAACGGTTTTGGTAGCCTCAACAAAGAGAGCGTTCATCTGGAGGGCGGGGTTGTTAGCCATATCCTGAAGTTCGCTGACTTTGTCGCTCAGTTCTTTAATTTCCCTGTCTTTCTTTTCGAGAGCTTCTTTTTTCTCTCTGTCAATGCGTGCGAGTTTTTCGTCCTTGTCGGCGGACTCTTTGGTCTTTGCACTGAGTTCGCTTGTCTTTGCGTGGAGTTCGGCAGTCGTCTTTGACAGTTCATTTCTGACGTTTATAAGCTCATTCTGTACCGCCGAATTGCCCGACACTTTCTGTTCGGCAGTTTTTAGCTGACTTCTGAGACTGTCTATCTCTTTCTTTGCGGCTTCGAGAGCAGCCATAGCCTGCTGATTTGAGGGAGCGTTTCCCGCACCCGACGCATTTTTCTGCTGTTCGGCTTTGAGCTGGTTTCTGAGATTTTCAACTTCCCTCTTTGCGGCATCGAGTGCAGCCTGAGTCTGTGCGTTTACCTGCGGACCTCCTGCCTGAGCTGTTCCGCCCGACGCTGCAGCTCCGCCCGCTTTGAGACGGCTTATTTCCTTGTTAGCCTCTTCGAGTTCTTTCTTTGCAGCTCTGAGAGCATTATTTGATGCGTTCAGTTTTTCCTGAAGATTGTCTACCTGATTTCTGTATTTTATAATCTCCTGTGGGTCGGACGGTTCTGCTCCACGAGCCTTTTCAAGTTCGTCCTCAAGACCTTCTATTTTTGAATTAAGTTCATCAAGGTATGTCAGAACGTCCTCTTTTACAAATCCGCCCATCCTGGCAGTTCTTAACACGGTTGGTTCCTGCATAGTACTACACTCCATTCTCCGCAGACCGTCTGCGGCTTAAAAAAATTAAATTAAATTAAAAAATTTTTCAAAGACATATCAATCAAATCACAATCAAACGTCTTAAATAAATTATATCATATTTTAAGATTTAATTCAATCACCGAAATGTAGAATTTTAGTGTTAATTTTAGTGCATTTTACTGCAAAAACGGCGGTGTAAGAGTGTTTTAGGGGTGGAGTTGATTATAACAAATAACTAAAATATTGTTTCGGAAATAAAACAGCTCCCCCTTATGCGTGGGAGCTGTTCAAATATACGGTAACTAAAAGCTCAAAACAACACAAAGCAAAATCAATTTCCGAGCATTCTGAGAACTTCGTCTATATCGTAATCGGTCTGCTGTTTTTTCGGACTGCTCATGCCGAACGGGTCGTCATCTATGAGAGGGTTGTCTATTCTTATGACACCGCTGTCGTTGCGTCTCGGCATAGAGGGGGACGGTGAAGCCGACGACTGACTGACGGGATTAGGCTGTGCGGGTCTTGCTGTTTGAACAGGCTCTTCCTGAACGGTCTCCTCTGCGGGAGCATTGGGGTCGTCGAAACCTGCGGCAATGACGGTTATAGTCATCTCGTCCTGCATATCCTCCTTGAAAGCGGTACCGAATATAAATTCAACGCCCTCTGCTGCCGTGTCGGTAATCATCTTTGTAGCGGCATCAACGTCGGAGGAGAGAATGTCCTCGGACATAGCTATATTTATGAGAAGTCTCTTTGCACCCGAAATAGAGGTTTCAAGCAGCGGACTGGAAATAACGGACATAGCGGCTTCTTTAGCCTTGTCCTTGCCCGAACCGTGACCTATAGCCATGTGTGCGTAACCCGCACCACGCATAATAGTGGAAACGTCCGCAAAGTCAAGATTTATATAGCCCTCTTCTATTATCAGGTCGGATATACTCTTTACTCCCGTTTTGAGAACCTCGTCGGAGAGTGAAAAAGACTGTTTCATAGTGAGAGGCTGTTTTTCGCTTCCGCTTAAAAGTCTCTCGTTCGGAATGACTATCAGTGAATCGACGTATTTTTTTAGTTCCGCAATACCTTTTTCCGCCTGAGCCATTTTCTGCTCTCTCTCAAACAGAAAAGGTTTTGTGACTACTGCAACGGTAAGTATGTCCATCTCCTTGGCGATTTTGGCGACGACAGGTGCTGCACCCGTACCCGTACCGCCGCCCATTCCGGCAGTTATAAAAATCATGTCCGCACCTCGCAGGTGTGTTTCAATTTCGTCTCTGTTCTCCTCGGCAGAACGCTGTCCTATATCGGGTCTGTTTCCTGCACCCTTTCCCTTTGTGAGTTTTGCACCAATCGGGATTCTCGTCATCGCCTTTGACTTGTTGAGAGCCTTAGCGTCAGTATTGATTGCGATATATTCTATATTACTTACTCCCGAATCAACCATGCAGTTGACGGCATTTCCACCGCCTCCGCCGACACCTATTACCTTTATATTGACATCGGGTTCAATTGCCTCTTCGTAATTAAAATCTGACATAAAAACTCCTCCTAATTTATTTTAATGCCCTGTGTGGACTGAATAAAAAGCTACAGATACACTTTACATTTTATCATATTATTCTCTTTTTTTCAAGTCTCAGAAAAATATTTTTTAATTTCGTCATGTTGTATAATTATTTCTCGGGATTGATATACACTTTGTACAACGTTCAGTTGTAATAGCCGTAATTGTAGTCATAATTATAGTTATCGTAATTGTTATAATTATTATTATTATTATAATCATAATTATAGTCATCATAATTATTGTAGTCATAGTTATCATAGAGACCATTTTCTTCGGGGACTGCCGTTGTCTCTGTTGTGACGGCTGTAGTGGTAGTCGTCGTCTGCGTAGTGTTTTCCGCCGAAACCGTCGTTGTCTCCTGCGGAAAAGCGGTGGCATCGGTGTCTATCCTGAAACTGCACTGGTTACTTCCTATCATTGTGAGATAGCCCTTTCTGCCCTTGACGGAACTGTCGTCCATGACGCTTTCCGCAAGTCTGAGCTTGTACTGCACGTCCGTCCAGCCGCCGAGCCTGAAAACTATTCCGCACTTGTAGGCTATTGCAATATCGTACTCACTGTTCATATTTATCTCCGAAAAATCATCGGCATCAACATAGTCGAGGGCTTCGGTCATCTGCATAAAAGCCTCCGTCTTGTGTTCGTTTTCGGACTCTATCACCTCTCCCTCCTGTGGGTCTTTGACCTCAAAGCCGTACACCACGGGCAAATTTTCGTTGGAAGTCTCCCCGACTGAGAGTATCTTTCCCTTACGGCTCACCATAATTGTACTGTCTCCGTACTCAAAATTGAATGCAGGGATACAGCGTGTGACGTGTATGTGGACAGATTTCGGAAAATCTTTCGTGACCTCCGCCGTCTCCACATAAACAAGCTGGTCGAGTATCATATTTTCGTTTTCCTGTGTGTCCATTCTGAACAGGTTGTCCCCCACTCTTATACCCGATTTTTCTATCACGTCCATATAAGTATATGTCTCGGACTCTCCCGATATTACTATTTCGTCAACGTTAAAGAGAAAAGTGAAACACACCGCCACTCCGACCGCTATCACAAGCAGGACAACGACAAGTGCATAGACGTTTCTGGACCTCTTTCGTCTTTTTGTACGTTTATAGCTGTCCTGTCTCTGTATTTTCGTCTTTTCCACATCATTCATTCTAACCAATCCCTCAGCTATCTCTTCCCTTATTTTTTATAATACTACCTTACGGCTTTAGTGTTTTGGGGGACTTTGTCCCCTTTGGAAACCCGTGATTAAATATTTTAGTTCCCCCACTATTCAGGTTTAGCGAAACTTGACGGAGTTTCCATCATGGGGGGTCTGGGGTGACCCCCCCTGCTCCTAATCGTTTCCTCTGTGAGAATAATTATGGGGGGTTCGGGGGGATGCTTCCCCCCGACGGGGGTTTGGGGGCAAAGCCCCCTGCCTCCTATCGTTCTAATTAAAAAATATTAAATCTCCAAAAAAATATAATTTTAATAAAATTATTTTTTGGGACAAAGCCCCTGCCCCCCTCATCGTTCTAATGAACTTTCAGAGGGTGAAACCCCCTGCTCCCTAATCGTTCTAACGAACTTTCGGAGGGTGAAACTCCCTGCTCCCTAATCGTTCTAATGAACTTTCAGAGGGTGAAACTCCCTGCCCCCAATCGTCCCCCCAACAAACAAACTCTCAAACTCTCTTTATATTTCCTCCGAGAAGTCCGACAGCCCTCTCTATTTTTTCATAGCCCCTGTCAATGTGATTAAGCCCCTCTATGACCGTTGTACCCTCCGCCGACAATGCACCGCAGACAAGTGACGCTCCGCCCCTTAAATCTGTAGCCTCCACATTCGCACCGTGAAGTCTCTCCACACCTTTTACAACTGCAATCTTTCCCATGACCTGTATGTCCGCACCCATTTTGACAAGCTCATCGGCGTGTCTGTAACGGCAGTCAAATATATTCTCCTCAAATACGCTCGTTCCGTCCGCACACGCAAGCACAGCCATTAAAACAGCCTGTGCATCGGTCGGGAAACCGGGGTGGGGCATTGTGCGTATTCTGTCCCTGACAGCTTTAGGTCTGAGACTGCTCCGAAGATATATATTGTCATTTTTTGCGTAAAGACTACAACCCGTCTGCTCCAGAACCGACAGAAAAGGCTCTGTTTCGGGTATACAGCAGTTTTTGAGTATTATTTCCCCTCCTGCCGAAACAGCCATTGAGAGATATGTAGCACAGGCTATCCTGTCGGGCATAATTCTGTACTCGCAGCCGTGGAGTTTTTCTCTTCCCCTTATGACTATCCTGCTCTCCCCTGCACCCTTTATTTCTGCACCGCATTTCTGTAAAAATCTGCACAGATCCTCTATTTCGGGTTCTCTTGCGGAATTGTTTATGACAGTCTCTCCCTCCGCAAGCACGGCACAGAGAATTATATTTTCAGTCGCTCCCACAGACGGAAACGGGAGTGAAATTTTAGCACCTCTCGGCTTTCCCGAAGTCATTTTACATATTATTCTGCCGTTTTCCTCCCTTATATCCGCACCCATTTTTTTCATTGCGGACAGGTGCATATCTATTGGACGTGAACCGAGTTCGCAACCTCCCGGAATGCTGACCGTACACTCCCCCATTCTGCCGAGCATTGCCCCCATGAACATTATGGACGAACGCATTTCACGCATGAGTTTTTCGGGTATCTCACAGCAGTTTGCTCCCGAAGAGTCTATAACAGCGGTATTCCCCGAAAAACTGCACCTGCAACCCAAATTGTTGAGTATTCTTGAAGCCGAATATATATCAGTCAATATGGGACAGTTTTCAAGTACGCACTCACCACCCGTGAGAATTGCCCCCGCCATTATGGGCAGGGAACTGTTTTTGCTCCCCTGTAGGACAACTTCCCCCCTCAGACGTTTTCCGCCCTCTATGACCAATTTCTGCATAATATCACCTCACAGCATTTTTTGTATATTATGCCGTGGGTGATTTTTTTGTCACTTGCCCGTCAGCTTATCTATGACGGCAAGTATACGCTGATTCGTGTCCGCAAGATATAAAGACTTAGCAGACTCGGACATCAGAGAAACTCTGTCGGGATCTTTGAAAAGCTGTTCAACCGTAGATATTATTTTATCATTGGTAACGTCCTTCTGCTCTATCACCACCGCAGCCCCCGCCTTTCCGAGTACCATTGCGTTGTGATACTGGTGATTTCCCGCCACTATGGGCGAGGGTATGAGTATCGAAGCCCTCCCCGAAGCCTCCAGTTCCGCAAGGGTGGACGCTCCCGAACGGCATATCACCAAGTCCGCCGCCGCAAGACACACGTCCATATCAGTTATGTACTCCGTTATTCTGAGCCTGTCGCTCTTAAGGGGTATGCCTGCACTCTTCATAGCTTGTGGGAAAGTCTCTTTTCCCATTCCGCCGTAACCGTGAATGTGGTTTATTTTGAGATCATTTTTAGTGTGCCACTTTATGACTTCTGTCATAGTCTCGTTTATGCAACCTGCTCCGAGACTTCCCCCGAAAGAGAGTATAGTGAAACTATCGTCAAAGCCGAGTTTTTTTCTCGCCTGATTTCTGCTTAATTTTTTTTCTATACTGTTCCTGACGGGCAGTCCCGTGACGCTGTACTCAAACTTGCTCTTGTCCATGTAGTCAAGAGCCTCTTTGACCGTCAGCATAACATAGTCCACTTCTTTTGCAAGAAGTCTGTTAGTAACTCCCGGGTAGGCGTTCTGTTCGTGGATAGCAGTGGGAATTTTCATCTTTGAAGCCATTCTTATGACAGGTCCGGAGGCGTACCCCCCCGTACCTATCGCAATATCGGGCTTGAAATTGTTTATGATCTCCCTCGCCCTCTTCCCCGAAACAGCAAGGTACGCCACAGCTTTTATATTTCGCTTTATATTTTGAACAGAAATTTTTCTCTGGAAACCCGCAACTTTTATGGTCTCAAGTTTGTAACCCGCATTCGGGACGAGTTTTGCCTCCATGCCGTTGGGAGTACCCGCAAAGAGGAACTCCGCATCGGGGTATTTTGACTTTATTATATCGGCAATTGCAAGTCCGGGATTTATGTGCCCCCCCGTACCTCCGCACGCTATAAGAACTTTCATAACAAATAAATTCTCCTCAAATCACAAAAAATTATATATAAAAAATTTTATACAAAAAATTTTTTCAGGCGTTGTTTATCCTGTAGGAGTCGTCAAAGTCGCTTCCCGTGTCGACCTCCGCAACAGGAACTTTCTCCTTTTTCTCCGGTGGGTAGTACCTCTGCTGTGAGATATTCAACATTATACCCATTTCAAGCATCTGCATTATAAGTGCCGTACCGCCGTAGCTGAAAAACGGCAGACTTATTCCCGTGTTTGGTATAAGGTTGCTGACGACCGCAAGGTTCAGGACGGTCTGTATGCCTATCTGCGTAGTTATCCCGACTGCTATGAGCATTCCCAATCTGTCCTTGCACCTCACAGCTATCTGGTAGCCCTCCACTATGAGCAGGAAAAAGACTATTATTATAGCGAGTGCCCCCACAAAGCCGAGTTCCTCACAGACTATCGGGAAAACAAAGTCGTTTTTAGTTTCGGGCAGATATAAATATTTCTGACGTGAGTTTCCGAGACCGAGACCGAAAAGTCCTCCCGAACCTATAGCTATTATGGAATTTGCGGTCTGCCAGGTGTCGTTGAGAACGTCCGCAAAGGGGTCTTGCCAAGATTTAAGTCTGACCTGTACATAACTGCCCGGGATATTTGCCTGCCAGACTATCAAGCCCACCGCAAGACCCAGTACTACAACCGCAAGTACCAAGTACTGATACCTGTTCGCACCTCCGCACAGTATCATTGCGACTGCTATCGCACTTATAAGCATTATACCCGAAATGTGTTTTTCAAGCAATATCAGCCCGACATATATTGCCAAAAGTCCTGCGTACTTCGCTATTCCCGTTAAAAATTTGTTCATATTGTTGCCGTCCTTTTCCATGTTGGACGCAAAACAGAGTATCAGTGAGAGTTTCGCTATCTCTGACGGCTGGAAATTTATTCCGCCTATCGTTATCCAACGCCTTGCACCCATCGAACCGCCCTCGTCGTTTCCTATGAACAGCACCACAACAAGGAGTATCGCAACTGCAAAGTAGAAAACTACCGACACATCTATTTTTTTCAACTTTTTGAAAGGCAGTCTCGCAAAATTGTGGTAGTCAATTTTCGAGAATACAAACATCGCAACAAGTCCTATTACGACATTCTTTGCCTGATTTTTTGCGTAATAGAGACCGTCACCGCCGTGTTCGGCGTAAGCCCACGCATAACTTGCCGATGACATCATCACAAGTCCCACTACTATGAGTATCATGACATATGCGAAAAACGAAAGGCTCATATCACCCTTTCTGCTGTCGCCCGTCAATTTTCCGAAAAAATCCCTCCGCATTTCCGCTCTGCGTGATTTGGAAGACTTTTTCCCTCTCCTGACGGCAGTTGCCATAATCTCACCCCCTGTTCATGATATGTAAACTCCTGAATTAAAATACTGTCAATGAAAGTATTCCCAACACTCCGAAAATAATTCCCGCAAGTGAAAACGTTATGACTATCTTATATTCACTGAATCCCGACATCTCAAAGTGATGGTGTATAGGTGTCATCTTGAATATTCTCTTGCCCTCACCCGTCTTTTTCTTTGTGTACTTGAAATAGCTGACCTGTATGACCACAGAGAGAGCCTCCAGTATGTACACCATTGCGACAAGTACCATAAGCAAGTGTTTGTGCAGCATGAGACTTACTCCCGTCACGGACGCTCCCAGAAACATAGAACCCGTGTCGCCCATAAAGCACTTTGCGGGGTTGAAGTTCCACAGCAGAAAACCGAGACAGCCTCCCGCAAGAGCCATTGTGAAGCAGGAAATTTCCCTCTCGTCCAGTTTTGCACAGCAGACCGTGAAGACAAGCATTGCAACGAACGTCACCGAACCGCAAAGACCGTCCACGCCGTCTGTGAGGTTCACCGCATTTGTCAGGTAAATTATAACAGGTATCATCAGTATGTAGTAAAAAATTCCCAAATCTGGACTAACCCAGAAACCGAGGTCAAGGGCAGTCGAGCCGTCACCGAATTTGTATAGTGCAAAGAGAAATCCCGATGAAAATATGAACTGCAATATTATTTTCTGCATTGCCGTGAGACCGTCGTTGTTTTTCCTTGCGACTTTCGTGTAGTCGTCAATAAAGCCTATCAGACCGAAACAGGCTGAGAAAATTATACAGCTGAGAAGTCTGTAAAAGGCGTTGTGAGTCTCCTTTGCGGTCACGTCAAGCCCCGAACTGCTCCTGTAGATCCAGTACCCTGCAATTGAAGTCAGTATTGAGGAGATTATAAACATGAATCCCCCCATTGTGGGAGTACCCTGTTTTTTGGCGTGCCACTGCGGACCGTCCTTTACTTTTATCGGCTGACCGAATTTTATCTTGTGCAGAAACGGCACAAGCCATATCCCCGACACTCCCGCAACTGCAAAGGAGCAAAGGGCGGTCAGCAGATTTATTATCCAGAATGACATTATTGCTGTTCCCCCTTGCGTAATTCCTCAAGGCACTCTGCGACAACTTCTCTCTCGTCAAAATGTATGTGCCTGTTGTTTTCGAGTATCTGGTAGTCCTCATGACCCTTACCCGCAAGGACTATTATATCACCTGCATTTGCAGTGCTGAGAGCGTGCAGAATAGCGTCTCTTCTGTTTACAACAACTTCATAGGGAGTGTCCGAATTTTCAAGTCCTCTGAGTATATCGTCTATGATAGCTTCGGGTTTTTCGTTTCTGGGGTTGTCGGAAGTGACTATGAGCCTGTCGGCGTATTTTGACGCTGATTTCGCCATTTTCGGACGTTTGGCACTGTCCCTGTTTCCTCCGCAACCGAAAACGCACACAAGCTGATTTTCCGTGTATTCTTTCACGCTTTTCAGTATATTTTCGAGTGCATCGGGAGTGTGTGCGTAATCGCATATGACAGTGTAATCCGTGTTTGTGGGTATGACCTCACACCTGCCCCTGACTCCGCCGTAATTTTTCAGGAACTCCGTCACGGACTCCACAGGGATACCCTCCATAAGACAGACCGCTATTACTGCCGTCAGATTTGAGACGTTGAACATTCCCGTCATAAGTGACTTTATGCTGTAAATTTTGTCTTTGCAGTGGAAGTCAAAGCTGTTTCCCGTTGACCTTATCTGTACGCCGTCCGCATAGAAATCGGCTTTTTTCGCAACACTGAAAGAGTATTTTTCACAGTCTATCTCCCCAAAAAGTCTCTCTCCGTAGGCATCGTCAATATTTATAATTGCGGTGTCGCAAATATCAAAGAGCATTTTTTTAGCCTGATAGTAGTCCTCCATGTCCTTGTGATAGTCGAGATGGTCTTGTGTGAGATTTGTAAACACAGCTATCTTGAAATGTGTCGGACCTATTCTCCTCTGGACAAGTGCAAAGGAACTGACCTCCATGACAACGTACTCACAGCCTGCGTTCGCCATTTTTGCGATAACTTCCATGAAGTCATATGCAAAAGGAGTAGTGTTGTCCGTGTGGAGAATTTCGTCACCTATTTCGTTCTGTATAGTACCTATGAGACCCGTCTTGTGTCCCGTACTCATGAGAATGTGCTTGATTATGTTGGTAGTGGTAGTTTTGCCGTTCGTACCCGTAACGCCTATAAAAGTCATTTTCTTTTCGGGGTGTCCGAACCAAGCGGAACAGGCTTCTCCGTATAGTTTTCTTGAATTTTCAGTTATAATCTGTCTGTCGCCGAGACCCAAGTCACGCTCACAGACCACCGCAACAGCACCCTTTTTCAGCATATCTTCAGCAAAGTCGTGACCGTCAAATTTACCGCCCTTTATGCAGAAAAACAGACTTCCCTCCCCTACTTTTTCCGTGTTGTCCGTTATGGACAATATCTCCGTGTCGCCGATTGCCGTAAATGTACAGCCCTCAAGCAGTTCTCTCAACTTCATTGTAATATCCCCCTTTTTTCAAATATCGGATATATTTTATATAATTTATATATTTATATAATATTTAATCCTCCTGACCGTAGACTATAAATTCAAGTTCTATGGTCGTTCCGACAGCCGTCTGTTTTCCCTCTGGGAGAGACTGACTGCTGACCTGTGCACCCTCTCTTGTTATGGACGCTCCCTTTGCGACGTAGTTAAGCCCTGCCTCTGTCAGTATTTCGTTAGCAAGTTCGGGCGTACAGCCTATGACGTTCGGGACTTCCGTGTAGTCAACCGTGTGGGACTCCTCCGTATACAGGTAAACCGTTCCCCCTTTTGCGACAGATGAACCTGTGACGGGGGACTGTGCTATGACTTCAGAACCGCTTCCCACCACCTGATAATTTACTCCAAGTCCGTCAAGAGTGGATTTAGCGTCCGCAAGATTTCCCTCCAGGAGAGGTATCTTGACATCGAGATTTTCTATCTCCTCTTCCGTGTACTCGGGATAAAAACCGAGATAGGGCAGTACATATGTGAGAATGTCTCTCGCCGTCGGAACCGCCACAGTCGCACCGTAATAGCCCTTTTCATTTGTGGGCAAGTCTGCAAGCACAAGGAGTATTATTTCGGGGTCATCGGCAGGTGCAAAGCAGACGTAAGATGCACCATAGTCCTCTTCACCGCCTATACTGAGTCTCTGAGAAGTTCCCGACTTGCCGCCTATTTTGTAGCCCTTTATGGTGACATTTCCCCCGCTGTTTCCCGAAACTACCTTTTCAAGATTGTCACGCATTTTGAGAGAAGTGTCCTCCGATACAACCTGTCTCCTGACAGTCCTGCTGTTTTTGAGTACAACATTTCCATCGGGGTCAAGAATTTTGTCCACAACATAGGGCTGTAACAGATAACCGCCGTTTATAGTGGCACAGTAGGAAGTTATCATCTCTATGGGAGTAATAGTTTCGGACTGTCCGAAAGAGCTGACCGCAAGGTCCACATCGGACATATTTTCGACTGTACGCCCGAAACCCTCCGCCTCCGCAGGGAGGTCAATACCGGTCTTTTCACGGAGACCGAAAGCGTCAAAATAGTAGCAGAACTTATCCGCACCAAGCCGACCGCCTATCTCCATAAAAGCGGGGTTACAGGAGTTTGTGAGTGCCTGCAAAAAAGTCTGAGCACCGTGTCCGCCTGTCTCGTGACAGTTTATAGTAACTCCCGAAATAGTAAGACTTCCGGGGCAGTAAAAGCTGTCGGTGTCAACATTCACAAGATTTTCCTCTATGGCGGAGGCACTTGTTATTACCTTGAAAACAGAACCCGGCTCGTAAGTCTCCGTTATGCACTTGTTTTTCCACTGCAATTCCCTTGCCTGTGAGACTTTCTGCTCCCTCTCGTCATCGCTGAGACTGCTGTACTCCTCTTCAAGTTCGGGAGCTATTTCATACGGGTTGTTCAGGTCAAAACTCGGATATGTAGCCATTCCGTATATAGCACCCGTTTTGGCGTTCATGAGTATCGCACAGCCCCTGTTCCTGACTTCAAATTTAGTACACATCTCTTCAAGACATTTCTCCATAGTGTACTGTATATTCATATCAAGTGTCAGGTAGACATCATCGCCGTCCTTTGCGGGATATGTCTTTGAGTACCTGTAGGGCAATTCGTTGCCGTTTGAGTCTTTGGCAGAAATAGTCCTGCCGTCAACACCTGCAAGATAGTCGTCATAGTAAGCTTCAAGACCGTAAGCACCATCGCCGTCTCCCGACGTAAAGCCTATTACAGAACCTGCAAGCTCGTTTTGCGGGTAGTACCTCTTAGTGTCCTCCTCAACGTTCAGACTTGTCAGGTTGTACTGTGCAAAAAAATTTATAACAGTGTCCGCAACAGGTTTCTCGACCTGGTCCTGTAAAATGCTGTACTGGCTGTTTTCCTCCATAGCTTTTTCGACTCTCTCCTGAGAGATTCCAAGCTGTTCGGAGAGAACTTTAACAGCATCACTCCTAAACTGTGCCACTGAAGACGGAAGCGGTTCAAGTTCGTTGCCGTCATCGTCAACTTCAGGCTTATACTTTCCGCTCTGTATTTCGGAATTTCTCTTTTCTATTTCACTCTGCAATGTGACAAGCTCCTCACGGAATCTTGTCGGGTCGAGGAATATCTTGTAAACGGACGCACTCTTTGCAAGAGCAGTACCCTTTGAGTCGTATATAGAACCCCTGTGAGCGGAAATTGTTATTGAACCGAAATGTTGATTGTTAGCCATATCCTGATATTTTTTATTCTCTATGACGGAGATTATAAAAAATCTTCTCACGACAAGTGCGAACAGCAGAAAAAATGCCGTTGTCATGATTATTTTAGCCCTGAACTTCATAGCCGAAGAGGGTCTGGTTGAGACCATCGAATCACCTGCTTTCGTAATTTCAAATATTGGGGACATTGCCCCACCCCCTTGACCTCCAAAATTGGAACAGTGGACCATCACGGGGGTCGGGGTTTGTTTCCTCTGTGGGAATAATCATGGGGGGCGGGTTTTGTTACCTCTGTGGGAATAATCATGGGGGGTCTGGGGGGATACTTCCCCCCAGCGGGGTCAAGGGGCGGAGCCCCTTGTGGGGGTTCAGGGGGCGAAGCCCCCTGCCTCCTATCGTCCTAACATTTAGAAGGAACTGCACCTGCTCCGCTATAATTTCAATAGAAAAATTCTAAAAAAATATAATTTTAATAAAATTATTTTTTGTGCAAAGCCCCCTGTCTCTAATCGTCCTAACACTTAGAGGAAACTGCACCTGCTCCGCTATCATTTCAATAGAAAAATTCTAAAAAAATACAATTTTAAGAAAATTATTTTTTGTGCGAAGCCCCCTGTCTCTAATCGTTCTAACGCTTAGAGGGAACTGCACCTGCTCCGCTATAATTTCAATAGAAAAATTCTAAAAAAATATAATTTTAAGAAAATTATTTTTTGGGGTTCAAATGAACAATATTTACTCCACAAACCGATGAAATTGTGTATAAAAATGTGTTTTTCTCAAAAAACAGAACAAGGCAGGGCATTTTGTAAAAATCCGCCCCGCCTCAAACATCTCCCGATGCCTTTCTCTTTCTGATACGACAAAGGATTTCCGCTTTCCGATAGCGGGGAACAACTCCCCGACACGGAAAGCCGTGTCGGAGAAACCGCCCCGAGTCCAAATCACCCGCTGTATCTCCACACTGTTCTACTTATCACTACGGCTTTTATTTTATTTATATATATATCTTTCTCAGCCGTCAGTATTCAAAAAATAAAAAATCAAGAATTAAATTTAAGAATAAAGATTAAGAATTAAAATCAAGAATAAAATCCGAGGGGAAAGTCCTGTTATATATTTATTTATATGGGCTACCCTCTGAAATATTCCACGCATTTTTTGAAAAATCCCTTTACTTTTCCGACTATGCCCTGATTCTGCTCGGGAATGTTCACAACGTCGGTGGTCTGTATTTTTATGTATTTAATCTGTGACGAGTGTATCTTTTGCAGACCGAGTACATTTTCCGCATAGTCCTCAACGTTTCTGGCTGTCATTCTGCTCTCAAGCTCTGATTGGAGTCTGATGTTCTCCGCCTCAGCGTGACTCAGCTCGTTTGTCTTAGAAGCAACCTGATTGTAGACGGTATTCCGTCTGTCGAAACTGTACACCACCGAACCGAGGAGAACTGCGGACAGGAGTGATACGAGAATTATATTCACAACGGAACTGCTCTTTGTACCGCCCTTTTCGGTTTTATCGGACTTATCGGACTTTTCAGCCCTCTCCGAAACCTTTTCGGGTTCTTGTTCAGCAGGAGCATTTTCTGTCTCATCGGCGGATTTTTTCTCCGACGGACTTCCATCGTTGTAATAGTAGACATTGTTTCTGTCAGACAATTTCAACCTCGCTCCTTTCGATAATTCTCAGTTTTGCACTTCTGCTTCTCGTATTTTTCTCAACTTCCCGTTGAGACGGCACAAGGGGTTTCCCCGAGACGAGAGTGCCGAGAGGTTTTTTTCCACAGACGCACTGCGGAAAATCTGGCGGACAAGTACACCCTCTGCACCACTGTGCAAACTGCTGTTTGACAAGGCGGTCTTCAAGGGAGTGAAAAGTTATGACGGCAAGCCTGCCGTGCGGTCTGAGACTTGAAAAAGCCTCCGAAAGACCCTTTTTCAGATGTTCGGTCTCACCGTTCACCTCTATTCTGATAGCCTGAAAGGTCTTCCGACAGGGATTTTTTTCCCTTCTCGCCCTTTGGGGGATACTCTCCCTGACAATATCGGCAAGCTGAGAAGTTGTAGTTATGGGCATTTCCTCTCTGTGTCTCACAATGCTGCGTGCGATTTGGCGTGAAAATTTTTCGTCTCCGTACCTGAAAATGATGTCCGCAAGCTGTTTTTCGGAGAAATTGTTCACAACGTCGGACGCACTCACACCTGTCATACTCATACGCATATCAAGGGGGGAATCGGAGTGGTAGGAAAAGCCCCTTTCTCTGTCGTCAAGCTGGTGAGAGGAGACTCCCAAGTCCATGAGGACACCGTCAACGAAATCAATGCCGAGGGTGTCGAGAACGGCTCTCAGGTCTGAGTAGTTGGAGTGGATAACCTGAGCGTTTTTGAATCCCGAAAGTCTCTCCGAACAGGCAGACACGGCTTCGGGGTCACGGTCGAGAGCGACAAGTCTGCCCAAGCTGTTCAGTTTTTCCGCTATAGCACGGGAGTGTCCGCCGCCGCCTGCGGTACAGTCGACATAAACGCCGTCGGGCTTTATGTCGAGACCGCCGACAGCCTCCTCAAGCATAACGGGAATGTGAGAAAAAACCATAACAAAAGTCTCCCTGAAATTTTCCGAAACCGCCTTGTTTTAGCGGAATCGGATAGATGAAGTTTTGATAAACAGACTGTCGGCGGGAGTACAAAATCACGGTATATTAAAAATTATAACATGAACTTTGCCGTCCCCCACAAGTATAAAATCTGTCTCTATACCTCTGAAATATATTATACAGCATATTGATAAATTTTACAAGACACAATAATAAACAAATTTGATATATAATAAAAGTATATTTTTGGTAATAGTGTTGAATTTTCACAATTCTGTCGCAAAAATATCATAAACAAACGTTCTGTTTATGTAATTCATTTAGCATTTCGGAGCGTTTTTTGTCTCCTGACGGAAAAAATATGTAAAAAACAGCCAATTGTGACAATTGAAAATTTTTTTGAAAATTATTGCTGTGGAGTTACGAGTGAGCAATAAAATGGTCTGTCCGTCATAATTGACAAAAATTTCCGTGGAAATCCGAAATTCGGAGTAAATCCCGCTCGGCACGCTTTTTGACGTTTCGGCACACGGCTATTTTACAGCGTTTTTTTATAGAAATTCAAAAAAATTCTCTTTGTGCAATATGACTAAAGAAATTTGAGCGATTTCAAAAAAACTGTCTCCCGAGGGAGACAGTTTCCGCAATCAATATCCGTAATAGCCGTAATCGGTGTAACCGTAGTCTTGGGAGTAGTCATATCCCGCATAGGGGTCTGTGTAGCCGTAATCGGTATAAGTGTCACCAGTGTTGCCGTAATCGGTGTAAGTGTCGCCGTAGCCGTAGTCGGTGTAGGTGTTGTCAACGGACGGGTTCACGGGGAGCGGTATAATAACTTCCTGCTGAGGTTGCTGTACGACGGGCGGTTGTGTCTGGACGGGTGCCTCTGTGGGAGTTTCGGGGACCGTCTCCTGCTCCGTGACAGTTTCGGGTTCTTCCTCCGTTACAACTTCCTCAAACTCCTCTTCTTCGGGAGCATAATCGCTGTCGGGGTCATAAGTGTAGTAGACATTGAATTTCGGCGATTTCAAGCCCATAGCGAGTTTGAACTCATAGCCCTTGACGGTCATTTGATTGTCTATGTTTACTTGCGTGACATAGCCCGTTTCTTCCGAATAGATAGGCTGAATCCACTTTGCGGGGTCGTTTGAGAGTTTCAAACCGTAAGTTCTCTCAATCATATTTTTTATGTAAGTGTCGCTGAAATAGGACACCGTTCCGTAGTGGGGATCGAGATAAGCGTCATAGTCGCTTGGAACGCTCCTCAGATAGGGCATATCCGCCCAGAATATTTCGTAGCAGTTTGCGGTGACTCCGCCCGTGGAAGCCGAAAACATAGTGAGTGCAAAATCGTTGTTGTAATACAAAGCCTCACCGAGTACCTCTTCACAGGCATCTATTACTATCTGCGGAGGATTTGCCTTAGCCATAAGGTCATTGCCGTCATTGCCGTTGTACTTGCAATACGTATAGACCGCTACAGCCTGTGCCTTTATAGCTTCATAGTTCATACTTCCGCCGACTTCATTGTACACCACTTTTGAGACCTGTGTGAGGACATCACCCGAAACTCCGCCTATAGTAATTTTTTCGTCCTCAGCGGTGTTGGTGTTCATGAGATAGGTTTCGGGGTAGTAGTGAAAGAGAATATCCTGATAAGTCCAACCGCTGTAGTTTGCGTAGAAATTCGCACCGTTCTGGCTCATTCCGACGCCGTGACCCCAGCCGTATGTGACTATGGCGAACTCTCCCGGACGTGCTTCTATTTCGGGTTCGTTTACTATGTAGGGAATTTCACTGACCACACCGCCTGAAGTCTGCAGCGGTACGGGGAAAGGCTCTCCCGATGACTTTGCACTCTCCCTCTGCTTTTCCTTTTCGGACTGTGCCTCGGGAGAAGTCTTGTAACTTGTTAAAGACAGACTTGAATCGTACTCCGAAAAATCCGTCTTAAGCCAGTTTATACTCTCCTCTGTCTCGTCGGTTTCGGCAACGTCCGTGTCGGTAATCTGCTCCGCCGTGGTTGTCGTGACTGTCGCCGTAGTTGTGTCAGTTGTGTCAGTGGTGTCGGTTGTATCAGTTGTTTTTGATGTTGATGTTGATGAAGTTTCCGTTGTTGTTGCGGCAGTAGTCACGGCGGTAGTGGTGTCCTCCGCAAAAGCCGTGAACGCCCCGCACATTGACAGAACTGCAATTGCAGTAACTCCCGAAATAAGTTTACATCCTGTTTTTTTCATATGTGACATAGATAAAATAAACACTCCCCTGTTTTTTTATTGGCTCTCCGCACTCTCGGAAAAGCCCTCTCTCATTTGTATTGTTGAAAAATCTCCCGCAACTTCACCGTCTCTGAGTCTCCTTGCCACTACTATAAATCTTGAATTGTCCTCGTTAGCGTAGCAGGTGGAGAGGGTGAGAAGTTTGTCGCCGTATTTCACGTCAACGCCCGTGTCAAGCATCTGTTTTTCGTGGACTTTACCCACATAATAATTGAAGTCCTCCTCGTTGTTAAGCTCCTCCAAATCCCAGTATATGAAGTCGCCGTACCAGTTTCCGCTTGTTACAAGGAAACCGAAGATGACGTATTCATAGTCTTTGTAGTTTGAGCTGAACTCTATAAAAGGCGACTGTTTATAGAAACTGTAGTCCTGACGGTAATAGCGTAGTGTTCCGAACTCACTGCCGTCCGCCATATTGTGACCGTATATAACTATGTTCTCGGACTGCATATCCTCAACGCCTCCGAAGTCATTGCGGAAATCCATAAAAGGAGTACCCGCCCTCCAAGCGTTACGTTCAAAATTGTGAGATAGGTAGTACGAATTATAGTTGTACTCCTCATTCTGATAATAGCTGTTTCCTTCAGGAACTATTCCCGGGTCTCTGACTATCGGGTAGTCTATGAGTGTACCGTCTATTTTCAGATAACCGACCGTGTCGAGGTTCTGCCTGACGAAATTTTTTGCCCTCTCTGTCATACCGTCCTCGGACGATATGTAGTCGTACAGGGGACGTGTCTCGGGTTCCGTTACTACCTCTGTCACAGGTTCGGCGGTAGTCTCCTCGGTGGTAACAACCACGCTGTCAACAACGGACTCCTCGGGCTTAGACCTGTTGAGAAATAAAACATAAGCCACAAGTCCGCCCGCCATAGCCGTTGCGACAAGTCCGATTGCAAATTTTCCAACTCTATTCAACTGTCTTGCTCCTTTCTCTCCCCCGTGGAAACGCTCTCCGCTGTTCCCTCTTCAGAAGTCGGTTCTGTGGGGAACGGGTACGGAGTAAACGGTGCATCGGGGTCGTAACTCTCGTAATTTCTTGAATTATAGTACATTGTGGGCCACTTTATATTCGGATTAGCTTTAGTCGAACTTGTGCCGTAATAGGGGTCTTCACCCTCTCTGACAAGTCTCGCCATGAGAATTAGTCTGCCCCTGTCGCCGAAGAGGGTGTTGCACGTCGACAGCGTGAGGAGTTTGTCGCCGTAGACAACGTCCACACCGTTTATGCGGAGAGTCCTCCTCTTAGCCTCGTTTACGAAGTCGTAGAAATCTTCCTCGTCGTCAAAATCGATTTTATTCCAGCAGTCGTATTTTGTAGCGGTTTCGTCGTCAACGTCCACGACAAAAAACGCAAATATTTTGTACTGGTAGTTTTCATAGTTTGAGCTGAGATTTATGACGGGGTGTTTTTCGTAGTAATCGGGGTCTTGCTGATAGTGTAGGAGCGAACCGAACATACTGCCGTCCGCCATATTGTGACCGTATATGACAAGATTGTCGGAATTTTCGTACATAAGTCTGTGGTCGTAAACTTTGTCGAACTTGCATCTGTAGTCAAGAAACAGCGTACCCGCACGGTTTTCCTGACCATATGCGTTGAGGTTGAGATATTTTTTGTTGTCCTTTGCCTGAACGACAGGGTTGTCCACGGGAGTATCGGGGATAGTCAGATATCCGACTATCTCGCTGTTTATGTCGAGAAGTTTTTTTGCACTGTCGAGAAGCTCATAATATTTTTCGGTGTCGCCGTAATCGGTTTCATAGTCGGGGATTTCCTCCTGATAGATACTGTGTATATCCCTTATTTCCTCCGTGACCTGCCTTGCCTTCCAGAGGTCTATGTAGTAATCGGCGACGAGATAACCGCAGACCACTATTGCGACTATCGACATGAGAAAAACAATTTTTCTTATTTTTTCGGGAGTACTGTCGCCCTTTTCGGGGAAAAACGAGCGTATAGTTGACGCAACGGTTTCCTTTTTTTTCTTTTTACCGCCCTTGTTGGGAGTATCTTTGCCGTGGTTTGGAGATTTCTTTTTTGGTACGGGCTGACTTCCCGCTCTCTGAGGAGGTCTGTGGACAGGCTGTCTGTCTGTGGACTGCCTGTAAGCGGTATCGGGTTTGACAACGACGGTCTCCTCCGCACGTCTTATCTGAACTCTTTTTTCCTCCTGCTGTTCACTTTCACGGAGAGACTCTTTCAGTGCCCTAATCTTCTCCGCCCTTGACTGTGTATTTTCCATGTTTTCATTCATAATAAACAAATCGCCTCCGCCTTGTAGTGTCACCGTGTGGCTTTAATTTTCATACATGAACCCTTTGCCTTGGGGAGTTGCCCCCTTTACCCCAAAATTTTAAGAACGATTAGGGACAGGGAGTTTCCCTCCTTTACCCCTTGACCGAGGGTACTTTTCCCGAACAGGGTTCGGGGTACAAATCCCTAAACCCTATTGATGGTTGAACCTCCCAAAAGCCCCAAAATTTCAGAATAGAAAATTATCATGGGGGGGTTCGGGGGGATTCTTCCCCCCGACGGGGGTTTGGGGGCAGAGCCCCCAATGGGGGTCTGGGGGCAACGCCCCCAGTGCGTTCAAAACAGGGGGCTTGGGGGCGAAGCCCCCCAAATCCCAATGCCGTAAGGCAGTATAAATTTTGGGAACGATTAGGGGCAGAGAGTTTCCCTCCTTTACCCCTTGACCGAGGGTACTTTTCCCGAACAGGGTTCGGGGTACAAATCCCTAAACCCTATTGATGGTTGAACCTCCCAAAAGCCCCAAAATTTCAGAATAGAAAATTATCATGGGGGGTTCGGGGGGATTCTTCCCCCCGACGGGGGTCTGGGGGCAAAGCCCCCTGCCCCTAATCGTTCTAAAAGGGTTCTCCCCGATGCGTTCAAAACAGTGAGGTGGGGGCGAAGCTCCCCAACCAATCTCCAGACCCCCCATAATAATTCTACTGTTTTAATTTTGAGGGTCTGAAAGTGTCCCCCCCCAATCTCAAAATTCATTAAGTTTACAATAGATATTTTACAACATTATACCCTGTTTGTCAAGACAAACAGACCAACTTTCATACTTTTATCCCGAACCGAACACACCCTTTTACTTTTTTGGACACATTGCACAAACTCATGTGGTGAAATTTGTAAAATAAGTGATAATTCTGTGAATTATTCACAGGGTCTGAACGTCTTGCACTCGGTGTTTTCAACAGCTTCCTGAACAAGTGTTGAAAAGTCGAACTGTCCCTGAGCGTCCTCAACGTCGGACAAAGAGGGTTTAACCGTCGGGTGTTTGGGAGTGAAAACGGTACAGCAGTCCTCATAAGGCTGTATAGATATGTCAAAAGTGCCGTATTTTCTCGCAAGTTCGACTATTTCGGACTTGTCCATAGCTATGCAGGGTCTAAGAACGGGGATTTTGCAAACGCTGTCGGTGCAGACTATCGCTTCAAGGGTCTGACTTGCGACCTGTCCCATACTCTCGCCCGTAATTAGTGCCTTAGAGAGGGAGCGTTCGGCGATTTTCTGTGCAATTATCATCATTATGCGACGCATTATGACCGTAAAAAATCTTTCGGGGCAGTTATCTTTTATAGCCTCCTGAATTTTGGTGAACGGCACACAGTAGAAGTCTATATAACCGCAGTAGTCCGTCATTTTCTGGCAAAGCTCCTCAACTTTAAGCCTTGCCCTGTCGGAGGTGTACGGCGGACTCACATAGTGGACAGCGGTAATTCTCACTCCCCTCTTAGCCATCATGCAGCCCGCAACGGGGCTGTCTATTCCGCCCGACAGCAGGAGGAGTGCCTTACCGCCCGAACCGACGGGAAGTCCCCCCGCACCCTTTATATTTTCAGCGTGAACATAGGCGTTTGTGTCCCTGATCTCAACCGTCACAGTGACTTCGGGATTTTTCAGATTAACAGAGAGGTGCGGGAATTTTTCAAGGATAACTCCCCCCATTTCGGTGCATATTTCGGGCGACTTCATACAGAAAGACTTGTCCGCCCTCTTTGCGGTAACTCTGAAACTGCCTGCACTCTCCAGAATATTTCTGAGATATTCAACGGACTTCTCCGAAATGTCATTAAAGTCCTTTTCACAGACACAAGCTCTGCAATATGACGCTATACCGAAAATTTTTCCCACACTGTCCGAGACTTCCGCAAGGTCGATTTCCTCACTTTTCGGCACAATGTACACTGTTGACTGTGCATTGGAAAACTCAAAATCGCCGTACTCCCTCAGACTGCTCTTTATATTTTTCATAAGTATGCTCTCAAAATTTCTCTTGTTAAGCCCTTTGAGAGCTATTTCCCCGTACTTTGCAAGTATTATCTCTTTCATAAAAAAATCCTCTCTTTTGGTGTTTCTCTCTGAAATTCTACCCCCGTCTGTTTTAAGGACGGGGGATTTTTTTATTTTTCTCAAAAGCTGACCGCCGAATAAGCTATGCACAGTGCGACAACTGCCAGATACGGAAAAGTCCTGACGGAAAAGCCAAGTCTCTCCGCAAAAGTTAATTCCGAACGGCATTTAGCAAGAAATTTCCTGTTACGGCTTGTGAGCCATATTATCATACTCGAAATAATTCCCGACAGGAGACACACCGCCATAAAAACTCCCCTTGTCAGGAACATATTTTCGGACGGGTCTACTTCTATTATCGCCATAGCAAGCAGGTACATCCTGTAGACGACCTGGACTGCAACAGATGTGAAGATACTACCGCTTCTGAGCATTCCGACCGCCCCGACTGCCGTCACAAGAGTAACCGCTATCATCTCGTTGAAATTTTCCGTTAGAAGTCCCGCTGTGACGGAGGTGACGACTATTGCAAAAATATCTCCGAACTGCCTGAGAACTGCGAACATAGAACCGTGAAAAAATATTCCCGACATGACCGACACTATGAGCGTGTCGAAAGCGGTATAGACAAGAAATTCGGTCTGTCCCCAGACGGAAACGTCCGCATTGAGACTTTTGAAAAATTCGTAAATTTCTTTAGTCTCACTTGAATACGCTGACGGTATGCTTGTCACCGTGCAGACCACCACCGCCATAGCTATAGCGTTTATAAGTTCAACAGGGTGTCGCATGGTGTGCATTAACTCGACTTTCACAGGGACGTTGAAACTGTGCCGTATATAGAACATCGGCAGGAGCATTTTGACGGCAGATATGACTATCAGAACCGATACGACTTCACGGCTTCCCCCGTATATAGCATAGCTGAAAAAATTCGTGTGTATGTTGACTTTCGCAAAACTGAGAAGTATAATAAAAATCTTGCTGACTATGTTGTCAATCACCACCCATGCGAGCATTGCCACACCTATGACATAAAAAATATGTGAGAGAGTCTCCTTTTCGGCGTTTATCATATTTGTACTGACAAAACCCCTGCCGTCGACAAAAATACTCTCTTTTGCGTTTGACTCAAAGCTGTATGAAAAACGGTTATCCTTTTTTCTCCTCCAACCTATGAATTTTTCGTTATATGACTCGTCCTGAGTGGAGTAGTCGAAATCATCAATAACGTTTATAATACTGCTGTCGGCAGTTTTTTCCACCCTACCACCTCCAATAGACAGCGTTTCCGCTGTCAGAATTTACGGCTTAACCCCTTATATTTTCTATCCCCTCTCTGAGAACTTCCGCAAACAAATCAATTTCACTCTCTTTTGTGTCCGCCGTTATGCTGACACGCAAAATTCCGTCCGCACGCCTTCCTGTTATGCCGAACTGCTCCGCAACACCGCTCTGCTTTCCCCTTGAGCAGGCTGAACCGCTTGAAACGTAAATATCTTTACTTTCAAGGTAGTGCAGCATTATTTCGGAACGCTTAGGCTGTGATATACTTATTATATACGGCAGACCGTCATCGGGTGAATTTATCTGAACTCCCTCTATATCGGAAATTTTTTCAAGCAAATAAGATTTCAGATTATTGACTTTTTCAAGTCTCTCGTCAATATCATCGGACATCTTTTTCACGGACGCTCCGAAAGCGGAAATAAGCGGGACGCTCTCCGTACCCGAACGCAAACCCCTCTCCTGATTTCCGCCCGTCATCTGAGGTATAAGTCTGACACCGTCCCTTACAAACAGGACTCCGCACCCCTTTACAGCTTCTATCTTGTGCCCGCTTAGGGAAATCAAATCGGCATTGAGTTTTCTTGCGGTAAAGGGCAGTTTCATATAAGCCTGTACGCAGTCGGAATGAGTTATAATTTCGGGGAATTTTTTCTTGACTTCCCCGAAAACCTCCTCAACGGGGAGTATATAACCCGTCTCATTGTTGACGTACATCATAGTTATCAGGACGGTCTCACTATTGCAAGCCTGTACAAAATCTTTCGGTTCAAATCTGCCGCCGTGGGAGGGCTTTATAAAAATAACTTCAAAGCCCTCTTTTTCCATGTCAAGGACAGTCTTTTTCACAGAAGGGTGTTCCACAGACGAACAGACTATACGCTTTTTCTTACGCCCATAGGCTCTGCAAGCACCTCTGACAGCAAGATTGTTGCTTTCGGTCGCCCCCGACGTGAATATTATACTGTCCGCCCCCGCACCTATAGAGCGTGCAGTAATTTTTCTCGCCCTGTCGACGGCAAGCTGTGCATAAAGCCCCACTCTGTGGAGAGAGGAGGGATTTCCGTAATTTTCGGTGAGGGCGTGTTTTACAGCCTCAACAGCTTCCGCACAGGGCTTTGTCGTTGAGGCGTTGTCAAGATATACAGGCATATTGTCTCAAATCCTTTCGTGTAATTTCCGCCGAAACGCAGTCAAAAAAAATTCGTTCCCGCTATGCCGACGGCATAATTCGGATAAAGACTGTCAATAATAACAGCGGAGGTGTTTAATTTGAAAAAAAATCTTTTTTCAGACAAGAGAAGTTCAAAGGGTTTTTACACAGCTCTGGGAATAAGTGCGGTGATGGTCGGTTCGGCGTGTTTCTTTGCCTACAGGCAGGGGGAGGACCTGACCGAAAATATGCTGATGGAAAACAGCGTACACGATTCGGTAGCCGACAAAAAAGTTACGGGAGTTCCGAGGACTTCTGTGACCGAAACGACAGTCCCGTCTCTCACGGCTTCCGTAAACACGAGTGCGGAAAGGGAGACTGTCACGGAAAAAGCCGCAGCACAGCAGCAGTCTCCCGAAGATGAGAGAGTAGCGGAAATTCCCGAAGACGAACCCGTGGCGTACAGTGAGGAGAGCGACGTTAGTGTGAATGCCGAAAATCGGGAGGGTGCGGAGGAAGTTTTTGCCGATAATTCGGGAGAAAACGCCGAAGCCGAGGAACTCAAAGCGGGAGCGGTACAACTTGATATGCCGTCTGCACCACTTGCGGACATGAGTGAGATACTGAGCCCGTTCAGCGGTGGGGAACTTGTCCGCAGCGAGACCACAGGTTCTTGGCAGACCCACAACGGCACCGACATTTCGGCGGAGGCAGGTGCGGAAGTGTACGCCGTATCGGGTGGAGAGGTCAAGAGAGTTGAACAAAGTCCGCTGTGGGGAGTGACGGTAACTATAGACCACTTTAACGGATTTATCTCGAAATACTGTGGTCTTTCGGACGCACTCTCAATTCAGGAGGGCGACAGGCTTGTCAGCGGTGAACTGATAGGGACTGTCGGAAATACTGCCGATATAGAGAGTGCCCTTGCTCCGCATCTTCACCTTGAGATAACGCACAACGGCGTATACACCGATCCCCTTGCACTTATCAGACAGTGAACGGAACGCCCCACGGCTAAGGCGGTTTTTTCCGCCCTTGCCGTGTGAGTGTTTTTAATTTTTATTTCTAATATTTTATTTTTAATTTAATTTAGCATTACTTGTACTGTTCGATACTCTCAACGGGCAATTGGTCGGTTTTTATCTTTCCCGCATCGATGAGCTGCACGGTGAGAGCGTCCTCTGTGTTCACGCCGTCATTTCCGCAAACGTCCGCATTTTTCATAGCGGTATCGGACAGAGCGTACTCGTCGCTGTTTGCAAGGAACTGGAGTATTGCGACAGCGTCCGCTATCGTGACCGTCTTGTCAAGATTAGCGTCACCATAGAGAATATCGCTATCAGGATTATCCCCGGAAGTAGTAGTCTCCTGTGAGGTACTCCCCTGTGTCTCGGTAGTCTCCGTCTGAGTGTCGGAAGTAACGGGCTGTGTCTCCGTGGACGTATCGGACGGAGAAGTTGTGGGAGTGTCACCGCCCGTTGAGGGAGTAGCGTCGACAGGTTTGCCGTCCTTTACAATAGTACCGCCGTCGAGGTTACTGCCCTCTGTTGCGGCATAACTTGAATAAAATTCATTCAGTGAGAGACCGTTGTTTCCGAGAGCTACCTGATGGTCAAGACCGATATATTTGCCCGTCTCCTGTGTCTGCCAGAGGGACTTCTCAAAGAGGGCGTATTTTTCCTCTTCCCAAGTTATTTCCGTACCTGTGTCTATTGAGTAGGAGAAACCTGCCCAGAGACCGCCTGTGTCACCCGAATTTGTGTTGAGGCACCAGAAAGTGTGGTTAATATGGTGTTCAATCATGTAGTCACGGAGGAGTTCCATCCACTTCTGATTTTCCGCACCGTCCATATGACCGCCCCATTCGCCTATGAGTTCGGGAGCGATGTCTTCCGCATTTATGTAAGCCCAAGTGTCGTACCAGTAGTCGTCAAGAAGAGTCTGTGTTGTGAAGTCTTTGTTGAACCACTCCTGAGCATAAACAGACGGACCGTAGTCGTGAGGAGAGTAGACTATCTGACTTGTACCCTGTTTGGGCTGAATGGGGTACTCCCTTGCACCACGGAAGTTACCGCCCCACCATGCACCTATATAGGGTGAATTATCACGTCTGTCGGCGATACCCCAGTAATCCCCGGGCATTGCCCCGCTGAGGGACTGTTCAACACCCTCTATAAAGATGAGTGCGTGAGGGTTCACATCGAGGATAGCTTCTGCACAGTTAGTAGCGGCATAAGCCCAGTTGTTTTCGTCTGTAGAGCCGTCCCACTTTGCAGCCTTGTCGCCCTCCGGACCTTTTCCGTGAGGTTCATTTTTCAGGTCATAGCCTATGAGAGTATCGTTGTCCTTGTACTTATCCGCAAGCCATACAAGAGTATCCTGCCATATTTCGGTAGTAATCATAGTACCGTCAGCGGTTTCCTTGCCGTACCAGAGGTTATAGTTGTGTCCCGAGTTGTCGGCGTGAGGGCTGTGAATATCTATAAAAGCCTTGATGCCGTATTTTTTGCACTTGCCGAGAATTATATCAAAGCCCCTGTCGCTTGTTATGAGAGTTTTTCCGTCAGCCTCAACAAAGTCCTTATTTATGTGTCCGTAAGTACCCGCCTTGATGATACCGCCGTTGCCGTCATCTTGGTCAACAGGGGGATTGTAAGATGCCTGCATACCTCCCGCACTTATCTGGTAGGGTGTACCGTTCATCCACGAGAGAATGAGTTCCGTAGAGATTGGGAAACGTATGACGTTTATACCCCTGTCGGCTACTTCTTGGAGCATATCGTCAATATCGCCTGCATAGAGGTAGTGCGGTGAATACTCTATGCAGTTCAGACCGAACCAGTTTGCACCCGTGAGCCAGACCTCATTTCCGTTCATGTCATAGAGCCTGCTGCCCTCAGCGTGGAGCCAGTCGTCGTTCATGTCGTCAACCGCAAGGGCGGTCTCAATGGGCTTTTCGGTCGCCTGTCTGACAGTCGGGGTGAGACAGAGGGCGGAGAGAGCGAGTGCCGATATACCCGAGATAATTTTTCCTGATTTTTTCATTTCAGAGATTCTCCTCTCATAAATTATTTACTGTAAAAATTATATCACACTATGCTGAAAAAGTCAATAAATTATTTGAAAATAAGCCACGCCTGTGTTGTTGACATCTCTCTTGAAATATGGTATAATGTCTTAGCAATATATTTTGTGAATTACGAAAGGATTGAGCTGTAACCATGAACAAAAAAGAGGTATCTGAGATAAGGAAAAATTTTTCGGACAAGAGTGGATTTTTCGTGATGGAGCGTGTCCTCACGGGCTTTGTGGACGCTGAAAAGAACGTCCGCTGTATACAGTCACGCTCCTGTGTGACAATGCCCGTTGACGAGCATGATGTCTATGACGAGACCCTCAAAAAAGTCCTAAGTACGAATATAGGAAAAGCTTTTATCGAGTACGAGTTTCCCAACGACGCATATTCGGAGGGCGGACAGCAGGAACTCCTCTATTCACTTCTCAAATCGGAACTGAAAGACGAGGAAATCTGTGAGAGATTTATAACACACATTGCGGAAAATATCGCCTATGAATCGCCCTTTGCGGTCATAACGGCTTACTGTTCGTACACGGTCCGCAGAAAAAACAAGAAGGACGAGTACAGCGGTGAGGACCAGATTTACAGGTACATATTGACGGCAATCTGTCCCGTAAGCACTCCGAAAGACGGTTTTATATTTGACTCCGAGGCAAATAGAATAGTCAAGAAATTGAACACGGAGTTAATAATAAACCGTTCCCCCTCCGACGGATTTCTGTACCCCGTTTTCAGCAACAGAAGTCCGGACGTGAATCATGTAATGTACTACACAAAAAATATAAAAGAACCCAATATATCAGTCGTTGAGGACGTTCTCGGCTGTAATTTCACCCTCTCCGCAGAGGACGAGAAAAACAGTTTCCAGAGCATTCTGAAGAGCGTTGTCGGGGACGACCTTGACTACATGGTTATAAAGACCGTGAACGAGAAACTTCTTGACGTTGTTGACGAAAACAGAGATGACACGGACAGTGCCGTGATAGACAGCAGTAAATTAAAAGACATTCTGACAGATATAGGCGTATCGGCAGAGCGTACAAATATGACTCAGCCCGTCTATGAAAAGATATGCGGAAGTGTACCCCTCACGGCTTCAAACCTTGTGGACAGCAAGACGGTGCTGTCATCGGACGGAATCACTGTAAATATAAAGCCCTCTGCTACAGATAAAGTCAGGACAAGTGTTGTGAACGGCAGGAGATGTCTGCTGATAGACATTGACGATCCCACGATAAATATAAACGGTCTGCCCGTCACTCTTGAATAATAATTAAATAAAAATAAAAAAATGACTGAAACAAAGAGTTTTCTGAAATGGCTGTGTATCGGCACAATAACAGGCATTGTAATGGGAGCTGTGGGAGTGTTGTTCCACACGTGTTCGGACAGTGCAAACAGTATCAGACAGTCGCACTCATGGCTTGTGCTGTTGCTCCCCATTGCGGGAATTTTCATAGCTAAATTCTATGACATAATGAAATACAGTCACGACAAGGGCACAAATCTTGTGCTGCTTGCCGTAAGAGACAACAAGGAGATGGGCATTCACCACGCTGTCTGTATATTTGTCTCGTCAGTCCTGACACACCTTTGCGGGGGTTCAAGCGGACGTGAGGGAGCGTCTCTCCAGATAGGAGCGTCACTCGGCTCTTTTGCGGGGCGTAAACTGAAATTTGACGAGGACGACAGGAGAATTATGACAATGTGCTGTATGAGCGGAATGTTCTCTGCTGTTTTCGGTACACCTGCGACTTCTGCGATATTTTCAATGGAAGTGGTGAGTATAGGAATTTTTTACTATTCCGCAATAGTACCGTGTGCGGTGTCGGCAATATCGGCATCGTGTGTGTCGTCATTTTTCGGAATATCGAGTTTAAGTCCGACCGTGACACTACCGCAATTTGTACCCGTGTCATATTTGAAAACAGTAATTTTAGGGGCATTGTGTTCTTTTGTGAGTGTTATATTCTGCATAGCCATGCACAGGACTTTAATACTGTTCAGGAAAATAAAAAACCACTCTCTGAGAGCATTTACAGGCGGTGTGATTGTAGTGATACTGACTGCAATTGCAGGGGATTTCACCTATAACGGCACAGGTGGTGAGATGATTTTGTCGTTTTTTGAAGACCGTCCCGCTTTTTACGTCTTTGCGGTGAAAATAATTTTCACTGTCGTGACGCTCTGTTCGGGGTTCAAAGGCGGTGAAATTTTTCCCGTGTTCTTTATAGGTTCGGCATTCGGTAGCACCCTCTCTGCGATTTTTGGCGTGGACTGTTCTTTTGGTTCAGCGATAGGAATGTGTGCTGTTTTTTGCGGAGTGACGAACTGTCCCGTTGCATCGGTATTGCTGTCCGTGGAACTCTTTGGCGGTGAGGGATTGCCGTTTTATATACTTGCCTGTGCGGTGAGTTATATGCTTTCGGGTTACAGAGGGCTGTACAGTGAGCAGAAAATTCTCTACTCAAAGACAAAGACGAGATATATAAACAAGCGTATAGGGGGATAATTATTTATAGGCTGTTGGGGGGCTTCGCCCCCCAAACCCCCTGTTTTAAGTATAAGGGGCAGGGGGCTTTGCCCCCTGAACCCCCATTGGGGGCTCTGCCCCCAA
>CANQWR010000008.1 GCA_947627625.1 uncultured Ruminococcus sp. | reverse complement strand
TTATCTATATTATACCACCTATATACGAAAAAGTCCAGCGTTCGGCTGAACTTTTTTGACAGGCTGAGAAGTATAACAAGTTATACTTTTTCATGCAATTTGACACAAAAAAATAAAAAAGCAGAACAATTCAGAAATGAAAGTTCTGCTTTTGTGTGATTCAACTATTTTTTAGTCTGTAAATCTCCGGAGTTCGTATTTGCTATGAATACGGCAGATTATGCAAAGAAGTATAACTTGTTATACTTCTCAGCTTGTAAAAAAAACCCCTTTTGAAGGAAAGAAGTCGGAATCGGCTAACGTAGAATAGCTATTTTCGAGCCGTTTTTTGAGGGTCAAAAAAATGATTTTAGACTTTTTTGACAGGCTGAAAAGCTGTCCTGAGACAGCTTTTATTTTATAATTCCGATTCCTTCAAGGAGAAGTTTCAGTCCTATTATCACAAGCACCGCACCGCCCGCAAGCTGTGCCTTTTTTTCGTACTTGCTGCCGAAACGGTTTCCTATTATCACTCCCAGAAAAGACAGCAGAAAAGTTATTATCCCTATCATTGACACCGACAGAAATATGCTGTCCCCCTGCACCGCAAAGACTATCCCCACCGCAAGTGCGTCTATACTCGTTGCAACAGACAAAATCAAAAGTTCTTTCATGTCAAGCCTGTACTCTGCGGATACGGTGTCGTCGTCATCTTGTCCGAAACAACTGTCAAAAATCATCTTTCCGCCTATGAAACTCAGCAGTATAAACGCTATCCAATGGTCAAATTTATTTATATAATCTGCAAAATAAACTCCCAGAAAATAGCCTATGAGAGGCATTCCCGCTTGAAATACGCCGAAAAAGAGTGCCGTTATAAAAGCTCCTCTGTAGTTTATCTTCCTCATGCTAAGACCTTTGCACACCGCCACGGAAAATGCGTCCGTTGCAAGCCCCACCGACAGAAAAATCAAGTCCGCTATATTCATATCCGAAATCCTCCGTGTATTTTTAGTCAATTATATTCACGGTGCGGAATTTTATGACTTCTCAAAAAAATACTCCATGACAAAATCGTCCATGACATAGCCGTTTCCGATGTCCGTCACAACGCTGTCAACGGTCTCAAAACCGATTTTTTTGTAGACTTCAACTGCGTGGTCATTGTGCTTGTTGACGGTCAGATAGACGGATTTTTTATTAAATTTTTTTGCAGTCTCGAAAACTTTTTTCATCATGAGACTTGCTATCCCAAGACCTCTCCTGTCCTGTCTCAGATATAGTTTACTGAGGAAAAATCTCGTACCCTGTTCGGGTTTAACCGCAAAATATCCGCAAAGTTCCCCTTTATCAAGAACTCTGAAATATATATAATTCTGATTCTCCGTCTGGTCTTTCATTGCCTCAAAAGACTGGAATTTCTCGACCATGTAGTCTATCTGTCCGACAGATATTATCCCCACAAAACACTCGTGCCATATTTTTTCGGCAAGCTGTGCTATTTCGGACAACTCCCGCAAACTCTCTGCCTTTGATATTTCTATATTCATAAATTTCAAGCCATCTCCCAGTTGTGGTAGACGTTCTGGACATCGTCGTTGTCCTCAAGGTGTTCAAGCAACAGATTCATCTTTTTTATGCTCTCCTCGTTCGTGAGAGTAGTGTAAGTTGACGGTATCTGTTCAGATTCGGCAGAAATTACGTTATAGCCCTTTGCTGTGAGAGCTTCACGGACTGAATGCACGCTGTCGGGGTTGCACTCTATCTCGACAGTCTCCTCGTCCATGTCAAAATCGTCACCACCGCACTCAAAAACGTCCTCCATAACAGTGTCCTCGTCAAGACCTGTGTTTTCAAGTATAACTATTCCCTTTCTCGAAAACATGAACGACACACAGCCTATTGTACCAAGATTACCGCCGAATTTGTCAAAATAGTGACGTATATCGCCCGCCGTCCTGTTCCTGTTGTCGGTCAGACACTCCACTATAACCGCTACTCCGTCGGGACCGTATCCCTCGTAAGTTATATTCTCGTAACTGTTCTTGTCCTCACCTCCGGCAGCTTTTTTTATAACTCTCTCTATATTCTCGTTCGGGACGTTGTTCGCCTTTGCCTTTGCAATCAGGTCACGGAGCTTGCTGTTGTTGTTGGGGTCTGCACCGCCCTCTCTCACGACTACCGTTATCTCTCTGCCTATTTTGGTGAAAATCTTTCCCTTTATGGCATCTGTAGCCTCTTTCTTTCTCTTTATATTGTTCCACTTTGAATGTCCTGACATTATTTATTCTCCTCTTTTTTAATAATTTTTAACCTTTAATCCGAACTTTAATTAAAAAATACAAAACCTCTTGTCCTCGACAAATCTGCATGACGACCTATCTCCCAAGCCGTCACACAGATTTCTGTCCTGTTTTAATCTCCCGATGAGATGTAATTTTCATCGGAATCCCTGCGTATTCTCTCGTGTCTCTCCTTCTTTGCGTCATAGTAGTCAATTATTGCGACAAGCAGTGCACCCGTCACAAATCCAACCGCAAAGCCCGTTCCGACACTAAAAAGTATCTCGCTCAGCTCCTTCTTGTTACTTTCATCCATGATTTTCAACCTCCTCCCTGTTATTATTTTTAATTATAAAGTCAAAAAGACTGTACAATCTCTCGTGCTGTCCCGTCAGCCACAGATACCCGAAAAGACACTCGACAGCCGTTGCCCTCCTGTACTGCACGGTTTCTGCGTGCTTGGGGACGTTCCCCGACACGGAATTTCTGCCCCTTTTCAGCACAGACAACTCCTGCTCACTCAGTTCGTCCAGAATCAGACCATATGCTTCCGACTGATACTCCGCACAGACAAGTTTCACTTTCTCGTCGTGAAGTCTCCCCACGGGCTTGTTGCCCTGCACAAGAAGATACTCCCTGACAAGCGTGTCATAAACGCCGTCTCCGAGAAATGCGAGTGTCAGCGGGCTGTAAAGGTTTGCTTCCCGTTCATTCATATAATCCATATCAAAACTCAGAATACAAAATCAAATTCAAAACCGTGAATGTCGACAGTATCGCCCTCAGAGACACCCATGTCCTCAAGTTTTGAGATAATACCGCTATTTATGAGGACTCTCTGAAAATACTGCATCGACGAATAGTCGTTGGGGTTTATAGTCCGCATGATATTTTCAAGCCACGGTGCTTCGATATAGTACACGCCGTTTTCGTGGGTGATTTCGAAACGCTGTGCCTTTGCGGAATCCTCAGTCACAAGGGGTTCGGGTTCAAACTCCTTTATCGGCGGGAGAGTTTCAAGTTTTTCCGCTATCTTCATGACAAGCTCGTGAGTTCCCATTCGTGTCGCTCCCGAAATCTCCATAAAAGTCAGGTTTTTGCTCTCCGCATATTTTCTGAACTTCTCCCTCTGTTCGGCAGTAGCTATGTCACACTTGTTTGCGACCAGAATCTGCGGTCTCTCGGCAAGCTCCTCACTGAATTTCGCAAGTTCCGCATTTATTATCTCAAAATCCTGTTCGGGGTCTCTTCCCTCAACACCCGATACATCGACAATGTGGACAATCAGTCTGCACCTCTCAACGTGTCTCAAAAATTCGTGTCCAAGACCTGTTCCGTCTCCTGCACCCTCTATAAGTCCCGGAATGTCCGCCATTACAAAGGACTTCTCCTCAGTCGCCCTGACTACTCCTAAAACAGGGGTTAAAGTCGTGAAGTGGTAATTCGCAATTTTCGGCTTCGCCTCGCTGACTACAGAGATAAGCGTTGACTTTCCGACGTTCGGAAATCCCACAAGTCCGACATCTGCAAGAAGTTTCAATTCAAGAGTTACGTCAAACTCCTCCCCCGGAAATCCCGGCTTTGCAAATCTCGGGATCTGCCTTGTTGACGTTGCAAAGTGTGCGTTCCCTTTACCGCCCTGTCCTCCCTTTGCGAGAACTTTCGGCTCGTCCGATGACAAATCAGCCATAATTCTTCCCGTTTCGGAGTCCTTGACAACCGTTCCCCTCGGCACTTTTATAACAAGCGACTCCCCGCTCTTTCCCGTACAGTTTCTTGAAGAACCATTTTCGCCCCTCTGTGCCGTGTACTTCCTCTTATATCTGAAATCTACAAGAGTGGAAAAATTGTCGTCCACCTGAAAAATTATGTCACCGCCACGACCGCCGTCACCGCCGTCAGGACCTCCCGAAGCGACGTATTTTTCTCTGTGAAAAGAGACCGCACCGTCACCGCCATCTCCTGCTTTTATCTTTATTTTCGCATTGTCAACGAACATACTCTGCCCCTCTCCCCGTATTTATAATAATTAAATAAATAATAAATAAATAATTAAATAATAAACAAAAATCCCAAGCCACAAGCTCGGGATATAAGGACGTACTGCAACGTGACAGCACGTCCTGCATAAAGTCCTCGATTACTGCTCTGCGTACACAGAGACTTTCTTGCGGTCACGACCCATTCTCTCAAATTTCACTCTTCCGCTGACTTTCGCAAAAAGAGTGTCGTCCGAGCCGATACCCACGCCCTGACCGGGGTGAATGTGTGTACCCCTCTGGCGAACGAGAATGTTTCCCGCCTTTACAAACTGACCGTCTGCTCTCTTCACGCCAAGTCTCTTTGACTCTGAGTCACGGCCGTTCTTTGTAGAACCAACGCCCTTCTTGTGGGCGAAAAACTGCATACTAATCTTCAGCATATTGCACCTCCAAAACAGTTACTTTGACATTATTCGGAAATTCCTCCGCTACGGACATAAGATGTAATCTGAGTCCGTCTGCAATTCGGGCTGAATTTCTGTCCACTTTGCGTATCCTGCAATCTATGACCGCATCCTCCCCCAATGACACTTTCGGTCTGCAACCAAAGTCGTCAAGGAGATTGACGGCAAACTGCACCGCCGATGAGACTGCCGAACAGACTATGTCAGAACCGCTGTCCGCATAGTCGGAGTGTCCGACAATACGAAACCCCGAAATATCTCTGCCCGACCTGTAAAAATCCGCCCTTATCATCTTTTACGCCTTTATAGCTCCGATTTTTACCTGAGTGTAGGGCTGTCTGTGTCCCATCTTCCTCTTCTCACCCTTTTTGGGCTTGTAAGTGAAAACAGTTATCTTCTTGGACTTGCCGTTCTTTACAACTGTTGCGTCAACAGAAGCTCCCTCGACATATGGAGTACCGACTTTGATACCCTTGTCTGTTCCGACTGCGACTACCTTGCTGAAAGTCACGGTCTCGTCAGCTTCAGCGGACAGTTTCTCTATAAAGATAACGTCCCCCTCTTTTACCTGATACTGCTTTCCTCCGGTCTCAATTACTGCGTACATTTATGGCACCTGCCTTTTCCTTAAAAACTCGCTGTGACAGGTGCAGTTCTCACTGCTTTACCCACCTGTTCACAAGCGGTAATCCTATTCTATCACAAAATTCTCCCTTTGTCAAGCCCTGTCATGTACTTTTTTTGAAAAATATTGAAAAATATTGAAAAATATTTCTGAGATCTGAAAATTCCCAAAATTATAAATGCGGACAACTCGCCCGATTTGTCCCCTTGACAATTTTTTCTCTAAGATTTATAATAATATATGCAGTCTATCTGTCTTAATATTTATTAACATAATTAAGGAGTGATTTTTAATGTACGATAAAATGTCCGAAAATTATCGCATAATTGATGCCCATGCACATATTTTCCCCAAAAAAATAGCCGAAAACGCCACCGCCAACACGGGCAGATTCTACGATTTGCCCATGTACTCCTGCGGTATGAGCGAAAAACTCATAGAGAGCGGTGACAAAGTAGGTGTCACAAATTATCTCGTCTGCTCAACCGCCACAGTCCCGCACCAGACCGCTTCCATAAACAACTTCATAGCGGAGGAGTGCAAAAAACACCCCGCTTTTGTCGGTCTCGGCACTACTCACCCCGATTCCGAAAATCTTCAAGCCGATATTCAGCAGATTCTCGACCTCGGTCTGAAAGGTGTCAAACTGCACCCCGATTTCCAGAAATTTGATGCGGACTCCCCAAAGGCTTTCAAAATATATGAGCTTATTGAGGGTGTCCTCCCCCTGCTTATCCACTGCGGCGACGAACGCTATGACTTCTCCGCACCGCAAAGGGTTCTCAATATACACAAAAATTTCCCCAAACTGAAAATTCAGGCTGCACACCTCGGCGGGTATCAGCGTTGGGACGAAGCTTTTGAGTTCCTCTCGGGTCAGGAGAACATCTGGTTCGACATAAGCAGTTCAATGTCGTTCATGCCCCGTGAAAAAACCGCACACATGATTCGCACCTACGGCGTTGAGAAGTGCTTTTTCGGTTCGGACTTCCCCATGTGGAGCCACTCCCACGAACTTGAAAATTTCCTCTCTCTGGGCTTTTCGGAGAGCGAAAACAAAATGATTCTCGCCGAAAATTTTGTGAACTTCATGAATTTATAATAAAAACAAAGCGGAGACTTCCCCAAAATTCGGGAAATCTCCGCTTTTTCAAGTGCAGATAGTGGGACTTGAACCCACACGATATTGCTATCAGCAGATTTTGAGTCTGCCATGTCTGCCATTCCATCATATCTGCCCACACTTCACAACAATGCTATTATATCACACTCTCAGCCGTTTGTCAAGGGATTTTCAAAAAATAAAAAATTTTATTTTATTTTTATTTTATTTATTCACATTGCGGACAGATTTTTTAAGTCTGTCCGCAAAAATACTCAGAAAATTATTAGTCCTCAAAGTCCTCGATAGTCATACCGTCATAGTCAAATTCAAGCAGCTCCCCGCAGTTCGGACACTTCATTGAACCTGCATTGAGAGTCTCCTCGCTGACAAAGACGGTCTCGTCACAGGACGGACAGGTAACTTCATAGAGTTCCTCTTCCTCTTCCATATCAAGTTCCTCGTCGTCCTCATCTTCCGTTTCAGAAACCGTTTCGGTCACAGGCTCGCTGTCGTCCTCGGAGACAGTCTCCTCCTCAACAGTATCATCGTCGTCATCGTCGTCAACCGTCTCGTCGGGATCGTCCTCGTCAGCCTCACTGATTGCCGCAAGCTCCTCATCAATATACCTGTCAAGCATATCGGAAAGCTCCTCCTCGGTGTACTCATCAATATCGGACTTCTCCTCAGCCGTTTCTGTCTCCTCCTCAACGGGTGCAGTCTCCTCCACAGCTGTCTCGGGTTCCTCCTTTACGGGACAACCCTCGCACTCGGAACAGTCAACGTCACTCTCAAGACAACCGCTGTCGGTGTCCGCATCGCAAAGCTCGTCCACATCGTCATAGTCCGACTCGTCCGCATCCTCACTCATATCTGCCAAATCTGAAAGCCAATCGGTAACGCTGTCCATCTGTAGACGCATATCCTCAACGTAGTCAACGACATCCGATATTATCTCCGACATCCTGACAAGGGCTTTACCGTCCTTTGTGGACGTGTCTATTTCAAGACCGTCCATAAGTCCTTTGAGATAGGCACACTTTTCACTGAGATTCATAAAAATACTCTCCTTTCGGCGAAAGCGGAACACTCACGCCCTTGACATATACTCCCCTGTTCTCGTGTCCACCTGTATCTTCTCGCCCTCGTCTATGAACAGCGGTACTTTTATCTCCGCACCTGTCTCAAGAGTTGCGGGCTTTGTCGCATTCGTTGCAGTGTCACCTTTGAAACCGGGATCGGTGTGAGTTACGACAAGTTCAACGAAATTGGGCGGTTCTACCCCGAAAATGTTTCCCTTGTAGGAGAGAATTTTGCATATCATCTCCTCCTTGACAAACTTGAAGCTGTCACTGAGTACGGACGCACTCACGGGAACCTGTTCGTATGTCTCCATATCCATGAAGTAGTACAAATCGCCATCGTTGTAACTGTACTGCATATCCTTTCTCTCAACAAAGGCTGTCGGGAATTTTGCCGTCGGGTTGAAAGAAGTCTCTACAACCGAACCTGTTATCACGTTCTTGTACTTCGTCCTCACGAACGCCGCACCCTTTCCCGGTTTTACGTGCTGAAACTCAATGACCTGAACTACCTGTCCGTCCAGCTCAAAGGTAACGCCGTTTCTGAAATCACCTGCTGAAATCATTGTGAAATACCTCCATTAAACAATTCATATTATTATAACTCTATTTTAACACATTTCTCTCGGGATTGCAATACCCAACGGAATATTTTTACAAATTTTACAATAATATTGTCTTTTAACAATTAAATTCTCACAGACAAATCAACTCTTTCGGGAAATTTGTCATGTTCTCACAGCCGTTTTCGTCCAGAACGACAAAATCCTCTATTCTCACGCCAAATTTGCCCTCCAGATATATTCCCGGCTCAATCGTCACGACACTGCCAACGGGAAGCAGATTTTTGTTTCTCTGTGAGACGTTCGGAAATTCGTGTATCTCAAGTCCGACACCGTGACCGAGAGAGTGTCCGAAAAATTGTCCATAGCCGTGTTTTTCTATAAAAGAACGTGCAATACTGTCAAGCTCCTCACCAGTTATTCCCGAACGTGCTTTGTCCAAAGCAAGTTTCTGAGATTCAAGGACTATATCATAAATCTCCCTCATCTCACTGCTCGGCTCTCCCACACAGACCGTTCTTGTCATGTCGCTGTGGTAGCCGTTAAAGACTGCACCAAAGTCCATAAGAATAAAGTCCCCCCGTCTGACTATTCTGTCCGACGGCACTCCGTGCGGCATGGAAGTATTCTCCCCCGACAGCACTATTGTCTCAAAGGATAAGTCCTCCGCACCGTTTATGAACATTCTGTGATTCAGCTCCAGTGCTATCTCACGCTCCGTCATTCCCTCTTCTATTATTTCAAGTATATCTCTCAGAGATTTTTCCGCAATTCTCTGTGCCCTTTTTATGCAGTCGATCTCGTAATCGCTCTTTATAACTCTGAGAGAATTTATGGCGACACTAAGCTGGTCGCTCTCGTCAATGTCTATGTATAAGTCCAAAAATTCCCTTATACGGCTTAAGCCCATAACAGTCATGGTCTGCGACTCTATCGCAACCCTGTTCGCACCGTGCTTTTTCATCAGGGAATTTATCTGCTCAAACAGTCTCTCCTGCTCAATTACCTCCGCTGTCGTGACCGTCTTTCTCGCCTTTTCTATGTACCTGAAATCTATTATCAGATACGCCTTGTCCCTGAATGCAAGTATCGTTCCGTCAGATGACTTCATTCCTGTGAAGTACCTCCTGTTTACATCAGACGTTATCATAACCGCCTGAATATCCTCAGGAAGCACCTCGAATAATTCCCGAAATTTGTCCATACTCCCACACTCCCCCAAAAAAATTAAAGTTCAGCCATTGCGTCAACCGCAAGATAATAACTCAGAAAACCAAGTCCGCATATACTGCCCCTGCAAACGGGTGCTATCACAGACTTTGCTCTGAACTCCTCACGGGCATCTATGTTGCTTATGTGGACCTCTATAACAGGTATCTTTATAGCCGAAATTGCGTCTCTTATCGCATAGCTGTAGTGCGTGTAAGCACCTGCGTTTATTATAACTCCGTCAAATTCAGTCCTTGCCGAGTGGAGTTTGTCTATTATCGCTCCCTCGTGGTTGGACTGGAATATCTCGCATTTAAGCCCTTGTGACTTTGCCCTGTCTATTATTTTACGGTTCAGCACATCTATCCCCGTACTGCCGTATACCCCAGGCTCACGCTCCCCAAGCAGATTGAGATTCGGACCGTGTATAACAAGTATCTTCTCCATAAAAATATCTCCCTCCTTTGCAAGATCAACGTTCCCCACCTGCAAAAAACTGCACTGAAAAAAGCGGACCGAAGTCCGCCCTTACAAAAAATTCAAATCACAGGCAAAGATAACACAATCAATACTTGCGTTTACGAGCTGCCTCAGACTTCTTCTTGCGTTTTACGGAAGGTTTCTCGTAGTGTTCTCTCTTGCGAACCTCAGCGATAACACCGTCCTTTGCACAAGACCTCTTAAATCTCTTAAGAGCTGTATCCAAGGATTCGTTCTTGCCGACACGAACTTCTGCCATTACTTTTCCCTCCTTTTTTCCAGAGGCTACAGGGAATATCCCCGTCATATATGCTAAGCGTCTCAACGGACGCAAAACACCTCACCTCAGCAAGACGTCTCTTGCTTTCAACTGCCTTTATTCAAGGATAAGTACATTTTAGCACATTTTTCTTATCATGTCAAGTCTTTTTTGAAATATTCTCAATTTCGTTATTTTGCAGTAATATCAACACTCTTATTTGGCACTCATATCGTTTGTACCAAAATTTATTTCTCTTTTCGGAAATTTCTGGTGATATTTACATATTCTCCTCTTAACTCCCATTTGGGGGGCGTTGCCCCCAACCCCCAAAAAATAATTTTCTTAAAATTATATTTTTTTGGAGATTTAATATTTTTTATTTAGAACGATAAGGGGCAGGGGGCTTTGCCCCCAGCCCCCGTTGGGGTAAAGAATCCCCCCGAACCCCCATAATTGAATACTGATTTAATTCTTGAGTGGTAGGGTGTTCCCATCCTATAAATTTACTTTGCGACTATGTTCACAAGTTTATTGGGCACATATATCTGCTTGACAACATTCTTTCCCGCAACGGCACTCCTGACTTTTTCGTCCGCCATCGCCATCTCTATGACAGTCTCCCTGTCCGAATCAACCGCTATATTCAGTTTCGTCCTGACTTTGCCGTTCACCTGTGCAACTATCTCGACAGTCTCGTCCTGACAGAGTTTCTCGTCATAGGATATCCAACTCTGCTCGCTGAGGACTTTCCCCGAATTGTTAAAATAAATTTCCTCCGAAATATGCGGTGCGAACGGGTACAGGAGCGTACAGAACGCAAGGAGTTCGCCATTTGTGATACTGCCCGCCGAGTAAATATCGTTCAGGAGTGTCATAAGAGAGGCAATAGCTGTGTTGAACTTCATGGACTCTATGTCCTCGCTGACTTTCTTTATGGTCTTGTGGAAATTCGTCACAAGTTTGTCGCTGTAACCGTCGCCGTCCGTGAGAATGTCCTGAAGTCCCCATACTCTGTCCGCAAACCTCTTACAACCCTTTATTGAGCTTTCACTCCACGGTGCAGCTTTTTCGTAGTCACCCATAAACAGAACATAAAGTCTCAAAACGTCCGCACCATACTGTGCAACAACGTCATTCGGGTCAACGACATTTCCCCTCGATTTGGACATCTTTTCACCGTCCTCACCGAGTATAAGTCCCTGTGCAGTCCTCTTTGCGTAAGGTTCGGGAGTGTTCACCTCTCCCATATCATAGAGGAATTTGTGCCAGAATCGTGAGTAAATCATGTGACGGGTGACGTGTTCCATACCGCCGTTGTACCAGTCCACGGGCATCCAATATTCAAGGGCTTCTTTTGACGCAAATCTCTCCGAATTGTGAGGGTCGCAATATCTGAGGAAGTACCACGACGAACCCGCCCACTGCGGCATTGTGTCGGTCTCCCTCTTTGCGTCACCTCCGCACTTCGGACATTTGCAGTTCACAAAGCTGTCTATCTTTGCAAGCGGACTCTCTCCGTCCGTACCCGGCTCAAAGTTCTCCACTTCGGGAAGTCTCAGCGGAAGTTCGTCATACGGGACTGCCACCATTCCGCACTTCGGACAGTGTACTATCGGAATGGGTTCGCCCCAGTATCTCTGACGGTTGAACGCCCAGTCTTTCATTTTGTACTGCACGCCCTTTTCTCCGCAACCGAGTTTTCCGAGTATTTCAAGTGCCTTTTCTATAGCGTCTTTTTTATTTGTAATGCCGTTCAGCTCACCCGAATTTACAAGTTCGCCCTCACCCGTGTAAGCCGCTTTTGATATGTCACCGCCTTTGATGACTTCAATAATGTCTATGCCGAATTTTTTAGCAAAATCGTAGTCCCTCTCGTCGTGTGCGGGTACAGCCATTATCGCACCCGTTCCGTAACCCATCATTACATAGTCCGATATATATACGGGTATCTCTTTTCCCGTAACAGGGTTTACCGCCGTGAGACCGTCTATTTTTACTCCTGTCTTGTCCTTTACAAGCTGTGTTCTCTCAAATTCACTCTTCTTTCCGCACTCCTGCTTGTAATTTTCAAGTTCGTCAATATTTTTTATTGAATCCCTGTACTTCTCAATAAGAGGGTGTTCGGGGGCGATTACCATGAAAGTAACTCCCCAGAGAGTATCGGGTCTTGTCGTGTAGATACGCAGTTTTTCGTCAAATTCCTTTATGCTGAAATTCACGAAAGCTCCTGTTGACTTGCCTATCCAGTTCTGTTGCTGTAATTTCACATTGGGCAGGTAGTCCACCGTTTCAAGCCCCTCAAGAAGTTTGTCGGCGTACTCCGTTATTCTCAGATACCAGACCTCTTTTGTCTTCTGTACAATGTCGCTGTGGCAGATGTCGCACTTTCCGCCCTGTGAGTCCTCGTTTGACAGCACAACTTTACAGCTCGGACAGTAATTTACACTCGTCTTGTCCCTGAAAACAAGTCCGTTTTCAAACATCTTCAGAAATATCCACTGTGTCCACTTATAATAATTTTCGTCTGTAGTGTCTATAACTCTTGACCAGTCAAAAGAAAATCCCACTGTCTTCAGCTGAGAAGTGAATTTCTCTATATTGTTATCCGTGACTATTCTCGGGTGAATATTTTCTTTTATAGCCGTGTTCTCCGTGGGGAGACCGTAAGCGTCAAATCCTATCGGGAAGAGGACGTTATAGCCCTCCATACGCCTTTTACGGCTCACAACTTCAAGTCCCGAATAAGCCTTTATATGTCCGACGTGCATACCGTGTCCCGACGGATACGGAAACTCGACAAGTGCATAGAATTTCTTTTTTGTCCTGTCGTCCGAAGCCCTGAAAGTCTGATTATCCTCCCAGTGTTTCTGCCATTTTTTCTCAACAGCCCTGAAATCATATTTACCCATAACAAATCAGTCCTCTCTGTTTTTGCTTTTATAAATTTATTATTAAATTATTTATTATTAAACTACCTGCCGATTTCGTTCCACTTATTTGTAAAGTGTTCTTTTACATCATTGTGTGTCACAAGAGCAATCGCAAGCAAAATGTCCACTATGCCCTCAAGCAGGTAAAACCAGTTACTGCCTATATGTGAGACATTTTCGGGGAGATTCACTATCGCAAAGAGTGCAAGGTACACCGCAACGCCGTAATTGACGTACTGCAACCCCATGAACATCAGCACAAATATCACAACCCCAAGCAAGAGGTCCACAATGCTTAAACCCCCGCCCAGGAAGCCGTTTATTATACATTTTGCGACAATATACACCGAAACTCCGACCGCAATAGTCCTACCCTTTTCGTTGTTTGTGTTCACGAAAAATCACTCCTCTTTGAGCATCTCACTTATATCTACAGATTCACCGTCCGCCCACAGACCGTCAAGCTTGTAGAAATCTCTCGTGTCCTTGCGGAAAATGTGTACTATTATATCGGAGTAGTCAAGTATCATCCAAGCGTTGCCCGTGTCGGACTCACGCTTTGAAGGCTCTGTACCCCTCTCCGACAGCTGATAGTCCACTTCCTCCGCAAGTGCCTTTACGTGAGTATTGCTCGTGCCGTCCGCTATGACGAAGTAGTCCGCAAGTATCGTCAAATCCGAAACTTTCAGAACATTTATATTCTCAGCCTTTTTGCCGTCAAGTGCCTTTACTATTATTTTGAGTTTCTCGTTTTCGTCCATAGATTCTCCCATGTCCTTTCGTTATTTTTAATTTATTTTAATTTATTCTAATTTATTCCAAATTATTTTAACTGTCTTAATAATTTCCCTCTATCGGAGCTTTGTCGGGATTTCTCGCAGGTTCGGTAGCGTCCTCCACTTCCTCAAACGTCGCTCCCATATCGTCATAAACGTCATACTGGTAGTCCGTGACAAGCTCAACAAGAGAAGTGTCTTTCTCCGTCATCTTCTTCTGATACGGTCTGAAGTACTCGTTCAGCATATCTATAGTTGCCTGTTTGTGTACGGAAAATACGTCGTAACGCTCTCCGTCCGCAGGGTAGTAAGAAGCTCCCTCCCCGGGCACCATGTTCACGTGAACTTTGTCCATCTCAAGTGTGGCGGCGAAATCCGCAAGCATACTCATATCCTGTAAGCTCATATCGGTGTATATATACTCGTTGTCATATATCTCTTTCAGGTAACTGTAAAGTTTCGGCTTGCCCTCGTCCTTTACAATGCTCATCAGCTTGTTCATTGCAGCTACCATGAACTTTCTCTGGTTCTGCATACGTCCTATGTCGCCCTCTATCCACTCGTACCTGAACCTTATAAACCACTCCGCCTGTTCACCCGTCAGGACAGTCTTTCCTGCGGGGATTACTTTGTGTGCCTCGTAGACAATCTGATTCTCAATGTCTATCGGTATTCCCCCGATAAGGTCAACAATGTCCACTATATCATAGCAGACTGTCGTCACATACGCATCTATCGGTATTCCGAAATTCTCCTGAACTGCATTGACTACCCTCTGAATAGGCGGGTTCACATCGGGGTCTCCCATTGAGTACACACTGTTTATCTTTCCCGTTATGCTGTTTGTGTAGTCGGGCAGACAGCAGTCACGTGGAATTTGCAGAATATTCAGTCCGCCGTGTCCTATGTCGAACTGACACACCCACATAACGTCCGTGTTGAAAACGTCCTCGTCAAAGCCAAGCAACAAGACACTGTACTGTCCCTCTACAAGCTGTGGGAGGTCAAGACCGTCCGTGTAGTCCTCAACAGGCTGTTCAATGTCGTCTTTCAACTCAATCTTTACGTTCTCCTTGTTGAGTTGTCCCTCACCCTGCACAAGCGGCTGCCAGTTTTTTACAAGGTACATCATAGAGACGTTGCTCTGTGTGTCAACGTCCCTGAATATCGGCATATTCAGAACCATTGCCATGATTATGACAAGACTTGCCACTATCGAACTTATCTTGACAAGTATATTTACTGCATTTGAGTCCTTTTTGTCCATTTTTGTCTTATCACTCCTCTTTCCGTTCGGAGAAGTTACGGATTTCTCGGGCGGTTCGACACTATCCGCAACGGATTTCAAAGGGGACTTTCCCGAAATATTTCTCTCCGACCTGCTCCTGTTCAGGACAAGTTTTCCGACGGGAGCTTTTGCCGTCTCACTTTTCTCCCTCACAGACTCGGGCTTTTCTCTCTCCCTCACAGGTTCGGATTTTTCACCTATATTTTCGGGTTCGGTGAGATTTTCGTAAGGGTCTTCGGGGACAGGTTCCTCTCGCCTTGACCTCTCGGGCTTCCACCTTATAGGCTGTTCGTCGTCACGGAGCTGATAGTCGTCCCAGTTTATGGCTCTCGCTTCGTACTTCCCTCTGTAGACCCGCTGTCCCTTTCTCACGGAGTCCTTTCTTATCCTGTATATGGAGGGCTTTGCCTCGTGCTGTGCAGTATAACTCGGGTCTGTCGGGGAAATCCTCCCCCTTGCACTCTTTTTCCCCACTTTTACAAGTCTCTTTGACGGCTTTGGTCTTGAATCCTCCGCACCCATATCCCTTGCAGAATCGTTTTCGCTCATGTGAATCCTCTCTTTTCCGACAGTTTCGGTTTAGTTTTATATCAGTCTTTAGTTTTTATCTTTCTCAGAAGTCTCGTGTAGAAATTGTACCCCTCTACGGTACAGGCGGGAATAACTCCGCCCTTTTTCACAACAGACTTCACCGAAAATGCAAACGCTTCAAGCATTGCGTGATTTAAGTCGCTGTAGACGAGTTTCCTCATCTTGTCAACGTCCTTGTAGTCACGGTCTGCCGATACCAAATCCCCTAAATAAACTATCTCTTCAAGCCTTGCCATACCTGCTCTTCCGACTGTGTGGAATCTTATGGAGTCAATTATATCTATGTCTTCGACTCCGAATACATTCTTGACAAAATACGCTCCTGCTATAGCGTGCCACAGCGAACGTGTTTCAAGCTCCTCACGGCACACCGTAAATCCGCTTTTAAGTACGAGTTCTCTCTGCTCCTCAAAAGGCAATTCCTTGCAGACATCGTGGAGAAGTCCTGCAAAATAAGCCTTGTCGGGGTCTTCACCGTATTTTTTCGCAAGTTTCCTGCACTCGTCCGCAACGTTCAGGGAGTGCTGATACCTTTTCTGTGACAGATGCTCTTTCAGATATTTTTTCTTTTCCTCCGAATTATAAAGCAAAATCTCACCTCACCTGAAAAATTTACATTCCTGTCTGCTCAGGACTTAATCCTGTATAACTCTCTCGACTTTATATATTGTACTACATTTTCGTCAAGATAGCAAGAGAAATTCTCATTTTTTTCAATTTTTTTTCTGATCTCCGTTGACGACACCACAAGCGGGGGAACGTCCGCAACAAGAATTTTCCCGTACTCCCCCAGTCTCTCTGCCTTTGTGACGAGATTTTTTCTCTCTCCCTCATTTCTCGGCACTGCACAGACTACCGCATTTTTCAGTATGTCCTCAAACCTGTACCAGCTTTCAAAACTCATGAGCATATCTCCGCCCGTGAGAAGATACAGCGTATCATCGGGGAACTTCCTCCTGAAATGTTCAACAGTGTATATGCTGTAACTCACCCTGAATGCGTTTAGTTCATAACTGCTCACAACAAGTTTTGAATTTCCCCTGCACGCAATTTTCAGCATTTCAAGCCTGTCCTGTTCGGGGACATACTCATCGTCCGAACGGTGCGGAGATATTTTTGACGGCACAAGATACACCCTGTCAAGCCCGAACTGCTCTATACAGGTATTCGCAAGGTATATGTGACCGTTGTGGACGGGGTTGAAACTCCCCCCGAATATGCCTGTCTTCAATCCCACGGCTTTACGCCCCTTGTCCAGCCCTTTTCGTTCCAGTATATTTTATCAGCCTCCGAAAAACCTTTCTTTCTCTGCACCATTCCCATTACATTGAAAAAAATTCTCGTCTTTGCACTGAACGGTGTCCTGTCCTTTTCAGACCTCACCATCTGTGCTATTTCACTCGTTTTTTTCGATATGGCTCTCTTTTTTCTGTCGGAAACGTCCTTCCACGAAACAGCGTGTACGTTTATGCCGTACTTGTAAACTCTCTGTATCCCCCAGAAAAAACAGCTGTCCGCTATGTCCTTTATGGCAGGTTTCGTACCCGTTCCGGCAGCAGTTGAAATTATAACGGCGGTCTTTCCGAACATTCTCTCATCGGGACGGTGTACAAGCCATCTGTAGGCGTAGTGGTCAAGCAGGGCTTTCATCTGTCCCGCCGTGTGGAAAACGTAAGTCGGACACGCAAATATCAGCACGTCCGCACTGTCTATCTTCTCCGTCACGGGCTTTAATTTCAGATAATGCGGACATTTCTTTTCACTCTCCATGAAACATTTACCGCAACCGCAACAAAATTCCCCGAAATCCCTCGGCAGAAAAATTTCGTCAATATTTTTTCCTGACGTTATTTTCTCCGCAGTCATTCTCGCTATCCTGTAAGTCGTACCCCTGTGGCTCGGTGCGTTTATTATCAAAACTTTCATAATTTTTTACCTCGGGATATTCTCTATTACAGGCTCTTTGGGATTTCTTTTGAACAGCACAAATTTACTTCCGATAACCTGCACAACGTCGGAATCCGTCATCTCCGCAATCTTTTCCGAAGCCTCCCGTGCCGTATAACCCGAATTTTCAAGTACTCTCAACTTTATAAGTTCACGCTTTCTCAAAGCCTCCGAAATATCACGGCATACAGCCTCTGTAACTCCCGACTTGCCAATCTGATATATTGTCTCGTAACCCGATGCTATTCCCCTTAAATACGCTCTCTGCTTGCTTGTAAGCATTATTCGGCACTCCTCTCTCCACTCAAGTATTTATAAAAATTTTTCAAAGCCCTCCCACGGTGGCTTATCCTGTTCTTTTCCTCGGAACTCATCTCCGCAAGAGTTCTGTCCCCGAAACACATTCCCGAACTGCCCTCTTCACACGGCACAAAGACCGGATCATAACCAAAGCCGTTCGCACCTTTTTTCTGATAACCTATCTTTCCGTAACAACTTCCCGAAAAGAACCTTACTCCCCCGCCGTCAATCAGAACTATACAGCACTCAAAAAAAGCTGTCCTCTCGCTGTCGGGTACGCCCGACATCTCCTCAAGGAGTTTTTCGCACTCCTCTCCCTTTGGAGCGTACCTCGCCGAAAATACTCCCGGTCTGCCGTCAAGAGCGTCCACACAAAGCCCGCTGTCATCGGCTATAACGGGGACATTTACTGTCTCCCAGACCGCTCTCGCCTTTATCTCCGCATTCTCCGCAAAAGTCGTACCGTTTTCCTCCGGTTCGCAATCCGCACCCGCTTCTCTCTGCGAAATTACCTCTATTCCCAGCGGTTTCAATATCTCACGGACTTCTCTTAATTTATTTTCATTGTTAGTCGCCATCACAAGTTTACTTATCATCGCTGTTGTCCTTTCTGCCAAAGATACGGCTGAAAAATCCCTTTTTCTTCTCGGGCTCTTCTTTAACTTCGTCCACTTCCGTCTCCTCTTCCGTCACCTCTTTTTCGGGAACTTCATCGCTGTCCTGTATAGAAAAATTTCTGAAAAATCTCCGCTTTCTGTCCTCGGACGCTCTCTCCATCTCCTCAATCACACTTGCATCAAGCTGTTCCTGTTCGGTCTCCGTCTCGGAAACTTCGTCCTGCTCCTCTGCGACGGTCTCACCCTCGACAGCATTCTCTTCCGTCAAATCTTCCGTACTCTCTTCCGTCTCGTCAGTCTTTGCAAACAGTCCACCAAAAAATCCTCTCTTCTTTTTGTCGGAACTCTCCTGTGCGACAGTCTCCTCTTCCTGCTGTTCGGTCTCGGAAACTTCGTCCCGCTCCTCGGTGACGGTCTCCTCCTCAACAGCGTTTTCTTCCGTCAGATTCTCCGTACTCTCTTCCGTCTCGTCAGCCTTTGCAAACAGTCCACCGAAAAATCCTCTCTTCTTTTTGTCGGGATTCTCCTGTGCGACAGTCTCCTCTTCCTGCTGTTCGGTCTCGGAAACTTCGTCCCGCTCCTCGGTGACGGTCTCCTCCTCAACAGCGTTTTCTTCCGTCAGATTCTCCGTACTCTCTTCCGTCTCGTCAGCCTTTGCAAACAATCCACCGAAAAATCCCCTCTTCTTTTTGTCGGGATTCTCCTGTGCGACAGTCTCCTCTTCCTGCTGTTCGGTCTCGGAAACTTCGTCCTGCTCCTCGGTGACGGTCTCCCCATCGCTGTCCTCCTCAACATAATCCCTGCTGAACAGTGCGTCAACAAACATTCTGCTGTCAAAGGGCTGTAAATCGTCTATCTTCTCGCCCACTCCTATCAGCTTTACGGGTATGCCCAACTCGTTTTTAATCGAAATTACTATTCCGCCCTTTGCAGTTCCGTCAAGTTTCGTCAGGACTATTCCCGTGACGGGTGCGACTTCACTGAAAAGTTTAGCCTGATTGACTGCGTTCTGTCCCGTTGTTGCGTCCAGAACAAGAAGCGTCTCCCTTGAACAGTCCCCCGCTTTATTATCTATGATTCTGTTTATCTTGGCAAGTTCATCCATCAGATACTTTTTATTGTGAAGTCTGCCTGCCGTGTCTATTATCACAACGTCACAGCCTCTCGCCTTTGAAGCTTCAAGAGCGTCATAGACCACGGCTCCCGGATCTGAACCCTCTGCGTGCTTTACTATGTCCACTCCCGAACGCTGTGTCCAGACTTCAAGCTGTTCTATTGCCGCCGCACGGAAAGTGTCCGCCGCCGCAACAAGCACTTTCTTTCCCTCCGCTTTGAACTGGTGACACAGTTTTCCTATCGTGGTCGTCTTGCCCGCACCGTTCACGCCTATAACCATTATTACAGCAGGCGACACAGACAAATCAAGCCCCTTGTCCTCCCCCATTATCTCGGAAATAACTTCATAGATGAGTTCCATTATCTTCTTGGGATCGGTGATACCCGTCTCCTTGACTTTTTTTCTTAACCTGTCGCATATCTCTTCGGAAGTCTCAACGCCTATGTCGCTCATTATCATCTGCTCTTCGAGTTCCTCAAAGAGGTCCTCATCTATCTTTGTAAACGAGTTGAATATCCTCTGAAGTCCACCGAAAAAGCTGTCCCTTGTCTTTTTCAGTCCCTCTGCTATTTTTTGAAAAATTCCCATAAATACTCCTTTTTTATTATTTAATTAAATTAAATTAAATCAAATCAAATACTCTCTCCGTTGAAAAAAGTATATCGGGTATGTAAATATTTTTCGGTCCAAGAGAAAATCTTATACTGTTTCCGTTATCTGTAAACAGTCCTCTTATTATTTTACAGTTCTTTTTGCTGTCAAAGTGAAATTCAAGAGAAAATTTCCTGAAATTGCTGTGATTTTCGAGTACCGCACACATATCTCCGTCTTTTTCGGTCACAGTGTCTATGCAGTTTTCAAGCGTGATGTAAAAGACAACAAGTTCGTCACGCAAAATTTCGGACACAAAATCAAAATTCATGCCCTCACTCCTGAAAACTGCCCTGAACTTCCCAGAAATTTTCTCAAAATTCAGCGAAAAAAACTCCCTGCCCGTGTCGGTGCGGAAAATCTCAATCATATCAATATTTTCCTCCAAAATTTCACCCCTTTATGTCACTCTGCTCCATTCTCAGGAGTTTTGAAACTCCGTCCTCCTGCATTGTGACACCGTACAGGACGTTTGCCTCCTCCATTGCACCACGCCTGTGCGTTACAAGTACAAATTGTGTAGTGTCCGTGAATTTTTTCAGGTACTGTGCGTATTTTCGAACATTCGCCTCATCGAGTGCCGAATCAACCTCGTCAAGTATGCAGAACGGTGCAGGTCTTAATTTTAATATTGCAAAATATATCGCTATCGCAACAAATGCCTGCTCTCCTCCCGACAGCGAAATAAGGTTCTTTATGACTTTCCCAGGCGGTGCAACTCTTATCTCTATCCCCGATTCAAGGACGTTTTCAGGCTCTGTCAGGACAAGTTCGGCACTTCCCCCGCCGAAAAGTTCCGAAAATATCCTGCCAAAATTCTCGTTGACTATTCTGAAACTCTCTTTGAACATTCTCTTCATGTCCTCCGTGAGCTGTGATATTATGTCCTCAAGTTCCGCTTTTGACTTCTTTACGTCCTGTAACTGCCCGTTCATAAATTCGTAACGCTCCGAAACTTCCCTGTACTCCTCAACGGCGTTAACGTTCACATTGCCCAATGATTTTATCTTGTTCTTTATCTCCGTGAGTTTTTCCCTCGCACTCAGTTCGTCCTCTATTTTTTCAGAGACCTCAAACGCCTCCGAACGTGTGAGATTGTAAACTTCAAACAGCTGGTCAATTATACTGTCGCTCTCCCTGCAAAATTTCTCCTTTTTCTCGTCAATTCTCACAATTTCCGCCGAAAACTTCTCCCCTGCGTAGTTCAGTGCCTTCAGTCCGCTCTGTATTTCGTTCACAAGCCTGTTCTGCTGTGTGTGCATATCCTGCAAACGTCTTATCTCGGAGAGACTTTTTTCTGTCTCCGTGTCAGCTGATTCGAGTTCCTTTTGCAGTCTCTCCGTCTCAACTCTCTTTCGCTCCGATTCGGACTTTTTTTCCGCTATCTCGGCTTTAAGACGTTCCGTTCCGCTCAATATCTGCTTTTCTCTCTCATCAATTCGCACAAGTTCGGCATTTTGTGTCTCCGTGTCTTTCTGCAACTCCGTGTACTTCACTCTAAGTCCCGACAGCTTTTCCGACAGTTCTCCCCTTTTCAGTCTCAGTCTCTCACGCTCCTGCTGTATCTCTGAGAGTCTCTTTTCGATTTCGGCAAGGAGTTTTTCAGTCCTGACAAGTTCCTCCTTGCTTGAAACTATGTCTCTCTGTGCCTTTTGTATTCTCTCGTCCGATGAGTTCATCATTTTTTCGGAGTTATCCGTCTGCTGTTCCGCCTGCTTCACAAGCGACATGAGACTTTTATATTCCGCATCATTCCTCACTCTCTCCGCTTCAAGACGTGTCAGCTCCGATTTAAGTCTCTCTGTCTCAGCCCTCAGTCCGCTGTAATTCACCCTCAAAGCGTCTGTCTCGCTCTCCAGTCTCCTGCAATCCTGTCTCAGTTTTTCTATTTCACCGTCAAGTCTCACCATGTCCCCACGGCGTGTTATTGCACCGCCTGTTCTCTGTGCCGAACCGCCCGTGTAGGAACCTCCCGCATTTACGACCTGACCGTCAAGCGTAACTATGCGAAATCTGTATCTGTACTTCTTTGCTATTTCGGACGCAAAATCTATATTTTCCGCAATAACGGTCCTGCTCAGGAGGTGTGAAATTATCCCCCTGTAAGCCTGCTGTGTATCGACAGCCCTGTCCGCAAAATCAACAAATCCCCGACAGTTTTCAATGCCCGTCTCGTTCAGGACGTTCCCCCTGACAGAAGTGATCGGCAGAAAAGTGGCTCTGCCTGCTCTCCTGTCTTTCAGAAATCTTATACACTCCTTTGCGGAATTTTCGTCCTGTGTTATGATATTCTGCATTGCACCGCCGAGTGCTGTCTCAATTGCAAGGGCGAGTTCCGCACCGACACTTATATTCTGTGCGACAGTTCCGCACACTCCCCCGATAATTCCCTTTGCGGAGGCTTTCATAATCTGCTTGACACTCCCCGAAAAGCCCTCCATATTGTTTTCAAGGTCGGAGAGTATTTTACGTCTCTGCTCCCTGTCTCTCAGAGTGTAGATAGCGTTTTCAAGTTCAGATTTTGAACTCTCAAACCTCTCCCCTGCCTCCGCACAGGCTCTCTCTCTGTCGGACAGCTTTTCGGAAATTTCGGCGGTCTCCACGGCATTTTTTTCGCAAAACGCCCTGTTTTCCTCTATTTTACTTCTGTAGACCTCAACGGCTTTTCTGTTGTCGCTGTCGCTCTCTCTGAGTGCCTTTAGACGCTCTTTTTCGTCCCTGACCGTCCTCTCAGCCGACTCCAAAACCGCTTCAAGACTGCTCTTTTTCATGTTCAATTTATTTATATTTTCTCTCTCACCGTCCGCAAGCTGTCCGGCACTCATGTTTTCCAAGTCCGCACCGCCAAGCTCCTCCCGGACATTCTCTGTCTCCGTCTCTATTCCGTCACGCCTTTCTGCAAGTTCTGTGAGCTTATTTTTTATACTGTCCCTCTGTGCCGAAATCTCTTCAAGAGTTCTCCTGTTCTCCTCAATTCCCTTTTCGGAATTTTCAACCGCAATCCTGCAATGCTCTATGTCGTTCCCGTAAACCGCTATCAGCGACTTCTTTTCGGAAAATTCCCTCTCCCTCTCTATCATCTTCTTGCGTATCATGTCCGAACGGACTGTACATTCCTGCATTTCCCGCACGCTCTTTTGCAGTCTCTTCTCCTGCACTTCTATCTCACTCTGATTGTCCGAATAGTTCTTCTCAGCCCTGACTTTCTCCGAATCGAGTTCAGTCACCGACAGCTTTATCTCTCCGAGTTTTTTCACCCACAGTGAAACTTCTATTCTCTTTCTCTGCTGTGCAAATTCTATGAACTTCTCCGCCTGCTCCGCCTGTACTTTCAGCGGTCCGACCCTGCTTTTCAGTTCGGAAATTATGTCCGCAAGTCTCAATATATTATCCTGTGCGGAGCTTAGTTTCCTCTCCGCCTCCGATTTTTTGTATCTGAATCCCGAAATCCCCGATGCTTCCTCAAAAATATCTCTCCTGTCACTGCTCTTTGCACTTATTATTTCCGCAATCCTGCCCTGTCCGATAATCGCATAACCGTCTCTGCCGAGACCGGTGTCCATAAAAAGTTCTGTTATATCTTTTAACCTGCACGGCTTTCCGTTCACGGAATACTCGCTCTCGCCACTCCTGAACAGCTTTCTTGTCACCGAAACTTCGTCCCCTATATCGGCGACAGTTCCGTCACTGTTGTCTATGTTCAGCGTCACACTCGCAAATCCGACGGGCTTTCTCGAAACGGTACCGGAAAAAATAACATCTTCCATCTTGTTCCCCCTGAGAGCTTTTATAGACTGCTCCCCGAGTACCCACCGAACCGAATCCCCGATGTTACTCTTTCCGCTTCCGTTCGGACCGACTACTGCCGTAAGACCCTTGTCAAATTTAAGACTTATTCTGTCGGGAAAAGACTTGAATCCCTGTATTTCCAGCGATTTCAGATACATAACTTCAACTCACTCTCCGATAACACATTCATACGGGGCTACTCTACCGTCCCCCTTAACCCTGATTTCAATTCCCCTCTGCCCGAAATACTCCACATTTGACCTTTTCTGTCCGATTGCCTTGCTTATACAAGAGGGGTTCACAAAAATATTGAATCTCCCGAAACTTCCTCCAATGAGACTTTCAATTTTTCTCCTGTAGATAAGACTTTCGCAAATCTCCCTGAGAGCAGGGTGGTAAAAACCTCCCGTCATATCTCTCTCGACAAGTTCACTCGCATGGAGTCCGCATTTTATAACTCTTATATTTTCTCGCATGAATCTCTCCATTGCATCTGCGACTATCTCCGTGACCGTCTCAAAGCTGAGAAGTCTGTACTCCCCCGATTTATACAAAACGTCAAGTTCGGTGTTTTTCAGTATGACAACGGGATATATCCTCACCGTGTCGGGGTGTATTTCACATATCCTGTCGACTGTCTCACGCTCTATTTCTTCGGTACTCCTATACAGTCCCACCATCATCTGCAAACCGAGTTCAAAGCCGTATGACTTGATTAAATCACTTGCCCTGTAAACGTCCTGTGCCGTGTGACCTCTGCCGTTCGCAAGGAGTACCCCATCATTCATGGACTGTGCACCAAGTTCTATTGAAGTCACTCCGTAATCTCTCAATATATCAAGTATGTGATTATTTATATAGTCCGGTCTTGTCGAAATTCTTATACCAAAAAATTTGCCCTCACCCAAAAAGTCCTGCACGCACTTCAGATAATCTATCATCAGCTTTTCGGGAATTGCTGTGAAACTCCCCCCGAAAAAGGCTATCTCCGTATCTTCGGGACTTCCGACTTCTGCAAGTGCCTTTGAACAAATCTCACGGACTTCCTGCGGTCGGGGAGCTTTCTCCTCACCGCTTATTGTCCTCTGGTCACAGAAACTGCACATATGCGGACACCCTATGTGCGGTATGAATATTGAAATATTCGCCTTAGAGTGTCTCATATCCCATCAGAGCAAGTGCCTCTTTTGCGGCAAGCTGTTCTGCCTCCTTTTTGCTGTGACCTTTTCCTCTGCCTATGACCTGCGAATTTAGTCTTACTTCCACAACAAATACCTTGTCGTGGTCGGGTCCATCTTCGCTTATCAGCACATAGCAGACTTTCTCCTCGGGGTTTTTCTGCACAACTTCCTGCAAAGCCGTCTTGAAATCACTGAATATTATCTTCTTGCCCCTGCTGAGTTCAGGCGGCAGGAAACTTATTATATAGTTCCTGACAGCTTCCATTCCGCCGTCAAGGTAAACTGCCGCTATGACCGCCTCAAATGCGTCCGACACTATAGACGGTCTCGTACGTCCGCCCGTGTTGTCCTCGCCCTTTCCGAGAAGTATATACTCCCCCAGATGTATTCTCTGTGCGAATTTGAAGAGCGATTTCTCACACACAAGTGACGCTCTCATCTTTGTGAGTTCTCCCTCTGCAACGTCTTTCAGATGAGTAAACAGGTGTTCCGATACGACAAGCGACAGAACACTGTCCCCCAGAAATTCAAGTCTCTCGTTGCTTCCCGTGGATGACCTCTTTTCGTTTGCGTATGACGAGTGGGAGAGGGCGTGGCGGAGAAGTTCCCTGTCCTTGAATTTATATCCCATCTCTTTTTCAAGTTCTTCAACATTTTCAATATTTGCCATTTTTCAAAACTCCCATCATTTTAAGCCGTTTCCGGCAACACATTTCTCTATTGCTCCGATTATGTCCTCATCGGCACACTTTTTCGCCTGTCTGACCGCATTGAAAAAAGCCTTTGCATCGGAACTTCCGTGGGCTTTTATAACGGGTTTCCTCACTCCGAGAAGTGCCGAACCGCCTGTCTCTCTGTAGTCCATCTGCTTTTTTAACATTTTTATCTTGTCCAGACAGAACAGCCCGCCAAGTTTTCCCTTCCCCGAAAATATCCATTTGAGTTTCCCCGAAAAAAACGAACCCATTCCCTCATATAATTTAAGGGCTATATTCCCCGTGAAACCGTCCGTGACAACTACGTCACACTTTCCCTGCGGTAACTCTCTCGCCTCTATGTTTCCTGTGAAATTCAAATCCGAACTTTCAAGCAGTTTGTAAGTTTCAAGTTCAAGTTCCCTGCCCTTTGTGGACTCCGCACCTATGTTCAGAAGTCCCACTTTCGGCTTTTTTACTCCTATCACTTTTTCCATGTAGGCACTTCCCATTATCGCAAACTGCAACAACATATCAGGTCTGCACTCCGTGTTCGCACCTGCGTCCACAAGCAGAAAATTCCCCCTGTCCGTCGGCAAAAGCGGTGACGGTGCAACCCTCTTTATGCCCTTTATCCTCTTCACAATAAAAGTAGAACCCATTACAAGTGCACCCGTACTCCCCGCCGAAACAAAAGCGTCTCCCCTGCCGTCGGACAGCATTTTCAGTCCCAAAGCCATTGAAGTGTCTTTCCCCGACTTCATTATCTCGTTCGGGGGCTGGTGAATGTCGAAAACCCCGACAGTGTGCTCTATATTTATCCTGTCAAGACTGACATCGTTTTTCTCCGCACACTCCTTTATCTTTGCGGAGTCTCCCGTCAAGACTATCTCCGCACCTATCTCTTTGACCGCCCTCTCGCAACCTTTCAGCACTTCAAGAGGTGCATGGTCTCCACCAAAAGCGTCAACTATTATTTTTGACATACCCGATTCTCTCCAGTTCTTTTTTAAGCGATTCAATTGCTCTCTCCGAATACGCTCTGTATTTCTCCCTCTTTCCCCTTATCTTCACATCAAGTCCCGGCAATATACCCATATTTGCACCCATGGGCTGAAATTTCCCGTCGTTGAACTCGTCGCTTATATATCTCGACAGACTGCCCGTCATTGTAAAGTCGGGAAGTCTCAAAGGCTCAAGTCCCAAAACTCTCCTTGCAACGGCGTGACCTGCAATTATTCCACTCGATGCGGACTCCATATAGCCCTCAACTCCCGTAATCTGTCCCGCAAAATATATATCGGGATTCTCACGCATTGAAAAATCTCTGCTCAGGAGTGCCGGGCTGTTTATAAAACTGTTCCTGTGCATTACTCCGTATCTGGTAAATTCTGCGTTTTCAAGTCCTGTTATCATTGAAAAGACTCTCTTCTGCTCCCCGAATTTCAGATTCGTCTGAAATCCCACAAGATTAAAAAGACTGCCCTCTCTGTTCTCACGTCTAAGCTGTACAACCGCATAGGGACGTTCTCCCGTGTTCTTGTCGGTGATACCCACGGGTTTCAGAGGTCCGTAACGCATTGCGTCCTCTCCCCTTGCCGCAAGTACCTCTATGGGCATACAACCCTCATAGACCTTGAAAGGGTGCTTTTCAAAGTCCTTTAACTCCACTCTCTCCGCTCTCACAAGCTCTTCACGGAATTTTATATACTGCTCTTTATTCATTGGACAGTTCAGATAGTCCGCTTCACCCTTGTCATATCTGGAGGCAAAAAAAGTCCTGCTCCTGTCAATGCTCTCGTAAGTCACAACAGGTGCGACTGCATCGTAAAAACTAAGTCCACCCCCGCAAAGTCTCTCTATTTCCTCAGCCATGTAGCCATCTGTGAGAGGTCCTGTCGCTATCACGGAAATTTCACCATCGGGAATTTTTTTAACCTCTCCTGTTATGACTTCTATATTTTTGTGACTTTTTATTTTATCGGTAACGCTGTCCGAAAATTTTTCCCTGTCTACTGCCAAAGCTCCGCCTGCCCCGACTGCATTCTCCTTTGCCGTGGAGACGGTGACAGAGCCGAGCATTTCCATTTCGGTTTTGAGAAGTCCCGATGCCGTATCCGTTGCGGACGCTTTCAGCGAATTTGAACACACAAGTTCCGCAAATCCGCTGTAGCTGTGTGCAGGACTGTGCTTTTCGGGTTTCATCTCAAAAAGTCTCACTTTTAAGCCGTAATTCGCAATAACCCACGCTGTCTCACACCCCGCAAGCCCTGCCCCTATGACGTTTATACTCATTTTTTCAGCTCTCTTTCATAATTGCAGTTCTCGCCCTCACAGACGAGTTTTCCACTCTTTCCGCCCTTTATGAACAGAGTTCTGTCGCACTGCGGACATCTCTCCGCCGACGGCAAATTCCACGTCATAAAATTGCAGTCGGGATAGCCCTCGCAACCGTAAAAACTCCTGCCCTTTTTGGATTTCTTCAAAAGCATTCTCTTTCCGCACCTCGGACAATTTCCGTCCGTCTCCGTCACTATCTTTTTTGTGTTTGAACACTCGGGATAGCCGGGGCAGGCTATGAATTTTCCGTACTTTCCGAACTTTATGACCATGTTTCTACCACAAAGTTCACAGACTATATCCGTCTGTTCATCGGGAATTTTTATCTTCTTTCCCTCTGTCTCTCTCTCAGCTTTTTCAAGGATCGCTGAAAAATCGTCATAAAATTCGTGCAGAGTACTTATCCAGTCCTTTTGACCGTGTTCAACTTCGTCAAGGCTGTTCTCCATGTCGGCGGTAAACTTTGCGTCCACTATTTTCGTAAAATAGTCTTTCATGACTTTCGTGACGGTCTCGCCCAGACTTGTCGGTTTGAGCTGTCTGCCCTCACGCTCTACATACTGTCTTGAAATTATCGTTGTAATAGTCGGTGCATAGGTACTCGGTCTGCCTATGCCGTTCTCTTCAAGAGTTTTTATAAGTGAAGCTTCTGTGAACCTTGGGGGTGGCTGTGTGAAGTGCTGATTGCCGTCAAGGGAGACAAGTTCCAGAATATCACCCTCCGCAAGTTCGGGCAACATCTTTTCGTTATCGTCGTCGGAGTCATTGTACAAAATCATAAAGCCGTCAAATTTCACAGAGTGTCCCGATGCTCTGAATATACAACCGTTCGCCTCTATGTCAACGGAAACCGTGTCAAGTACCGCATTCGCCATCTGACTTGCCATGAATCTGTTCCATATCAAATTATATAATTTGTACTGGTCTGCCGTCAGACTGCTTTTCACTCTCTGCGGTGAAAATTCGGGCATTGACGGTCTTATAGCTTCGTGAGCGTCCTGTGCGTTCTTCTTTGATTTATACACTCTCGGCTTGTCGGGCAAATAGTTCTGTCCCCACACTGTCCTTATATACTTCTCCGCTGCCGCCTTTGCTTCGTCAGAAATTCTGAGACTGTCCGTCCTCATGTAGGTTATAAGTCCGACTGCTCCCACGCCCTCAACGTCCACGCCCTCGTAAAGCTCCTGAGCGATTTTCATTGTCCTCTTTGCGTTGAAACCAAGCCTTTTTGAAGCGTCCTGCTGTAGTGTTGAAGTTATAAATGGCGGTGACGGCTGTCTCTTTGTCACTCTCTTTCTGACCGCCTTGACCGTGCAGACCGCTCCGTCAAGTCTTTTCAGTATCTCGTCAGCGTGTTCCCTGTCGGGAATTTCAATCTTCTTGCCGTCCACAAGCACAAGAGATGCTCCAAATATTTTATCGGAAGAGGAAGTCTTGAACTTTGCGTCAACAGACCAGTACTCTTTCGGGACAAATTTCCTTATTTCCTCCTCCCTGTCAACTATAAGGCTCACAGCTACCGTCTGTACACGTCCCGCCGACAATCCCTTTCTCACTTTTTTCCACAGAAACGGACTGAGTTTATAGCCGACAAGCCTGTCGAGTATCCTCCTCGCCTGCTGTGCGTTCACAAGGTCAATGTCTATCCTGTGCGGATTGCTCATACCGCTCTGTACTCCCGTTTTCGTTATCTCGTTGAACGCCACACGGTTGTTGTCATTGAGGTCAAGATTCAATATCTGTGCTATGTGCCAAGATATAGCTTCTCCCTCACGGTCAGGGTCCGTCGCAAGATAGACCTTTTTACACCTCTTTGCCCTCTTTTTGAGGTCCTTTATAACGTCCTCCTTGCCCTTCATATCGGTGTACTGAGGTTTGAAGTCGTTCTCAGTGTCAACACCTATCTTTGATTTCGGCAAATCACGAACGTGTCCCATAGAAGCCACTACTTCATAGCCCTCGCCAAGATACTTCTGTATTGTTTTAGCCTTTGCAGGCGACTCAACTATAACCAAATCAGACATAATCCCCCGCCGACTCCTTTCCGATTTTTCATCTGCTGTTATAAATCAATTGCACGGACACACTTTTCAGAGGGAGTAAATCTTGCCCGGCATTGACTTTACTCTGCCCAATATCTCAAGTTCCATAAGCTCCGAAATGAGTTCCTGCTGTCCAAGTGAGAGCCTGACTGCAATTTCGTCTATGTGCAGTTTTCCCCCTCTCAGCAAGTTTACTATTCTCTGCTGTGTCTCGTTCAGGGAGTCCGCACTGCCGTTGTCGTCCGTGACCGTGTTGTTGCTTATTGACTCCCATAATTTTATACTGTCCGAACTGTCCGCATTATTACTGTTTTCGGATTTTTTGGATTTTACCGACTTTTCGGATTTTTCGGACTTCTCGGTCTTCTTTCTCTTTACCGCCTTGCTGTCCTCGTCCTTTCCACCTATCATACTCCTGATAATCTCGTAGACCGACATCTCCGCCTTTTCAGGTCTGTCCTCTTTGCTCCTGTTCTCGCCGACTCCCCTCCTGATATTGCACTCCGAAAGCGGCAGAAACTTGTTGTTTCTGAGTTCGGCTACCACATCGGCGGACGAATAGAGGGGTATCGCACCGTCCGACAAAAGAGACACATTCCCCGCATACTCCCCCGAATACAAGTCCGCAGGAGGAAGACAAAACAGGAGTTTCCCCTGATTTACCGCTATATTCGCCGTCACCAGTGAACCGCTGTTCACAGGGGCTTGAAATATTATTACCGCATCCGAAATCCCCGACATTATCGCATTTCTTCTCTGAAAATTTTCACTCCGTGCAGGTTCTCCGGGAACTGAATCCGATATTATAAGTCCACCGCTTTTCAGGACAAGTTCTCTGTACTTGTAATTCTCCCTCGGATAGTCCACGTCTACACCGCACGCCGTGACCGCAATCGTCGGACACCCTCTTTTTACTCCCGCCATCTGGGAACATATGTCAAGCCCGACCGCAAAACCGCTCGCTATGACAACTCCCTCCCCCGCAAGTTCCGAACATATTCTCTCCGAAACTCTCAGACTGTATGCAGAGGCTCTCCTCGTACCGACTGCCGTCACTATCTCCTTGCTTTTCAGACAGTCCACGTTGCCCAGACAGTACAGCACGGCGGGAGGTGAAAAAAGACTTTTAAGGCGATAGGGATAATTTTCCGAACCATAGCTTATTATCTCTATTTTCTGTTTTCGGCACTTTTCAAGAACACTGTCCGTAAAAGATATGTCCACATTCTCAATATTTTTCTTCTCCTTTTCGGACAGACTGAAAGGGGGTTTCCCGGACCTGACCGCCGTGTACGCCTCCCTTGCACTCCCGAAAAGGCACATTATCTCCTTCATTCGCATATTGCATCTTCCGAAGACCGTACTCAGCCATATCCAGAATTTTTTCTCGTCATCCATTTTTAATTTCCCTCGTCATCTCCCACATAAAGATACCGCCTGCCATAGCGACATTCAGTGAGTTCACGCTTCCGTGCATGGGAATTTTTATCCTCCTGTCACACCGTTCCGACACGCTATTCGGCAGACCGCTTCCCTCATTGCCCAGAAAAACCGCCTGACCGCCCGAAAAACTGCAATTGCAGATGTCCCGTGAATCTTCGCTCAGAACCGACGCTGACGTGACGACACCGCTCTTTTTGAGACTTCCGAAAAGCTCCTCCTCGTCCGAAAATACTCTCACGTCCGTGCGGAAAATACTGCCCATAGTCGCCCTGACCGTCTTCGGAGCGTAAAGTTCACAGCTCCCGCACATCAGAACTCCGTCCACGCCCATCGCATCGGCAGTCCTTATTATCATTCCCACGTTCCCGGGGTCTTGGAGTCCGAAAAGTACCACATACTTCCCGTCAGCTTTCAGAGGAGTGTCCGTTTTTTCGGGTACACGGCAGACCGCAAAAACTCCCTGTGCACTCTCCGTCAGAGAGATTTTTTCTGCAAGTTCATCGGAAATTCCGTAAACTCTGCAACTCTCACGGAATTTTTTCGGAAAATCGTCCGCATATCTGTCAAGAGCCTGCCGTGTCACAAGGACAGTCTCCGCAAAACCGTGTCTTATAGCGTCCGCCGTTATTCTTGCACCCTCCGTGACAAATTTTCCGCTCTCAGCCCTCTCCCTCTTGCTGACAGAGAGTTTCCGAAAAATTTTAATTATATTGTTCTCTTTTGAAGTCAAATAAATTATCTCTCCCAAAAAAAACACACCCCTAATAAAAATACGCTCTCGTTTTTGGTCGGGAGCGTCTTTTAGTGCCGAATCAAAGAGCAGATTTAGCCTTTTCAGCTATCGCCGTAAAGCCCTCTGCGTCGTTTATAGCTATTTCTGACAACATTTTTCTGTTAAGGCTGATTCCTGCTTTTTTACAGCCGTTCATAAAAGTGGAATAGTTCATTCCGTTGAGTTTTGCGGCTGCCGAGATTCTCGTTATCCAGAGCTGTCTGAACTGTCTCTTTCTCTGTTTTCTGCCGATATATGCGTAATTGCCTGACTTCATCACAGCCTGTTTCGCCATCTTGAAGTGCTTGCTCTTTGCACCCCAGTAGCCCTTTGCAAGCTTCAGAACCTTGTTTCTCCTCTTGCGGGTCATCATTGCTCCCTTGATACGAGCCATATTATTCTACCTCCACTGTTTCATTTTCATTCATTTATTCATTCGCAACCGGTAAACTGTCGGGAGTGCGGTGTGCGGAGAGTTCCGCACATCACATCACGTCAAGTTAAATCTTAAACTAATTCAAATCAAACCGCATGGGAACACCGGTCCGCCCGCTCCCACACCGACACTATCCGCATTAAACCTTAAAATTCACACGCTCAAAACTCAAAGATACGGAATAAGTTCCTTTATTGTCGGAGCGTTTGCACTTCCTGCAACTCCCGCATTTCTCGCAATTCTCTTGCGTTTTGTATCTTTCTGAGTGAGTCTGTGTCTCTTGTTTGTGTGCTGATACTTTACCTTTCCGCTTCCTGTTACCTTGAAACGCTTCTTAGCACCTGAGTGGCTCTTTACCTTGACCTTTGCCATCTCTCTTACCTCCTTGACTGATTATCTTTGATTTTACATCACTTGCTGTTCGGCTTCGGGTTTATGAATATAACTATGCTTCTGCCTTCCATCTTTGCAGGTTTATCCGCCGTGCCTGCCGAGGAAACTGCCTGCCTGAAACGCTCGATAAGTTCACTTCCGAGTTCAGGATGGGCAATCGCTCTCCTGCGGAATCTGACGGAGACTTTCAGCTTGTCGCCGCCCTGAAGAAATTTCAGAGCCTGACCGACTTTTGTCTCAAAATCGTGAGTGTCGATAGTGGAGAACATCCTTATCTCTTTCACCGAAACGACCTTCTGATTCTTTTTCGCCTCTTTTTCACGTTTTGCCTGTTCAAAGCAATACTTGCCGTAGTCCATTATACGGCACACGGGAGGAGTCGCCTGTGGAGCTATCTTTACAAGGTCAAGCTCCTGTTCAAAGGCGGTCTTCTGGGCATCTTTCGCCGACATAACACCGAGTTTCTTTCCTGCGGCATCTATCACCAGAACCTCTTTATCCCTTATCTCCTCGTTTATTTGCAGTTCCTGCTTGCTGATGTTAAGCACCTCCAAATTTTTATGAATAGTTATTGTCCGATAACCCTGTACACAGGGCAAAACAAAACGGGCACGGAAACTTCCGCACCCATACAACCTGCACGGCAACAGTCCCCCCAAAGGAAAAAAATTCCCTCCGAAAAAACCGCACCGCAATGCCGTATATTTACCGTTTAAGCTGAGCCTCACGGTGAGAACGGATAGTTCTGCTTTGTTCACTCTGAAAATTATATACTGTTTTTTCAGAAAAGTCAATAGCCTGAAAATTTTTCGTATAAAATAACAATTTTTGCCGTTTTAAGGACTTCAGATTTGTATATTCTGCACAATATTTCTGACTTCCAAAGCTATTTCCTCGGGGCTTTTCATGCAACTCTCCCCCATGCACTCAACTGTCCTCCAGCCGTACTTCTCCGCACAGTAGTCCGCCGATTCACATGAACGCCTTAAATAGTCAAGATTTTTTTCGTGAATGTCTCTCTTTTTGTCGTCACCGCTGTACCTCTTCATGACAAGTTCCGCACCCACTTCATACGGCACTCTCAGATATATAACAGCGTCAGGCTCGGGTATCCCCAAAAGACTGTACTCGTATTCAAACAGCCATTCAAGAAAACTGTCCCTCTCCCTCTCAGGCAGTTTTGCACACTGGTGGACGGCGTTTGAAGTGGTGTACCTGTCCGCAACGACTATTCCCCCCTCACCGTAAAAATTTTCAAGTCCGCTCTTGAAAACCGCATACCTGTCCACGGCATAGAAACTCGAACAGGCGTAAGGGTTCACAGAGTCGGGATTTTCGCCGAATCTGCCTTTCAGGTACATTCTGACAAGTGATGATGACTCACTTTCATAGTCGGGAAAAGAGACTTTTTTTACTCTCTTTCCGATTTTTTCAAGGTACTCCCCGAGCATTTCGGACTGTGTATTTTTTCCGCTTCCGTCCACACCCTCAAAGACAATTATCTTTCCTCTCATTTCCAAAAACTCCCTTCTTTATCTCTCCCGAAAAGTATAGCATATAGAAAACTAAAAGTCAAGACTTGTTTAATTGGGGACTTCTCCCCCACTCCTATTGGAGGAGTTGCTTGTTGGGGGCTACGCCCCCAAACCCCCATTAACGATTAGGGGCAGGGGGCGTTGCCCCCTGAACCCCCTTGGGGGCTTTGCCCCCAAACCCCCACTGGGGGGAAGAATCCCCCCAGACCCCCCATGATTATTCCCACAGAGGAAAAAATTAGCGGAATTGGCTGTTGTTTCTATTATGGGGGTCAAGGGGGTTTTTAACCCCCTTGCAGAGGTCCGAGGACGGAGTCCCCCGTCAGGGCGGAAGCCCCTGCCCCCTATTGTTCTAATAATATACTTGACTTTTTGTGAAAAATGTGATATTATATTACTGTAATGCAAACGAGAGGGGGAGTTCAATGTGTCCGCAAAAAAGAGAAAATCCGCAAAAAAACGCAGAAAATATAAGAGAATATTTCTCGACACTTTCTGTCTTATGATGATAGTTTTAATTCTGCTCGGTATGTCTTTCTTTCTGAAAATGCGTGGTCTGGATTCTCTCCAAATCGGCGGCGATGACGTTTCATTCACCGAAATACAGACCGCCACAAGCTCTCCTCCCGCTTACACCGAGATCAGAATAACAGGCGGGACTGTCTTCTGTGCGGACGGGGAAGTCTCTCTTCAGGAAGCTGTCAGCTATGCAAAGTCAAACGGCACCGACACCGTTGTGAAAATCGTGGACGATGGTGCTGTCCAGAATACAATTGACGAACTGACAAAGGCTCTCGAGAGGGAAAAGATCTCCTATGCCATCGGAGAGTGACCGCAAATTATAAAATATAAAAATATAAATTAAAAATATAAATAAAAGGAGTTAATAATATTATGGGTAAAATATTTCTCGCAGGCGGTGCAGGCTATATAGGCTCTCACACTGCCCTCAGTCTCTTGCGTTCGGGGTATGAAATAGTGACTGCCGACAACTATTCAAACAGCTCTCCCGAAGCTCTCAACAGGGTTATGGAACTGTCGGGGAAAACTTTCAAAACTTATGAAGCCGATATGACCGATACCTCCGCAATAGCTGAAATTTTCAGTGAAAACGAAATCGATGCGGTCATACACTTTGCAGGTCTGAAAGCTGTGGGGGAATCCGTTGAAAAACCTCTTGAATACTACAGGTGCAATCTCGATGCAACTCTCTCACTCCTCGAAATGATGAGAAAATATTCCGTAAAAAATATAATTTTCTCGTCAAGTGCGACTGTCTACGGTGGCGAAAATCCCTCCCCCTACAGGGAAGATATGAGCCGCTCTGCCTGTACAAATCCTTACGGCTGGACCAAATTTATGTCCGAACAGATTATTGAGGACACTGTCAAAGCCGAAAAAAATATCTCCGCAATACTCCTCAGATACTTCAACCCTGTCGGTGCGGACGAATCGGGCATGATAGGTGAAGACCCTCTCGGAATACCCAATAATCTTATGCCGTGTATCTGTCAGACGGCTGTCGGAAGAAGAGAAAAACTCACGATTTTCGGCAGAGATTACGATACTCCCGACGGCACTTGCAGACGTGACTATATACACGTCTCCGACCTTGCAGACGGTCACGTCAAGGCTCTCGACTATATGCTCGGTAAAAACTCTGACGGGAAAATTTTTGAAATATTCAATCTGGGAACGGGTGTCCCCTACAGTGTCACCGAAATAGTGCAGACGTTTGAGAGGGTGAACAATATTAAATTAAATTACTCCTACGGTGAGAGACGTGCGGGTGACTTGCCCGAATGTTTTGCAGAACCCTCACGGGCAAATGAAGTTCTCAGCTGGACCGCAAAAAAATCTCTTGAAGATATGTGCCGTGATTCGTGGAACTGGCAGAGCAAAAACCCTCAAGGTTACAACAAATAACCAAATAAAAACAACGGGCGGTTTTCACCGCCCTTTTGTTATTTGTTCCAATTATACCCCGAATATTTTATATTCTACTATAATATAACACCTAAAATTCAGTGCATACCGCCCCTTATGTAGAAGTTATCCTGAATTATGAGTGCACAACCACCAAGGAAGTTGCTGACACCCTCAAGCTTGCTGAGTACCACTCTGTCCGCTATGTCCTCACTCACAAGGCGTATCATCTCACGCTTTACATAGTCGAACTGCTTTTCATTAAGATGATAGTTGTGCAGTACTATCTTCTTTGCAAAGTGGCTGACCGCTATGTTGTTCACAAGAACCGTGTACTTTGCGATAATGTCGTCAACAAGGCTCTTTACAGGCTCTTCATTTCTCGCAACGGCTGTGAAAACAGTGTCAACGTTTATCCTGTTCTTGTCGCCCTCCGTGACCTCATAGAGAATGGGTGTGTTCTCCTTTGAGTATATATCATAGAATGCGTGGAGGACAGCAGGTCTCGACAGCTCCGCCTTTACAGAACCTCTGGGATAGCCCTCGTAACTCTTTCCGCCCGGTGCCACTATATACTTCTCTATAAGAGATGTATAGGAAATATAGTCGCTTGAGAGTTCGTTCTTGTTCACTATCGCAAGGTTCACCTGATTGCCGTTGTGGAGGAATGCGGTGTTTGTCTGATAGCCATTCTGTACACGGAAATCGTTGCTTGCAAGAGCCATCAGTGCGACAGCGTTTCCGCAGTGGATGTCTATGTCAAGACCTGCGTGGAGTTTCTCTATAAAGTTTGAGAAGTCAAGTATCCCGTCTTTGTAGAATATCTTCAGCTTTCCCCACATTGACGGCACTATTCCCACACCAAGACCTAAAATTTTGTCGGGTGTGAGTGCACTGTTCTCTATCATTGTCTTTCCCGTTTTGATTATGTAATTTATTATGTCCCTGCTTGTTGTCCTCTCGTCGATTACCATGCTGTCCTTGTCGAGAATATCCGAGTTGAGATTTGTAAGTCCGACACTTACCTCTTTTTCGTCAACGGTTGCACCAAGTGCAAAACGGCTGTTGACATTGATGTCAATGAGAATTTTTCTCCTGCCCTTCTGGAGTTTCTCTGCGTTTACGGGTGCCTCGCCTATCTCGACAAGCACGCCTTCCTCGATCATCTCATTGGTTATGATAGTTACTGCTGCTCTTGTTATCTCAAGGGCACTTGCTACGTCCACTCTTGAAATCGGTCCCGATTCCCTGATGACTCTGAGTATCTGCATTCTGTTGCGTCTTTTCAGGTCAAGTTTGCTTATTCCTCTTTTTTCCATTGGTCAAAACTCCATTCTTTGATAAATTTTAATAAGATAATAAAGACACATGAGCTTCGGCTTACGAAATCAGATCCAGATAAAATATAAAATATATTACTGTAATACTATCTGTTATAACGAGGCAACTGCACTGTTATTAAGGGCTTTGTATTTACACAGCGTATACCCCATTATCTGCACACTGCACGGAAATTCACGCAATATAGTCACGTCTGTTCCGTCCGCACGAAGTTCAGCTATGATAAATTATAACAAGACATTAGTAAACTAATTGTCTTTTATATACATTTATTATAACATACTTCCATTAAAAATAAAACAGTTTTCAAGAAATTTTACAAAAATCAGCAATATACACAAAGTTATACCGATGTTTTTGTTAAATATTCCGTCAGTCTTGTGATAATTGGCAGAGTAATTACCGAGAGTATAGTTCCTGCGGTGAAAATTTCAGAGGCATACAGCGAATTTTTGCCGTATCTTATGCACTGTAGCGTACACATCGCCGCCGGGGGTGCTGACAGTGCCACTATCGCCGTGAGCCTGACTTTTTCGTCCATGTCAAAGGGAGAGAGTGCCAGAACGGCAATAACGGGTATTATTATCAGTTTTATCAGACACACTCTGTATATGTTGAAATTTTTTACAAGGTCTTTCAGGTTCGTCCCCGCCATTGTTATTCCCGACACTATCATTGCAAGCGGTGTATTCAGTTCCGATATGTATTCAAGCGACCTGCTTATTATTTCGGGCAGAGTTATCCTGCAAAAGAAAAAGACAAGTCCGAGTGCTATCGAGATTATAACCGGCGAGTAGAAAACTTTCACGACCTGCTTGAAATTCTTTTCACCCGATATTAAAATTATTCCGTGCGTCCAGACAACGAGGTTGAAAACCGTTATAAAAGCAGTCAGATAAAAAACGCCCTCCATTCCGAACATCGCTTTAACAAGCGGTATACCCATAAATCCGCAGTTTGAGTATATCGCCGAAAATCTCTCTATCTCTGTCTCACGCCCTTTTTTGTCCCTTATAAGCACATAGGACAGCACTATTGACACTAAAAACAGTATAGCCGAAATTGCAAAACATATCAGAAGATTTTTTACAAGTCTGCTGTCGTATTCGGTCTGGTAGGACATGAACACCATAACGGGATTTACAAATTTCAGTACAAAAGAGGACAGCTCCCTGTTTGAATTTTCACTTATTATGCCTGTTTTTCGGCATATAACTCCCGCTATCATAAGTATTAGCATTACTATCGTCTGGTTCAGAACTATTGAAGTCAAAAAAATCACCTTCTAACTAAAATATATCATTGGGGACTCCGTCCCCAAATTTTTATTAGAACGATTAGGGGCAGGGGGCTTTGCCCCCAGACCCCCGTCGGGGGGAAGAATCCCCCCGAACCCCCCATGATTATTCCCACAGGGGAAACACTTCCGACCCATGATAATCTTCTATTCTGATTTTTTGGAAACTTGGGGGAAGTCCGTCCAATTAAATATCTAATATATAAAATTAAAAAATTCAAATTGCAGTATCGTCTCGACATTGAGACCGTATATTGCAATTTGAATTTGTTTTATAATCTGTCCGAATTTACTCGTCCGCAGCCCCCGTCTCCAGACGCTCAAGTACCTCCGTCTCGCCGCCCTCATATGTGAGAGTCAGAACGTCATCTTCAATTTTGAAATTATATTTCACGGAAGTTGCATTCGGGTCTACATAGTTCATATGCGGACTGAAAAGCTCAAGGACATCGCCGTTCGTCTCATAGTCGCAATAGTCGGAGACAGTCACGTTGAACTTTTCACCGTCTATTTCAGCTTCAATTTCTATATACTGCTCCTCCATTGAGAGAGACTGTGCAATCATACTCTTGCACGAACCACCCGATAATTTATAAATTCCGTCAAGAGGTCTGTCGCTGTTTTCGGAGGACTCTATAAGCTCCATCTCGACAATTACAGCAGACTCCCCCGTTGTCTCGTCGGTGTACTCGGCAGTTATATTGCCGTCCCGAATTTCTATATCCTCAGCGGGGATTTTGTTTTCGTCCGAAACAAGACTGCCGTCCTCGGTGAAGTGGAGTATAGAGGAGAAGTCCATTATCAGGGAGACTTTTCTGTCCTCCTGAAAGCGGTATCCCGTGGCTTCACCGAACCACGAACCAATCAGTTCCTCATTGAGAGGTGCGGAACTTATTCTCGATGCGTGACCCGAATTTTCGGATGTCTCCAAAGAGGACTGCGGGGAACTGTCCGAACAGGAAGCAAGCAGTAAAACACTCAGCAGGATTGCAGTTAATTTTTTCATATTATTTATTTCCTCCGTATGATATTATAATATAATTGTACCACAAATGCGGAGATATTTCAAGTCGGCAATTTTACTGTACTAAAATTCACGCAAGGACTGTCCCCCCGAATAATTTCTCTAATAACTCTTGTTTCTGTTGAAAAATGCACTTATACACTCGCTCGCCGAAAGTGTGACGACAACTCCTATCGAACAGCCTATTGCGACGGCGTAAAGGGCTATAATTAGTCCCATACTGCCCTCATGCTGCGGAATCATCATGAATCCCGGGAATACCTGGACTATCGAGACTACAACATATATAAACGATGCAAGAGATTTTAGAAATCCCATTCCCGTTATAAGCAGCACTGAACTCAGTCCCATTGCTCCTGCTATGTACATTGCAGACTCACTTATTATATTCGATATTCCCGTCAGACCGTCTTTGTATGCAAGACCGAGTTTTCCCGCATAGAGAAGATAAAAGGCGACTGCCGCAATAACTCCCAAAAAGGCAAGAACTATCGATATTTTGAAACCCTTGTCCGCCATCTTTTGCCTTTTCTCCTCTTTCAGCTCCATCATCATGCGGAGACTCTCTTTTTTGTCCTTTTCGTGGGGGGTGAACTGGTCCGCAACAGCTTTTTTCTTTGCCTCCGCCTTTATCTTCTCCAAATCCCTGTTCACGTATTTGGAGACGTATTCGGGAGTCTCGGGCTGTTCGTCAAGGACAGGTGCGGTCAGATCCGCATCAACTTCGTGGTGTACGGGTTCTGTCGGGGGAACATAGTCGTCGGGTTCGTCAAGTACGGGGGCTACAAGCTCGGGTTCGGGAGCTTCCGCACCAAGCTGTTCCCTACGCATTGTTATAATCTTCTGCTGTTGTTCGTCCGAAAGATTGTCAAATATATTTCTAAGTTCGGGGGAGAGTGCATCAATAATATCTTGGTCGGATAGTATAAATTTCTGCGGTTCGGGTTCTTTTGCCTTTGGTGTGGTGTAGTCGTAACTCTCCATGTCGTCAAGAATGGGTGCGACAACTCCCGTCGGTGCACCCCTCCTCGCCGTGTAGCTGAAGTCGTCCGCCATATCGTCAAGAACGGGTGCCGTGACGCCTGTCGGTGCACCTCTTCTCTGTCCGTCGTCCACAAAAGATATGTCATCAAGTACGGGAGGTGCTACTCCCGTGGGGTCTCCTCTTCTCTCTCCCGATGGGGTGTAGTCAAACTCTTCGGGTGCAGATGCTGAAAATCCGTCCTGTTCGCTCATCACTGTTCACCTCAATATTATAGTTTATTTTTTATTTAATTTATTTTAGTTTATTTAATTTATTTCCGGAACTTCCGGGGGCGGGAGTATCTCTCCCCAAAAGCCCCCGAAAGTCCTTTTTCGGGAAATCTTTCCGAATCATCAAAAAATTATCTCTCGATAACCTGAGTTCTGTCCGGTCCGACACCTATCATTCCGACGTGACAGCCGACAAGTTCTTCAAGTCTGAGAATATACTTCTGACAACTCTCGGGTAACTCCTCAAAAGTCCTGCAATCAGAAATGTCCTCCGTAAAGCCCTCAAACTCCTCATAAATCGGTTCACAGCCGTCAAGCTCTTCAAGGGCGGGCGGGAAATGTTCCGTGACCGTTCCGTCGGGCTTCTTATAGGCGACACATATTTTGAGAGTTCCTATATTTGCAAGAGTGTCCAGCTTGTTTATAGCAAGACTGTCCAGACCGTTCACCCTCACGGAGTGGCGGACTATCACCGCATCAAACCAGCCTGTTCTTCTCGGTCTGCCCGTGGTAGTTCCGAACTCCCCACCCGTGTTTCTTATTCTGTCACCGATTTCGTCGTCAAGCTCCGTCGGGAAAGGTCCTTTGCCCACTCTCGTCGTGTAAGCCTTTGCGACACCTATTATATTTGTTATAACTTTCGGTCCGACACCCGTTCCGACACAAACTCCCGCTGAGAGAGGGTGAGAGGAAGTGACATACGGATATGTACCGAAATCTATGTCAAGCAGAGTAGCCTGTGCTCCCTCAAACATTATAGTCTTGCCCTCTTTGTGGGCGTTGAAAGTTAAAACCGAAACATCGTCCATGTGCGGAGCAAGTATCTTGCCGTACTCCGTATACTCCTTTGTGACAGCGTCAAGGTCAAAAGGCTCTCCGCCGTAAACCTCCGTTATGATTTTATTTTTCAGCGTTCCCGTGGACTGTATTTTTTCCGCAAGTATGTCGGGGTGTACAAGGTCGTACATTCTTATTCCGCACCTCTCGTACTTGTCGCAATATGCAGGTCCTATTCCTCTCTTTGTAGTACCTATGTCCTTGCTTCCCCTGAAACTCTCCGAAAGACCGTCAAGGGCTATGTGCCACGGCATTACTATCTGGGCACGGGGATCTATTTTCAGATTGTCCGTTGAGATACCTCTCGATTCAAGTTCCCTCAGTTCTCCCGTGAAGTCCTTCGGGTCAAGGACTACTCCTGCTCCTATGAGACAGAGAGTGTTTTTGTACAGTATTCCCGACGGAACAAGGTGGAGTTTGTAGACTTCTCCGTTGTTCACGACCGTGTGTCCGGCATTGTTACCGCCCTGCGAACGGACTACTACATCCGCACGGGACGCAAGAATATCAATGATTTTGCCCTTTCCCTCGTCACCCCACTGAGTTCCGACAACAATATTAGCAGGCATTATATTTCCTCTTTTCATATAATAATTTGTGTGTGCAAGCACATCATCTCTATTATATCACACCTGTACGGAAATTTCAAGGGGATATGGAGATTTTTTTGCTCTCTCACACAGACAAAATTTCGGTATCACATTTATGTAATATATATGAAAAATGTGTGAAAAGTGTTGATTTTCTCTGTCGGCTGTGCTATAATGGTTATAACAATATTCATCAGGAAGGTGACAAGGTATGTATTCAAAATTCTGGCAAAAAGCCAACTGTGCGGTTCTTGCAGCAGCTATGCTCCTCGGAACTGCCCCTTTCAACAACACTCCCGCAATTGCTGAGGACACGGGTGTCAGGTATGAGTTTGAGGACGCTCAGATAACAGGCGATGTTACTGTTGAGAAAAACGACTCCGCAAGCGGTGGTTCCTGTCTGAAAATGACGGACAGCGGTACAATAACTCTCACGGTAAAAGCCGATGCAGAGGGAATGTACAATATCGTCATATATACGGGAGGAATAGGCGGTGCAAAACAGCAGAACCTCTCCGTAAACGGCACATCTGTAGGAACACTTGCTGTTCCCGAAAGTGACGGCTTTGAAAAGGTCGTCATTCCCACTGTCAAACTCAAAGAGGGTGAAAACACCATCGTTATCGAAAAATCGTGGGGCTGGTCAAACTTCGACTATCTCACTATCGAGACTGCCGAACTTGCGGAAATAACCGCTTCGCAGACTACTCCCTGCGACCCCGATGCCACTAAAGAGGCTCAGGCTCTTATGTCCTACCTTGCAAGTGTCTACGGAAGTCACATAATTTCGGGTCAGCAGGAAATTTACAACTACGGTCCGCACGATTTCGAGTATGAGTTCGAGTACCTCAATGACCTTACGGGTCACTATCCTGCACTCAGGGGCTTTGACTACGGCAACTTCTGCTGTCCCGCTTTCGGAAGTGACGACGGTTCTACGGAACGTGTTATAGACTGGGTTAAGAACAAAAACGGAATCGCTGAGTCCACATTCCACCTCAATGTGCCCGTTGATATGAGCAGTTACGAAATAGGAAGCAGAATCGATTTCGCACAGACTACATACAGCGAAAAGACCGATTTCTCCCCGTCTAAGGCTATAGAAGAGGGTACAAAGGAAAATCAGTACTATATGCAGGCTCTCACTACTCTTGCCGAACAGTTCGGAAAACTTCAGGACGAGGGTATCCCCGTTATCTGGAGACCTCTCCACGAGGCTGAAGGCGGCGGCGGTGAGACAGGCTCCTGGTTCTGGTGGGGCAGAGAGGGTTCAAAGGCTTACAAAGACCTCTGGATCTACACCTACAAGACACTCACGGAAAAATTCGGTCTGCACAATCTAATATGGGAGTGGAACAGCTATGACTTCGCAACTTCCGCCGACTGGTATCCCGGTGACGAATATGTCGATATAATCGGCTATGACAAATACAGTTGTACAAAGTATCTTGAGGAAAACGGCTGGCAGCCTAAAGTTATACACGATGACGCTCCTTATTCAAGTACTTTCTACAACATTATGGAGAAGTACGACAGCAAGAAAATGGTCTCTATGGCTGAAAACGACAGTTTCTCAACGGTTGACAATATCACGACCGAAAAAGCGGGCTGGCTGTACTTCATGACGTGGTACGACGGCGGAAGCCCCGATATAAACTTCCTCACAGACCCTCGTTTCAACACGGAGGAAGATACTATTGCTATGTATCAGAGCGACTACTGCATTACCCTTGACGAACTCCCGAAAGACCTCTACACCAATATTATAGCGGGTTCAGACAAGCCCACGCCCCCGACAACTACAGCGACTACCACAAAAGCCCCCGACGGCACGGGTTCGGAGACTGCCACAACTACAACAACTGCGGAAGATTTCACGTTTGAAATAGTAAAAGAACCTGTTGAGGTTGAAAAGGGCGACAAGTCGGATAAATTCTTGTATTTCACCGTAAAAGGTACTCCCGGTGCTTCTGTAGGCGGCGGAGTGGGCTTTGCAAACGGTCCTACCCCCGATGACTGGGTTAATGTCGAATGGCAGACCACTATAGACAAAGACGGTTTTGCTACTGTCAAAGTACCCCTTGAAAGTGCAAACGACGATGTGACTTCTACTGAAATACAGATATGGTGGTCAAATCTCAACAAAGCAGACCAGCCTGTAGAAATAACGGAAAGTCATGTAGGAGGTTCAGAGGAGGATACAGGCGATGGCGGTTCTGATACGCTCGGTGACGCAAACCTTGACGGAAATGTCACCATTGCGGACTGCGTTGCAATTCTCCAGTTCCTCGCAAACTCCGACGAGTACGCTCTTGACGAACAGGCTCTTGTAAATGCAGACGTTGAGTCTGTCGGAAACGGTGTGAACACGGACGATGCTCTCGCTATACAGAAACTCGATGCGGGTCAGATAGACAGTCTTCCTGTCGTTCTGAATGAAAACTCCTCTGTTGAGCTTCCCATGACACCCATTGAAGAACCCACAGAGGACATAGACGATATTATAGACGATGAACTGGGTGAGTTCGAATTCTGTTAGCAAAAAAGTGTTACAACAAGATTAAATAAAATAATCAAAAATAATTAAAATAAAACAGCGGGGCTGAAATACGCTCCGCTGTTTTTTTCACTTGCTGTTTATGAAGTCATTTATGCCCGAAAAAATCGTCAGGGCTATTTTTTCCTGATACTCCTCCGTGTTCAGGAGCTGTGCCTCCTCGGGGTTTGACATAAATCCGCACTCTGCCATTATTGTGGGGTTCTCGCTGTAGTAGCAAAGAAATAATTCCTTTCCGCACTGCTTTATCTCTCTTGTGTTGTCGGGCTGTAGGAGTTCCACAAATTTACTCTGTACGCACTGTGCAAGTTTTTCGTTCTGCTTGTTTGTAGCCGAATAGAACATCTGTGCTCCATGATAGACTGGGTCTGTGAACTGGTTCTGATGTATGGACACACATATTGCGTCGTCACTGCTGTTGAAAATCTCAAGCCTGTTGTCCATGTCGGAACTCTTCTGGTTAGCTATCCCCTCAACTCCCTCGTCGTGTATAGATTTGTCCGTATCTCTCGTGACCTGCACCCTGTAGCCCGATATTTCAAGCAAGTCTCTGAGCCTTAGCAATATGCTGAGATTTATTCCCTTTTCGGGTACTCCCTCCGCTGAAGTACAACCGCCGTCAATTCCCCCGTGACCCGCATCAAGTATTATAAGCGGCGGTTCACTCTCAAATGATGCAAGCGATGTCGGGACTGCACCGTTTTCGGCTTTTTTTCCTATGTACGAAACTGCTCCGACTGCAAAGACCGCACAGGTGAACAGAATGATTCCCCCCGCTATTTTTCTCGGTATTTTTTTCATGACAAACTCCCCCTTTTTTATATATCTATGAAAAAATACTCCCGACTATTCCTTGTATAAATTTTTTAGGGGGACTATTAAAGACAGGGGTTTTTTTCCCCGAACTTTTATTAAAACGATAAGGGGCAGGGGGTGTTGCCCCCTGCCCCTCATACTCATAGCGGGGGTGCAACTCCCGACAGGGTTCAGAACAACTTCCCCTAATCGTTCTAAAACAATTTTTTTATTTTTCCATTGATTTTTCTAAAAGACTGTTGTATAATATAATAAATAACTATGAAAGGAAACTTGTTCATGCTAAAAGCTATCTGCTCATCAAAGGAACTCACGGGAAGCCGTTATTATGATTGTGTGTACGACATAATATTCTGCCCTCAGCTCGGCAAGCTGAAAAATATCACTCACCACATCTGCACTACCCGCTTTCAGCACTGTGTGAATGTCTCCTACCACAGCTATCTGATATGCCGTAAGCTCCACCTGAACGCACGTTCCGCCGCAAGAGCAGGTCTTATGCACGACCTGTTCTACTACGACAGAAAAGAGTACAACTCGGGCAAAGACAAAAATCAGCCCTCCCACAGTGCAATGCACTCTCAGCTTGCTCTCAGAAACGCAAGTTCCCTGACACATATAACCGACCTTGAACGTGACATGATTGAAAATCATATGTGGCCCCTCACGCACCATATGCCGAGATATGCCGAAACCTACATCATAACACTTGTTGACAAATACTGTGCCGTACTTGAATTTTTACTCCCCAGACTCACAGGGACAAAGAACACCGTAAAATGAAAACACTCTTTCGCATCGTAATGCCGTTTTACATATATCTCGTTCTGTATGTGACGCTCCTGAACAGAAGTGAGGGTGTGAGCAGATTTCTCCTCACGCCTTTCTGGGAGTACCGTTCCATGCTTGAGAGTCGTAATTATTACTACTGGCTCGGACAGATATGCGGCAATATAATAATGCTTATGCCGTTCGGCTTTATGCTCCCGATAGTCTCCGACAGGTGCAAATCGGGGCTTCTCACGGTTTCGGTTTCTTTTCTGTTTTCGCTGTTTATTGAAGTCGCACAGTACACAACGGGGAGGGGTCTCATGGAGTTTGACGACCTGTTCAACAACACTTTCGGCGGTCTCATCGGCTTTATGCTGTACAGATTTCTGTTTGAAAAAAGCGATTGATTTAGTGTTGCTTTTGGGAGATTACTCCCCAGGACTTCCAAAATTGAAACAGGAGACTATCATGGGGGGGTCGGGGGGATTCTCTTCCCCCCGACGGGGGTTTGGGGGCAGAGCCCCCAATGGGGGTTCAGGGGGCAACGCCCCCTGCCCCTTATCGTTCACCCTAAAAAAATTCCCCCACACACATAATTTAACAAACCCTTGACTTTTCGGAGCTTTTGTGTTATCATAAATATGGTAAGGGATTTTTGGAAAGGGGGAGTCTTGCATGGTCATTTTGGGGGGGATACTGAAAATCGCTCTGCTCGCCTATGTGCTGTACTTGTTTTATGGTTTTGTTTTTGACCTGTTTTTCGGCGGGAAAAATAAGTGAGATGTCAGAATATTTTAATTTAATCAAATAAAAAGGAGTGACCTGAAATGAATTTCAAAAAGATAACTTCCGCTGTCTCCGCACTCGCACTGACAGCGGGAATGTTCACGGCTGTCCCGACACAAAAAGCCGATGCTGCCGTGGACGTAAACTATGCGGAAGCTTTGCAGAAGTCCATGTTCTTCTATGAGGTGCAGCAGGCGGGAGAACTCCCCGACTGGAATGAAGTGTCGTGGAGGGGCGATTCGATGGAGAACGATTTCGTACCCGGTGGCTGGTTCGATGCGGGAGACCACATAAAATTCGCTCTCACAAACGCTTACACTTCGGGAGTCCTTGCTTGGGGCATTATGGAGTATGAGGACGCTGTAAAAGATGCAGGTCTCTATGAACTCTACATGAATAATCTGCAATGGGGACTTGATTACGTTGTGGGCTGTGACCTCGGTGACAAGGTAGTCGGTGCTATCGCTGACGACGCTTTTGACCACGTCTGGTGGGGAAGTGCGGAAGTCTACATGAAAAAATTCGTGCTGAAAGGCGGTTCAGATCCCCGTCCGCATGACGAAATAACCTGTACCTCAACGACCGCACAGATGGCTGCTGCACTTGCGGCGGGATATATAGTTTTCAAGGACTACAAACCCGACCTTGCGGAGACCTATCTTGAACACGCAAAGAGTCTCTTTGAACTCTCCGACAAAACGAGAAGTAATGAAGACCAGGGCGTTCAGGGCGGAGGAAATTATTACAAGTGTTCAAGTTTCTATGATGACCTGTTCTATGCCGCAAACTTCATGTACATGGCAACGGGTGAACAGAAATATCTTGACCTTTGTGAGAGCGACTACATTTCGCAGTTTGAGAAAATGCAGCAGTCGGATGAGAGAAAATACACATGGGGATTCTGCTGGGACGATGTACACCAGGGTGCGGCACTCCTCTACTACATGAACACGGGCAAGGAGGAGTGGAAAACTCAGATCAAGAAACATCTTGACTACTGGGTTGACGAATTGCAGAAAACTCCCGACGGTCTCTCTTGGCTCATGCAGTGGGGTTCACTCCGTCACGCTGAGAACACCGCTTGGCTTGCTATGCTCTCCGCTGACAAAATTTTTGCAGACGATACGTCTTTGAGTAAAAAATATAACGACTGGGCAAAGTCACAGATGGACTACGCTTTCGGTGACAACGATCTGGGAATGTCCTATGTAATAGGAATGGGCGAAAAGAACGCAAAGAGCGTACACCACAGAACCGCCTCGGGTGTCGCAACGGATATGTGGACAGACCTCGGCAAAGAGGCTGACGAAAATACAAAGTGGCAGACAGAGTACGCTCACACCCTGTATGGTGCATTGGAGGGCGGTCCGAATCAGGACGGCACTTTCACGGATGAAGTAGGTTCTTACCAGAACACGGAAGTCGCCATAGACTATAACGCAGGCTATACTGCTGCACTCTGTGCTATGATCGACGACTACGGCGGAGAACCTCTTAAAGACTTCCCGCCTGTTGAAACTCCGAAGTGGGCAGAATTTTTCATGCGTGCTTCTATAAATCAGAGCAATGAGAGTTACACCGAAATAAAAGCCTATGCAATGAACCACTCCGCATGGCCTACAAGGACCATAAAAGACCTGAAATACCGCTATTATTTTGATATTTCTGAAATAGTGGAAAAAGGTGCATCTATAAACGATGTAGAAGTCAAAATAGGCTATGATCAGCATTCGGGCGATGAGGGCAAACTCGAAATAAGCCAGCCGGTTCAGTATGACGGAAATGTCTACTATGTTGAAATTTCTTTCAATGACGGCAGTGTCGTAATGCCTACAGGACAGTCCGAATGGCGTTCGGAGTGCCAGTTCAGAATAAGCATAAACGACGCTCTCAAAGACGCTGACGGCAACAAAATCGTCTGGGACGCTACAAATGACTACTCTTTCAAAGACCTCGCTCAGGGCGGTGAGGACGCTATGATTGACACCCCCTATATAACAATGTATGACGGCGATACGCTGATATGGGGTACGGAACCCGACGGCACGACTGCCGACCTCACACAGCCTGCCACAAAACCCGATACTACACAGCCGTCAACAGAACAGACAACAGGCGGTGAGACAACCACGGGTTCGGGAAGTTCGGAAGACGGTGAACTTGCTCCTCCCGACCAGACTGTAGAACCCGGTCAGCCCCTCTACGGTGACGCTAATCTTGACGGCAAGACAACTATCGCCGATTGTGTCGCAGTCCTCCAGTATCTCGCAAACGGTGACGAATACGCACTCACGGGACAGGCTTTTATAAATGCCGATGTGGACACGAAAAAGGGTGTCAGCACGGACGATGCTCTCGCTATTCAGTACTACGATGCAAAGGCAATATCAACTCTCCCTTATGATGTCTCACTTATGGGCTGAAAAATAAATTAAATAAATTAAGGGGGGGAACGTCTCGGCGTTCCCCCTTTTTTGTCGGACGACGGTAGTTCCGATATTATTTATATTAAATTATATATTAAATTCAATTCACAAAAAATTTACATTCGTTTTTGAAGTATCTTTTTTTAACGTTTTTCTTTGTGCAAAGTGCATAAAATGAATTGCATAATATTAGAAAAACTTACAAAATTCCGAAAAGCTATTTACTTTTTTGTTCAGATATAATATAATATGATTGGTAAGTGTAAGGTTGGTGCAGACTCCGTGAGACACTTCATATATTTCATATATCCACAAAATTTACGGAGTTAGACTTATCGGTACGTTCAAAAATATAATTGCGGTATTCTGCACTGGTACTGCATTATAAAATATCTTATATCTTTTGGGAGGGTATAAAAATGCACAAGAAATTTTCCAAGGCAATTGCCGGAAGTCTCATGTCCGCTGCAATGCTTGCAACTTCTCTCACAGCTGTTATAGCTCCGATGAGTGCAAACGCAGGTCAGCAGCTCGGTCAGACAGACTTCGAGGACGGCACAGGTCTTCCGTGGCATACTTGCGAAACAGCACCTGCAAAACAGCATTTTGACATCGAGGACGGTAAATATATCGTCACAATCGACAACAAAGACGGTGGTGCAGGACGTTGGGACCTCCAGCTCCGCCACAGAAACCTGAAAATAGTTGCAGGTCACACCTACAAAATCAGCGGTGAAGTTACTGCTTCCGCTGCCGGTTACGTTTACGCAAAAGTAGGTAACTATGCCGGTACTATAGAAGTTTGGAACAGAATCGCCGGTCAGGATTATCAGCCCGCACAGATCGGTGCAGGTGAGACACTCAAGTTTGAAGATACTTTCACAGCAAATCAGACACTTGACTCGGCAGAGTGGGCTTTCCACTACGCTAACAACAACGGTCAGTACGGCAACAACGACACAGGTATGCCCAACGGCTCTACTCTGACTTTTGACAATCTCTCACTTATCGATACTACAAGTGACGAGAACGATGCAGATCCTACAAACGAGTACGGTGTTGTAAGACCTCAGACAAACGTTCGTCTCAACCAGGTCGGTTACTACCAGAACCTCAACAAGAAGGCTTCCTATGTGACAGATGCCGACACACCTCTTGACTTTGATGTTGTTGACTCAACGACAAATGAAGTCGTTTACTCGGGCAAGACCACTGTATTCGGTGCAGATCCCGATTCAGGCACACCTCAGAATACAGACGTTACAATCAACGGCGTTGACGGCTCTGTTATCGCTACACGTACAAGATACAAGGATTCGGGTGCTAATGTTCACATCTGCGACTTCTCCGAACTCACCACAGCAGGCACTTACAAAATCGTTGTTCACGACAAAGTAGGTGTATCGGGTACACAGTCCGGTATCGTTGAGGGTGCTTACGATACAAAGATCGACGGCGACAAGGTTATGTGGACTAACTGGAAGACGGGCGTTGACTACGTTATGAACGAGTCACACGAGTTCCGCATTGACAACTCAATCTATGACGGCGTTCTCAGAGATTCATTCAACTACTACTATCAGAACCGTTCCGGTATCCCGATTGAAGAGGCTTACATCACTTCGGGCGACAAGGCTACTCTTGCTCACTCCGAATACGGTCACAACCCCGACAAGGCTTATGTTCAGCCAAAATGGCAGGATCAGTATCAGCCTGATGCTTCAGACGTTGACAAGAAGTACTCCGTTACCGCTACATACGGCTGGTACGATGCGGGCGACCACGGTAAATACGTTGTAAACGGCGGTGTCTCTGTATGGACACTCCAGAATATCTACGAAATGACAAAGAAACTCGGCACAGACGCTAAGTGGACAGACGGCTCTGTTGTTATCCCTGAGGGCAACGACAAGATTCCGGATGCACTCCAGGAGGCTAAGGTTGAGCTTGACTGGTTCTTTGACATGATTGTCAAGTCCGATGACCCGTACTACGGCAAGGATGCAGGTATGGTTTACCACAAACTCCACGACTACAAGTGGACAGGTCTTGCTATCCACGCTTGGGACTACGAGGGATTTGAGGAAATCATCAAGAATGACGCTCGTATAATCAAACCTCCGACGTATGCAGCTACTCTCAACATGGTCGCTTGTGCTGCTCAGGCTTCACGTCTGTGGCAGGAATTTGATCCCGACTATGCTAAGAAGTGCCTTGAATACGCTGAACAGGGTTATCAGGCAGTTCTCAATTCGGGCGACGGCTGGAAGGTCAAAGAGGGCAACTGGGAGACAGATCCTTACTTCGCTCCTCTCGACCAGGCTAAAGGCGGCGGACCTTACGGTGATACATACGTTGAGGACGATATGTACTGGGCAGCTTGTGAGCTGTTCATAACAACAGGCGATACAAAGTATCAGGAAATGATGGATTCTTACAAGAACCAGAACGATGTCTCCGGCACAGACAAGGCTTACAGTCTTACTCAGTACCTCGGCGGTGGTGAGAACAAGGGCTCTGTAAGCTCGTTCAACTGGGGCTGCACTTCAGGTCTTGGTACACTGTCGCTCTACCTCAATCAGGATAAACTCTCCGCTGACAAGGCTCAGCTCATCAATGACTCTATTGCCGCTGCAGGTGACAACTACCTCAAGGAAGAGGCAGAACACGGCATGGGTATTCCTTACCACGGCACAACATTCACAGACGCTACAAACATCGACCCCAACGAAATTGTTGACGGTTATGAGTGGGGTTCAAACTCGTTCGTAATCAACAACGCTATCGTTATGGCTTACGCTTATGATGCAACAGGCGATAAGAAGTACATCGACGGTGCTTCCGAGGCTCTCGACTACATCTATGGACGTAACGGAAATGACTTCTCTTACGTTTCGGGCTATGGCGACAGAACTCTCACATATCCTCACCACAGACTCTGGGCTCACGGTGTAGACCCTGCATTCCCGATGGCTCCGGCAGGCGTTCTTTCGGGTGGTCCCGGCTCAGGTATGCAAGACCCGTATATCGGCGGTCTCGGATTCAAGAGAGGAACACTCGCTCCTCAGAAGTGCTATGTTGACAACGCTGAGGCTTGGTCTGTAAACGAAATCACAATCAACTGGAACGCTCCTCTCGTTTGGATGACTTCATTCATGGACGACGTTGCTCCCAATGTTGGTGAGGGCGGCGGAAGCCAAACCACAACAGGCGGTCAGGCTACGACCGGTGGCAGTGAAGATACTACAGACGGTAGTCAGGACACAACAGGCGGCAGCGAAGGCACAACAGGCGGCGAAGTATCCGCTGATTCAACATGGGGCGACTTCAACCTCGACGGCGATGCAACAATCGCTGACTCCGTTGCTATTCTCCAGTACCTTGCAAATACCGACGAGTACACACCTTCCGACTTTGCTAAGGCTACTGCAAACGCCGACATCATTGACAAGGGCAACGGTATCACAACAGATGACGCTTTTGCTCTCCAGAAATACGATGCAGGTCTGATTGAGAAAGGCTCTTATCTCACAGTTGACGAACTCAATGCAAAGTAATCTGTTCACAGATACTTAATTTCTGAAATAAAGACGACTGTCGGAGTAAAATCCGACAGTTGTTTTTTTATTTTCTTGACTTGATATTTTCACGGACAGTCCGCAAAAAAGTACCGTATCAAAAACAGATACGGTACTTTTTTATTATATTATTTACTATTTACTTCACTCACGCACCAAATTTGTTTGTGGCAACGGGAACTCCCGGTCCCATTGTAGAAGTTACGGTGCAGCTTCTGAGATAGGTACCCTTTGCAGCGGCAGGCTTTGCCTTGACAATTGCCTCCATGAGGGTGTTGAAATTCTCCTCAAGTTTCTCAGCTCCAAAAGATGCCTTTCCAATCGGACAGTGAATGATATTCGTCTTGTCGAGACGGTACTCGATTTTACCTGCCTTTGCCTCTGTGACAGCCTTTGCAACGTCGGGCGTTACAGTACCCGCTTTCGGGTTCGGCATGAGTCCACGAGGTCCGAGAATTTTACCGAGACGGCCGACAACTCCCATCATATCGGGCGATGCGATTACAACATCAAAGTCCATCCAGTTCTCTTTCTGGATTTTCTCAACCATGTCCATACCGCCGACGTACTCCGCACCCGCACTCTGTGCAGCTTCGTACTTGTCCTCTTTGCAGAATACGAGAACTCTGACTTTTTTACCCGTTCCGTTGGGGAGAATTACTGCTCCTCTGACCTGCTGGTCGGCGTGTCTTGAGTCAACGCCCAGACGGATATGAGCTTCAACGGTCTCATCAAATTTAGCCTTTGCATTTTTGCAGACAAGCTCCAAAGCCTCGGAAGATTCATAGAGCTTGTTGTGGTCGACAGTCTTTGCGACGTCGGTATATCTTTTGCCGTGTTTCATTGTATTTCCTCCTAAATAAGTGGTGATAGCGGAATTTTCCTCCCACTGTCAAGACCTGTGAATTAAATTCAGTCTACGACAACAACGCCCATAGAGCGTGCTGTGCCTGCAATCATGCTCATTGCAGCTTCAAGAGAACCTGCATTGAGGTCGGGCATTTTCTGCTCGGCGATCTTCTGAACCTGTTCCTTTGTTATGTTTGCGACTTTGGTCTTGTTGGGGACTCCCGAACCGCTGTTTATGTTGCAAGCCTTTTTGATGAGGACTGCTGCGGGCGGAGTTTTAGTTATAAAAGTGAACGAACGGTCTGCATAGACAGTTATCACAACAGGGATAATCATACCGATGTCGTTCTTGGTTCTCTCGTTAAATTCCTTTGTAAAAGCCATGATGTTCACGCCGTGCTGACCGAGAGCAGGTCCTACAGGCGGTGCAGGAGTAGCCTTTCCTGCCGCAATCTGAAGCTTTATATAGCCAACTACTTTCTGTGCCATATTAGATTCCTCCATAGAAGCGGTACAAGCGGAACAGTTACAAAGTCTCCGAAATCACAAATCATATAAAATATATATGAACATATAGATATAGATATACAACCGAGACCCGATATGTTCCTCCCGCATATTGTAAAATTTTGCAGAAATTTGTAAAAATTGTAAAATCTGCTTTGCCGATTACAGGTCAGCTCTCACCACATTGCCTATCGGGAGAGTGACTTGTGTCTCACGTCCGAACATTGAGATAGCCAGGTCAACAGTTCGTTCGTCGAGATTGATATTCTGAACCACGCCGACAGAGCCGTCCATAGAAGTACCCGAGACCTGAACTCTGTCGCCTATGCCGAAATCGACTTCGAGAGAGCGAACCTCGATGCCGAACATTTTTTCGACTTCTTCATCTGACAGCGGAGTGGGTTCCGATGCGGGACCGACAAAGCCCGTACAGCCCCTTGTGTTCCTGACGACATACCAGGAGTCGTCTGTAACTATCATTTTCACGAGGACATAGCCGGGGTAAGTCTTACGCTCAATCTCCCTGCTCTTTCCCTCCGAAAATTCGGTCACCTTCTCCATTGGCACTCTGACTTCCTGAATGAGGTCGTGAAGTCTGCGGTTTTCGACAACCTTTTCGATATTCTGCTTGACCTTGTTTTCGTAACCGGAATATGTGTGTATGACGTACCACTTTGCTGTTTCCGACATAAATAATTCCTCCTCAGAATTTCAGAATGTTATTGTCAGCTGTCATCAGCGGTAGATGAGACGCATTAAAAACAGGAAACCCTCGTCAAGTGCACCCATCAGGACAGCCGATGCAATGACCACCGCAAGGACTACGGACGTGTTTGTGATGACAGTCTCCTTGCTCGGCCACACGACTTTTTTGAACTCTATCTTCAAATCCTTGAACCACTTTCCGACTTTGCCCTGTTTTTTCTCGTCTTTTGTCTTTTTGGACTTTTTGCCGTCTTTTGAGTCCTTCTTGGCGGAACTGTCCTTTTCGGACTTCTCCTTTTTCTTTTCGGACTTCTTTTTGTCGGCAGTCTCCTCACTCTTTGCGTCCTTTTTGGACTTCTTTACGGATTCCTTTTCGGAAGTTACTTCCTCTTTATCCTTTGCCATAGAAAAACCTCCTCCGATTTACTTGGTTTCCTTGTGCAGAGTGTGCTTGCGGCAAAATCTGCAATGTTTCATCATTTCAAGTCTGTCGGGGTCATTTTTCTTGTTCTTCTTGGAAACATAGTTTCTCTGCTTGCACTCGGTACAAGCCAAAGTTATTTTAACTCTCATATCGGCACCTCCTGAAAAAAGACTTTCTCCGCAATATACGGGAGAATAAAGGTTGTTTGCCTCCCTCGGCGAGGGCATAAAAATATCCCTCACAAAATGAGGTACTATAATTATATCACATCAAAAACGGCTTGTCAAGTCTTTTTTTGAATTTTTTTGGGAGATTTTTTAGTTGGAAATTTAATATTTTAGAACGATTAGGGGCAGGGGGCTTTGCCCCCTGAACCCCCATTGGGGGCTCTGCCCCCAAACCCCCGCTGGAGGGAAGTATCCCCCCAGACCCCCCATAATTATTCTCACAGAGGGAACGACTAAGGAAAAGGGGGACTTCCGCCCCCCAAAATCCAATGCCGTATAAGGCATTATAAATTATTTCAGTTCCCAAAAAATCAGTGACTGAGGACTATGTCAATAAGTCCCTGATATAAATACGACGATTCACTCGCAAAGTCAAAGTCAAAATATTCGGGATTCGTGAGCTGCAAAACGAGTGAGTAAGAGCCGTTATAGCTGTAGCCGTCATATGTATCATAAAACGGTTCTGTGGCGGAACTGTCATAATAATTGCATATAAAGCCCGTTATGTAGGTTATATCGCCGAGCCAGTCGTTGCCGTCATAGATTTCGGCTGTACCCGTCTTTGCATACACAGTGTAGTCACCCCATGCGTAAAGACCAAGGTCATTTGCAACGGCAAGCATTCCGTCGAGTAAATTTTGCCTGTAGTTATACGGAATGGACGCTATATAGTCATAACGCTGTGAGCCGTATTGCGTCACAATCTGAGGGTTGTTTGTGTCAACAGCCTCTTTCATCACGAACGGACGAACCATGTCCCCGAGGACGGCTTCTCTTGCAAGGGAAGCGAGAAAAACAGGTGTAGTCCGCACATAGGACTGTCCGAACGCTGAACGTCTCAAATCGTCAAGGCAGTAAAACTCTATATTATTCGAGAGTGTGCCGAAATCGCACTCTATATCATTTCCGAGACCGAAGTGAAATACATTGTTTAGAGTGTTCAGAACACCGTCATAGCCGATTGAATTAAAAGCCTTTGCAAAGAATATATTGCTTGAGTTCAGAAAAGCCTGAAAAAGAGTTCTCTCCTGAATAGGGTAATTAGGGTTTGTATCGTGGTCCCAGTTCACGATAGTTGCACCGTCATCTGTCCACGTACCCTCGTCATAGAGGGAGTAAATTCCGTACATATCGGCGACTACCTCCGACATTATCTTGAAACATGAGCCTGGGGAAGTGGCAGTCATAGCCTTGTTGCCGTAATCGCCGTTTACAAGGTCCTCGCTGTGAAGATTGTCTGTGTAGTATTCGGGGTCGTAAGAGGGATATGACACTTCCGAGGCTATAGAGCCGTCCGTACGCATCACAACAACAGAACCCTCCATATTGTTGCAAGCCATGAAGTTATATATATCATTCTGCATAGCGGGGTCAATCGTCAGCACAACAGACTGTCCGACATTTTCATTTCCGTTTACGGGAGTGGGATTTTTTTCTGTCAGGACATCATTGAAATGAGCGTCAATTCCGTCGGACATTTCACTCAGAACATTTGCGTGGGAGACAGCGTAGTCATTCGGGAAATATCTCCTGTAACCGCCGTCACCGTCCGCCTTGCTGTAGACGAGCAGAGAGCCGTCACAGCCGTAGAGATTGCCCTTTATTATATCGGGAACGTCATTTATGTGCGGATTGAGGAGCTTTTGAGTGTCCTCATAGGGCATTTGTTGTGAGTGTGTCACGGGAATCATATACGTCTCAGTCTGCTCCTGCGACTTACTGCACGAGGAGAGTATCAGGAGGACAGCGAGAGCTGTCATTTTAACGTGCTTAAATTTCATTTAACGACCTCTTTTCGCATTAAAAATATAATCTTGTATATATTATAACTCACAAATTCAGAAAAGTCAACAATTTGACAGACATAAAATCATATAAAACGGCACTTGAATATTTCACGAAAATATTGTATAATTTATATAAGCTTTTTAGTGGGGACTTTGTGTAAATTTTAGTTAGAACGATTAGGGGCAAAGGGCTTTGTCCCCAAACCCCAAAAAATAATTTTCTTAAAATTATATTTTTTAGAAAATTTTCTTTGACTTGTGGACTATTGGAGATTGTGCAAATTTTAGTTAGAACGATTAGGGGCAGGGGGCTTTGCCCAAAAAATAATTTTCTTAAAATTATATTTTTTTAGAGATTTAATTTTAATAAGAACGATTAGGGGCAGGGGGCTTTGCCCCCAGAACCCCCACTGGGGGCTCTGCCCCCAGACCCCCGCTGGGGGGAAGCATCCCCCCAGACCCCCCATGATAATTTTCTACTGTTTTAATTCTGATAGTCCGAAAGAAGGTGATTTATGAAAAAAAATTTTGCAGTCCTGCTTATATGTTCCGCACTCCTGCCTGCATTTATTTCCTGCGGAGACATGGGGGAAGTTCCGAAAAAAGCGTCCGAAACAGGTGTAAAAGAACCCGATGGACAGATTGATTCTTGCAAACTGAGGTTTTCGTGGTGGGGTGGCGACGACAGGCACAATGCCACCCTGAAAGCTATAGACGTTTGGAATGAACTTCACCCCGAAATAGAAATCATACCCGAGTACGGCGGTTGGGACGGCTGGTCGGAAAAAGTCTCCGCACAGATAAATTCCCACACAGAACCCGATATAATGCAGATAAATTACGACTGGCTCGTGTCGTTCTCACCCGACGGCAAGGGTTTTTATGACCTCAGCAAGCTGACGGACTACCTTGATTTTTCGGGCTTTACGGACGAAATTCTGTCTTTTGGCAAGTCGGGAGGAATTCTAAACGCCGTAACAGTCTCCGTGACGGGCAGAGGATTTTTTTACAATTCGGAAGTGTACAGGAAAATGGGTGCGGAGTACCCCGACACTTGGGAGGACTTGATTTCACTCGGTGAGAAGTTCAGCGATGAGAATATATATCCGCTTGACCTTGATATACAGTCGGGTGGGACAGCCTGGTATTTAGCCGTTGTGTACGTCCAACAGAAAACGGGCAGGGAGTTCATATCTATGGACGGCAAACTCGGTTTCACGGAAAATGATATAAAAACTGCACTCGATTTTTATAAAACTCTCGAAGACGGCGGAGTTATAAGGAGTGTTGAGACAAGAACGGACGAAGACGGCAATGTCGCACTGTATCAGTCTCCCGAATTTATAGAGGGAAGTGTCGCAGGGGTACTTGAGTGGGGGAGTTCCGTCGGCAAATATGAAATGGTTCTGCCTGAAGGAGTTCTCGAAGCGGGAAATTTTTTGAGTGACGAAAACGGAAACACAGGGGGTTGGATGGTCAAGCCGTCAATGCTCTATGCGATATCCGCAAACACAGAATATCCCGACGAAACAGCTTTATTTATGGACTTCTTGCTGAATAATGACGAAGCGTCGGTGGCGTTCGGCACAACAAGGGGCATACCCGCCTCCGCTCACGCTGAAAAGGCTCTTGAGGACAGGGGACTTCTCACAGGTCTTGCACAGAAAAATGACGAGATGATAGAAAAACTGGACACTGTCACGATAAGCCCCTATATGGAACTCCCCCGCATGAAAGAATTTTACAACAGTGCAATAGAGAAAATTTCGTATGATCAGGCGGACACCTCCGCTGTCGCAGAAGAGCTTTATAACTCAATAAACAGCTATCTGGACAAAATCAAAGTTAAAAATTAGAACAATAAGGGGCAGGGGCTTTTCCCCCTGAACCCCCAAAAATCCAAAGCCGTAAGGCAGTAAAGGAGGTCACAGAATGGGTAAAAAATTTTACAAAAATTCTGTCGGGACGGGAAAATATACGGGGCTGTTGCTGATAATGCCGTTTGTGGCAGGTCTTGTTCTGTTCACGGCTATCCCCCTCGGAATGTCCTTTGCGGGAAGTGTCTCTGAAAGCGGTACATATACTGAAGTCCTCCAAAGCAGTGATTTTTACAAATCTATGGCGGTCACACTGAAATATGTGCTGATACTTGTGCCGTTGAAACTTGTCGTCTCGCTTGCCGTGGCACTTATTTTGAGTATCTCTCTCAGATTTATGGGTGTCTACAGGACAATTTTTTACATACCCTCCGTACTCGGCTCAAATCTGTCAGTCGTCATAATGTGGCAGTTCCTTTTCACTTCGGACGGTCCCGTAAATAAATTCCTTAATCTGATAAACATTGAGAGTGTCGGGTGGTACAGCGACTCACGGCACGCTCTCTCAATTATAATACTGCTAAGGCTCTGGGAGTTCGGCTCTTCAATGATTATATTTCTGAACGCACTGAAAAATATCCCCTCCGAATATTACGACTGTGCAAAGACAGACGGCTGTGGAAAGGTGAGAGCTTTTTTTCTGATAACTCTGCCCCTGCTCCGTGATTCGATATTTCTGAATTTGATTTTGCAGACAATATCGGCTTTTCAGGAGTTCAACGCCCCGTATTTACTCACAGGCGGAGGTCCTATGAAAAGCACAAGGACTGTCGGAATGCTCATATATGACGAGATGTTCAGGTACGGCGAGACGGGCTATGCAAATGCGGTCTCATGGATATTGTTTGCAGTCATAACTATTGCAATTATTTTGATATGGAAAATCGGCAGAAGGGGGAGTGAGGAATTTTGAAACTCAGAAAAATTTTTAGTAAAATAATTATATATATCTTGCTGAGTTTAGTGGGGATTATTATGATATACCCGCTCCTGTGGCTTGTCGGCTCGTCACTCAAACCCGACAGTGAAATATTCGGCTCTGTTGGGTTCATACCCGAAAAACCCGATTTTTCGGCGTATTTCAGGGCGTGGCAGACTGTCACCCCTTACAGCATGGGACACTATTTTCTAAACACTTTTTTTATAGTCGTACCAAAAATAATTTTCACACTTGTCTCGTCCACACTGACGGCTTACGGCTTTGCAAGGTTTGACTTCCCAATGAAAAAATTTTTCTTTGCACTTCTCATGGGAGTTATGTTTATACCGTCAATAGTCGTCATAATACCGTCTTATCTGATGTGGAGCAAAGTCGGTCTGACCGACACTTACATACCGCTGACAGTTCCGTCACTCTTTGCCGTTGAGGGTTCATTTGTATTCATGATATATGAATTTATAAAGGGTGTACCGAAACAGCTTGACGAGGCTTCAAAAATAGACGGCTGTGGAGCAATTCGGACACTTGTATTTATAATAGTCCCGTGCATAAAGCCCGTTTTAATATCGGTGGCGGTGTTCACTTTTCTTTGGACTGTCAACGACTTCATGACACCCCTTATGATGATAAGTTCCGTGGAAAAATACCCTCTCTCACTGATACTGAGACTGTCGTCCGATGCCACCGGAAACGGCTATGAACAAAACACAGTGCTTGCAATGTCCGCAATAGGACTGATACCGTCTCTGGCGGTCTTTGCGTTCGCACAGAGAAAAATTATGGACAGTATAACATTCGGAGGAATAAACTGATGGACAAATTATACGAAAATGTCGAAAAATACGCAAATGATTATATAAATAAATTTATTCTGAAATCAGAACCTCTCTCTCCTCTCTGGAACAGGGAAAACTTTTTGTTCAAAAAAATTCCCAAGTGGAACTATGCAGACTCCTGCATAATAAGGGCTTTGATAATGCTGTATGAACTTGACAGTGATGGGAGACTTGTCGATTTTGCGAAAAAATTCACGGACGCATATGTTGACCAAAATGGCGAGATACCCACTGTAAAATATTCGGACTTCAATCTCGACAACATAAACGGCTGTAGAAACCTTATTTGGCTTTTCAGAGAGACGGGTCAATTAAAATATAAAACCGCATATGAAAACTTATTTAATTATCAGCTTCTGAGACAACCGAGACTGAAATGCGGTAACTTCTCCCACAAGGCTATCTATCCGAATCAGGTCTGGCTGGACGGCGTTTACATGGCTTTTCCGTTTATGGCAGAGTACTCCCTTTTGTCGGGAAATGACGGGATTTTAGACGATATTGACAGTCAACTGAAAAATATTCAAAGAATTATGAGAGACGAAAAAACAGGTCTCTACTACCACGGCTATGACGAATCACGTCTGACGGATTGGAGCGACAAAAAAACAGGTCTCTCAAAAGAGTTCTGGCTGAGGTCAATAGGGTGGCTGTGTGCGGGACTTGCGGACTTGTGTGAAATAGTGCCGAAACTCGAAATAAGTCAAAAAATGTTAAAAGAGCTTTTGTCCTCACTGAGAAATTTTCTCACCCCCGAAAATATGCTGTTGCAACTTCCGACAAGGGGCGAACTTCAAAAAAATTACCCCGAAACAAGCGGTACACTCCTCTTTGCATACTCTGCAATGAAATCAAACCGTCTGGGCATAACCAAAGATGAATTTTTTCAGGACGGAAAAAATGCTCTGCTGTCTGTCACTGAAAACTATATGGACTGCCTGCCCGATGGGACACCTGTCCTGAAAAATATCTGTCTGATGGGCGGTCTCGGCATGGGGCGTGACGGTACTGCCGAATACTATTTAAGTGAGACCATAACAGAAAACGATGCTAAGGGTATAGCACCGTTTCTTATGGCTTATTCCGAACTTAAAAGAAAATTCCGATAATCACTCATGGAGTAATCACAACGGGAGTACCGACAACGCACCTGTCATATATATCGGACGCAACCTGCCACGGGAGATTTACACAACCGTGGGAGCCGTCATACTCGTAGATATTTCCACCATAGGCGTAACGTCCGAGGTCGTGCAGACCTATTCCTATGTGGTCAATGGGCATCCAGAACGAAACAGGCTGTGAGTAGCCCTCCACTTCAACAGTACCGAGTACAGCGGGGGACTCTTTGCTCCAGATATAGAAAGTTCCGGGGTGGGTACATCTTGACGGATCGTTTTTCATACCTGTCACAACGTCACTCTCGATTATCAGCTCCCCGTCAAGGTAGTACCAGAGGTGTTGGTGGGTAAGGCTTACTTCTATGTAAGTCTTTTTGGTGTAGTTATAACCCTCCGAATCGCTGTGCATACGGAAACCCTCCTGAGAGTAGACAGGTTCGACAGTTCCCGACTCTCCCTTTTTGATCATGTCTATGAGTTTTGTAGTGGTAGCGTCAACGTCCGTGTGCCAGCCGTAGATACTCGTGTCACCGACAGGTAGGTCTATCTCTCCGTCAAGAGTGGACTGAAATTTTCTCGTCTGACCGAAGAGGTCCGTATCATAGGGCTTTGCAATATTCTCCTCAACCCAAGTGTAAGCCTTTGACCAGTCCACAGCCATAGTGTTGTCGTCTGCGAGAATTACCCAGTCCGCAAAAGTCTTGTAGTCAGCGGAGACACTTCCCACGTTGTCAAAAATTTCCTCACGGTTTGTCATATCGAAAGTTATGGAGATAGTTGAGAGTTTGTTGTAAAGTTTCAAAGTCTCCTCAAGGTCGGCAGAAGTCACGTTGGGTTTGTTGTAGCAGTCCGCTTCAGACATATTCATAACATTTTCACCGCTGTTTATTTTGCTGACAGCGTAGTCGGCAAGCACTCCGGTGTTGACCATATCGCCCTGTGTGTCGGGAGTTATGGAGAACGTTCCGTCACCGTTTGAGACTATCTTTGCATCTGTGGGGGGAGTTGTACCCCACTCGTAGTCCGCTATAGACTGTCTGAGAGTTTCATCGGAATACTTGTGCAGAATTTCGGTCTCGTATTCAGTCGGACGGAATAATTTTGAAAACCACAGCACGGGGCTTTCGGACTCTGCATCAAAAAAGGCGTTTGCAGGGAGATACGACTCTCCACCAAATTTGTCGGCAGTAAATACCACTTCCTCACCGTCATTTTTTATAAAAGTTATTTTGTCTTCGGGAGCATCCGCAAGAATAGCGTCCTCTGCCTCGTTGAGTGTCATTCCCGCTATGTCAACGCCGTTCACAAAAGTGTTCGGGAGAAATTTTCCCCTGTAGGAGGCAAAACCCGTGAGATATATTCCCATACACACTACCATTATGGTCAGAACCACAACAGCGGTCGTGAGAACTATGTCCCCCGAACTGTTTGCAGTATCTGCCTTTGCTTGGGACTTCGGCTGCTCTTTGACCTTTTCGGGTTTTACAATTTCGGGTTTTTTAGCCGTTTTCGGTTTGACAGCTTCCGATTTGACCGTTTCGGGTTTAGCTTTTTTTGGTTTGACTGTTTCCGATTTGACCATTTCGGTTTTTTTGCGAACTTTCTCTTTTGGGGGAACTTTTTCCTCGGTCGGAGCAGGAGTTTTATCTGTCTGTTCAGCCGTCTTTGTCATCACAGCAACATTTCCTCCCGATTCGGAACTGTTCTCAACAGCCGAATGCTGTGATGCCAGAGAAGCCTTTATTCTCCTGAATTTTTCCTCTCTGCTCTCTCCTGAAGGGTTGGTGTTTTCGTTTTCCATTGTACACGCCTCTCTTTTGAATTTTGATTTTAGATTTCTGATTTTTTAATATATTTTATTAAGAACTGCATAAGCCCTCATATATAATTCTACCACAACACTCAGAAAAAAACAAGAGGAAAAATTAAAATTATGCAGAATATAATAAAAAATGATACTAAACGGGCGAGCTTTTGTGAAAGCCTGTCCGAAAAATTTTTACAAAATCATATTTCAAGAAATCTGTCGGTATTTCTAAATATATATTGATAAATTCTCCGCAATATGATATAATTGAATTACACGGCAAGTTTTTGCGGTGTAAAAAAGAAATACGGAGTATTTCTCAGGAAAGGAGTATGTGTGGTTCTGAAATTCCGAATCATACAAAAAATATATGAATATTTTGAAAAAAACACTGTCGAATTTTATCGCACTGTCGCTGACCGTCTGCGGAGTGTTTCCCGTGGACTGTCTCTCTGCGGACAGCACCTATCCCGACGGCTACACTCCCGTTATGTACTTCACCTGCGAGGGCGGTTCCTACACCCTCAGCGACGGCACGGTTTGCATAAAAAAGAGTGAGATGACAGAAGACGGCTATACTCTGCGGATTTCGTCCTACATAGAGGACGACACAAACACCTGTAGTGCCGTGAGAGCGAGAATGTTCTCCTCCGACAAGGACTTTATAACCCTCACAAACCCTGTTGACCCGAACAACCCTCTTGTGCCGTTTGCGTATGCTCAAAAGGACGAAAGCGGCGAACTGACGGAGTGTAAATATGATATATACATAACCGAAAAGCCCGCCATAGGAATGCTGATGTTCAACTGCCGCAATTTTTCACTCACTTCGGGAGCACATATTATGGAAATTTACGGCGAAACTTCCGACTCCTACCCGCTCACTTCCTTTGACGCTGTTTTTTCTGCGGACACCCCCGGCGGTGCTTATGAAATTTTTTACGGGTACAACCCCGATGTGAACGACCAACAGACGGATATAACAAGAATTATAGACGGTGATTTGCACACGGGTATACCCGAAAGAGAGTCCCTGAATGTGCGTGTGGTGGACGACACCGACGGAAAATATGCCCTCGGTGACTCAACGGGAGACGGCTATGTGGATGCTTCCGACGCTTCATATATACTCTCCGTTTACTCCGAATTTTCAACGGGCAAAGAACCCGTCCTCCTGAATGAGGAGAGATATGCAATGGACATAAACAGTGACAACATGATAGATGCCTCCGACGCCTCGTCCGTTCTCGGCTATTATGCGTACTTATCAACAGGCGGTACGGTGACTATGGAGGAGTATATGTCCGACGAATCGGCAGGTGAGAACATATGAATTTTCTTGACAGACTGAATACTCTTGTGCAGGGAAACAAGGCGGAGGAAAAACCCCAAACCGCTGACAATCGGGAAAATCACGGAGAGGGTGTCGCCGAGCAGATTACTCCCCCCGAACAGTCTCCCGTGACCGCAAAGAGGGAAATACACCTTGACAGTCCCTTGATAGAGGAAATTTTGAGAAAACTTATAGGACGTATCGAGAGAAATGAAAATGAGCTGAATGAGATGTCCGAAAAAATAGCGGTCCTGACGGCTGTAAACAATGAACTTGTTGCGGACAGTGCAAATCTCAGGGAAATTCTGAGATTACAGGGCGAAATGATAAACAAATTAAAGAGTGAGACGGAAAGGCTGAACCCCGTGGCGATACCTGTCAAGAGTGAGACAGAAAATTCCGACAGCGAGATAATTGACGTTGAAACAGATACGTCCGAGGAGAATTTCAAAGACTCCGAAACGGGCTTGACTCTCACGGAACTGTTTATGCTCCGTCAGGGTGACAAAATACCAGTCCGTACAAATATAAACTCCGCAAATAGGTATCTCCACGCCGTCTCCGAGTACGAAAGTATAGAAAATTATCTTGACGAAAATGCCGAGTACAAAAATTTCAGCAGTTACAGGGCTGTTTTCAGGGAGTTTACGGACAGTCTCGGAAAAGCTGTGAACCATCTGCGTGACGATATAGAAGATTCCGACAAGGACGAAATATCCGTAATTGTGACAATAGGCATATTCAAAGTCATATCAAAGCACATAATAACAAGACTCATGCCCGACCTCCACGCCAGACTTAGTTCCGAACATGATGAAAAATATGTGAATTTTCTCCGTCTCCTGAATGAATATCTTGAAAAAGCGGGTATCTACACGTTCAACGACTTTTCAGAGGGGGACAGGTTCACAGACGAGACAGCGGAGTATTTCCGTGCCGTGAAAGTACCCTGCAACGAGAGCAGTCTTGACGGGATTTCGGCTGAGATAACTATGTTGCCGTACTGCGTGAGTTATATAGAGTTCGGCGAGAGGGCGAGACATTACATAATGGGCAATATGAAAGTTTACTCACTCGAAAAACAGCAGTGATTTGTTTAATCATTAAAATTTCTCCGTACTATTGAAAAGTCGGAGAAAATGTGATAGAATATTTCTCAAAGCGGGAGGATTTTTCAATATCTGTCCCGACGGGGATTATTTATTATTTTTATAAATTTATATAAAATAAATTTATATAAATTAAATTAAATCATATTTGCATTTACGAAAGGGGGATTTGCTGTGGACGTACTTTTCTGGGGAATTATGGCAGTCGTGTTCATAGTGGTTGAGGTGATGACCGTACAGCTTGTTTCGGTGTGGCTTGCGGTGGGAGCTTTTGCCACGATGATATGTTCGTGTTTCGGAGATATACCGTTCTGGGCTGAACTTCTCGTGTTTGTGACAGTCTCGGCAGTGTGTCTTGCGATAAGTATGCCGATAATCATGAGAAAGAGAAACTCAGGCTACATTCCCACAAACTCCGAACTTGATGTGGGCAAGAAAGCCGTTGTCGCTGAGGAGATAAATCCCGACACGGGTACGGGCAGAGTCACTCTAAGCGGAGTGGACTGGAGTGCGGTTTCAGAGAGCGGTGAAGTTATACCCAAAGACAGTATAGTCACCGTCTCACAGGTACAGGGGGCAAAGCTGATAGTCCGCATTCAGGCGTGATTTGTGACATTATGTTAAAGACAAGAAAAGAAGGGGGATATGATTTGTGTGGTTTATATCGTTGTAATTGCAGTAATTCTGGCGGTAGTTTTTGTCATTGTGAGGTGTACGGTGGTAGTCCCGAAAGCACACAAGTTTATTGTGGAACGCATGGGAAAATTCCGCTGTGAGTGGGACGAGGGACTGCACATTCTTATACCGTTTATAGACAAAATTGCGGAACGTGTCTCAATGGAGGAGAAAACTGCCGATTTCAGCAGACAGCTCTTTGTCACACAGGACGAAATACCCGTTGAAATAGACACGGTTATTTTTTACAAGGTCACTGACGCAAAAAAGTATACATATAACATAAAAAGACCTCTTGCGGCTCTTGAAAGTCTCTCCTCTGTCGCCCTGCACGACATTATTGCAAATATGAGGTGCAGTTATGTGTTTGTCGCCCATGACGATATAAACAGGAAACTCACTTCCGCACTTAATCAGTCCGTTGAACAGTGGGGTATGCAGGTCAATCTTGTTGAGCTGAAAGACATAGTTCAGGTGAGCTGAAAAGTACGTTTTCGGGAGGAAAAGTATGAATCTTCTTATAATAATTATAATTGCAGTCGCTGTTATAGCGTTTATCGCTCTTTTCACGTCAAATTCGGAAAAATAGAGTGGAATTCCGACTGTAAAAATATAAAATTAAATATAAAATATAAAATATAAAAAAATTTTGGAGGACAATGTATGAATCCGATAGTAATTGTAGCCGTTGTGGTTATATTCCTGCTGTTCGCATTTATAAAATGCTTTGTGATAGTACCGCAGGCACACGTCTTTGTAGTTGAACATCTCGGCTCTTTCAAGTGCGAGTGGCAGACAGGTCCGCACATTTTGCTGCCGTTTATAGAGAGAGTTGTCGGACGTGTATCAATGAAAGAAAAAGTTGTCGATTTCAAGCCACAGCCCGTTATAACCAAGGACAACGTAACAATGCAGATAGATACTGTAGTTTTCTATCAGGTCACGGACGCAAAACAGTATATTTACGGAGTTGAAAATCCGCTGTCCGCAATAGAAAACCTCTCCGCAACTACTCTCAGAAATATAATAGGTGAGATGGAACTCGACTCCACGCTCACCTCCCGTGACACCATAAACACAAAAATAACTTCTATACTCGACCAAGCTACGGACAGGTGGGGTATAAAAGTCAATCGTGTCGAACTCAAAAATATCCTCCCGCCCCGTGAAATTCAGGAAGCTATGGAAAAACAGATGAAAGCGGAACGTGAAAGACGTGAAAAAATTCTTCAGGCGGAGGGTGACAAAAATTCTCAGGTTCTGATTGCACAGGGCGAAAAGGAGTCACAGATACTCCGTGCAGAAGCCAAAAAACAGGCTCAGATCCTCGAAGCGGAAGCCGAAAAGGAAGCTATGATTCTCCGTGCAGACGCTATCAGGGAGCAGAAAATTCTTGAAGCGACAGGTGAAGCAAAGGCTATAGAAATGGTACAGCAGGCACTTGCCGAGAGTATCACAAAACTCAACAGTTCAAATCCGAGTGAGAGAGTAATACAGCTCAAATCTCTGGAAACTTTTGAAAAAGTCGCTGACGGCAAAGCTACAAAGATAATAATTCCGAGCGAGATACAGAGTTTAGCAGGACTTGCAACAAGTCTGAAAGAAGTGGGAAAAGACAGTTAAATTTTTAATTTATGGGAATTTTTTAGACTGAGGGCGTTGCCCCCAACCCTACGGTCTCCGAAATTAACAATAGAAGATTATCATGGGGGGTTCGGGGGGATTCTTCCCCCCGACGGGGGTTTGGGGGCAGAGCCCCCAATGGGGGTTCAGGGGGCAAAGCCCCCTGCCCCTAATCGTTCCACTAAAAAAGTCTCAAATAAATTAAAATTTATCTATAAGAGATTTTATAGTGTCCCAAATGGCAAATTTTATCTCGTACTTTTCGGGCTTGTACAGTATATCAAGCTCTTCCTCGGAAAAAAATTTCTCCTCGGCGGACTTGTCGTCCGTGACTTCACTCGCCATAGGTACGCAAAGCGGAGGGTACATCACACACCACCAGTTATGCCCCTCCGCTTTTCCTATCTCTATGCGGACAGTCTCGTAATCACCCGCAGGCATTGTAATATCGCCGTACACCCTCTTTTCAAAGTACATATTGTCAAGTTTTACGCTCACAGGCTGATTTACGCCGTTTTCGTGCAGAATTTTCTGTGCGGTTTCGGCTATTTCGGACAGATTTTCCTTTGCGGTCTCCTCTGCCTCACGGAGATTTTCTGCCCCGCCAAAAAAATCCGCATCTAAAACAGCGTCCCTGACTTTCAATTTTATACTCTGGTCATAGTCGCTGTCGGAATTTGCGAGAATGTGCAGTCTAAGGACACGTTCACGGAGATGGTCGAGAGTTTTACCGCTTTCGGAGAAACTGCCCAAGTTTGAGATAAGTATAGTCAGCACAAGACCGACTGCCATTACTGCCGAATTTTTAGAATTTTTAATCTTAATCATTTTTATCACCTCACAGAAATATTTGACAGTTTTTTCGTGATTTATTCACATGAAATTTATTTATAAAAAAAACAGTCCCGTTTCGGAGACTGTTTTTTTAATTTAATATTATTTAATTTATTTCAAAACATACTCGTGAATCGCAAAGTGTTTCGGTATGCCGTTTTCGGTTATGAGATGCGGTTCTCCCTGAATCAGCGGTAAAAAATAGTCCAGAGCAGAATTGTTTATATTGTTTCCTGCGGAGTTTATAAAGTCTTTCGGGAGGAACTTCTCCCTGTTTGCTATCTCACAGGCGTTTGCCGTCTCAATTTTGACAGTGTAGGGAACGTTCTCGACACGTCTGAACACCATAACTTTTCCCGTGTGTCCCTCCAATGCACAGCGTACTCCCGCCGAACCGATAGCTTCAGCTTCGTCAATATCGGTCCTCGAACCAAGATGTGACGAACACCTCTGCATGACGTTCAGCTCTATAGAGCGAACTTTACAGCCTATTTCGGAGCGTACTATATCTTCAAGATACTTGCCTATCCCCGAAAGATATTTGTGACCAAAATTGTCAACAACTCCCGACTGCACACCTTCGGGAACTTCTATTCCCTCCGAGACCGCAATTATAACAGCCTTGTGTTTAGCCATCTCCTGCCTTACGTCACTCAGAAAACTGTCTATACTGAATTTCACTTCGGGTACATATACAAGGTGCGGAGCAGTCTCGCCCATTGCGTGGAGGACGGCACTTGAAGCGGTCAGCCAGCCTGCGTGCCTGCCCATTATCTCAACTATAGTGACGGACGGAATGCTGTAGACAATGCTGTCACGGGTGATTTCATTCATTGTGACGGCAACGTACTTTGCGGCAGAGCCAAAACCGGGAGTGTGGTCTGTAATGCACAGGTCGTTGTCAATAGTTTTCGGAATGCCTATAACTTTTATATCAAGATTTTCGGACCTGAAATATTCGGACAGCTTGTTGACGGTGTCCATAGAGTCGTTACCGCCTATGTATATAAAAGCTCCTATATTTCTCTGCACAAGGGTGTCTGCAATTTTTCTGTACACTTCCTCATCTTCGGAGCTGTCGGGGAGTTTGTACCTGCACGAGCCGAGGACTGTGGAGGGAGTTTGTCTGAGAAGTTCAATATCGTCATTAGTTAGAATTATTGATTTAAGGTCTACAAGGTGATTCTGTATGACACCCTCTATGCCGTTTATAGAGCCGAAAATTGCGTCTATTTCGGCTACTTTCAGAGACTCCCTGAAAACTCCCACAAGAGAGGCGTTTATGGCACAGGTCGGACCTCCCGACTGTGCAACAGCTATGTTCATCATGAAAAATTCCTCCTTTACCAGATGTCAAACTCGGACAGTTCCGAACGCTTTTCACGTTTCATAAGACCGTATAGCGTATCGGAGAGCGGAGCGTGTTCGTATATCACCGAATAAACTGATGATATTATCGGCAGTTCTATGTCGTATTTTTTGGAGAGTTTCATTGCAGGTTCAAGGGCGTTTATCCCCTCAACGACCATTCCGACTTCTTTTACAGCCTCTTCGGGTGTACAGCCCTTTCCTATCAGTATTCCTGCACGGTAATTTCTGCTGTTCTGACTTAAAGCTGTCACAATCAGGTCTCCTATTCCTGCAAGACCGTAAAAAGTCTGCTCTTTACAACCCATTTTCATTCCGAGACGCTTTATTTCAGCCATTCCCCTTGTAATCAGTGCAGCTTTTATGTTGTCACCCAGACCAAGACCCGAGAGCATTCCCGAGGCGAGTGCAATAATATTTTTCAAAGCCCCGCACAGTTCCACGCCTTTTACATCGGGGTTTGTGTAAACTCTCATGCAGGTATTCATAAAAACAGTCTGTATAATTTCGGCGGTCTCCCTGTCGGGACATGAAGAGAGTATTGCAGTAGGCATATAGCGGATAACTTCCTCTGCGTGGGTTGGTCCTGACAGACAAGCTATTTTTATAGACTTCTCCCCCACTATACCGCCGAGCTGGTCCGCAATAATTTCGGTCATAGTGAAGAGAGTACTCGACTCTATGCCCTTTGCAACGCTGACTATTATCTGATTTTCCCTCAGAAACGGCATTGCAGAACGTGCCACGGAGCGTATATATGGGGACGGTACTGCAAAAATCAGCATATCATTTTCGGAACATATTTCCTGTACATCACAGGTAAAAGACAGTTCCTCCGGGAGAGTAATATCGGGAAAACGTGGGTGAACGTGGGTTTTCTGAAGATTTTCTATTTCGTCTGGGAGTGCAGACCACACGGTAGTCTGATGATTGCTTGAGCAGAGCATACGGGCGAGAGCTATGCCCCATGTGCCCGCACCGAGGATACCTATTTTCATAGTCAATTCTCCTTGCAAGTTTATTATCTATTATTATTTAATTATATCAGAAGATTTCCCCCTTGTCAAGGAAATTATAATTTATATTCGGGATTTTTTTAATAAGAGGACAGTTGTCCTCTATCCACTTGGACGCTCAAAATTAAAACAGTAGACTATCATGGGGGGTTCGGGGGGATTCTTCCCCCCGACGGGGGTTTGGGGGCAGAGCCCCCAATGGGGGTTCAGGGGGCAACGCCCCCTGCCTCCTATCGTTTATGGGGGGCTTGGGGGGCAACGCCCCCCAAATTCCAAAGGGGCAACGCCCCAAAATCCCAATGCCGTAACAACGGACGTGCTTTTTTACATATAATAATTTGTACCGCAGGGAAAACACAGTCTGCACAGAGGGGGTACTGCTCTATGAAAAAATTCATTGCGGAAATGCCCTCTTACACCTATGCGGTAAAGGGGGAAAAACTTCTGAAATCGAGAGGTTTCGACTGCAAAATAGTGAGGAGTGAAAAAAATTGCGGTTACTCACTTTTGATAAATACCTCCGAATTAAATGCAACGAAGGCTTTCAACATTCTTGAAAAAAATGCAGTTCCCTACGAGAGGGGGACAGATTCATGATTATAAATTTTGACAATTCTGCAACGACGTTCCCAAAGCCGTTGACCGTGAGAAAAGCAGTCTACAGAGCTGTGGAAACTCTCGGGGGAAATGCAGGGCGGGGCGGTCATCAGCTTGCTATGAGGTCTTCCTCGGCTGTCTACTCCGCCCGTGAGACTGTCGCCGAATTTTTCGGTGCAGAACCCGAGAACGTTATATTTACTCTCAACTGCACCCATGCTCTCAACATGGCTATACAGGGAGTTATGAAAAACGGCGGTCACCTGATAATAAGCGGTATAGAACACAATTCGTCCGCAAGACCTGCCGTGACACTCGCTTCGGAAAAGAAAATCAGGCTTTCAATAGCGGACGTATATCCCGACAGCTCCAAAACCGTTGAGAGTTTCAGGAGACTTATAACCAAGGACACAAAAGCTGTCGTCTGCACTATAGCGGGGAATGTCACGGGACAGATAATGCCTTACCGTGAAATTGCACGGCTTTGCAGGGATAATAATATCTGTTTCATTGCAGACGGTGCACAGGCTTGCGGAGTTCTCGATATAAATATTATAAATGACGGTATAAATATTTTGTGTACAGCAGGTCACAAGGGGCTTTACGGAATAACGGGAACGGGTCTGCTTGTTACTGACGGAAAATTCAGAATATCGCCAATTATTCAGGGCGGTACGGGTACAATGTCTGAGAGCCTTAAACAACCCGAACTTCTGCCCGAATCGCTCGAAAGCGGAACTCTCAACACTGTCGGTGCAGTCTCCGTAAAGGCGGGAATTGAGTTTGTAAAATCAAAGGGAGTTTCAAATATATTCTCCCACGAGGACAGAATCTGCAAAAGATTTATAAGAGAAATTCAAAAAGATGACAGAATAGTTGTGTACCGCCACCCACAGGCGGAATATGTTCCCATAGTCGCATTTAATATGCGGAATGTTAGTCCCGAAAAACTCTCCTCCTACCTGTCCGAAAAGGGCTACTGCCTGAGAGCGGGTTTCCACTGCTCTGCACTCGCCCACATTCAGCTTGGTACAAAAAACGGCTGTGTGAGGTTCTCGCCCTCCGTATTCAGCCGTGAGGAAGACGCCGTTCGTCTTGCGGAAGTCATAAGAAAATTTTCGGTACAAATAAGAAATTGAGAAAAAACTATTGAAATTATCTGAAATTGTGGTACAATATATATAAGGCTGTGTTTACCCGATGTAATATTGTTAAATTATAATTTTTATGGACTTTTTGGAACGACAAGGGGCAGTTGCCTTTTGACCACGTTGGGAGACTTTGCTCCCCCAGACCCCAAAAATAGGAACAGGAGATTATCATGGGGGGGGGTCGGGGGGATTCTTCCCCCCGACGGGGGTTTGGGGGCAGAGCCCCCTGCCCCCTCATCGTTCCAAGGGTTGTGGGGGCAAAGTCCCCCTACAAAGTCCCTCCAAAAAATCCCGAATCCACAAGACGGTAAAACACAGATTTTTCTCCGAAAGGACGTGCATATATGCCCTCTCTGCATGATATAAAATACGCTTTTTTCAGTGTCCTCAGCACTCTTGAATTCAAAGACCTCATAGATATAGCTGTTCTGTCATATCTGATTTATATAATTCTCAAATTCATAAGGGAGACAAGGGCAGGTCAGCTTGTCAAGGGCATAGCTCTCCTGTTTGTAGGCTATGTTCTGAGCATAGCTTTGAAACTCAAGGTCATGCAGTACATAATTGAAAAAGTTCTCGACATAGGATTTGTCTCGATGATTATCCTTTTTCAACCCGAACTAAGGCGTGCCTTGGAAAAATTCGGTCGCACAAAACTCGGTGTCCGATTTCTCGGAATAGGTCAGAATAACGACGAACTCTCACAGAAATGGGAGGGTGCTATTGAAGCTATATGTGACTCTTGCGTGGAACTGTCCGCAACGTGTACGGGTGCATTGATAGTAGTTGAGAGACAGGTGCGGCTTGGTGAACAGATTGAGACGGGGACTGTCATGAACGCTCTCCCCAGTAAAGAAGTTTTCGGAAATATATTCTACCCGAAAACTCCCCTGCACGACGGTGCGGTTATTATGCGTGACGGAATAATACTTGCGGCAGCGTGTTTCCTGCCTAAACCGCAGAATGACGCTATAATAAACAAAAAACTCGGTTCACGCCACAGGGCTGCAATAGGTATGAGTGAAAATTCGGACGCAATTATAATAGTGGTCTCTGAGGAGACGGGACAGATTTCCGTCGCAATGAACGGTGTCCTCACAAGAGACTACACAAGAGACAAGCTGAGAAAATTACTGCACAGGGAAATTTTTGACGAGAGACAGTCGGGGAGAGAGTCCGAAGGAAATAAAAACGTCTTTCCCTCTATATTTGAAAGGAAAAAGAAAAAGTGAAAATTTTCAAGTATTTCAAGTATATAAGAGACAGGGTTATGAAACACAATATATCCCTTGCAATCGGCTCTGTAGCACTCGCAATAGTGACGTGGTTCACAATATCAATTACGCAATACCCCTCTATACAAAAGACTATTGCACACATTCCCCTCTCTACCGATATATCGGGGACTTCCGCAGCAAGCAATGACCTTAGTGTGATGTCATGTGACGTTTCCGAAGTGACTGTTGAACTTCTCGGAAGCCGTACACAGGTGGGAAATCTCAACAACGAAAATCTGATAGCTTACATAGATGCCGATAATGTCTCAAATGCGGGCAAAAAGTCCCTCGGTATAAAAATCAGGAGCAAGGACGATATAGCGTATGAGATCCAGAGTATTGAACCCGACACCGCATCGGTCGTGTTTGACAGATATGAGACAAGGGAGTTCCCCATAAAACCGAAAGTCCTGAACATAACGGCTGTGGAGGGCAAGGACACTGTTGATGAGGAATACTCCTGCACCCCCGATACGATAAAAATAACAGGTCCTTCAGCAAGACTTGACGAAATATCGTACTGCTATGCCGTGTCAGATAAGACTTTAAGTCTTGATTCGTCCTACACTGTAAAAAACGACAGAATACAGCTTCTCACAGAGGACGGCGTTGAAATAGACCAGTCCCCCTTTGAGTTCAGCAACACAAGTTTCGGAATAGATATTCCCGTGAGAACACAGAAAACCGTTAAATTGACGGTCTCTCTTGTGAATACTCCCAGTGACTTTAATTCGGACAGTATAAAATTCAATATGTCCAGTGAAGAGATAGTCCTTGCGACAAACAACAGTGAGACCGAAATCCCCGACACCCTCGACATCGGAAAAATCCCCCTTGAAAATCTCAATATAAACTACACAACAACTTTCTCCCTCAGCAACATTCTTGAGGGAACTGACTATATAAACGTGTCAAATCTTGAGACCGTCACCGTCTCCCTCGACTCGGAGGGTCTCGCCGAAACAGAGCTGATTCTCGACAAAAACAGGTTCACAATAAGCAATATCCCCGACAGCAGTTATGAGTACTCACTGATAACAAGTCAGCTGTCCATCAGGGTTATAGGACCTGAAGACATTATTCAGGATATAACCGCAGGGGACATAATTGCGGATGTCAATCTGCTAAATTCAAATATAGTCGCCGACCAGTTCACAAATTCGGTGACATTCTCCTGTCCGAAATACGATGATGTCTGGGTATACAGCGACTCCAAAGTGACCGTGATGCGGCGTAAGCCCGAACCGACCACAACGACTGTCACCGAAAACACCGATGAAGATGAATAGTCCAACAGAGCAGACAGGTTCGCACCTGTCTGCTTTTTTAGATTTGTGGACTTTTTGGGGGGGCGTTGCCCCCAAGCCCCCCATAATTATTTCCACAGAGGAAACAAAACCCGACCTCCGTGGCATTTTTTGGGTCAAGGGGAAGTGGGGCAGATTTCCCCACAAAGCAACCGTCCGTTGACAAATTTCAAAGTCCGATTTATTGACTGCAACCGCCGTATATGTTATACTTTGAACATGATAAACACAAATCCACACAAATTTACATGGAGGTACAACTATGATACTCGCAGACAAAATCATCGAACTGAGAAAGAAGTCGGGCTGGACTCAGGAGGAACTCGCCGAAAAACTCGAAGTGAGCAGGCAGGCTGTCTCAAAGTGGGAGTCCGCACAGGCTACTCCCGACCTAATCCGAATACTCAAAATGTCGGAGCTGTTTTCAGTCAGCACGGACGTGCTTCTCAAAGACGACCTCGACCTCACAGACAATTCCGAAACAGATTCAAAAGTAAACTCTTTTGACGAAACAAAGCCTGCTCTTAAACACGTCTCTATGGCAGAGGCGACGGAATTTCTCCAAAAAAACGAAAAAAACGCTCTTTTAACAGGTCTCGGTGTTGTACTCTGCATAATGGGTCCCGCTGTTGAGTTTCTCTTTGATGCGGTCTCAATGGACACAGTCGGGACTGCTATAATGCTTTTTCTGATTGCCGTCGCAGTCGGAATATTCATCTGCTCGTCAAGTTTCATGAAAAAATTTGACTACATAAAAGAGGAGTTCATCGACACCGAATACGGCGTGGACGGAATGGTAAAGGAGAAGAGAAACCGCTGTCAGTTCACAAACACCCTGAATTTAGCTTTCGGAGTGGCACTCTGCATTCTCTTTCCCGTGATTGTTATAATTTTTGACTCATTTGGGGAGAGAATTGCAAACGCATCGGAAATAGGTACTTCAATCGGTCTGGCAGTCCTTGCACTCGGAGTTTTCATGATAGTGCGTTCAAGCATATTGAACAGCGGTTTTTCCGCACTCCTTGAGGAGGACAATTTCAGCAGGGAGAAAAAGAGCAGGTCAAAGAAATATGGTGTATTCTGTGCCGTGTACTGGCTTGTTGTAACGTCCATCTTTCTCGCCTACAGCTTTATAACTTCCGACTGGGGCAGTAGTTGGATAATCTTCCCCGTGACAGCAGTGCTGTTCCCCGCCGTCCTCCTGACAATACAGTCCATAGACAAAAAGAAAAATAGTTGAGATTAAAAATATAAAAAAAGCTGTACGGTTTTCCTCCGCACAGCTTTTTTTATTTTATTATTTTATTTTAATCTATATTTTAATCTATAATAGTGACTTTTATCTCTGCCTTTACATCGGGATTGCTCCTGCTCGTCACCGTAACAGTGCAAGTGCCCGCTTTTACTCCGTATATCCAGCCGTATTCGTCCACCGTTGCTATACTCTCGTCCAAACTCGTCCATATCTCGCTCTTGTCGGAAGCGTCATACGGGAGCATCGTCACATAGGAGATATTTCCGTAACCCGCCTGTATTGTAAGCTCCGTCTTTGAGAGGAGTATATCCGTGACTTTCACATATTCGGAACTGTCCGTGACCGTCACCTTTATCTCGGCTTTAACACTCGGGTTGCTCGTGCTTGTGACCGTGACCGTGCAAGTACCCGCTTTTACTCCGTATATCCAACCATATTGGTCTACCGTTGCGACACTCTCGTCCGAACTCGTCCAAATTTCGCCCTTGTCGGGAGCGTTCTCGGGTAACATTGTCACATAGGAAATATTTTTACCGCCCGTCGGTATCGTAAATTCAGTCTTTGTCAGCTGTATTTCTGTGACTTTTACTTCCGTACCGCCGTCCCCGACAGTGACTTTTATCTCCGCTTTTACACTCGGGTTGCTCGTGCTTGTGACTGTCACCGTGCAAGTGCCTGCTTTTACTCCGTATACCCAACCGTACTGGTCTACCGTTGCAACGCTCTCGTCCGAACTCGTCCAAATTTCGCCTTTGTCGGGAGCGTTTTCGGGAAGCATTGTCACATATGAAATATCCGTACCGCCTACAGGTATACTCATTTCGGTCTTTGTCAGCTGTATTTCCGTGACTTTTATATCTGCGGAACTGTCCGTGACTGTCACTTTTATCTCCGCCTTTACATCGGGGTTGCTCGTGCTTGTGACCGTGACTATACAAGTACCCGCTTTTTTGCCGTACACCCAACCCCACTGGTCCACAGTCGCAATACTCTCGTCCGAACTCGTCCATATCTCGCCCTTGTCGGGAGCGTTCTCGGGGAGCATCGTCACATAGGAAATATCCATATTTCCGACAGGTATACTCATTTCGGTCTTTGTCAGTTTTATCTCCGTGACTTTAATTTCCGTTGCGGAAGTCGCTGTAGTTGTCTCTGTGGTGGTGGCAGTTGTAGTCGTTGTAGCAGTATCTGTTGTCGTTGTCTCCGTGTCGGTGGTGGTAGTCTCGTTATTTGTCGTTGTAGTTGTAGCAGCAGTCGTGTCGCTCGTCTCGCTTGAAACCGTCGCCGTTCCTGTTCCCGTTGCAGTCTCTGTGGCGGAACCTGTCGCCGTCGCCGTCGCTGTTGTCTCCGTTGCCGTGGTGGACGTAGTCGTCTCTGTAGTCTCTGTAGCAGAAGTCTCCGTAGCCGTCACGCTTCCGTCCGTGACTGTCACTTTTACTTCCGCTTTTATGGAGTGGTCTGCCTGACTCATTGCCGTTATCGTGCAAGTTCCCGCCTTTACTCCGTAAATCCAACCTATCTGGTCAACGTCCGCTATACTCTTGTCGGAGGTTTCCCAGTCTATGTACTTGTAAAGCGTGTCTGTCGGGAAAACCTGTGCTGTTATCTGCTCCGCAAAGCCCACTCCTATTTCAAGCTCCGTCTTTGAGACCTCTATACCCGTCACCTTGTTGGGGTCTGTAACCGTCACTTTTACTTCCGCTTTTATGGACGGGTCTGCATTGCTTGTAACCGTCACGGTGCAAGTTCCGTCTTTCAGTCCCGTAATCCAACCTTGGTCAACTTTTGCAATGCTCTCGTCCGAACTCGTCCACGTCACAGACTTGTCCGTTGCGTCTTCGGGGAGAACCGTCGCATATGATACGTCCGTCTCACCTATTCCCAAATTCATTTCCGTCTTTGAGAGTTTTATCTCACCCGCCTGATTCGGGTCTTTTACCGTGACTTTTATATCGGCTTTTACATCGGGATTGCTCTTGCTTGCGACAGTTACAGTGCAAGTACCCGCTTTTACTCCAGTTATAAAGCCGAACTCGTTGACAGTCGCAACACTCTCGTCCGAACTCGTCCAGACCTCGCCCTTGTCCGTGGCGGTTTCGGGGAGCATTGTCACATAGACTATATCTCCGTAACCCACACTTACGCTCACTTCACTCTTGCTCAGCTTTATCTCGGAAACTTCTGTCGGGTCTGTGACTGCGGAAGTGGTTACTGACGCTGTTGTAGTCGTGACGGCAGTCTCCGTGCCTGTACCCGTACCCGTGCCTGTAGTACCCGTCGTAGTAGTACCCGATGAACCCCTTTCTACTCCCCACTCAACAAGCATATCTTCAAAAGAAGCCTCTCCGCCCGTCGATATGTATGCGTAGTAACTCAAAATAAATGAGGCATCGGAAGCGTCTATCATGTTGTCAGCGTTTATGTCCGCACTCTTTTTCTGCTCATCAGTGAAAGAGGACTGTCCGCCCGTTGAGAGAAGTGCATACTCTGCGAGTACACTTGAAGCGTCCCCTGCGTCAACCATGGTATCGCCGTTTACATCGCCGAGAAGATTTGTCTGTGCCTTTGTAAAAACCGCCTGTTCGGGTGCAGATACGCTGTACTCCGCAACAGAGCCGAATTTTGCCGTTTCGGAAAAACCCAGTCCGACGACGGCAGACAGCAGAAAAGAAGTCATTTTTTTCAAATTCATATTTTCTACCTCTCTTACAAATTTATTTGTATTATATTATCTTTATTCTATCATACAAATATATTTTTACAATATACCCGAATGATACAGTTTTATTATACATCTTATTTCCGAAAAATGCAATAGCTTTTGCAACAATTTACAGAATCATAAAAATTTAAGTGTTTTTAAGTATCTTTCGGGAATAAAAAAGACTGCCGTGCCGTGGCACAGCAGTCTTTCCGAATTTTTGAATATAGATAATATGATTTACTTTCCTATGGCACTGAGCTCGTCGGCAGTCATGTATGAACCCTCTTTTACAAGTCCCGCATCAAAGAGCTGTATAGCAAGTGCATCGTCGGTATTTATACCGTTGCCCTTGTCAACAACGTCACCGTTGAGAGAAGCCTGCTCCTCCTCTTTCGGAGTGTACTCGTCAGGGTTTGCAATGAACTGAAGAATAGCTACAGAGTCCGCAATAGTAGCCTTGCCGTCAAGGTTGAAGTCTCCCCACGTAGCTTTGAGAGCCTCTGTTGTGGTCGTTGTTGACTCGGTAGTAGTCGGAGTTGTAGTAGCTGTAGTCGTGGAAGTAGTTGTTGTAGATGTTGTTGTGGTTGTAGTGGTAGTCGTAGTAGTAGTTGTTGTAGTCGTTTCCGTGGTGGTAGTAGTTGTCTCAGGCACATCGTAGTACACTTCTATATTGTCAACAGTTATCGCATCAGCCTCACCGTAGTAGTAGCCTATGATGAACGTTCCGTCTTTAGTCGTGTTGACACCGTTCGGAATGTCGTCCCCGTTACCTGCAACAGCTTGCGGAGCTATCCACATAATCTGTGCCGTGTCGCCCGCATCAAGTACACAGTAGTTGACTTCATCCTGATACCAGTAGTCCTTGCTTATTCTCTCCTCAACGCCTGTTCCCACATTGTAGACAAGTTTTTTAACGTCCGACTTTGCGGATATATCAAAACGTATAGCGTATACGTCCATTGTCTCATCAATGCCCATGTCGGCGTAAGATACTTCAAGATTTTTCTGGTCGTCCGTACCCGTGTGAGTGAGGGACTTTCCGATTTCCTTTGCAGACGAACCCTCATAGGGAACTGTCACGGACTTTGTATATGTGAGTATTGCACTCGTCATCGTTACGGCTTCTACTTCTTCACCTTCGGTGTCATTGCCCCACCAGTACTGGAAAGAAATTCCGTCGGTGGTGTTTCCGCCTACATAGGGCTGTACCTCTGCGGGAACTTCCCAATAAGCCTCGATATAGTCGCCTGCGTCGTAAACTCTTCCGCCGTTTCCGGGAGTTATGCCGAACTCAACGCCCTGCTCCTCAAAGTAAGCTACAGAACCATCGCCGTCAAGACCCATGTCGTTGTACCAATAACCTGCGTCCTCCTTGCCCTCTATTCCGGCAATCTGCTTTGAATACTCTGTATCAGCGGGGGACTGCGGTTCAACACTTATTCCGCCGCCGTATACAAGCTGGTCCATAGGCTTGTCGGGTTCAAGAATACACGTCAGAGACTCAATGGTAACGCCTGCCGTATCTGTGAGACCAAAGTCACTGAACTGGAATTTGTGGCTGTTTATGGGCTTGCCCTCTACATCTTCATCGGGGTGTGCAACATAGTAGTCCTCGTCATAGCCCTTTGTGAGAAGTATGTCAAGACCGTCTATCTGCCTTGCAACTGTGGAAGTTATAGTAGCCGTGCCGTCCTTGTTGTCTATGAAACTCCAGTTGTTTTCGTTTGTGTGCTTGTTGTTGTTGGGAACAATGTCAGTCCTGTCCTGTGAGGGGTCAGCAGGCTTGTCGGGTTTATCGGGACTATCGGGGTCTGTGGGCTTGTCGGGAGCATCGGGGTCAACAGGCTTGTCGGGGTCTGTGGGCTTGCTCGGAGTTGTAGTAGCCTGCGGTGTTGCACTTCCTGAAATGCTCTCTATAGTTATAGAACCGCCTGCCTCTCCTGCATAGTAGCATCTGAACTCAAACTCTCCGGGGTACTGAGAAGTTGACGGGTCAAATTTGATGTCAAGTTTTGAAACGTCAATCGAAATTGTGACGCTCTCGCCCTCTGTAACATCAACGTCCGTTCCGCTTGCCTCGGTCTTGCCGTCACTCGTGTCTATGAAACCTCCCTTTGTGCCGTCAAGCTCGTACCAATAGGGGGCTGTTGCCGTGCCGATTCCGAAGCCGTAGCTCATGTTGCCTGTGTAGTTGGCGGTGAAAGTGATGTTGATGTACTTGTCACCCGTCTTTGCGTAGTCTGCCGTGTAAAGTCTCTGAACGTCCTTTGCCGTCATTGTGGCAATTGAGGCTGTTTTCGGCTGTGATACCTCTACGGTCGGTGCAACAACCGCTACTGCCGGGACAGACAGCATATAGGCGGGAACTGCCGATACTGCCATTACCATGCTGACAGCAGTTGCCCTTAGTCTTTTTGTGAGATTACTCTTTCTCATGTAAAATCAATCCTCTCTTAAATTATTTATTTTAATCTTAACTTGTGTATGCGTGTTATATAATTATAACATTGTCATGATAAAACTGTTCCTTACATGGCATATTATATCATATATTTTTCCGAATGTCAACAATATTTTGTGAAAATTTAATGAAAACAGAAAAGGTCTCAATGGGCAAAGAGCCGTATTCTGCGTATTCAAGCCGTTTATCGCTCTATCCGGAAATTTTTTACATCTTATTTTCACAATTATATAAAACTCACATATATATTGACTTTTTCGTGACAATATTATATAATATTTTCAGAGAGGTGATAAATTTGACAGAATACCTTACCGCCTATATGAAAAGAATAACAGAATCCCTCGAAAAGTGCAGTAATCCCGACGAACTCAACGAAATTCTCAGAGAACACCTTTGCAAGATTGAGTTTATGCAACATGAGAGAATTGTACACTTTCTTGTGACGTTCATGTTTGCAGTTGTCCTGTGCATATTTATGAGTGTGCTGATTTTCAGTCAGAATATCTTTGTACTCATTCTGGTCACTATAATACTCGTGCTTCTGGGTTTCTACATAAAGCATTACTATTTTCTTGAAAACACCGTCCAGAAAATGTACGTCGTATATGACGAAATACTCGAAAAAAGACGTGTTCTGACGGGCGAAAAAAAGGAGGGCTGAACGTGGAAAAAATGACACCTGCCAAGCTCGCTGTTCTCGCTGTCGGGGAACTCGAAAAGCTGTACCCCGATATAGAGTGTTCACTCAAATACAAAAAGCCTTATGAATTTCTCTTCTCGGTACGTCTCTCCGCACAGTGTACCGATGCCCGTGTGAATGAAGTCACAAAAGTTTTATTCGCAAAATATCCAGATTTGCAGTCCTTTGCAGATGCCGATATTGCGGAACTTGAGGAGTGCGTGAAACCGTGCGGTTTCCACCACACGAAAGCGAAAAATATAAAGGACTGTGCGGGACAGCTTATCAATAAATTCAACGGCAAAGTCCCCGACAATATGGAAGATTTGCTGTCTCTGCCTGGTGTCGGCAGAAAAACCGCAAACCTGATTCTCGGAGACCTCTACGGCAAACCCGCTGTCGTGACGGACACCCACTGTATAAGAATTTCGGGCAGAATAGGTCTGACCGACAACAAAGAGCCTGAAAAAGTGGAAAAAGACCTTTTGAAAATTCTCCCCCCCGAAATCTCAAACCGTTTTTGTCACCAGACTGTCCAGTTTGGAAGAGACACTTGCCGTGCGAGAAAACCTAAGTGTAGTGAATGCAGTCTGAGCGGTTTTTGCAGGTACTTCCTGACAAATAAGGCTTAATCTGGGGGCTTCCTGTGAGAACGATGAGGGGCAGGGGGCGTTGCCCCCTGAACCCCCATTGGGGGCTCTGCCCCCAAACCCCCGTCGGGGGGAAGTATCCCCC
>CANQWR010000007.1 GCA_947627625.1 uncultured Ruminococcus sp. | reverse complement strand
TTCGTAATTTGTTGCTTTATATTCTTTCATCATATCTATATTATATCACTTTTTCTCTATGAATACAAGCTCTAACATTCAGGTCTGTCTTTTGCAAAGTCCGTAGTACAGCTGTTTCGATGTCAGCCACCACAAAATCCACTGTGGGGATTGACATATACCATTTGCATTTTTTTGTTGTTTGCGGCAGTTACACTTTCGTAGGCTACATAGCCGTACTCAGCGAGGGTGTCAAGTGCCGAATAGAAATCCTTGGCAGTGGGGAAAAGTTTGTATCGGCAGGAATGATAAAGGTCGGATTTCAAGCCCTGTCTGATATTTTTTGTCTTGAAAATTTGGACTATCTTCTCACTCTTGACGATGTTTCCGTCCGGAGCGTTAACACTGAAACCGTATATAGCCTGATAACGGTAGTAGTGAGCAATATTGAAAGCCCTCAGCAGTGTGTCATGATTCACACTTTCCTCGGAGGGTTCAATACCACGGGAACAGCAGTCGGCACAATAAAGAATACAGGCTATCCTAAGTATCAGACCGTGAAACTTTCCGCCACAGTCCTGACAGCAGCACATGGATTTTTTAATTTCTTTTTCGATATAGTTGTTGTAATAACTAATGTACTCCTCGGAAGCATGACGGGACAAATGCAATAGCGTTTCTTCTCCGTTCCAATTTTTCTTTCCTCTAAGGAGCTGATGAATGAAATCGTGATACTGCTCTCTGACCTTTTTTGATATAGATGCAGTATCATATCGCCGTTTTCCTACATCGCTTTTGGCAAAGCAGGGAATGAAACGTGCGATAAGTCCGCTTGACCTGAAAGCCGTATCGTTCATCATGTTATCCCGAATATACGGCTGACCTGCGAGTGCAACAGAAAGATAAGGACGGGGTATTTCCGTTCGCCCTCGGATAACCCTGTTGCAGATGTATTTCTCACCGTTTCACGATTTCAAGAGCAAGTCGAGGTTCGGGATACCGCCGTTGTATTTGCCGTTGAAATTGCCGAGCATTCCTGCTTCATCAAAGATCATCAGCAGAGAATCATTCTCACTCAGCTCTATTACAAGGGATTCGGGCGTGATATCATCAACTGCGATACGGATAGGAGTAGTGTTTCGGATATTATCAGCTTGAACACGGAGCTTGGCGATAGCTGCTGTGTCAGGCTCGTCCTCTTTCTCCATAGCCTTGACATCCTGCTGTGCCTTGTACATTTCTTCAATATGGTCTTTGTTGTACTTGCTCTCAAAGGTGTCGAACGGCTCTTTGATAAAGTGCATCACATTTTTTTTTTTTTTTTTTTTTTTTCAGACGGCTGTGCTGTGATGATTGAATACAGCACAAGCGGTTCGGTGTGGTCAGGTTTCCCTATAAGTTTATATAGACTGGTGAAACAGTGGGGAACATTGCTGTCCCCGCCATATCTGCATCGGTGGAAAGTCTGACTGAAATTATCTGCACATACATTACAAAAGGCAGGCGGCAACAATGAGAGAAAAGGAGAGTAGCCACATTTTGCCTGAGAGGTTGTGGATTTTTCTTTTTTCTTTAATTTTTTTGTATTTCTATTGACAAATTGCATTTGATATGCTACAATAACCATATAAATAACACGATAAAATCTCCGAAATATGTTATATAAAATATTCAAAATGAATTAGATTTTGATTTTTAAACTAACCGTAGGGCTACAGATGACAGCCTTTTGGAGAAAATACAATGATTATGTGACGAACGAGTTATAAAGCCGAGAGCCGTAGCTACAAAATTGGGAATTTCGGCTGCGACTGTCACCAGATGTTTGAATAATAGTATGCCGAATTTCGATGTGGTAACGGAAATTGCAGAGTAATTCGATTTGAATGAGAACTTTGCATATGGTGGAGTCGAAATTATAATGACCGTATGACAAATTTAATAAAACTGTTTCCGAATAGGTGTTGAACCTATAAAGAAATATGTTATAATGTATATTGTACACACTTGGAGTGGATATGCCGAAAGGTGGTAAAACAATGGCAGATAATAGGATTATTTCTATACCTGACGGAAAGATATGTGACTATGTTGACGGTAAGTTTCGTAACGACACACCGGAAGAATATGTTCGTCAGACTATTGAGAAAAGATTGATAAACGAGCATAAATACGATGTTACACAGATAAAGATTGAATATACACTTCAGCTCGGTTCAAGAAAACCAAGAGCTGATATTGTTATATTCAAAAAGGATTGCACAGAGCAAAAACAGGAGAATGTTTACATTATTATTGAGTGCAAAAAGGAAACTGTTGATGCAAGAAACGCTAAAGATGGCGTCGAGCAGTTAAAATCCTATATGTCTGCCTGCCCTAATTGTGAATGGGGAATGTGGACAAACGGCAAGCAAAAGGAAGTTTTCAAAAAATATGTTAATGACCAGGGTCAGATTGACTTCATGGATTATAATGATATTCCCTCTGCTGATGGAAACCTTGATGATATAAACCGTCCTAAGAGAACTTCACTGAAGAATGCTTACGATGACAATCTGCTTTTTGTATTCAAAACCTGCCATAATCATATTCATGTAAATGACGGTTTGCAGAAGCAGCCGGCATTCTTTGAACTGCTAAAGGTCATTTTCTGTAAGATAGAAGACGAGCGTAATATTCCTAACCCTCTGGAATTCTATACAACTTCCGAGGAACGTTCAAATCCTGACGGTCAGCTTACAGTAAAGAAACGTATCAGCAAAATTTTCGAGCGTGTTAAGAAGAAATACGGCAAGATATTTGATTCTAATGACGAAATAAAGCTGTCACCGAGAAGTCTCGCTTATATTGTAAGCGAATTGCAGAAATACAGCCTTCTGAACACCAACATTGATATTAAGGGTAAAGCATATGAAGAAATAGTAGGTGCGAACCTTCGTGGTGACCGTGGCGAGTTCTTTACCCCTCGAAATGTCATGAAAATGACTGTAGAAATGGTTAATCCTAAAGTTGATGAAAAAGTATTAGACAGCTCCTGCGGAACGGGAGGCTTTCTTGTCACCGCTATGACTCATGTCATGGTGCAGTTGGAGACTGAATTTTCTGAGCAGATCGGACTTCCTCAGAAAGACTGGGACTATGATACCAGGAAGCTGTTTCAGGAGAAAATATCTGACATGGCAGCTAACAACTATTTCGGTTTCGATATTAACCCCGACCTTGTAAAAGCCACAAAGATGAACATGGTCATGAACAACGACGGAAGCGGTAATATATTACAGACCAACTCTCTCCTGCCTCCTCATGAATGGACTGATGGATTCCGTACCAAGCTTGCTGAGGCTCTTGGCGTTGAAAAAGCGAGTATACGTAACCATAAAACATTGGAGTTTTTTGATGTTATAGTTACTAATCCGCCTTTCGGCAGTAAAATCCCTGTAAAGGATAAGAATATACTCGAACAGTTTGAACTTGCTCATATCTGGGAGTGCGACAAGAAAACCAATGTGTGGACTATGACAGACCGTTTGCAGTCGTCCGTTCCGCCTGAGATACTCTTTATTGAACGCTGCACACAGTTTCTTGTTCCCGGCGGTCGTATGGGAATTGTTTTGCCGGATTCGATTTTAGGCTCTCCCGGGCTTGGATATATCAGAGAGTGGCTTATCCGCAATCACCGTATAGTTGCAAGTATAGACCTTCATGCCGACACTTTCCAGCCGAGAAATGGCACTCAGACTTCTGTTCTGTTCCTGCAAAAGAAAACTCAGGAGCAGAAAGATAAGGAAGAAAAAAGCGGAAGCATGGCAGATTACAACATTTTCATGGCTATGGTTGAGAAAATCGGTCATGATAAGAGAGGAACACCTATCTTCAAGCGTGATAAAGAGGGCAATGAGATACTTATTCCTGAGAAGAATAATGTCTATGTGCTTGATGAAACGAGTACAGGCGACAGAACTGTTGCACATGAACGCAAGACTAAGATAGAAGATGATCAGACCCCCGATGTTCCTGAGATATTTGCTCAGTGGAAGAAACAGGAGGGATTATCATGGTAGACAATTTAGCCAGAAAGCTTGATAATGCTCCGAAGACTGGAATAGAAATCAGCGAAGTACCTGTAAAGTGGTGTTCTGTTTCGCTTGCAGAAATGATTGAACGTGGTAAAAGACTTGAAGCAAGCGTTTTTGATGTTGAGGCAAGGCAAGCATTCTATACAGTTAATCAAGGTGTTTTTAATACAAAACCTCTGATAGGAGTCAACGGTTTTGTAAAAAGAGCACACTACGGAAACAGGCTTAAACGCCGATATGTAACAAAAAGTGCTAATAAGGCAATGGGATTTATCGGAAGCTCAGAAATGTTAGATGTTTATCCGCAACCTGTAAAATTTATGATAAATGATGAAAGTGTTGAGAACTTAAAAGTCAAAAGGAATACTATATTAGTTTCAAGATCAGGTACTATCGGAAATGTAACTTTTGTTGGCAAAACACTTGAAAAGTTTTTAATAAGCGAACATGCTATTCGTTTAGAATGTTTTGAAAATCCAGGATATGTTTATTGCTTTTTAAAATCAAAAATAGGGCAGAAACTTATTGAATCTAAAGTATATGGTGCTGTTGTATCACAAATTGAACCTGAACATTTGGCAGATATTCCTGTTCCTAATGCTCCCGATAATATCAAGGCGAAAATCAATGACCTTATTATGCAGTCCTATGATTTAAGGGACGAATCCAATGACCTTATTGACAAGGCACAGGATTTGCTTGTAAAGGAACTCGATCTGCCGCCTGTCAGCGAAATAAAGGTTGAAACTCTTGATGAAAGCAAAAGCGTTCAGGCATTCAGTGTAAAGTTTAGCGAAATGGCGGGCAGAGCCGACGCTTCGTATCATGTGCCGATAGTTGACGCTATTGTGGATATTCTGAAAAAGAATGCAGCAGAAGTTACGACTTTGGGAGATGAGAGAATAAGCAGTGCTGTTGTTCTGCCCGGTAGATTTAAGCGTGTTTACGTTGAGGAGGGGTATGGTAGAGTTTTTATTGGTGGAAAACAGCTTTATGAACTTGACCCAACAAATAAAAAGTATCTTTCATTAGTACATCATGGTGATAGAATTGCAAAACAGTTAGAACTACATGAAGGTATGATTTTGATTACGTGTAGCGGTACTATTGGAAAAGTAACATTAGTCGGAAAGCAATGGGAAAACTGGACTGCTAATCAACATATCATTCGTGTTGTATCTGCAAACAATGATGTCGCAGGCTATATTTCTATCTTCTTATCATCAGATTACGGTTATGAGCTTATCAAACGCTTTACTTATGGCTCGGTTGTAGACGAGATAGATGATAATCATGTAAGACAGATAGAAATACCGATTTTAAGAAATCAAGACGTTCAAAAGCAGATAAACAATCTTGCCCTGCAAGCAAACGAAAAGCGGTATCAGGCTTATTTGCTTGAACAGGAAGCGTTGAGGGTTCTGGACAAAGAAGTTATTTATGCGGAGTAAAGAAAGGAGAATGATAACATGATCTCTGATTCAGAATTAGGATATGGACAGTTGAGTGAAGTTGTAATAAAAGGATATAAATCCATAAAAGAGTGCGACCTGACACTTAACAGGATCAATGTTCTTATAGGCAGCAATGGTGCAGGAAAATCAAATTTTATTTCTGCATTCACTCTGCTTCAGGATGTTTTGAAAAAGAACCTCCAGATTTCGGTTGGCAAAAGCGGCATCAATTCATTATTTTACAATGGTATAAAAGAAACAGATTTTATTTCGTTTGAGTTCTTTTTTAATTCGAATTCCTACGGTTTTGTTCTTATTCCAACTGATGATGATCGTGTTATTTTTCAAAGGGAATACTTCGGATATTATGGTTTTGAATATAGTTATAAAAGCAATGTTGCCGTAGCAAATGCCGAATCATTGTGGGAAAATGGAACAGTCAACCAAATAGGTGATTATGTAATACCTATTTTAAGAAGGCATAACTGGCGTGTTTATCATTTTCATGACACAAGCAGAACAGCCAAAGTTAAACAGGAGCATAATATTTCAGATAATCAGTCTCTGATGTTTGATGCATCAAATCTTGCAGCTTTTTTATATAGGCTTAAGCATAATTATGAAAAAAGCTACAATGAAATAGTTGAGACAATCAGGTTAGTCGTTCCATATTTTGATGATTTCATGCTTGAGCCCAAAGAGAGTAACGATAAGTTGATAGTACTCAGATGGTATCAAAAAGGATGCGAAAATGTGTTTAATGCTTCACAGTTATCAGATGGTACACTTCGTTTTATTTGCCTTACGACTCTTTTGTTGCAGCCATCAGAACTCCAGCCGGCTACTATTATTGTAGATGGACCTGAGCTTGGACTTCATCCTTACGCAATTACAATGTTTGCTGAAATGGTAAAACAAGTATCTTCCAAAAGACAAATAATCATATCAACGCAGTCTGTTGAATTACTGAACGAATTTGATGTAGAAGATGTTGTTGTCGTTAATAAGGGTGAAGATGGTTCATCCAAGTTTAGCAGGTTAAATGAAAATGAGTTAAAAGATTGGCTTCATGACTATTCTTTGGGCGATCTATGGCAAAAAAATATTTTGGGAGGTAGGCTCTCAAAATGAAGAATGTGTTTATTTACTGTGAAGGGCAGACAGAGGAAAGCTTTGTAAATATTGTTTTATACCCTTATTTCGCTATAAGGTATAATTGTAGCGAAAAATATCGACATAGATAAAATGCTCTCCGAATGCAAGCATTTTGCTGCTTGGATTGAGAAAATCAAGAGTTTATAACTATTAAGGCCACTGCACTTAAAGACGCAGCCGTCTGCTCTCAAACACTCCCCATGATGGTCTACTGCTTTATTGGGGGTCAAGGGGGGGTCTGGGGGACAGCGTCCCCCAGTCCCAAAGCCGTAAGGCAGTATAAATTATTTTAGGAACGATAAGGGGCAGGGGGCTTTGCCCCCTGAACCCCCATTGGGGGCTCCGCCCCCAGACCCCCGTCGGGGGGAAGAATCCCCCCGAACCCCCCCATGATTATTTCCACAGGGGAGACACCTCCCAGACCCCCATAATTATTCCCACACAAGAAAAAAATTTGAGTCGGGAGCGTCGTACCCTGTGACAGTCTACTGTCCTGATTTTGGGTGTCAAGGGGGGTCACACCCCCCTTGCAGGGGGTCTGGGGGACAGCGTCCCCCAGTCCAAAGCCGTAAGGCAGTATTAAATTATTTTAGGAACGATAAGGGGCAGGGGGCTTTGCCCCCTGAACCCCCACTGGGGGCTCCGCCCCCAGACCCCCACCGGGGGGAAGCATCCCCCCGGACCCCCCATAATTACTCTCACAGGCAGGACGATTAAGCAGGGAATTGTTTCGTCCGAAGCCCCTGTTTGATAAAATTAAAAATAATCGCTGATTTTTTTGGGATATATATTGAAAAATGCCGAAATATGTGATATAATTACAGTAAAAATATTGAAACGAGGTACACATATGAAAAGTATTTTCTTTATAGACACCGAGGTCAGCGAGACGAGCCAAAAGGCGTGTGATTTTGGTGCAGTCCGTGAAAACGGGGACAAAATCCACACGGGTTCGGTAAATGAATTTCAGTCCTTTATTGCGGGTGCGGAGTATCTTTGCGGACACAACATAATAAATCACGATTCAAAGTACATAGAGACCCCCGAAAATGCGAAGTACATTGACACTCTGCACATTTCCCCGCTTATGTTTCCGAACAGACTCTGTCACTCTCTGCCGAAAGACGACAAGCTCAGGACGGACGATTTGAACAATCCGCTTAATGATGCGGTCAAAGCGATGGAGTTGTTTTATGACGAGGTAAATTCATTTTCGGAGCTTGACGGGGGACTGAAAATGATTTTTTATATGTTGTTAAAGGACAGTCCGTATTTTTCGGATTTTTTTGATTATGTTGACTACTCTGCACAGGGCGACCTTGAAACGGCAATAACCGTAAAATTTTCGGGGGATATCTGTGAAAACGCTCCCATAGGGGATATGATTTCGGAATCTCCCGTTGAACTCGCCTATTGTCTTGCACTGATTTCCTCAAAGGAGGAGCATTCACTCATGCCGAAATGGGTAATAATCAACTATCCGAGAGTGTACGAAATATTGAGATTATTAAAAAATAAGACCTGTCACGGGTGTAAGTATTGCAAATCGAATTTGTCTCCCGTAAATTATCTTAAAAAATATTTCGGCTATACGGGTTTCCGCAAGTACAACGGCGAACCGTTGCAGGAGAGTGCGGTAAATTCGGCAGTTGAACACAAATCACTTCTTGCGGTATTTCCCACGGGAGGGGGAAAGTCGCTCACATTTCAGATACCCGCACTGATTTCGGGGGAGACCGAAAAGGCGTTGACAGTCGTCATATCTCCGTTGCAGTCCCTTATGAAGGACCAGGTTGACAACCTTGAAAGGCGTGGGATTACGGAAGCGGTCACGATAAACGGCTTGTTGAGTCCGATTGAACGTGCGGAAGCTATAGAGCGTGTGGAATCGGGAATAGCCTCTATATTGTACATATCTCCCGAATCTCTCCGCTCGGTCACTATTGAACGCCTGTTTTTGTCACGAAATATTGACAGATTTGTAATTGATGAAGCACACTGTTTTTCCGCATGGGGACAAGATTTCCGTGTGGATTATCTTTATATAGGCGATTTTATAAGGGAGTTACAGGAGAAAAAGGGGGATAACCGCAAAATTCCCGTGTCGTGTTTTACGGCTACCGCAAAGCAGAGAGTCATAAGTGACATAGAGGATTATTTTAAGAAGAAGCTGGACACGGAGCTTGAACTGTTCAGAACGGATGCCACACGCACAAATTTGCGTTACAAGGTGTTGTATAAGGAGACGGACGGAGAAAAATACGAGACTCTCCGCACGCTGATTGAGCAGAGGGACTGTCCGACAATAGTGTACGTCTCAAGGACAAAGCGTACGAGACAGATTGCCGAGAAGCTGACAAGTGACGGTTTTTCGGCGAGGGCGTTCAACGGCAAAATGGACAGCAGTGAAAAGCAGGAGAATCAGGAGGCTTTTATAAATGACGAAGTAAAGATAATAGTTGCGACATCGGCTTTCGGAATGGGTGTGGACAAATCAAACGTCGGGCTTGTCGTACACTATGACATCTCCGACTCCCTTGAAAACTATGTTCAGGAAGCGGGCAGAGCAGGGCGTGACGAGAATTTGCAGGCGGAATGTTACGTGCTTTTCAACGACGGTGATTTGGACAAACATTTTATTCTTTTGAACCAGACAAAGTTGAGTATAAACGAGATAAATCAGGTGTGGAAAGCCGTAAAAGCCCTTACAAAAGTCCGTCCCGAAGTGAGTTGTTCACCGCTTGAAGTGGCGAGACAAGCGGGTTGGGACGACAGTGTATCCGACATAGAGACGAGGGTCAAGACGGCTATACAGGCTCTTGAAAATGCGGGATATATAAAGCGTGGCAAGAACGTGCCGAGGGTATATGCGACGAGTATACTTGTGAAAAATATGGGAGAAGCTGTCGAACACATCGACGGTTCGGCGGAATTTCGGAGTGACGAAGAACGCACGACCGCAAAGAGAATTATAAAATCACTGATTTCGAGCAAGAGTATAGAGCGTGCGGGGAATGCAGACGCAGAATCAAGGGTGGACTACATCGCCGACAGACTTGGTATAAAAAAATCGGAAATTATCCACTCTATTCAACAGATGCGTGAGGACGGTCTGCTTGCGGACGCAAAAGACCTCACCGCATATATACAAAAGGAGAACGACACTGTAAACAAGTCAATGAACGCCTTCCGCAGGTTCAGGAGACTTGAAGAGTTTCTGCTTGGTTACATAAACGAAGAAAACCTTTGTATGAATTACAAGGAGCTGAACGAATCGGCACTTGCAGGGGGAGTAAAGACGAGTTCGGTAAAAAATATAAAGACACTGTTTTATTACTGGACAATACGGGGTTACATACAGAAGCAACAGGACCAAGCCACAAACAGAGTTATAATAACTCCGAAAATGGGGATTGACGAAATCGGGGAGATACGTAAAAAGAGCTATGACGTTGCGGAATTTATAATAAACTATCTTTTCAACATCAGCGGTAAGGACACGGGCCGCAAGAACGAATTTCTCGTCGGCTTTTCTGTGCTGGAACTACAGAACGCCTATCGGGAGAAGTCTTCCGTGGAGACGGACAGGAGCGACATAGAGGAGGCACTTTTGTTTCTGTCAAAGATAGGAGCGTTGAGATTGGAGGGCGGTTTTTTAGTACTTTACGGCGGAATGCGTATAACGAGACTTAAACTTAATAATCTTGAACAGTATAAGAAAGAGAACTACAAAAAGCTTGACGAGTTTTATAAACAGAAGACACAGCAGATACATATTGTGGGGGAGTACGCCGACATGATGGTGCGAGACCCCGAAAGGGCTTTGCAGTTTGTAAACGACTATTTCAATATGGACTACAAAAAATTTCTGTCGCAATACTTTTCGGCTGAGCGTGTAAAGCAGATTGAGAATAATATAACTCCCGAAAAGTACAGACAGTTATTCGGCTCTCTGTCGGAGAGACAGCTTGAAATTATCAATGACAAAGTGCGGGATAAGGACAAAACGAGGCACATTGTCGTTTCGGCGGGACCGGGGAGCGGTAAGACGAGAGTACTTGTGCACAAGTTGGCATCAATTTTTTTACTTGAAGACACTAAGCACGAGCAACTTCTCATGCTGACGTTTTCCCGTGCCGCAGCCAATGAGTTCAAACAGCGTCTTTATGAGTTAATCGGCAATGCAGTCGGGTTTGTCGAGATAAAGACATTTCACTCATACTGTTTTGATTTACTGGGAAAGATAGGCAATATAAGGGATGTAGACGAGATGAAGACAATCGTCAAAAAGGCGGGAGACCTGATACGCAGCGGTGACGTTGATTTGGGCAGGATAACAAAGTCTGTCCTTGTAATAGACGAGGCACAGGACATGGACATTCATGAATACCGCCTTGTCGAGGCACTCATGGAGCGGAATGAGGATATGCGTGTAATTGCGGTGGGGGACGACGACCAGAATATATATAAATTTCGTGGTTCGGACTCAAAATATTTCAGGTCATTTATCACGGAACACAGTGCGAAACAGTACTCACTTATTGACAATTACAGGAGCAGTCGGAGTATAATTTCGTTTGCGAATGAGTTTGTAAAATCCATATCCGACAGAATGAAAGATGAGGACATAAAAGCCGTCAAGGAGAGCATTGGGGAAGTCAAGCTGATAAAGCACACGGGGAATAATATGGAGACTGCAATTGTTGAGGACGTGCTGTCTGTCGGGGCAGAGGGGACAACCTGCATTCTAACGAATACAAATCAGGAAGCACTTTTGATTCTCGGCGTACTCAGACAGAGGAATATCCCCGCAAAGCTGATAGAGTCAATTAAAGGCTTTGATATATACAACATTGCGGAGATACGGTATTTTCTGAAAATTCTGAAAAAGCTGAACAGCAGTTCGCCCGTCATAAGTGACGAACAGTGGGAAAGTGCGGTAAAAGCACTGAAAGAGCAGTACAGAGACAGCACCTGTCTGCCGTTTGTTATGAAGATACTGGACACGTTCGGGGAGGTAAATCACAAGAAATACTGCACTGATTTGGAGATGTTTCTGCACGAATCGAAGGAAGAGGATTTTTATACAGACGAAAAGGGTATCATAACTATTTCCACAATGCACAAGTCAAAGGGCAGGGAATTTGACAATGTCTATATGTTTATCGGAAGAGTTGACATGAACAGTGACGAGGAGAAGAGGAAACTGTATGTCGGGATGACAAGGGCTAAGGAACTGCTTCACATTCACTATTTCGGCAATACTTTTGACAAGTATGCGGAGTATGCGACTTCCCGTGAAATTGACATAAAAACATATCCCAAGCCGTCGGAACTGATATTACAGCTCACCCACGAAGACGTTTATCTTGATTTTTTCAAGAACAAAAAAGAGCAGATTATCAGACTGAAAAGCGGTATGCACCTTGCAGGCAGGGGAAACAAACTGTACGCAAAGATAGACGGTAAAATTTTGCCCGTATTGCAGTTTTCAAAGGACTGCAATGCGAAGGTCAAAAGACTTATTTCTTTGGGGTATAAGCCGTACGATGCGGTTATAAGGTTCATATGTGCGTGGAGGGGAAAAGAAGACAAAGATTTGACAGCGGTCATATTGGCGGATATATATTTCGGAAATAAATAATCTGTCCTACGACATAGGGAGTTGGGGGGCGTTGCCCCCCAAGCCCCCCATTAAAACGATAAGGGGCAGGGGGCTCTGCCCCCAAACCCCCGCAAGGGGCTCCGCCCCTTGACCCCGCTGGGGGGAAGAATCCCCCCAGACCCCCCATGATTATTCCCACAGAGGAAACACCCCCACACAAACTTTAATGGCTGTTTTACGCACTAAAGACGAGTTGTAAAATTACACAAACGGGAAACGGAAATTTTATAACGATATACAAAAATCACGAAAACTATTGACAACACCAAAATTAAATGATAAGATATATAGTGAGGGGGAAGTTTTATATATGCACCCTTTTCGGCAATTTCGGACATTATTTAAGTGAATATTATAAATTAAATTATGAATAAAATTATAAATAAAATAAATAAATTATAAATTAACAAAAAAGGCGGTGATTGGATATGTGCATTGTCGTGAAAAAAATATCGGCTGTAGTTTGCAGTATTATTTTTGCGGTGTGCATGGTGACAGGGGCGTTTTGCTGCGGGGTTTACTCGGCAGACGCCGATACAAGTTCACTGATGGTTTCGTGTGAGGTAGAGGGCAGTAAAGTTGAGGGAATGCAGTTGAGTATCTACAAAATAGGACTGCGTAAAGATGAGGAAACGTTTGAATCCTACGGTGCATTTGAGGATTATTACAGCTCAATCAACAGCCTAAGTGCCCAGATGCTGACGAGACTTGCCTCTACACTTGAAAATCTGGTAATAATTGACCAGGTGGAAGCGGAACAGGTACAGGTCAGCGACTCCGACGGAAAGGCGGTTTTTGACGGTCTTGATGCGGGAATGTATCTGATATGCGGTAAAAAGTTCAAGAGCGGTATGTACACATACATGGCAGCTCCCGCTATATTTGAGATAACGGAGGAACACTACGGAAGTCAGGTAGTGATGGACGGCAAGATGAGTCAGAAACTGACACTTGCGGGAACTATCGTTGTGAACTATCTGAAAAAGATGTGGGAGGGCGACACTGTCGGACACAGACCCGATTCCATCACGGTCGACATTTACAGAGACGGCGAATATGTTGAGACGGTTACGCTGACTGAAGAGGACGACTGGACGTACAAGTGGAATGCAGAGGACGGAGAGGACTGGCGTGTAAAGGAGATAGGAACTCCGCCTAACTACATGGCTATATATTCAAACAATGACACACAGCACATGATAATAAACCAGTACAGCGGTGGGAACACAGCGGGCATAACGCCTCCCGTGACAACAACAGCAGTCACACCGACCACGACGACTACAACAAAGACGGGTTCGGGCGGAGGAACACAGCCTGCAAACACCACAAAAACTACCGTCTCGACAGGTGTCGGACAGGGAGAGAACACGGGTTCACAGAGTACGGCGACGGGAACTGCTCAGGCAGGAAGTGTCACTGTCTCCGACAAAACGGGAACAGCGACTACAGCATCTGTTTCGGGAGGTTCGGGAACTGTCACCACTTCTTACACGGGCGGTTCGGGTTCGTCGGACGGAACCGACACGGGTGCGTCTTCAGGAGATGTAACGGGCGGAACCAATGTCACGACAACATCGGGAGATGATTCATCTGGCGGAGGTTCGGTTACTGTAGCGTCCTCTGAAAGTGTCGGAGGCGGCAGCGGCGGCGGCTCGGGCGGAGGAAGTTCGGGTGGCGGAAACGGCGGAAGCTCGGGCGGTGGAAGCTACGGCGGCGGAAGTTCGGGCGGTGGAAGCTACTACGGCGGCGGTAACAGCGGTGGCAGCAGCGGAGGAAGTTCCTACAGTGTGATTGAGAAACTCCCGCAGACAGGTCAGCTGTGGTGGCCCGTTCCGATACTGGCATTCAGCGGAATAATACTGATAGGGGCAGGTTACAGACTCCGCTCAAAGAGCAATGATTACGAATGAAAAGTTTCAGAGATACTGAAAATATCAGGGGCAAAATAATGATAATCGTGGGAACAATGCTGTTTTTATCGGCATTGTTCCTTGCTGTATACAATATACTTGAAGACAGAAAGGGCGGGGAGATCTCGGGGGAGATACTCTCAAAACTCAAAATAGAGATGGGTATCCCGCCCGATGGGGGAGTCCCCGTGGAGACTATCAAGGAGGGGGACTACGGCATTCCCGAAAACGACCTCTTTGAGGACTATGAGAGGACCGTCCCGAAAGAGGAAAAGCTGATAGAGATAGACGGCAAGTATTATATCGGCATAATTTCGATACCGCTCCTGAACATAGAGTTACCCGTTGCGAGCGAGTGGAGTTACGACAATCTGAAAATGTCGCCGTGCAGGTACAAGGGAAGTGTCTATGAAGACAATATGATAATAGCCGCACACAACTACAGCTCACACTTTGGCGGTATAAATCAGCTGAACACGGGCGATATTATAACGTTCACGGACGGCTGGGGAGATGTCTACACTTATGAACTTCTACAGACGGAGATAATAGACGGCTATGACATAGATGCTATGGATTTCGGCACAGGTTGGGATTTGACACTTTTCACCTGTACACTTAGCGGACAGAGCAGAGTGACAGTGCGTGCCACGAGAGTGGATAAAGACGAAAAATAAAAAACAGGTCTCTGAGACCTGTTTTTTTATAAATATTAAAATATTATAAATTATAAAATATCATAAAATATCATAAAATATTCTTGAATATAAGAGTGGGGATATTTGAATCAGCCGTGTCGGTGCCGTTCATTATGAGTATCTCCGCAAAGGGACGGACAGGTTTTTTGATACGGTTTGCAAGGTCGTGAACGATGTCGGGCTCGTCACTGCCTGTAGTCTTTCCGCAGATTATATAAAGACCTATGATCGAATCCTCCTGATAAAGAGTGCTTAAAGAGAACAGATATTTATAGACGAGTTCCTGAAGCTGATGTTTGCGGATATTTGCAGGGGTACTGAATTTTGCGTCAAGAATGAGGTACTCACAGCGTGAACCGTAGTCAATTTTAATTAAATAGTCGGGCATATAAATTCTGCCCTTGTTTTCGTTGCCGGACTTGCAGTTTGAGGAAGTATTTCTGAAAAGGCGTATACCGTTCACAGCGGAGTCGTCGCCATATATGACAGGCTGAAAAAAGAGGGTGAGTGTGAGTTCCCGACAGCAAAAAGTGAAAGTGTTGTTATAGCGGGTGTCGTTGCAGGAGAACCTGCTGCTGACGGTGTAGACGTTTTTTTCCGCACCCGAAAAATTCATATCGGGGTATCTGTCGAGGAAACAGAGAAGTTTCACAAGGCAGTAGTATTCATATATTTTGCTTGTCGATGCGAAACTGAGAAGTAACTCTTCTTTGCCGAGGTCGTATTTCGGACAGGAGAACCACTCGTACATCTCCTGATAGATTTGTCTGTAGGGGCTTGTATTTCTGAAAACAGGCGTAAAGGCGGGGACTTCCCGCACGGCGGTCTCTTTTATGTTAAAAAGTTTTCTGTAGCGATAATACAGCCTCTGGAACTTCTCTCTGTAATTTGAGAGTTGCAGGGAATACTCCTGTATTTTTTTGATACTTGCCGAGAAAATGCTGTACATTGAGTCAAAATATTTTTCGTTGGAGACGGTCTTTTTCTTTGTGTAGGAGCGTGAGTGAATATATTTTATCATGCGGGAAATTTCGTCCGAAACAGTTTTCAGAAAGCCGAGAACAGCCTGATTTTCGTATACATCAAAGGAGGAGCGGTTTGACTGAATAAGAGTTTGTTCGGGTTCATAGAAACGGCGGTCGTACTTTATACCCGTGTTGTAATTTACGGGTCTCAGCTGTTCGGGGTGACGGACAATATATCCGACAGTTTCGTGCGAAATAGAGTGGAGTTTGTTGAAATTTCCGACACTCCGAACAGTATTTGCCCCCGAGAACGGATTCATTTTTAGGTAGTGGTAAGCGTCTTTGTAGGTGCAGAAAATTTTTTCAAGGAGTTCAATTTTTGTCTCAATGGGGACAATTTTTCCGTCAGGGTCGGAGTTGTCCTCCCTGTACAGGAAGTGTTCAAAATTGGAGTGTATATAGTTAATCATATTCATGACGCTGTTATTTATTTCGGTGTCGGAGACCATGACGGTCATACTCTTTGAAGTATAGAGTTTTCCGTCTATTTCCGCCTGTATACGGACTGCACCGAAACTGTGTAGAAAAGGCTGATTATTTATGCAGTCTTTGAGAGTAAAGCGGAGCGATTGGGAGTTACCCTCATACATACAGGTGTCATAGCGTTCGTCATTTATGTATATTTTTTCGGGAATATTGCCCGTCCCCGAAATTTCAAATCTGTACACATCGTTATTATAGACGACTTCCCTGCCGCTTGGAACGTCATAAAAGTCCTCTCCCTCGTAAACAGCCGACAGCGGTACGGTCATACAGCCGTGATTTCCCGAACGGAGGACAAGCTCCGCATTGACTGTTTTATCCATGGTGATTCACCTTTTTCACAAGAGATACTGACAGTATCCCATATTTTTCTCCTGGGAGTTTTCCATATTTTCAATGGCGTTTCTCGTCATGACAAGGTGGTTGTCCTTGCAGAGATTTTTGAGGGAGTCGAAAAATCTCTTGTAGTCGGAGTAGTAGCCGTTTATTTTGGGGAGAAGTTTCTGGACAACAGCGTAGTCAAGAGCCTGTTCCCTTGGGAGAGCGTCAGCTTCTTCGGTCATAATGCACTGTGCAGAGCGTACATATTTGGTAATATCGAGCTGTATTCTTGGACTGACTCTCATTCCGTAGGAGCTGAAGAGTTCATATATTTTTTCGAGGGTGTCTTCAGTCCCCGAGACAAGTTCGGAGTTCGGAGAAAAAGTCTCTCTGAAATTCTGCCACGAGACTATCTGAACGTCATCGGGGGAGTATTCGGGAATATTCTTTTTCGGTTTCACATCGGGGAGTTTTATTATACAAGCCCTGTCTATAAGTCTTGGTGAGAGATTTTCGGTTGTCTGGTCGTTGTTTACGGTTGCGACAAAGCGGAGAGTTTCGGGGATAAAAATATCGTTTTCGGAACCTATGTCAATAACGGGATCAGAGGAAGAGCGGTCTGTGAGACGCATAAAGTCCGCCCAATAGTACTCTATCGGACTTAAATTTGCTTCGTCGAGCATGATGAGGAACGGATAAGAAGATTCACTTCCCTCAACATCGAGAAGTCTGAGAGCGTCATAGACTTTACTGCTCCTGTCGTAAGTTCTTGTGAGAGGGTTATAGTAACCAATGAAGTCCCTCCTTGACGACCACCCACGTTCAACTGACACGGGAATAAATCTCTGAATATCCTGTCCGAATTTTTTGAGACCCATAGATTCGGCGATTATATTGCAGGCAGAAGTCTTACCGCTGCCGGGTTCACCCGAAAAGACGGTCAGAAAATTCTGAGCGATACTGATATAGATATTGAGTATCTGGTTTCTTGTGTAACTGCGTCTTTTCTGGACGTAGTCTACAATATAGTCAATGAGTTCCCTGCCTGATATGTCGGGACTTTTTATTGAAGATGTCCGAATTTTTCTCTCAATGAAGGACTCATGTTCGGTAGTTTTCTGCCACTGTGAAGCGGCTTTCATCATGGCATCGGCTATATAGGGTTCAAAAGCCACGTCCGCACACCTGTCTACACCCGCCTTTATTGCACGGCTGATGTCGCCCTGTAGAGTAGATATTTTCGCCTTGTAGTCCTTTTCCTTTTCCCTGAGATAGTCGTTGTTGTTTTCAAGTCTCTTTTGCTGTTCACGGAGGGATTCTATATTTTCAAGAGCCTGATTTTTCTCCTGTTCCTCCGACAGCTTTTCTGTCAGACGGGAGATTTCCTCTTCATATTGAGCAGTTTTTTCGGGGTCGAGTTGATTTGAACTGATGTTTGCCTCCAGTTCCATGAGACGTGTATTTAACTGTTCGTTGTCCTGAACGAGTTTCTGTATTGTTATTTCTTTTTCGTCATTTTTTCTGCGTTCGTCGGTGAAATTCTCCTGAAGCTCCCTGTAAGGTCGGGAGTCTGTTATGACAGTGTCGGGAATTTCAAAGGACTTTTCGTCGGAGAGTTTTATAAGATTTTCGAGAAGTTTCCGCTTTTCGCCGTTGAATTTTTCCGTGGAGTTAATTATATTTTGCAGACGCATTATTCTGTTGTCAACAAGACGTTCGGGAAGATTTGAAAAGAACGGGGAGCTGTTTCTTAGACGGACAAACTCTTCGGGATTTTCGGAGGCGGATGAGAGAGATATTTCGTCGGAAGCCCTCTCAATGAGAATTTCGTCACTTATCGCATCGAACAGAAAAGGGTCTCCGATAGCACGGGCATAGACAGTATCGGTTAATGTGCCCGTGTAGACCTGTTTTTCAAATTCGATTTTTTTGACCGATTCGGCGGTGTAGTAGGGGACAACAAAGCCGTTTTCGACAGCATCGGGTTTTATATAAAATTTTCCGTCGAGTTTTCTGCACTGTACCTTAAAAGGACCGTAGTATTTGTTTTCGGAGAAAAGAAGCACGGGTTCATTTTCGACGAGTGCAACATTGTCGCCCAGAAAAATATTTCTGCTGAAGGAGTCCGCCTCAAGGGGTACACCCGATTCACAGTAGGCGACTTTGTAAAGTCTTATGCACGACACGGGTCTTATCATTTTACCGAGGTCACAACCCTTGCGGATAAAGTTTTCGAGGTCGAGTTTGACTTTGTAGACATCGTTGTCATTTTGTTGGAGGTCGTAGTTGTCGAGTTCGAGGAGGTAGACACTCTTCACCGATACATCGTCACTCAAATCCGCATGAATTTCGGTTTCAAAAAAAGTTTTTAACTTTGCGGAGAAAGGCGGACCTGCAAGATTTATACTTCCCTTTTCGGGGTAGTGGGTAGTGAGTTCGTCCTCGGGAATTTCACGGAACTGTCCGCAATTGTACTCATACTGCGGAAAAAAGTTATAGAAATTATTTCTTCGCTCTATTCTGCCGAGCAGGACTATTTTGTTATTGCCGTCGGAATTTGTCTCGGGAGGGGAGTACTCCTCATCTACGGCAGTTGAGAACTGTTTCAGGGAGTCAATCGGAACGGGATTTAGTTTAACGTCCTCTCTGACCGCACTCATTGTGAGATTTCTGTGAAATTCGTCTATACCGTTTATATCTCTCTTTATTATGCAGTCAAACAGAGGGCTGCCCAAAAATTTTTCAAGGTATTCCGATTTTTCGTTTTCGCTTTTTTCGGACTGACTGAGCCGATACAAAAAAAATATGGTGTAAGGGATATAATTTTCGCCTGTTATGGAGTTTACTATACTGTCATACGAGGTATTTATTTTGAGGTTGACATCTTGTTTTACGGTTTCGTATGCGGAGTCTATCAGTTTTTGTCTGCTGACATCGTCTTTAAGGAGTTTGGGGATACCCTTATCGGGGTCTTTTATTTTACTGATTTCTCTTTTTTCGACTCTGTTGGCGGTATGGTAATTGTCTATAAACTGTTTTTTAAGGTCTTTTGGGAGATTTTTGAAAAATTTTTCAATTCTCGCAAGTCTGTTATTTTTATCAATCATTTTTAACCTCTTTGTTTTTGAAATATTGGGGGATTTGGGGGGTGTTTCCTGTGTGGAAATAATCATGGGGGGTTCGGGGGGCGGGGTATGGGGTGTCCCCATTTTCAAATCACCCCCCGACGGGGGTTTGGGGGCAGAGCCCCCAGTAGGGGTTCAGGGGGCGAAGCCCCCTGCCCCTAATCGTTCTAATAGGGGTTTGGGGTCAAAGCCCCCAACCGGGCGGGGGGACAACTGCCCCTTATCGTTCTAATATTCAGAAGAAACTGCACCTGTCTCACTGTCATTTGGACAGAAAAATTTCCAAAAAAATATAATTTTAAGAAAATTATTTTTTGGGCGAAGTCGCCTGCCCCCTTATCGTTCTAATTAAAAAATATTTTTTTGGGGTGTGGGGACAACGCTCCCACAAAGCAAAGTCCCCCCATTATATTTTGCTCTGAATGGACTTTATTATATACTTTCCGCAGAGCTTTTTGCTCTTGCCGATGTTATAAACGTGTTCGTGGAAAACATTGTTGATTTGTGTTGAAAACTCCTCCCGCCTTGCGAGCATATCGGAGATGATTTCCGAAATTTCCCCGACCTGCTCCACTTCAAGAGCTTTTCCGAGCTGATTTCTGAGAGATATATTTATCGGAGTAGTCTTTATCTTCTCCCATTCGGGGTTCATGACTTTCATGGGAGTGTTGATAAATATGACAGGTCTCTTTGTGACAAAAGCGTACTCCCACGAGATGTCCGACCAGTCTGTTATGAGAATATCGGACTCCATAATCGGATTATTTGATGAGAAATCCGTCTGAATTTCGATATTTTTGCAGTCCTTATACTTGTCCTTAAAGACCTCAAATTTTTCGGGTTCATGCCTGACCTGTTGGGGGTGAGGTCTGAGAATAATTTCGTAGTCGGTGTTTTTGAGGGAGTCGAGAATCTTTTCCGCACAGAGGTCAATAATATTGTCGGGTTGCCAAGATGGAGCAATCAGTATTTTCGGGATTTTATTCGGAGTGTGTTCGGACAGTTCGTACTCTCTGAGCATTTCGTCAATAAGAGGATAACCCGTCTCAACGAGACGTTTTTTCGGGGTGTTATAGAGTTCCTCCGCATCACGGATTTCGCTGAAAGTGTCGGGACCGGGGCAGAAAACGGTGTCGTACCAGTTCAAAGCACCTTTTCTGAGAGTGAGAGCAGTACTTCCCATGCCGTGGCTTACAAAGACGTACTCAATATTTTTATTTAATCTTGAACGCTTGAGGTGGTATTTTTCGAGGTCGGGGACGGTCAGCAGACACATCTTGCAGTCGAGTTTCATAAAAAGCGGCACAAGATACTGGTCCGAGGCGACATAATAGGGGTGCAGTTTCGGGTTATTCAGAGTGAAAACAACGTCATTCGGGTCGCTTGTAACGTAGTGAATCTGAATTTCGGAGTGTTCACAGACGTATTCAAGCATATCCTTGAAATACTTGTAAAAACCGCTCTGTTCGGAGTAAACCATAAGTTCCATATTTTGAACTTCAAAGAATTTTTTATAGTCCTCTTTTTCACGTGCCTTGTATTTTTTGTGAACTTTTTCCTTTTCAATTCTCTGCTGATTTATCTTGTTGAGGTAATCGAGGTCAACGTACTTTTTGGGTGGGATTATAATATTTAATAAAAACATGGGAGGAATTGCAAAGAGGTTTCCGAAAATCCAGTAGAGACCTACTCCCGAGGGTACGAGAAAGGCGAAATAGGTTGAGAAGGCAATCATAAAGACGGTAGTTGCAATCTTGTTGAAATTTCCCGCCGTAACTTGCAGGACGTTTATTTTGTTCTGTACATAGCACAGAAGCCACGCACTTATTCCCGAGAGTGCAGGAATGATCAGGTGAATATAGTTCTCTTTGAAAGTGGGAGTAAAAGCAAGGTCTATGCCGAGAAAGTGCATATTCAGCCCCTGAATTTTGGAGAGATTGTCGGGTGAGAGGAAGTCGGGCGGGGAGAGCAGACCGTTTTGAATCTGGTTAATAATTTCGGTCTGGAAAACGCTGTCCTCAAAGGAAGTTTTCAGAGAAGTTTCAAGCCATTGTCTGAGCTGTTCAATGACACCGCCGTCAATGCCGAGGACATAGGAAAGTGGTCTGTAGATGACGTACACGAGACCGAGAACGAGCGGTATCTGTAGCAAGAGCGGCACGGAGCTGAGCATAGGGTTGTACTTGTATTTTTTGTAGAGTGCAAGACGTTCATCGGCGAGTTTGTCCTTGTCGTCGACATATTTTATCCTGAGAGCGTTTTCTTCGGGCATGAGCTGAACCATCTTGATAGAATTTTTCTGTGTCACCACACTGAGCGGAAAGAGAATAATTTTTGTCAGGAAAGTAAAGACAATAATGCTCACGCCGTAATTTTTTGTGACAGCGAAACAGCCCCTCATAATCCAGCCGAGGAGTGTACCGAGAGTTTCAATTATCATTTTTTTCAGACCTCTTCAAAATCAATAGTCATCATCGTCGTCATCGTCGTCCATAAGGTCATCGGCGGTGACAATGTCGACACCCTTGTTGTCCCCCTTTATCATTTCGGGGGCAACATCTTCGGACTTGTCCTTTTTCTTGAAGAGTCTCTTTATTTTGCTCCAGAATATGCCGAGAACCGTGCCGAGTGCGATAACGAGACCCGCACCGATTTGGATTATATAACTTGTCGTGGCGGGATCTATATACATGGCGAGGTTTACATTCAGACCTGCAAGAATGTGAGTAAACATATTTTCATATCCTCCGTAATCTTAAATCTTATTTTTTATATTCTGACTGTCCGACACTGTTCATATTTCGGACAGGTACTTCATGAAATTGTTTTTATTTTCTATAGCGGTAGTGGTAGGTCTGCCAAGGTCAGCTCTTGAACCGATACCGCATTTAATCTCCATAAAACAGAGAGTTTTTTTGTCTCTGATTTTTTCGAGTTCACTGTCAAGCTGTTCAAAATTGTCCACGCACACGGCGTAACCGTAACCGCAGGAGCGTGCAATTTCGGTGAGATTTGCACTCTTTGCGGAAGTGGGCATTCCCCCGACAGTTTCGTGAGCCTCATTGTTAATGACTATGTGGACGAGGTTTTCGGGACTACAGGAACCCACTACCGCCATAGCACCCATGTGCATTATAGCGGAGCCGTCACCGTCCACGCACCATATTTTTGTATCGGGCTTGTGGAGTGCCACACCGAGAGCAATTGAGGAGGTGTGTCCCATAGAGCCGACAGTGAGGAAGTCAAGCCCGTGACCCTGAGAATTTCTCTCACGGATTTCAAACAGTTCACGGCTTGCCTTGCCCGTGGTGGAGACTATGGGGTTTTTCCCTGAAATTTTCGTTATATGTTCTATTATCTCCTCACGGATGAGACTGTAGCCGTTGCGGTACTTGACTTTGTTTTCGTAAGTCAGACCGCCCTTTTTTATCACAAAAGCCACGCATTTACCCTCTGAGAGAATTTTTCTGAAGTTCTCCATAGTTTCGGAGACTTCCGTTTCGGGAGTATCGGGACTTATAACAAAGTACTCCACGCCCATCAGTTTCAGAATTTCAAGAGTAATTTCGCCCTGAAAAATGTGTTGAGGTTCGTCGTGTACATCGGGCTGACCTCTCCAGCCTATGACAAATATTTCGGGTATTGCGTAAACTTTTTCGTTGAGGAGTGAGGCGAGAGGGTTTATAATATTGCCCTCCCCCGAGTTCTGCATATAGACAACGGGAGTTTTCCCCGTTGCGAGGTGATAGCCCGCAGAGACAGCGACAGCGTTTCCCTCATTTGCACAGATAATGTGGTGATTTTTGTCCGTGCCGTAAGTGTCATTCAGGTAGTCGCAGAGGGCTTTTAGTTGGGAGTCGGGTACGCCCGTAAAGAAGTCCGCACCGATAATTTCGGCAAATTTTTTTACATTCACTGATAAATTCCCCCCGAAGTCACGATTTGTCAAGAGACGGTTCTATAATATTTTTTACTATAAAATCAGCCGTCCTGTCAATTTCGTCAAAGTGTACGGTTTTGGGGAGCGTCACGCCAAAGGCTTTTTTGACTTTCTGAATTAAGTTTTCCGTGTAGGACATACAGCTGTTTTCGATTCTCTCAATGCCGTCAAGAGCTATCGAGAGCCTGTTTTTCTCACGCATTTCCGCAAGACTGAAACAGGTCTCGTCAATTTTTGCGGTGAGACTGTTGCCGTCAATGAGAACAGGGTAACCGCCTATTTCACCGAATGCACCTGGGGAGTAGAAGACTTCATTTGAACCCGTCCTGACAGCCCTGAGAATGCACTGTATAATGTCGAAATTGCTTGAGGCGTTCATCATGTTTCTCTTAGCGTCAACGGGCATGGGAATGACTGACTTTTTGAGAATATCGTCCTGATTTATGTCGATCTCCCTGCCCCTGTAGAATACTTTCAGAAGCTGCGGAACACCCTCGTTCTGTCCCTCCTTGCTTATCACAACATCGTGGAAGTGAGCAGTGGCAATGCAGGCGTTTATATTCCAGAAGTCCTCAATTGCGAACTCGTTCGCAACTGCAAATTTTATTCTGGGGAGCAGATGGTTGAGGTTTCCGCTGCCGAAGTCGGGGCAGGCAATTCCAGCACTCTTTATCCACGGAATAGTGCCGTCCGAATAGGAAGTATTTATCACGACAGCTTTGCAGTCCGCTTTTTCATATGCAAGCATAATGTTTCTTATATACTTGACCGAAAGCGGAATCCAGATGCCGTAAGCCCTTATATTTTTCCACGATATAGAGCCGTATTTAAGTCCCGAGTAAACACGGCTTGTGTTGACAATTATGTCGGGGGAGTATTTTTCGAGACAGTTTTTTATACTGTCGATATTTTCGAGGTCAACACCGCCCTCAACTATGACTTTAGTCCTGTTTTCACGCCTGATGAGAGCGGAAATTCTTGCTATATTTACGTCACTCTGCATTTTTTCGGCGTTTCTGCCTGCAATTATAATTTCTGTCTTTTCGTCACCTGTGCTTAGCAGGTAGCTGAGGAGATAGTTTCCGACACTGCCCAGCCCGATGATCATTATTTTAACTTTTCCTTCCTCGTTGTGTTTTTTTATTAGTTTGAGTTTTTCCTCACACATTTTAGTTTACTCCTTAGATATATTTAATTTATATATTTTATTTTGACCGGTCCACGGTATCAAAATCGTGGACAGTGTTGCAGTTGAGCCAGTTTTTCATAGAGATGATTTCAAAGTCACGGTCTACACTCCCGAAGTACTCATTCATAAGCACAAGGTTAGTGCCCTGATGTTCACGGGAAGTCATGTTGTCGAGTATTCTGAAAAGCAGGTCTGTGTTGCAGAATTTCCATATCTGTGCGGAATTAAAGACAGCCCTGAACGGTTCGTTTATTTCGAGAAGCCCGTGCGAAGTGTCGTAGACGTATTTTGGGATATTATCTCTGTCAAGATAGACCGCAACGGATTTTTCTGCAAGAACATGGTCTCTGCTCACTGTCAGGACATTTTTTTTGCAGTCTGTAATTTTTTGGAAGTCATCAGACCTGAAAAACAAGTCGCCCTCCGCAAAGACTATTTCGTCATATGGGGAGTCGGAGTTTTTGATTTCATCGAGACCGAGAAAGAGACTCCACCCCGAACCGTATTTTGAGTAGTCAATATTATTTACAAAAACGGTCTTACAGAGAATATTTTTCGGGAAGTACTTTTCGGCGTACTCCGTGACAGCGTCTTTCATAAAACCCACAACGACAACTATTCTGTCGAAATTCTCCGCAAGCGTGACAAGCCTGTAGAGGAGAGTTTTTTGGGGGTTTCCCGTGTTGTAAATGCACTTGGGGAGGGGTTCGGGCAGGTCCGCACAGAATCTTGAAGACATTCCCGCAACTGTCGTTATAAAAGCTCTTTTCACCTTGAATTTCCTCTTTCCTGCGGACTGCACGGCGATTTTTCCTTGAGATTTTCTATAAGCATATCAATGCCCTGTGAGAGCGAAATTTCGGGTTTCCAGTCCGTGCGGGAGCGGATTTTTTCGGTATTCAGGATACGCCTTTCGGGGTCTGATTTCCTGTAGCCCTCAAAGACTATTTCGGGCTTTTCAATGCCGAGTTTTTCGGCTATGAGCTGAACAAGGTCAATTATGGAAATTTCCTCGTCCGTTGCGACATTGTACACAGAGCCGTCAAGAGCGTCGGGGTTGTCAATCAGTTTCAGGACGGCGTTGCAGCTGTCGTTGTTGTGGAGAAAAGTACGCCTGTTTTTTCTTGAATTTTCAAGCAAAACAACTTTTCCCGACGTGCTGAGACTGAAAACGATATGCGGGATTATGTGCTTTGCGAGAAGTTCGTCCTTGCTGTAGACGTTTGCGAACCTTATCGAACAGCCTTTTATTTTATTATTCATAACAGCGTCACTCATGAAAAATTCGGTCATGAGTTTACCGCAGGCGTAACTTGTCCTCTGACTGTGTTCGGCGTTTGCGAGCAAGAGAAAATCGGACTCCCTGACACCGCCGTCCTCCGTAAAGGACTGCATGGAATAGACTTCCGAAGTAGAGCAGTTTATATAAATATCTGCACCGACTTCAACAGCCTGCTCCAGAAATCTCTTCATACCGAGAACATTTGTGTCAAAAGTATTATTCACAAAATAGAAGTGTTCGGTGTGGACGACCGCACCGCAGTTTATATAGATGACCCTCTCAAAATCGGGCTTTTTCTCCACGACAAGAGTTTTTATTTCGTCCATCTGTGAGACATTGTTCAGGTCGTACTCAAAAAAGGTAAATTCGGGACTGTCGGCAATATCTTTGACGGTCTCAAAGGACGAGCAGAAAAAGTTGTCAAAACCTATGACAGAACCCCTTTTCTGGGTGATAATCTGCCTTGCGAGTTGGTTTCCGGTCATACCTGTGACACCGCTTATTATATATAAATCTTTCATAAAAAACAACCTCCTGATTTTATAATGCCTTACGGCTTTGCTATTGGGGGCGTTGCCCCCTTTGGGATTTGGGGGGCGTTGCCCCCCAAGCCCCCCACCAAAGGGGCAAAGCCCCTTTGGAAACCCATAATTATTTTTAGTCTTACGACTATTCAAGTGTTAGCGAAACCGGCTGAGTTTCTATAATGGGGGTCCGGGGGTTTGGGGGCAGAGCCCCCAATGGGGGTTCAGGGGGCAAAGCCCCCTGCCTCCTATCGTTCTAAACGGGGGTTTGGGGGCAAAGCCCCCAATAATTAAATTAAATGCCCTTTGAAAGCCTGTCCCTGTAGAAATCGTCAACTTTTCCGTCAAAGAGACTCTGTTCAAAGGCAATGTCGTAATCGGCACAGGCGAGAGTAACGCCTTTTTCGGTGTCGAGTACGGCGTACTGGGCACGGGGGTCGTGGTTGCGTGGCTGCCCGACAGACCCCGGATTTATAAAGACCGTACGCTTTTTGTTACGCATTTCGGGATTTTCGGCACTGTAAAACACCGAAAAGACGTGCGGGATATGGCTGTGACCCGAGAGAACATAGTCATATTTTTCATAGCCCGAATATTTGCCGTCGGGGGAAACGGATTTCCAGAGGTAGTCCTGAATACTCCCGTGGACGGCGAGAAATTTCAGGTTTTTAAGTTCAAACTCCCAAAAGCCCGATTTTCCCGAGAGATTTTCAAGATAGGCTATTGATTCGGGAGAGAGATTTTTTCTTGTGTTTTCGGCGGAGACCGCACCTCTTGGGGAGGAAAAACGTGAGTAGTCACGCATTATGACGGCGTGTTCGTGGTTTCCCCATATATTGCAGACCACAGGCGTATCGAGATTTTTTATTATTTTTATGACCTCATCGGAACGCATACCGTAGTCAATAAAGTCTCCCAACAGAGCCGCAAAATCGGGCTTGTATTTTTTTGAATCTTCCAGAACGCTTTGCAGTGCGGAGACATTGCCGTGAATATCGGAGAGTATCAGAATTTTCATAATGCCCTCACAGTTCGTCAATGAGGGAGATTATCTCCTTTATAGGCATGAGAGAGTCATCAGCCTCTTTTGCACGGTGGTTCATGAGAATTTTCTTTGCGGTGTTCTCCATAGCGGGAAAGGCACTTCTTGTGAGTTGGTTTGCGTATATGACTATGTTGACACCGTGTTCACGGAGTTCATTTTCCGTGACAGTGTTGAAAGTAGTCGGCACAACCACTATGGGAGTTTTTTTGTCTTTTTCACGGAACTTGTCGCAAAATTCGAGTACTTCATCGGGGGACTTTTTTCTGCTGTGGATCATTATACCGTCCGCACCCGCATTGACGTACGCAAAGGCACGGTTCAAAGCGTCCTCCATACCCTGTTCGAGAATGAGACTTTCAATTCTTGCGATAATCATAAAATCGTCCGTGAGCTGTACTTTTTTGCCCGCTCTTATTTTTTCGCAGAAGTGTTCGGGAGTGTCCTGTGTCTGCTTTACTTCATTGCCGAAGAGGGAATTTTTTTTCAGACCCATTTTGTCCTCTATTATCACGGCAGAAACGCCCATTCTCTCAAGGGTTCTGACCGTATAGACAAAATGTTCCGCAAGACCGCCCGTGTCGCCGTCAAAAATAATAGGTTTGGTGGTGACTTCCATAACGTCCTCAATGGTCCTGAATCTTGAAGTCATATCGACAAGTTCAATATCGGGCTTGCCTTTAGCGGTGGAGTCGCACAGTGAACTTATCCACATCGCATCGAACTGGTCAAATTCGCCGTTGTTTTCGACGAAAGTCTTTTCTGCTATGAGACCCGTGAGACCGCTGTGGACTTCAAGAGCCTTTACAAGACCCCTTATGTTGACGGTCTGTCTTAGCCTTTTCCGCCTGAACTCGGGCATAGCGAGTTTTTCACGCATCTGCATATCGATGTGCTTTACTTTTTCGTTGTATGTGTAGGGAGCGTCGATAATCTGCCCTCCATAGGCGGAGAGAGCATTTTCAACGTTGTCCCTTATGGCACGCATGGGACCGCTCAGCCAGTTGTCGCCGTGGATAACGTAGTCGGGCTTTAATTCCGAAATAATTTTGTCGTAGAGGATTTCGTCCTGAATGACGACTTCCGAGACACCCTCTGCCTGTCTTGCTATTCTGAGACGCTCTTCAAAAGAGACAGTCGGGAATCTGTTGAATCTGACCATAGCCTCGTCGCTGAGGACACCGACAACAACTCTGCCGTATTCGCAGGCTTTTTTTATTATGTTCATGTGACCCTCGTGGATGACATCGGTGCAGAAACAAGTATAAACAGTTTTCATCACATTCACCTTTCGATTTATAGTTAATTAAAAATAAATAATTAAAATAATATAATTAAAATAATATAATTAAAATAAATATCTATATTATACGGGATAAAATACGCTTACTACTAATTATACACTCACGCCATGAAAATGTCAAGTTATATTTTTATTGTGGACAGAGCTGTTGAAAATTGTTGAAAATACTCAAAAAAGCGTGCAAAATAATAAAGGAATTGAGCAGAAATAATAAAATTATTCACAAATACAGGAATAAATATTGATACAGTCTTGCATATAGGAATCAAATATGTTATAATAAATGTATAATCTGATATGACAAGTAAAGAGGGCAATGGGACTTTGCCTCCTGAACCCCCATGATTATTCTACTGTTTCAATTTTGGAGTCAAGAGGGGTTCGCTCCAAACCCTTATTGGAACGATAAGGGGGCAGGGGGCTTTGCCCCCTGTTGGGGGGCGTTGCCCCCCAAGCCCCCCATGAACGATAAGGGGCAGGGGGCTTTGCCCCCAGACCCCCATCGGGGGGAAGAATCCCCCCGAACCCCCCATGATAATCTTCTAACGTTTAATTTTGGGGGTCAAGGGGGGTTACACCCCCCTTGCAGGGGGTCTGGGGGACAGCGTCCCCCAGTCCAAAGCCGTAAGGCAATATTTTAGAACGATTATGGGCTGAATGACGTTTCTGAAAGCTACTCTGCAAAAAAACCGACACATACCCGCTAAATTTTTGTCCGAGTGACAGAAATATCAGGCTCTGCACCAAAAAGACTAACAAAAAATAATTACTAAGGAGTGATTTTATGAAACTTCAGCAACTTGAACACGTAATTGCAATAGCTCGGGAGGGCAGCATCACAGCAGCAGCAAAAAGACTTCACCACGCACAGCCAAATATAAGTCTTTCGGTAAAAGAGCTTGAGGAGGAACTCGGCACACAGATATTCTGGAGAAATTCAAGCGGAATGTCTCTTACACCCGAGGGGGAAAAATTTCTCACGGGTGCGGAGGAGATTGTCACACGCATGAAACAGCTTGAAGAGGAGTACATTGACAAGAAAAAGGGCGGTACTTCGTTCAGGGTTTCGGCGGTGAGTTCCTGCTGCATAGCCCCTGCGGTGGGAGTGTGGTTAAACTCATTCGGAGACGGTTCGGGGGGCATACACCTTGACCTTTCGGAGGGAGAGATAAATCAGGTGATAGATTCGGTTTCGTCGGGGAAAGCCGATGTCGGAGTGATAAGAGTACCCGAGGGGCAGTACAATTTTTTCGGCAGGAAACTGGAGGAGAAGAGACTTAGCGGAGAGATTCTCGCCGAATTTAATATGTGTGTGCTTATAAAGAGCAGTGACCCGCTGTCGGAGCTTGACGACATAAAAGCGGAACAGCTTACGGACCACACGGAGATAGTAAATTCAGCCGACGACGTGAAGAATTTCGGGAGGAACTTCATAAACAAAAACTTTGTGCGGGACCCTGCACAGAACACGGTATATGTGCGTGACAGGGGTAGCAGAGTCAAAATGCTTGACGTAATAGAGAAATCATATATGTGGGTGTCGCCGTACCCCTACATAGACTGCAATTTTGCGGGACTTGTCCTGAAAAGGAGCAGCTATGCAGACATAAAAGTCAGAGACATGGTGATATGGCGAGAAAAGCGTGCGGACAGCCGTCTCACGGAGTCATTTGTAAAAAGTCTGACGGACTACTATTCGGAGATTTCCGAGAGACGGGACTTTTAATAATTTTAATAATTTTAATAATTTTGATGATTTTAGTAATTTAATTTGATTTGATTTAATTACAGCCGTAAATGAGAAACCCGCTCGGTTTCTCATTTGTTTTTATTATTTATATTTTTATTCAAGCCATTTTGCATAAATAAGATAATATTTTGTGGTTTTTTTTATGAGTTATATTGACTTTTTTATGAAAATGGTATATAATAGTATGATAAAGCAGTATATTTGCTGAAATTAAAAAACAGGAGGAAGATAATAATGATAGCACCTGGACAGGGTATGGGAGAGTACTGTGTTGATGTCGTGATGTGCATAGACGCAACGGGAAGTATGTCTCCGATAATAGACGAGGTAAAGAACAATGCGATTTCTTTTTACGAGAAATTTGTTGACTCAATGGAGGAGAACGACAAGGACGTTGAGACACTGAGAGTAAAAGTAATAGCTTTCAGGGACTACGGTTACGATGCAGAGCCGATGGTTGAGTCGCCGTTTTTCACTCTTCCCGAGGACGGAGAGGCTTTCAGGGAGTTTGTCGGTTCAATAGAGGCAAAGGGAGGCGGGGACATTCCCGAAAACGCCCTTGAAGCGATAGCTTTTGCACTCAAATCGGACTGGACAACTTCAGGTTCAAAACGCCGTCATGTAGTGCTTGTCTTTTCGGACGCACCTGCACTACCGCTCGGAGAGAGGGCAAACAGTGACCTGTACCCCGAAGGAATGCCTGCAAATATAGCGGAACTTGGTGCGTGGTGGGAAGGCACAGACCAGATGCTTGTCAGCAACTACCAGCCGAAAGCGGGAAGACTTGTGGCGTTTGTACCGAACGCAGAGCCGTGGACGGAATTACAGGCTTGGAACAGGTACTGGCCCGCATTTTCCCCCGCAGGAACAGGTCTCTCGGACGTGGACGTGCAGTCGGCAATAGACCTTGTTGTGGGTTCTTTCTGAGGTTTACAAGTTTATAGTTATATATTATACGCTTTACGGCTTATTGTGTGTGGGTTTCCCCGAAGCAGATAAGCCGTAAGGCGGTAACGGGGGGAGCGTTCCACGTTTTACACAAGGGAGACAGTTATTGTTGTGTGTGAGACGGATTTTCCCAAAAGCATATAAACGGGGGAGCGTTCCCCGCTCCGCACAAGGGCGACGGTCATATTGTGTGCGGGTGTGCGGGGACGGATTTTCCCAAAGCATATAAGCGGGGAGGAACGTTCCACGTTTCACACAAAGGCGACAGTCGTTATTATGTGTGGAACGGAGTTTTCCCCAAAGCATATAAACGGGGGGACGTTCCACGTTTTACACAAGGGTGACAGTCATATTGTGCGTGCGTGGGTGGACGGATTTTCCCAAAGCATATAAACGGGGGGAGCGTTCCACATTTAACACAAGGGTGACAGTCCCGATTACAGATAGATAAGTACTTAAACAGCATTTGAGACAGGGGGTAGCTTGATATGGAATTTACTGTCTACAGACAGGCTTTCAAAGTCCGTCCTGACGGGACAGTAGTATATAAGGGTGAGGACGCAAGACCTTACGTCAGCGACAGAATGATAATGACAGCGGACGGTCTTGGCGGTGCGTCGTCAATAAGACACACTCTCATAAAGCCCGAACTCTTTATTGAGGAGGAGCTTGCGGAGACTCTCTTTGACGGAGTTTACGACGATTATTCGGAGACGGAGTTCTCGGAATATGTGAGAGATTCTTTTTTTGAGTTGTTCGCAGTCCGTGAATGTTACACGGACAATATAAATAATATAAAAAAAAGCGGATATTTTGCGTCAAGGATAGTCTCGGCGATAGTAATGCACGAGATAGAATATAATAAAATATTTCAGCCCGATTATTTTTTCAGTGTGATAGAGCAGGCTGAGCAGGACGATATTGAAGATCTACAGCAGGATATGGACGAGCTTGGAGACTATTTTGCGGAAAAAATCAAGAGTGATATGCTCAAAATAGCTGAAAACGCAAATCTTGTGTACGAGAGCAGATATGAGGGGCTTGCACTTCTCGGCACGACACTCTGTGCCTGCATTTACAGGGAGACTGACGAATATGCACAGGGAGTTTTCCTGACGGCAGGCGATTCGAGACCGTATGTCTGGGACAGCGAAAACGGTCTTTGTCAGATAGTCGCAGACGAAGAGCGTCCCGACGGCGGTATGACAAATTATATAAGGGCAAACGGTGAAGAGAATTTCAGGATAAACTGTTGTTATAAGAAATTCAAAAAGCCTTGTGTTATATTTGGTGCAACGGACGGTTGTTTTGACTCCGCATATTTCAACAGCAATATGTCCTTTGAAAAGCTTATTCTTGACACAGCACTTGCCTCCGAAAACACGCAGGAGATGAGTGGCAGGCTGTCCGAATTTTTCACGGAGTACGGCAGACACGATGACAGCAGTACAATGGCTTTCAGATTTTTCGGCTACACTGATTTTGCGGATTTCAAAAGTCACGCCGAAAAGAGACTTGCGTTTATGGAGAGCGAGTATATTTCGAGACTTCCCGAACTCCTGACGAGGGATTTTTCGGAGGAATTTGAGAGGTTCAAAAAGGGCGGAGACGGTATTTCAAAGATAACGGCAGACATTCTCAGGGAGAACAGTGAAGTAAAGGACTACTGTGAGAGAATGTGCAGGGACATTGTTTCGGACACTATAGAAAACGACAGGGAGCATATACTTCTCAGTGTGGACTACGGAAAAGCCGAAAAGGAGTTAAGAAAATTTGTAGTTGAGAACTTCTCTTTTTTTATACCCGTTATGAAGAGTGCGGGGTACAGCATTCCCGATGAGCTTTCAAAGGAGGCAAACAATATCTGCAAAATCAGGGAGGCTTACCACAGAGCGGTTGACAATTATTACTATCAGCTGGAGCTTTGCGGAGAGAAGATAGAGAGTGCATATAAATGGGTTACGGAGCAGATAGGTAAAATAAAAAACAAGCCCGTCCCCGACACGGGAGATGTTTCGGGCTATGTGGACGGCGGTAAACTTGACGAGATAAGGACGGGTGCGGAGGAGTCCTTTTCTGCACTCAAAACCATATCGGAGGGTACAAATGATTCTGTCAAGATGATGAGCAGCAAGAAGTCCTCCTATATAGATAAAAACAAAAATCTCTCCGAGAAGTACCCCGACATATTTGAAAAAGCCGTCACGGAGACGGCTTGCGGACAGCTTGTTTTGGGGGAGTTTCTTGTTGCGGACAACGGTATAGCGGAGCAGACTGTCTCCCTGTATAAAAAAATGACAGCCGTTGAGGAGAGAATAAGAAATTCGGTCTGCAAGAAGTACATAGACGAGAACATAGTCCGTATAGTGAGCGAAAAGCCCGAGGAACTCTCCGAACTTATTGAAAAGACTGCCGCATCTGTCAAGGAGGAGTTCAGGAGCTATGAGGAGAAGTCCGAATTGCAGAGGAATATTTTTGCGGAGTACGACTTGATTTACGGCAGATACTTCGGAGGGAGTGACGAGACATGATATTTCACGGATTTGAACTTATGGAGGAGTGGCGTAACAGCCACTGCGGACAGATAGTCTCAGCCATGAGGGGCGGTAAAAAATACTTCCTGAAAAAGTATCAGACACCTGTAATGCCGATAAACAACGGCACTCTTGACGCAAAGACGTTTATGCACAACAAAAAGCAGTTTGAAGATTTTGTCATAACACGTTCCAAGATAAATAATACTATAAATGCGGTCACGGGAGCAGGCGGAAATATAGTCGTTGCGTGCGAGCAGTTCATAGAGGGAAACCAGTACGTTGAGGCGTCGGAGTTTATAGAGGGAGCTATAGACGAGGACGAGATAGAGGGAGTTTTGAGCGGTCTGTCCGTGGACGTTAAAAAACTTCTCATGCAGACGGCAGCGGGGGCACTTGACACTATCCACAAGAAAAATATCGTCCACAGCGATTTGAAGTTGCAGAATGTATTGCTTGTTAGGAATCACACGGGAAATTATGTCGCAAAGCTGATAGATTTCGAGAGCAGTTATTTTGTCAACGAAAAGCCCGATGAGATAATAGGCACTATAGACTACTATTCCCCCGAACTCGGTGCGTATGCCGATGCAGAGGACGAGCGTGAGGAGATGGGCAAACTTGTAACGCAGAAGTCCGATATATTTTCACTTGGACTGATTTTTCACTTCTATCTTGCGGGGGAACTTCCCGAACCCGTAAATCTGACGGAGAGACTTGAAAAGCGTCGGGAAAAGGGAAAAGTAATATACTGCTGGATAGCCCTGAACAGCGGTTGTCAGCTGAAACTAAGTCCGAAGATAAACAGCCACAAGTACGCTTCTTTGATTTCGGATATGCTCAAAAAGAACCCCGACGACAGACCGACAGCCGAGGAGGTACTCAGAAGACTTAAACAGGCGGAACCCGCATTTGAAGAGCCTTGGCCCGAACACTCCATAATAATAGACAAGGAGAAGATGAAGAGTGACGGCATACAGGGCATAAGGAAAATAAATACGGGGAGCGAAAAAATATATGAGCTTTGTTATGTGTCGGGGGAGAAAGAGAGTGCTACTGCACAGGAACTCGACAAAAAGGGCTATGTGAAGTCGAACGCACCGAAAGGGTTCTGTAAGCCGTGGGCGGAGCATAATATAATATTTGACAGGGAGAGAATAGCAAGCAGAGGTTTCATTGCGTCCGAACAGGCGGAAGTTTCGGGAATAAAAGGGTATAAACTCTACAGACCTGATTCAAACAGCGTATTTTTCAAGCTTGAAACTTTAATGGCAATGAAGTATGCGTGCGAGAAAAAGACGGAGGACTTGAAAGATCCAAAAAACTCCAAAGATACAAAGACGGTAAAGCCTGTCAAAAAAGTACCCGTAGTGAGGAGAGCAACTGTTACGGTCGCAAAACCCGTTGCAAGGGCAGTACCGTCCACTTCGGCAGAGCCGTCAAAGGAGGCAGTGCCGTCCGCTGAAGCGATGTCCTCCCCGTACACTTTCTGTGAGCCGTGGCCCGAACACAGGATAAAGTTCAACAGGGACAAGATTATTGACAGGGGATATGTCAGAACAGAACAGACTGTCTTGGGAGGAATAAAGGGGTACAGCTTTTTCGGCATTGACGGTTCATCGAGATTCATAAGGCGTGAGATGCTGATAATACAGAAACTTGCCGATAACTTGTAAGGGCGTGATATGAATATGGTGTGGGTGTGCTGTATGTGTTCAACGTCGAACGACGACTCAAAAGAGATATGTACGGTGTGTGACGCACAGAGGATAAGGACGAGGACTTTTGATGATATAGCGGAGAAAAACAAGGCGAAAATTGACGAACGCAACAAGTATTACAGTTGGGGAGTGACAATGCTCTCACAGAGAAAGTACGCTGAAGCGTTTCAGGCGTTCAAAGCGTCCGCCGATTTGGGACACGCTGCGGGAATGGACGAGACTGCAAAGATGTACTTTGCGGGGAGGGGTACACCGCAAAATCCGAAAGCGGGGTTTGTGTACTTTCGTGAAGCGTCGAGGGAGGGCTATACGCCTTCGGAGTACAATCTCGGCAGTTGCTATCTCCACGGAAAGGGTACGGAGGAAAATCACGCTCTTGCGATAGAGTACCTGAAAAGGGCTTCGGACAAGTCCTATCCGCTTGCACAGCTTGAGCTTGGGAACTGCTATTTTTACGGTTTCGGAACTGATATAGACTACCCGAAAGCGTTCAGGCTTTACAGTCAGGCGGCAGCGTCGGGAAATGTCAGAGCGATATACAACAGGGGTTACTGCTACGAAATGGGCAAGGGTACGCAAAAAAATGAGGTTCAGGCGTTTGCGGACTACAGACGTGCAGCGGAGAGAAATTATAAACTTGCACTCTATGCGGCGGGGAACTGCTGTTTTTACGGCAGAGGTACGGCAATAAACTATAAAACGGCGGTCAGCTATTACAAGAGGGCTTCCGAACTGGGAATGGATACCGCACAGTACAGATATGCAATGTGTCTTGAAAAGGGCATGGGAACGCCTGTTGACCTTATAGAAGCGGTAAACTGGTACAGAAAAGCGTCCGAGTCGGGGAACGAAATGGCAAAAAAGGAACTTGCAAGACTTGGAATGTGACGTATAGGGGCATATGGGTTCACTCTCGGACACCTATAATAGAACCAATAGACTATTACGGAACGGGAAAAAACGTCAGGACTTCTAAAACTGAAACAGTAGAACATCATGGGGGGTCTGGGGGGATTCGCCCCAAAAAATAATTTTCTTAAAATTATATTTTTTTGGAGATTTAATATTTTTTAGTTTAGAACGATAAGGGGCAGGGGGCTTCGCCCCTTGACCCCGCCGGGGGTGATTTGAAAAAATGGGGACACCCCATACCCCGCCCCCGGACCCCCGGTTTATTCTACTGAAATTATTTCAATCCCCCAAAAGATAATTATGGAAGTGAAAAAAAATGAAAACATCGGCAATAATAGTCTGTGCGGGAAACTCCACGAGAATGGGCGGTGAAGTCTCAAAAATACTTCTGCCGCTCGGTGAGAGACTTGTCATAGGCGTGACAATGCTTGCCTTTGAGCAGTGCGAGTACGTCACGGAGATAGTTATTTCGGCAAGACAGCAGGACATTCCCGCCATAAAACAAGAGGCGGAAAAAGCGGGTGTTACGAAACTGAGGGCAGTAGTGAAAGGCGGTCAGACGAGACAGCAGAGTGTCATAAACGGTCTGAGGGAGATTTCAAAGGAAACCGAATTTGTGGCGATACACGACGGTGCGAGACCTCTTGTTAAGCCCGAAGACATAGCAAGGACTATAAAAGATGCGTCTGTTTTCGGGGGGGCAGTTCTGGGAGTACCCGTCAAGGACACTATAAAGACTGTCGAGGACGGGCTTGTTGTGGACACACCTCCGAGAAAATTTTTGTATATAACGCAGACACCGCAGGTTTTCGGGAAAAAATTATATTATGAGGGAGTAGATTTTGCCCTTGAACACGGACTTGATTTCACGGATGACTGTCAGCTTGCGGAAGCTGTCGGGGGGAAGATATTCATGACACAGGGCGATTACACGAATATAAAGATAACCACCCCCGAGGACATAGACATAGCGAATTTGTTATATAATAAATAAAATTTTCAGGGACTGCCTTGTTGGGGGGTACGCCCTCAAACCCCTGTTAGAACGATAGGGTGCAGGGGGCTTTGCCCCCTGAACCCCCATTGGGGGCTCTGCCCCCAAACCCCCGCTGGGGGGAAGAATCCCCCCAGACCCCCCATGATTATTCCCATAGGGGGTACACCTTCCACAATTAAACAAAAACTTGAGTAGTGGGAAAACTAAAAATATATAATCACGGGTTTCCAAAGGGGGTTTCCCCCTTTGGCAGGGGGTCTGGGGGACAGCATCCCCCAGTGGGGGCTTGGGGGGCAACGCCCCCCAAATCCCAATGCCGTAAATATTAAAGGAGTGATATAAATGTTCAGAATAGGACACGGTTATGATGTTCACCGTCTGACGGAGAACAGAAAGCTGATAATAGGCGGAGTGGATGTGCCGTATGAGATGGGACTTGCGGGACACTCCGATGCCGATGTACTTGTACACGCTATAATGGACGCTTGTCTCGGAGCGGTTGCACTCGGTGACATAGGACAGCATTTCCCCGACAATGACAAGAGGTTCAGGAATGCGGACAGCATACAGTTACTTGAAAAAGTCATAGGTATGTGCAGGGAACAGGGCTATGAAGTGGGGAATATAGATTCGACAGTCATTGCACAGTCGCCGAAACTGTCGCCGTATATACAGCTTATGAGGGACAATATAGCAATGGCTTGCGGTTGCGACGTATCGAGAGTGAGTGTAAAGGCGACAACGGAGGAGTACCTTGGGTTTACGGGTGAGAAGCTCGGAATATCCGCCCACGCAGTAGTGCTTATGACGAAAATAGCCGCAGAGCAGGAAGAGGAGGAGAATTGACCTGTCTTGTTTAGTTATGATAACAAATAATAATTTAATTTTTAATTAAAATAAAAAATAATTTAATTTAATTAAAATCAAAAAACAGGAGTGATTCAAATTGGCAGAGAAGTTTTATATTACGACACCTATATACTATCCGTCGGGAAACCCGCACATAGGACACTGTTACACGACAGTCGCCTGTGATTCGATAGCGAGATTCAAGAGAATGCAGGGCTATGACGTGATGTTTCTGACGGGTACGGACGAACACGGTCTGAAGATAGAGCAGAAGGCACAGGAACAGGGTATCACGCCGAAAGAGTATGTAGACGGAGTGGTAAAAATTTTCAAGAGACTTTGGGAGTACATGAATATAAGTTACGACAGGTATATCAGGACTACAGATGACTACCACGTTGAGACGGTGCAGAAGATATTCAGGAAACTCTATGACAAGGGCTATATATACAAGGGGGAGTATTCGGGAAAATACTGCACGCCCTGCGAGAGTTTCTGGACAGACTCACAGCTTGACGAAAACGGCTGTTGTCCCGAGTGCCACAGACCTGTTACTTTCGCAAAGGAGGAGGCATATTTTTTCAAGATGTCGCCATTTGCGGACAGGATAGAAAAACTCCTGACGGAGACGGACTATTTAAGACCGAAAACCCGTGCACTGGAGCTTGTGAACAATTTCATAAAGCCGGGACTGGAGGACTTGTGCGTATCGAGGACTACTTTCAAGTGGGGAATACCTGTTGACTTTGACGACGGACACGTTGTGTATGTCTGGATAGACGCACTGTCAAACTATATATCTGCACTGGGCTATATGAACGGGGAGTACAGCGATTTTGAAAACTACTGGCCCGCCGATGTCCACATGGTGGCGAAAGATATAATGAGATTCCACGCAATAATATGGCCCGCAATACTGATGGCACTTGAAGTTCCGCTGCCGAAACACCTTGCTGTACACGGCTGGATAACGTTCAACGGGGAGAAGATGAGCAAGTCACTGGGGAACGTCGTTGATCCGTTCATACTGGGAGAGCGTTACGGTGCGGATTCGATAAGGTACCACATTTTGCGTGAGATGGCACTCGGTGCGGACAGTTCTTTCTCAAACGAGATAATGATCAACAGAATTAACTCCGACCTTGCGAACGGTCTGGGCAACCTTGTTTCGAGGACAGTCGCAATGGTTGAAAAATATTTTAACGGCACTCTTCCCAAAGACCGTGAGCCCGACAGCATAGATGAGGAGTTCATAAAGACAGTCACGGCGACAAGGGATATAGTCGCAAAAGCCGTTGACGAGACGAGAATAAAAAATGCCCTTGAAGAGATTTTCAAGACGGTGGACAGGTCTAACAAATATATTGACGAGACACAGCCTTGGATACTCGGCAAGGACGATTCAAAAAAGGCACGTCTTGCGAGCGTGCTGTACAATCTTCTTGAAGCAATAAGAGTTATTTCGGGACTTCTCAGCCCGTTTATGCCGACAACAATGCCCGAAGTACAAAGTCAAGCCGGAATTGCACCGTCCGATGTGGAGTATGAAAAACTCAACAAGTACGGAGTACTCCCCGAAAATGTGACAGTCCACAGGGGCAGGATAATTTTCCCACGAATAGACGCAGAAAAGGAAATTGAAGAGCTGAACGCAATAATAAAGGGAAGTTCACAGCCCGAAGAGAGTAAAAAAGAGGATAATTTTGAAGTACCCGAACAGTCCGCAGAGATAGATATAGAGGACTTTGCGAAAGTGGACATAAGAGTTGCGAAAGTGGTTTCGGCGGAGAAAGTCAAAAAATCCAAAAAACTTCTCTGTTTACAGCTTGATGACGGAATGGGCGGTAGACAGGTAGTTTCGGGAATAGCACAGTATTACAAGCCCGAAGATTTAATAGGCAAAAAAGTACAGCTTATAGCGAACCTGAAACCCGTGAAGCTGTGCGGAGTTGAGAGCAAGGGAATGATATGTGCATCGGACACTCCCGACGGTATAAAAGTGATATTTGTGGACGACAGCATACCCTGTGGTGCAAAAGTCAGATAATTTAGAACGATAAGGGGCAGGGGGTTTCACCCCCTGAACCCCCATTGGGGGCTCTGCCCCCAAACCCCCGTCGGGGGGAAGAATCCCCCCGAACCCCCCATGATTAGACGAAACTCCAAAAATTAGCGAAACTCAAAATATTTAATTATGGGTTTCCAAAGGGGGTTTCCCCCTTTGGCGGGGGGGGTGGGGGCGTAGCCCCCCAACAGCCCACAAATCAAAAAACTCATAAATCAAAAAAGACTGCCCTTATTGGACAGTCTTTTTTTGCGGTAAAAACAGAATTATCAATATCCCGAAAGTCAGGACAATTGTTGTGAAGATACTCGCCTCCGCACCAAAAGTACCTCCCGTGAGGAGAGTATTTTGGGAGAGCTGCTGTGTCTGGATTACGGAAACAGTCTGAGTACCGCTGACCTGAACGCCGAGGAGGTTTCCCTGAGTGAAATTCCACATGGAGTGAATGGCACAAGCCCCCCAGATATTGCCGTCCCTTATTATATAGAGACCTGCAAAAACTCCGAAAAGCACGAGATTGAAGAGTGCAACGAGAGTGAAGCCGGGGTTGAAAGTGTGGGCGAGACTGAAAGCCGTCGCACTGACGAGTACCGCACACAGAGGGTTTCCCCTGCCGCCGAGAGTATTCATAAAATACCCCCTGAAGATGACTTCCTCACTCATGCCCTGTATCAGAAAACCTATGAGATAGAGGACTATAAGACCGATACCTGACATAAAGTTGCTGTTCAGACTCATTTTGCACGCCCCCGACAGCACCTGCATGAAAATAATAGCCGAGATTAAAATTATACCGAGAAAAAATCCCCTTATATATTTCCCGACAGAACCCTCTTTTTTCAGTCCCATAGAGGAAAGAGACCGCTTTTCAATGGAGTTGCAGTAGACTATTGCGAGGACAGTCCCTATTGCAGTTGAGAAGAGACTTGCAATCATATATTTCGGCTGCATCATTATTTCGGTGGACAGTTTCATAAAGAAGTCCACATCCGTGGCGGAGTCGGGATTTTTCATAGAGTAGCCGAGGGAGGAGATTAGTATATCGGGCATACTCAGAACCATCGGTATTATTGATTCGGAGTAATATATCGCAAAGAACGTCACAAAGAACACAATAATATTGAGTACAACGCTTTTCGGAGCTTTTGAATTTGCGGACTCCTCAAACATAGTCGATTTGAGATTAAGCATAACGGAACACCTCACCAGCCGTAATAGTTATCGCCATAGCCGTAGTTATTGTAGTCATAATTGCCGTCATAATCATTATAATTATTGTCATCATAATTATAGTCATAGCTATAGCTGTTATATTCCCCGTATCCGTACTGTTCGGGCTGACTGTATTGACTGTAGTCATAGTTATAGTTATTATAATTATTATAGTTATTATAATCGTTGTAATTGTTATAACCGTAGCCGTACTGTTGCGGACTGCTGTTTTGATTTTCGGTAGTCTCCTGTTGCGGAGCGTTATGACCGTCGGTGTCCGTGACAGTGAATTTGACTTCAATTTTTTTCCAGTTTCCCTTGAAGTCGGAGGAGCGTACAATCTGGTAGCTGTAGTCGCCGAAAAATCTTGCGGGAGCGTTGTTTTTCTGACTGTACAGATAGCCTTCGGTACAGTGAGCGTCGGCAGGGATTTCGGTGACATAGGGGTTATAAATATTAGCCCTTGTCTGGATACCGTCATCGGAACAGGTGTAAGCCTTTGAGGTCAGGGTGAGTTCTTTGCCGTCCACTTTTACGGAGTTTATGGTTATAGAGGCACCGGGGAAGAGCTGTTCGCCGTCTTTGATCATGACAGCGAGAAAGCCGAGTTTGTCGGGGAGAGCGGGGGAATCGGGGTCGCCCGTCATTGCGTATCTGAAACCCCTTGTGTCGGCGTTGACACTGACGGTATAGTCGCCGTCACCGTCTATTTTTGCGGTGACTGCTCCGTAACTCAGCTGTTCGGAGTCGTCCATACCGCCCCAGTACTGCACTTCCCACATAGAATCGGTCACAGCGAGAAAAGCCTCCCCCGACTTAGCTATTACAGGGTTTCCGAGGTTGAGATTTTCGGTAGTAGTCTCCGTAGTGACGGTCGTTGAAGTGGTGGAAGTCCCCGAACCTGTTGAAGTTGTAGAAGTTCCCGAACCGGACGTTTTTGCGGTGGTGGTAGTTTGAGTTCCTGTATCCGTGACGGCAGAAGTTTCCTGAAAATCTGTCACCGTGGAGACGTTTTCGGAGGAGAAGTCACTTTCCGTGTCACTGCTGTCACTGCACGAGACAAGCGACAGACACACGGCGGTGAGGACGGAAATTCCGCAGAAAAAATTTTTCAAAGACATCACAAATCTCCTGTCATAGTGGGTTTCTGTTTTCGAGGGCGGTGTACAGAGTGACTTCATCGGCGTACTCCAGAATGCCCCCCACAGGCAGACCAAAGGCAAGGCGTGTCACCTTTATGCCGAGCGGTTTGAGAAGTTCGGCTATATACATAGCAGTAGCATCCCCCTCAACAGTGGGATTTGTAGCCATTATGACCTCTTTGGTCTTTTCGGGCGAAACCCTTGCGAGAAGTTCCCTTATGTGTATATCATCGGGATTTACGTTGTCCATAGGCGAGAGAAGACCGTGCAGAACGTGGTAGACACCGTTGTATTCCCCTGTCCTCTCAAATGCGGACACGTCTTTCGGACTCTCAACAACACATATCGTATCATGTGAGCGTGAGGGGTTACTGCATATCGGACAGACTTTCAGTTCGGTCAGATTCATGCAGACACTGCACATATGGACACTCGTTTTCGCCTGAATAAGAGCGTCTGCAAAACTGCGGACTTTTTCCTCGTCCATCTTCATGACGTGGTAGGCGAGACGCTGTGCTGACTTCATGCCTATGCCGGGGAGGGAGGCGAACTTCTCCGCAAGAACGACAAGGGGGAGAGCGTTGTGGTCAGCCATCAGAACAGACCCGGGAGAGATACTCCGCCCGTAATTTTACTCATTTCGGATTCTGTCGTAGACTCTATGCTGTCGACAGCCTCGTTCACTGCACTTATTATCAAATCCTGAAGCATTTCGATGTCATCGGGGTCAACGACTTCGGGCTTGAGGGAGAGTGATTTTATACTCTTTTTGCCCGTCATGACGACTTCGACAGCACCGCCGCCTGCAGTAGCGGTGAACTCACGGTTTTCGATGTCCTCCTGAAGAGCGGTAATTTCGTCCTGCATTTTCTGAGCCTGTTTAATCATCTGGTTTACGTTGTTCTGAGAACCTGCGTTAATATTTTTCGGAATCCTTGCTTTCATAAAAAAATCTCCTTAAATTTGAATTTTGTTTTTTTGGGGACTTTGCCTTGTGGGGGGCGTTGCCCCCCACACCCCCTACTGGGGGACGCTGTCCCCCAGACCCCCTGCCAAAGGGGGAAACCCCCTTTGGAAACCCGTGATTAAATACTTTTAGCTGTGCGACTATTCAAGTTTTCTGTTAATCATGAGAGCAACTCTCTTGTCTCACGTTTTTATCTTGTTTTCATCATGGGGGGTTCGGGGGGATGCTTCCCCCCGACGGGGGTTTGGGGGGCAGAGCCCCCAATGGGGGTTCAGGGGGCAAAGCCCCCTGCCCCTCAGACTTAAAACAGGGGGTTTGGGGTGCAAATCCTGACGTGGTTGGGGGACAATGCCCCCTGCCCCTCAGACTTAAAACAGAGGGTTTGGGGGGCGTAGCCCCCAACAGCAGACAGTCAAAAAAATCTCCAAAAAAATATAATTTTAATAAAATTATTTTTTTGGGCAAAGCCCCCTGCCCCCTAATCGTTCTTAAAATTTTGGGGGCGAAATTTCAATGAGTTCATGGGACAACTGCCCCTTATCGTTCTAATTAAGTTTCGGAGAGGGGACACTCCCTGCCCTGATAGTTCCCCCAAAAATAGTCCGAAAAACTCCCACATCATATATTATTTTCGGTGGAGACATTTATATTTCTCCTCCGAGCGTTTTCTATGAGTTCGCCGGGCAAATCTCTGCTGTCGTCCGCAGAAGTGGGTATGATGCGTATTCGCTTTATACCCCCGCCAAGGACATTGTTCACGATTTTCAGGAGGGCAACCGCACTCTCCGTGTCCTTTTTGAAATAGGATGCAAGAAGCCTGTTTGGGGTGAAAATTATGAAAATACTGCCGTCGACACCTGCATTTGAGTCGTAGAGAGTGCCTGCCATGGCGGGTCTTGCGACTTTGAATTTTTCGACGATATACTCCCAATTCTCACAGGGACGTATACTTTCGGGGGTGTATGAGACCGCCGCCGTACCGCCCGATTGAGCTTTCGGAGCTTTCGGAGTTTCCGAAATTTTCGGGACTTGCGGTGACTGCGGAATTTTCGGGACAGCCTGAGTCTGTGGGACTTGTCGGACTTGCTGAATTTGCGGAGTTATCGGGACTTGTCTTTGCAAATCGTCACAGAGTTTTATCAAAGTCATCTCAAATTCAACTCTCCTGTTCATGACCCTCTGCATTCTCTCTCTGCACGTCTGGAGAATTTCAAGCCGCTGCATAATGAGGGAGATGTCCGACTTTCCCGCAATTTCCCTTAGCTTTGGGAGTTCATCGGGCATACAGGATATGAGATTTTCGGTGTCCGAGCCGAGTTTCAGGAGCATTGCATTCCGGAGCTGCAGAATAAGTTCGTCACAAAGCCTTGCAAGGTCTTTTGACATATCACAGAGACTGTCCGTCACAGAGAGAGCCTTTGCGGTGTCGTGACAGGATATTGCGTCGAGAATTTCATATAGATACTCACGTCCCGCCACGCCTGCCGTCTCCGATACGACTGAGACGGTTATTTCCTCCGACAGCGAGGAACACTGGTCGAGAAGTGAAACAGCGTCACGCATACCGCCGTCCGAGAGACTTGCGATTAAGTCCGCACCGTCTTTTGTGAGATCTATATTTTCCTGCTGAGCTATATATAGAAGTCTCTTAGATATATCGGCATTTTTTATACGTCTGAAACCGAATTTCTGACATCTTGACAGGATAGTTGCGGGAACTTTGTGCAATTCGGTAGTTGCGAGTATAAATTTGACATAAGAGGGCGGTTCTTCCATGATTTTGAGCAGAGCGTTAAAAGCGTTCACGGAGAGCATATGCACTTCGTCAATTATATAAACCCTGTACCTGCACTTGTCGGGGGAGTACACCGCCCCTTCACGCAAATCACGCATATCGTCAACACCGTTGTTTGAGGCAGCGTCTATCTCTACAATATCCGTCAGAGAGCCGTTTTCGGCTTCCCTGCATATCTCACATTCAAGACAGGGGTTGCCGTCTTTCATATTGGGGCAGTTGAGAGCCTTTGCGAATATTCTCGCACAGGTGGTCTTGCCCGTACCCCTTGAGCCTGAGAACAGATAGGCGTGAGAAGTTCTGTTGTGAGTGAGCTGATTTTTCAGTGTAACGGCAATGTGTTCCTGAGAGATAACGTCATCAAAAGTGAGAGGTCGCCATTTTCTGTAGAGAGTTCTGTAGTTGTTATCCATGTTATAATCACCTGCATACGGGATGAAATGTAAGAAAAAATATTTCAGAAAAATATTCCTAATAAAATCCGGAACACAGATGTGCAGGCTTACTGCGGCACACAAAACAAACCGCTTAATGCTGCTCGGTCTCCCGCCTGACATGGTTCACAGCGTCTCGTTGCACAGGGCCCACACATCTATATTCCGGATTCTCAGTAAAAACACGAGCAGAAATATGCCCTGTAACAAATCATATCACATATTTCTGATTTTGTCAAGAGTTTTCCGATTTTTTTCTTGCGAATTTTTGAAATAATTTTCCGACACGGAAAAAAACCGTCAAAAAGAGACGGTTTTTCGTGGAAATATTAAATTTTGGAAATTTTTTTATTTAATTATTTTTCTACCTGCATATCACAATCAGCAGGAACACGGCGTAGACAACCCAGACAACAGTCATGATTTTCTTTTTCATTTCCTCGTCGATGCTGTCCGTATTTTTGAGTATAATGCCGACGGGAACGGGGAAACACAGTATAAAGCCGTAGAACCAGAGCAGACCCGTCAGGAAAATTTTCAAGGCTTTTTTCATTTCCTCTCTTGACTTCTGACGTTCCATTTCAAGCTGACGTTCTCTTTCCTCAGCTATTCTGCGTTGTGCCTCAAGAGCCTCCATTTCACGGATGTGTTTTCTTTCGAGATAGCCCAGAAGACCTTTAGTTTCAGGTTCTTGCGGACTTCTCTGCACGTTCTGCACATTTTGGACACTTCTCTGCTCCGCAGTTTTTTTCTTTACAACCGTTTCTTCTGCAAGGACATACCCGTTTCTGACTCTGTAAGGGGTATTGCAGTATTCGCACTCAACAGAACCGTTTTCACAGCTTGCCGATATTTTTGCTCCGCAGTGGGTACACGCATGAATGACGGAAAATTCTTCGGATTCAAGGAGAGTATCGCTGTAAAAATCTTCTTCACCCGAAATATTTTCGGCATTGTTATTTGCATTGCTCTCCATTTTTTTCCTTGCGAGTTCCTTAGCGGTATCGTCAATAGATTTCAGAGCTTTTCCACCGACATATGTAAGACCGAGCAGCAGAAAAGTAAGTTTTTTTGACATATCACCTCTTCCTTTCCGACTTCATGAAAACAGGTTATATACACGATAATTATACCACAAAAAGCAGAGCAAGTCAATACCTGTCGAAAAAATTTTTTTATAAATATAAATTTATAAAAAGGGCTTGACATAAATTTTAATTGTGGTATAATAATAGGAAACTGAAAATGATTATCATTTTTATTTTTGAGAAGAGGGAGATTTTTATGATTATTAAAAATATTAAAATAAAAAATATAAAGAAAATATTTTTTGCACTTGTGACATCGGGAGTTGTCCTGACGGGCTGCGGAAAATTTTCTCACTCCGAAGATATGCTGAAAATAGTCTGCACGTCTTTTCCGCAATATGAGTGGGTAAAGGCTATAGCGGACGGTCAGACGGAAAATATAGAGATAGACTGCATAGCGGGGAGCGGTGACATACACAGTTACCAGCCCACAGCGGAGGATATAGTTAAAATATCTTCCTGCGATATTTTTATATACAACGGCGGGGAGTCGGACGCATGGACACAGGACGTTCTGAAAAATGCGGTCAACAGGGACATGAAAAAAATAAATCTTATGGAGTCGATTGAGAGTGAAGTCAAGGAGGAGGAAATTGTCGAGGGAATGCAGGAGGAACAGCACGAACACGATTCCGAGACGGAGACCGAATATGACGAACACGTCTGGCTGTCTGTTAAAAATGCTGAAAAACTCTGCAAAGTTATAACTGAAAATCTCTGCAAGGCTGACAGTTCGCACGAGAGTATTTACAGGGAAAATCTTGAAAATTATTCCGAAAAACTTGAAAAATTGGACAGTGACTTTGAAAAATTGTCCGAGAGTGCAGAAAATCACACTCTGATATTTGCGGACAGATTTCCTTTCAGGTACTTCACGGACGACTACAATTTTGACTATTATTCGGCATTTTCGGGGTGTTCTGCGGACACTCAGGCGAGTTTTGAGACCGTAAAATTTCTTGCGGACAAGATTGACGAGACGGGTGCGGAGAGCGTATTTGTGATAGAGAGTTCCGACTGTTCGATAGCGGAAGCGGTCATAGAGAACACGAAAAACAAAAATCAGGAGATATTCACTCTCGATTCAATGCAGTCCGCCCCCGAAAGCGGTGAGGACTATATTTCGATTATGAAAAAAAATTACGAGACCCTGAAAGACGCTCTTGAATAAAATTTCTTGAAAAATTTTTGAACCTTCTCAATTCGGAAACGGTTTTTATAAATTCGTTTTTTTATGATTTATAATATAATCATAATAAAATTTGAGGAGGTTTTTATCATGAAAGATGATAAATTTCTTGTTTCGGCGGTGTGTCCGCACTGTGGAGCGAATTTGGAAGTCAGTTTGGAAGAAGAAGCGGGTATCTGTAAATTTTGCGGAAGTCCGTTTGTGACAAAGAATGCAATAGGCTATGAGAGAAAGAAGAAAAATCTCTTTCTTAAAATTGTTGACAGAATATTTTCTGAAGACAATATAGGTATGTTGGGGTTGTTCCTTGGTATGATTTTAATGCTTGTTGTTTCGATTTTAGTTTTAGTTGGCTTTGAAAAAGCTAAGGAGAACGAGCAGGACAGGTTACAGACAGCTTATAATGAGGCTTACGAGTATTATCAAGAGGGTGAATATGACAAGGCTTTGATGAAAGCGGAGGAAATTTATATGGACTCCGACTATGGTGATTTCATAGGTAAACTTGAGTGGAGTTCAAAAAGAAAGAAACTCATAAGAATGATTGAGAAAGCCAAAAAGCAGCAGGAGGAACTTGTCCGACAGACCGAATAGAATAAAATTAAAAACTATAAACCTGTTTCCGAGTTATTTCGGGAGCAGGTTTTGCTTTTTTGCACAAAAAAGCTGTTGAGAGCTGTTGAAAAATTTATGGGGAAATTCTTGACAAGAGGGAGCGGGTGTGGTATAATCTTTATTACATTAAACGTTTAACTGTTCAGCGTTTAATTGTTGAACGTTTAACTGTTTTGACGGAGGTATCTGAAATGTCGGACAGCAGAGAAATCATGGGAATGCTTGAAAATATAAACCTGCTGAGGAGATTGTTTGTGAGGAGGGCGAGCGAGAAGTCAAAACTGCACTTTGCACAGACAGCTATCATGAAAATAATTGAGGAGAACGAAAACTGCACACAGATCGAAGTTGCGGAGATATTGGGTGTCACGCCCGCATCTGTTGCGACTTCCGCAAAGAGACTTGAAAAGGCAGGGCTTATAAGGAGGACTGTTGACGAGGAAAATCAGCGTTGCAAGAGGCTCTCCCTGACAGACGAGGGCAGGACTGCAATTGAGAATCACAACAGCATTTTCAAGGAGTATGATGAGCTTGTCTTTTGCGGATTTTCACCGCAGGAGAGGAGTGAACTAATGGGTTATCTGGAGCGGATAGCTATGAAAATGCGTGAGATAGAGGGGATAGAGGGTGATTTTTCAAGCCCTGTGGAACTTCTCTTGGTGCTGAAGAAGAAACTGGAGGAGAGCGAGCAGAAAGTCTGACGGGGGCAGTTTTTTGTCCCTGCAAATCAGTTACAATACACGAAAGGAAAATTTTTTAATCATGAAAAGAAGTACAGCAATTATCACGGCAATGTGCCTGCTCCTGACGTATTCGGGAGCGTCTTGCGGAGACAGCGGAAATAGTTCAACGGAGTCGTCGGGATTTGAGAGAGAGCCGTTTACAATGGAGTACAATTCTGACGGCAAAGAGAGTGAGAGCAGTTCGTCCGAGGAGACATCTGCCGAATCGGTCTCCGAACCCGAGACAGAGCATATAAGTCCCGTGGAGACACTCTCCGCAAATTCGGGTACACAGGTGACAATTGACCAGACAATACAGCGTGAGGACGGGAAAAACACCGTTAAAGTACCGCTTGCCGACCTTATGGAGGACGGAGATAAAATAAATTCTTTTACTTTTATAGTCTATTCGGGAGACGGTCTTGACATAGGAGAGCTTAAAGGCGGCTGCGGAATATCTGTAAATTCGGACTGTCCCGACTCAACGGACGAGGGCTGGTATCAGTCGGACGATTTCACAGCACAGACAGAGGGTTCATATGGCGAGATAACTTGGAGCGTGCCTGAAAATATAAGGGACTATATAAGCAGTTCAGGGGAAGTTTTATTTGGCTACTGGTGGGGAGAGAGTACTTCTCTTAGAGTTAGTGAAGTCATATGCAGTTACACGAGAACGAGAGAGATACCCGTTGACAACACAGTCACTCAGGACGTGGGAACAAGTGTAAATTACAGCGACAGTGACAATATAATAGGAGTGTCAGCGGACTTTCTTGCGGGCGATGCAGTCCCCGAAGCCGTTACTTTCAATATAAGTTCGGGTGGAGTTATTGGGAAGTTCACGGGAGCTTTCGGCTATCGTTCGTCGGAGGGAAATTATCAGTCCTCCGATACGGCGGTCTTCACGGACGGTACGACACTCTCACTGACGTGGTTTGTACCGCAGAAGGCTAAAAGCTGTCTGGCAGATGACGGGGAGTTCACACTTGGCTACTGGTGGAGCGAGCAGGAGAGTATAACGCTTGACTCTATAACAGTTAAGTACAGCATAGGCAATGCACCCGAAAAGAGTGAAGATATTGAAGAAGATGAAGAAAATCAGGAAAATAAAGAAGATGAAGAGGGAGACGGTTCCGACACAGGTTATGTTGACTTTATGGACAGCGAAAATATTCTGAGGAATATAAAAGTCGGCTGGAATCTGGGAAATTCCCTTGAGAGTTACGACACCACAAAGACAGGTCTTGACACCGAAACAGGTTGGGGCAACCCCGAGACCACACAGGAGATTATAGACACGGTCAAAAAGGCGGGGTTCAACGCCGTCCGCATACCCGTGACATGGGGGGAGCATATGTCCGATGACAATGTTATAGAACCCGAATGGCTTGACAGGGTTCAGGAGGTAGTTGACTACGCCTACAATTCGGGAATGTACGTCATAATGAATATGCACCACGATGATTATATATGGTTCAACCCCACGCAGGAGGAGTACGAGGGCGACAGCGAAAAATTCTGTGCGATATGGAAACAGCTTGCGGAGAGGTTCAAAGACTATGACTATCATCTTCTCTTTGAGGGAATGAACGAGCCGAGGACTATCGACAGCCCGAACGAGTGGATAGGTGGAACTCCTCAGGAGAGGGAGATAGTCAACAAATATGATCAGGACTTTGTGGACACCGTGAGGGGTACGGGCGGAAACAACTCCGAGAGAACTCTGATAGTGACGACATACGGAGCGTCCGCAGAGGAAGCCGCACTGAATGATGTCATCATACCGAGGGGCAGAAATATAGTCCTGAACGTCCACTATTACGCACCGTGGGAGTTTTCGGACGGCACTAAGACCACTTTCGGAGATGCGGACAAAACCGAGATAGACTCAAAATTCTCACTTCTCAAAGAGAAGTTTATAGACAAGGGTACGCCTGTCATAATAGACGAGTTTGGATGTGTCGCCGAGGCAGATGACGCTGTGAGGGCAGATTATTACGGTCACTATATAACTTACGCAAAGATGTCGGGGATAAAGTGTTTTGTCTGGGACAACAACGTCAAGTCGGGGGAGTCGAGTTTCGGTCTCCTTGACAGAAAAACTCTTGAGTGGAACAGTACGATTATTGACAGCATAATGAACGCTGTGAAGTGAATATTTTTTGCTCCGCATATTTAGGTTTGTGGAAATGTTCCACGTGGAACATTTTACCCAATGCGGAGCAATAAATAGATTAAATAAAAAAGGGGAGGAGATAGTTTTATGTTCAGAAAAATTTTTTCGTATGTAGGGGAGTACAAAAAACAGGCGGTACTGTGTCCCGTGGCGATAGTGGGAGAAGTTGCGATGGAAGTAATAATCCCCACTATAATGGCGAGCCTTATCGATAAAGGAATAAGGGCGGGCAATATGGGACACGTCACACGCATGGGAATACTTATGGTCTGTATGGCTTTGATTTCGCTGTTTTTCGGAGCGATAGCGGGCAGACTCAGTGCAGTATCGGCAATGGGATTTGCAAAGAATTTAAGAGGAGCGATGTTCAGGAAAGTACAGGATTTTTCGTTTTCAAACGTGGACAAATTTTCAACGGCTTCGTTGACAACGAGGCTGACGACAGATATAACCAACATACAAATGGCGTTTATGATGTTCATAAGGACGGCGTTTCGAGCACCGATAATGATGATATGTGCGATAGTAGCGGCATTCAAGATGAACTCAGGGCTGTCGCTTGTGTTTGTGTGTGCAGTACCGATACTTGCGTGTATAGTGGCGGTAATAATGACAAAGGCACACCCAAGGTTTAAGTTAATGCTGACTCACTATGACAACATGAACGGAAGAGTACAGGAAAATCTAATAGGCATAAGGACTGTAAAGGCTTTTGTGAGAGAGGACTACGAGACACGGAAATTCAGGGAGAACACCGAAAAAGTCAGAAAGGCACAGGTAAACGCCGAAAAACTGATAATAATGACAATGCCGTCAATGCAGCTGATAATGTATTCAAGCATAGTGGCGATACTTTGGTTTGGCGGAAACATGGCTGTAAACGGCACTATGGAGACGGGCGAACTCTCAAGTTTCATAACATATGTCGGACAGATACTTATGTCACTGATGATGTTGTCATTTATGTTCATGATGTTTGTAATATCGAGAGCATCTTTGCAGAGGGTATATGAAGTCCTCACGGAAGAGCCCGAAATAGTGTCACCTGAAAACGCTACAGCAAAGCTTGAGGACGGTTCTGTAGAATTTAAGAACGTAAGTTTTAGTTACTTCAAAGATATGAACAATCTTGCACTTGAAAATATAAATATAAAAATAAAGTCGGGGGAGACCATAGGCATAATAGGCGGTACGGGTTCTTCAAAGACTTCTCTTGTGCAGCTGATACCGAGACTTTACGATGCGACAGAGGGAGAAGTATTTGCAGGCGGTCACAACGTAAAGGAGTACGACCTTGAAACGCTCAGAAACAGCGTGGCTATGGTGTTGCAAAAGAACGTCCTGTTTTCGGGTACTATAAAGGATAATCTTAAATGGGGCAACGAGAACGCAACGGACGAGGAAATTATAGACGCTTGCAAATCGGCTTGTGCCCACGATTTTATTATGAACTTCCCCGACGGCTATGACACCGATTTGGGACAGGGCGGTGTGAACGTTTCGGGCGGACAGAAGCAGAGAATTTGTATAGCGAGAGCGTTGCTCAAAAAGCCGAAAATTATAATACTGGACGACTCAACGAGTGCAGTGGACACGGCTACGGACAGCAGTATAAGAAAGGCGTTCAGGGAGAATCTCTCCGAGACGACAGCTTTTATAATAGCACAGAGAATTTCGTCCGTACAGGACGCAGACAGAATCATAGTCATGGACAGGGGAAAGATAGACGCTATAGGAACTCACGAAGAACTTCTGAAGAGCAATGCTATTTACAGAGAAGTTTACGAGTCACAGCAGAAAGGAGCTGATGAGTAATGCCTCCGAGGAGAAACCAGAAACCCGTGCAGAAGCCCACGAACATAAAGCACACGTTAAAGAGGATATTCAGCTATATGGGCAAATACAAGACCTTATTTGTGTTTGTTGTGGCGGGAGTAATAGTCAGTGCCTTTGCAGGAATAGCCGGAAATTATTTGTTAAAGCCTCTTATAGACAACATAGAAAATGCCCTTGAGACAGGGCAGTGGGACAGAGGAAAATTTGTCAGCATTTTAAGCGTAATGGCAGGAATATACGTAGCGGGAGCGTTGTGTACCTTTATGTACCAGAGGGTAATGCTGAAAATTTCGACAGAGACACTTATGCGAATAAGGAACGACCTGTTTACGAAAATGGAGTCATTGCCGATAAGGTATTTTGACAAGCACACGCACGGTGAACTTATGTCGCTGTACACAAACGATACGGACACACTCCGAGAGATGCTCAGCAACAGCATAGCACAGGTAATAAGTTCAGTTATAACTATAACAGGCGTTTTTGTGGCGATGATAGTGTACAGCTGGCAGTTGACCATAATAGTAGTTATAATTTTGATAATAATGGTGAACATCATAGGCTTTATAGGTTCGCACAGCAGCAAGGGATTTATCGCACAGCAGAGAGCATTAGGTCGTGCAAACGGCTACATAGAGGAGATGATCGACGGACAGAAAGTTGTAAAAGTTTTCTGTCACGAGGACATTGCAAATGCGGAATTTGACAAGCTGAACGAGGAACTCTGTGAGGCTGCAACAAGGGCGAACACTTTCGCAAATATACTCATGCCGATAATGGGGAATCTGTCCTATTTTCACTATGCTGTGACAGCTATAGCAGGCGGTATAATGATGGTGAACGGCATAGGCGGTCTGACAGTGGGAACAGTCGTTTCATACCTGCAATTCACACGTTCATTCTCACAGCCGATAACGCAGGTCTCACAGCAGATAAATTCAGTCCTGACGGCTCTTGCAGGTGCGGAGAGAATTTTCAAAGTCATAGATGACGAAGAACCCGAATCAGACGAGGGCTATGTAACACTTGTAAACGCCGAAATTGACGAGAAGGGCAATATAAAGGAGTCCGAAAAGCGTACGGGAAGATGGGCGTGGAAACACCCTCACAAGGCGGACGGCACTGTCACATACACGGAAGTCAGGGGAAATGTCGAATTTGATGACGTTGTTTTCGGATATGAACCCAATAAGACAGTCCTGAACGGAATAAGTCTCTACGCAAAAGCCGGACAGAAAATAGCTTTTGTGGGTTCAACGGGAGCAGGTAAGACTACTATAACAAATCTTATAAACAGGTTTTACGATGTCCCCGACGGCAAGATACGCTATGACGGCATAAATATAAACAAGATAAAAAAGGACGATTTAAGGCGTTCGCAGTCGGTAGTTTTGCAGGACACTCACCTTTTCACGGGTACGGTCATGGACAATATCCGCTATGGAAAACTTGATGCGACAGACGAAGAAGTCTACAATGCGGCAAAACTTGCAAATGCGGACGATTTTATAAGACACCTTGAAAACGGCTATGACACTATGCTGACAGCGGACGGTTCAAATTTAAGTCAGGGACAGAGACAGCTTTTAGCAATTGCAAGGGCGGCAGTGGCAGACCCTCCCGTGCTGATATTGGACGAGGCGACGAGTTCAATAGACACCCGTACAGAGGCTTTGATAGAAAAGGGAATGGACGGACTTATGGAGGGCAGAACGGTTTTTGTGATAGCACACAGGCTCTCGACCGTAAGAAATTCTCATGCGATAATGGTTCTGGAGTACGGCAAAATCATAGAGAGAGGAAATCACGACTCACTGATTTCGCAGAGAGGAAAGTATTACCAGCTTTACACGGGAATGTTTGAATTGAGTTAATTATTTTTATACTGCCTTACGGCTTTGGACCGGGGGGCGCTGCCCCCCACACCCCCTGCCAAAGGGGCAAAGCCCCTTTGGAAACCCATAATTATTTTTAGTTATTCGACTATTCAAGTTTTTGTTTAATCATGGGAGTGTCTCCTCTGTGGAATAATTATGGGGGGTCTGGGGGGATGCTTCCCCCCGGCGGGGGTCCGGGGGCAGAACCCCCGGTGGGGGTTCAGGGGGCGAAGCCCCCTGCCTCCTGTCGTTCTAAACTAAAAATATTAAATCTCTAAAAAAATATAATTTTAATAAAATTATTTTTTGGGGCAAAGCCCCCTGCCCCTAATCGTTAAAAACAGGGGGGGTGGGGGGCGTAGCCTCCCAATTTATATATTATCTTCAGAGGAGATTTTTTCCTGAGAGATAATTTTTACTCTGCAAAGTTCAACACGGTGGTGTTTTATTTCGAGTACCTCAACGTGAATATTGTCCGAATCAATCGAGACGGCAGTACCGTCTTTGGGGATTTCCCCGAGCATACCTATGACGTAACCGCCGAAAGTGTCGTATTTGTCGGCGGGCAGGGAGATACCGAGTTCCTCACAGACATCGCTGAGGGGAGTTATACCGGGAATTTTCCAGATATTTTCCGAAATTTTTTCAAAGACAGGTTCGGGGATTTCGAGTTCATCATCGTCAAAATCGCCGACAAGTTCCTCAACAAGGTCAGTTACGGTTATAATACCGCTCATACCGCCGTATTCGTCAACAACAACGGCGAATCTGTCCGCACCGTACTTTTTCATCTGGGCGAAAAGCCTGTCAGCCTTCATGCTCTCGTGGACAAAAACGGGTTCACGGACGGCGTTTTGCATGATATTTTCACGGCTTTTGTTTTCAAGACGGAAGTAGTCCTTTGCATCGAGAATGCCTATGACAGTGTCTATATTTTCACCGCAAATCGGGAAAGAGGAGTGTCTTGTGCGGTGGATAGTCTCCTCCCAGACGGAAATATCGTCATTTTCCCAGATAACGGAGACATCTGTCCTGTGGGTGCATATCTGCCCTGCGGTCATATCGTCAAAGGCAAAGACGTTTTTAATAATTCTGTTTTCGGCTTCGTCGATAGTACCCTTTTCAGCACCTGCATCGGACATCATCAGAATTTCCTCTTCGGTGACGGTATCGTCGTCATTTTCGGGATCAATGCCTGCGAGTCTGAGAACACCGTTGGCGGAGATATTAAGAAGCCACACGAGTGGGGAACATATAGTCTGAACGGACATAACAAGCCCCGACATCATGAGAGCGAGTTTTTCGGGGTTTTTCATGGCGAGTCTCTTGGGGACGAGTTCCCCGAAAACGAGAGTTATGTAGGACAGGAGGAGTGTTATCGCAACGACAGACACAGGTTTTAATATATTATAAGGTATACCCACGCCCGTTTTGGATATTGCGTTTGCGAGAGCTTCACCGAAATTGTCCGCTGCGAAAGCCGCACCTATGAATCCTGACAGAGTTATAGCGACCTGAATAGTGGCGAGAAATCTTGTAGGCTGAGAGATAAGTTTTTTAAGTCTCACAGCCTTTTTGTTACCGCTTGCGGAGAGTTTTTCGAGTTTTGCGTCATTTATCGTGATAACGGACGCCTCTGCACAGGCAAATACGGCGTTGACGGCTATTAGTACAATTTGCAGAATTATCTGCCATATCATATATTTATCTCCTTATATTAAATTACTTATTGGGGGACTTCGCCCATTTATTTATTAGAACGATTAGGGACAGTTGTCCTTTGAAGTTGGGGGGCTACGCCCCCCAAACCCCCTGTTTTAACGATTAGGGGCAGGGGGCTCTGCCCCCAAACCCCCGTCGGGGGGAAGAATCCCCCCGAACCCCCCATGATTATTTCCACAGGGGAGACAAATCCTGTCCCCGTGGCAATCTACTGTTTAATCTTGAGGGTCAAGGGGAGGTCACACCCCCCGGTCCAAAAAGTCCCCTGTCTCAAATATTTTCGTCCGAAATTTTTATCAGAACTTTTTCAACGGTGTTCTCACTGACATTCAGTGCAGTCAGGAGGAAAACGCCCGAACGTGCTGTCTCACCCGATTCGGGTATTCTCTCCATAACGTCCGTGACCCAACCGCCGACGGAGGTGTAGTCCGTGTGAATCATATCAGTGTCGAGATTTAAGTATTCAAGCAGTTCGCTGACGCTTGTATCGCCCGTGACTTCATAGCAGTCGTCCGATATTCTGACTATATTGGGGACTATTTCGTCATCTTCGTCATAGATTTCGCCAACGAGTTCCTCAATAATGTCCTCCATAGTGACAATGCCCTTAGTACCGCCGTACTGGTCGGTAACTACGGCGAGGTGGACTTTGTACCTCTGCATAAGTCGGAGAGCTTCGCTTATGAGACTTGTGTCTGCAATGTGGGGAACGTCCTGAATGATATTTTTTATATCATTTTTCTTTTCGACAAGCATTTTGAAAAAAGCCTTGTTAGTTATGAAACCGAGAATATTGTCGAGACTTTTTTCATAGACGGGTATTCTGGAGTACATTTCGGAGCTGAAAAGTTCCTTTATTTCGTCGATAGTGGAGTTTATGTCCGCACCTATTACTTTTACTCTCGGAATAAGTATATCGTTCACAGAAATTTCGTCAAATTCGAGAGCACTCTTTACAAGTTCGCTCTCCTGTTCCTCAATGACACCCTGTTCTTCTATTTCGTCGATCATGTATTTTAGTTCGTCCTCCGTGACACTTGGGGAGTTGTCGTCTTTTGCGACTATTGAAGAGAGTTTATTAAAAAATATGACTGCGGGTTTCAGGACAGTCACGAGTATTGAGAGTGGCTGTGCAAAGGCGAGAGAGAGTTTTTCGGCGTTTTTCTTTGCGTATGACTTCGGTATGACTTCACAGAAGACCAGAACGAGGATAGTCACAACGATTGTGGAGATACCCGCACCCTTATCGCCGAAAATGTCAATGAAGATGATAGTACTCACCGATGAGGACGCTATATTGACGATATTGTTGCCGATGAGGACTGCCGTCAGAACATCGTCAAACCTGTTTGCGAGGGATAGAGCCTTGGAAGCCCTTTTGTCACCCTGAGCCTCGTAATTTTTGAGCCTTAGCTTGTTGACGCTTGAAAAAGCGGTTTCGGTACTCGAAAATAGAGCCGAAAAGACCATCATAATGATGACGAGAATAATTTTCCCTGAATCGGAACTGTCCATAGAACACCTTTCTTTACAGAAGATTTAAGATTTATATTTTTCACGCCCTGAAATACAGCGGGAGTGAGCCTGACAGAAATATTGTAGCATATAATAAGAAATAAATCAAGTATCCCGACAAATATTTATTTCTGTATTTATTTTTGTTTGTCGGGAATTAAGATAAATATATATATTTATTCACAAAAAATTTACATTGTAAAATCTGCAATTTGCTTGCAATATTGGAATTTATGTGTTATAATATCAGTCGTTGAGTGTATGGCTGAAGTTTAACAGCCATGCTGTTATCAATGTGAGATATGCGGTGAAGCGGGAGGTTACCGGCGGTGTGCCGAATAGTTTCCGCAGAGTAAGTCCGGTTTCTTGAAACGGGCGGTCAGAATAACAGGTGCAGTCTGCACCGATAGTCGTGTCGGAGAACCTGCAAGGGGTTTTTGAGTCTCTTTCCGACTTTTTTGTCGGAAAAGAGAAGAAAAAAACCTCTCTGCAATTTTGCTTTCTGTCACGCTCTTTCTGTCCGAGAAAATATTTCCTTTTTTCGGGCTTTTTTTGTCGGAAAGACTGCTCAACACACGGGGACGTGTGAGGATAAAATTTCCTGAAAAGGACTTAAAGCAAAACCGCAGCTGACTCCCATCAATCTAAGGAGGCGAAAAAAATGGCAGTAAACGAAAGAATCAGATTCAAGATTAAGGGCTATGACCACGCTACAGTCGACATTGCAGCGGCTAAGATAGTTGAGGCGGCAAAGAGAAGCGGTGCGAGAGTTTCAGGTCCTGTCCCGCTCCCGACAAATAAGGAAATTGTTACTATCCTTCGTGCTACTCATATGTTCAAGGACAGCCGTGAACAGTTTGAGATGCGGACACACAAGAGACTTGTTGATGTTATCCGTCCGACTGAGAAGACAAATTCGGCTCTTGAAAAGCTTGAAATCCCTGCCGGAGTTGACGTTGTAATGGAAGTCAAGTAACGGACTTTCGTCGGCACAAGTCATGCTGGCAAGGAGTTTGCGAAAAAAGTTTTTTTGATTTTTTCCGTGGACGTGTCAGCCAATAATTTGTAAGGAGTAGATTTGAAATGCAGAAAGGCATTATCGGAAAGAAAATCGGTATGACGCAGATTTTCGATGAAGCGGGAAAGATAATTCCCGTGACGGTCATAGAAGCAGGACCTTGCGTAGTAGTCCAGAAGAAGACCGCCGAAAATGACGGCTACTGTGCTTTGCAGCTCGGTTTCGGAGATGTGAAGCCGACAAAGGTAAACAAGCCTATGAAAGGTCACTTTGACAAGGCGGACGTTGCGTGCAAGAAGACTCTGAAAGAGTTCAGGCTTGACGATATTGATGCTCTCAATGTCGGAGACATATTGAAAGCGGATACATTTGCAGTCGGAGACGCTGTTGACGTGACAGGCACAAGCAAAGGTAAAGGTTTTGCAGGTGCAATAAAGAGACACAACCAGCACAGGCTCAAGGAAACCCACGGTACGGGACCTGTTCACAGACAGGCAGGTTCAATGGGTGCCTGCTCCTCGCCTTCGAGAATTTACAAGGGCAAGGGAATGGCAGGTCACATGGGTGCAGAGCAGGTGACGGTACAGAATCTTGAAGTAGTAAAAATAGATGCTGAAAATAATCTGATAGCTGTAAAAGGTGCAATTCCCGGAGCAAAGGGCGGAATAGTGTGCATAACTGACAGCGTAAAAGCCTGAGAAAGGAGGAAACGTCAATGTCTACAATTTCAGTTTATGACATGGGTGGAAGCAAAGTCTCAGAGACAGAGCTGTCCGACGCAGTTTTCGGTATCACACCGAACGAGGCAGTAATGCACGCAATGGTAGTGAATTACCTTGCAAACCAGAGACAGGGCACACAGTCTACTCTCACCAGAACAGAGGTAAGAGGAGGCGGTAAGAAGCCGTGGAGACAGAAGGAAACAGGTCACGCAAGACAGGGTTCAACAAGAGCACCACAGTGGACTCACGGCGGTGTCGCACTCGGACCGAAACCCAGAAGCTACAGATATTCCCTTAATAAAAAAGTGAGAAGACTTGCAATGAAGTCGGCACTCTCAACGAAAGTTCTCGACAACAATATGATAGTTCTCGACTCTCTCAGCCTTGACGGCTACAAGACAAAGACTGTTGTAAATATGCTCAAGGCACTCGGCGTAGAGGGCAAGGCACTTATAGTTACAGCGGAGTCCGATGCAAAAGTTATAAAGAGTGCGGCAAACATTCCCGGAGTAAAGACCGCTGCCGTAAACACTCTTAACGTATATGACATTCTCAACTATGACAAGTTCATTGTTGTAAAGAATGCTGTCGGAAAAATTGAGGAGGTGTATGCGTGATGAAAGCACCACAGGACATTATAATTGCTCCTGTAATCACTGAGAGGTCTATGGACAATCTTCAGGAGGGAAAGTACACTTTCAGGGTTGCAAAAGATGCGAACAAGTCCGAGATAAAGAAAGCAGTTGAGAAGCTGTTCGGCGTTGAAGTTTCAAAGGTAAACACACTCAACGTCAGGGGCAAGGAGAAGCGTGTCGGAAGATACTTCGGAAAAACTGCATCATGGAAAAAGGCAATAGTTACCCTCACAGAGGATTCAAAGGCTATTGAGTTCTTTGAGGGAATGTATTGATTCACAAACGATTTTACGCAAGGAGTGAAATAAATGGCTATCAAGACCTACAAGCCTACGACACCTTCGAGAAGGCAGATGACTGTAACTGACTACTCGGTGCTGTCAAAGGTCGAGCCGGAGAAAAGCCTTCTCGAACCCCTGAAGAAAAAGTCGGGAAGAAACAGCTACGGCAGAATAACTGTCCGCCACAGAGGAGGCGGTAACAGGAGAAAGTACCGTGTGATAGATTTCAAGCGTGACAAGCAGAATATGGTTGCAACGGTCATGACGCTTGAATACGACCCAAACAGGAGTGCATTCATAGCACTGGTCCAGTATGAGGACGGGGAGAAGAGATATATTCTCGCACCAAACGGACTTAAAGTCGGCGACAAGGTAGAGAGCGGTCCGGAAGCAGATATAAAACCGGGAAATGCTCTGAAACTCGTTGACATTCCCGTCGGTACGTTTATCCACGCAATCGAACTCTACCCCGGCAGAGGAGCACAGCTCGTAAGGAGTGCCGGAAATCAGGCACAGCTCATGAGCCGTGAGGGCGGTTACGCACTTATAAGACTTCCCTCGGGAGAGATGAGAAAAGTTTCTGAAAACTGCATGGCAGCGATCGGTCAGGTCTCAAACATAGACCACGAGAACGTGAACTACGGAAAAGCGGGACGTGTCAGAAACATGGGCTGGAGACCGACAGTCAGAGGTTCAGTAATGAACCCGAACGACCACCCGCACGGCGGTGGTGAGGGCAAATCACCTGTCGGACGTCCCGGACCTGTGACACCGTGGGGCAAACCTGCACTCGGTTACAAGACCAGAAAGAAGCACCACAGGACTGATAAGTTCATAGTTAAACGCAGAAACGGCAAGTAATTTCTGAAAGGAGAATCTGAAATCAAATGAGCAGAAGCGTAAAAAAAGGACCTTACGTTCAGGAGGTTCTTCTCAAGAGAGTTGTGGCTATGAACGAGTCGGGAGAGAAAAAGGTTCTCAAGACATGGAGCCGTTCCTCAACGATATTCCCCGATTTCGTCGGACACACATTCGCCGTTCACGACGGACGCAAGCACGTCCCGGTATATGTAACAGAAGACATGGTGGGACACAAACTCGGAGAGTTTGCCCCCACAAGAACCTTCAAGGGACACGCCGGTTCAAAAACGTCCAACAACGGCAAGAAATAAGCGAAAGGAGGAGCTTTTAACATGGAAGCAAGAGCTTATCTGAGAAATGCCGGGATATCACCGAGAAAGGTGCAGATTGTCCTTGATCTGATAAGGAACAAGCCTGTAGACATAGCACTGGCTGCTCTCGACCTCACTCCTAAAGCTGCAAGCCCGATAATCAGCAAACTGGTGAAGTCCGCACAGGCAAATGCCGAGAACAATTTCAGCATGGACAGGGATAATTTGTATGTTGCAGAGTGTTTTGTGACACCCGGTCCGACAATGAAGAGAATTATGCCGAGGGCACATGGCAGAGCTTACAGAATCCTGAAGAGAACTTCTCACATAACAGTAGTTCTCAAAGAGCAGGAAAAGGAATAATCAGAGGGAGGTCAGGCAAATGGGACAGAAAGTTAATCCGCACGGTCTTCGTGTAGGTGTGATAAAAGATTGGGATTCCCGTTGGTACGCAAACAAAGCGGACTTCGGCGATACCCTTGTAGAGGACTACAATGTCCGCAAATTTATAAAAAAGAGTCTCTACAGTGCAGGCGTTCCGAGAATAGAGATAGAGCGTTTTGCCGACAAGGTGAGAATACACATCCACTGTGCAAAGCCGGGAATAGTAATCGGCAGAGGCGGTACGGAGATAGAGAAGCTGAGAGTGAAGCTTGAAAAGATGATGGGCAAGCAGGTATATGTGAACATCATCGAGGTAAAAATACCCGAGCTGGACGCACAGCTTGTTGCAGAGAGAATTGCACAGGAACTTGAAAACAGAGCATCTTTCAGAAGGTCAATGAAGCAGTCCATAGGCAGGACAATGACAAAGGGTGCAAAGGGTATCAAGGTAAAGGTTTCGGGAAGACTTGCGGGAGCAGAAATTGCAAGAAGTGAGAGCTACCACGAGGGAACTATACCGCTTCAGACGATACGTGCAGATATAGACTACGGTTTTGCAGAGGCAGACACGACTTACGGAAAACTTGGCGTTAAAGTATGGATATACAAGGGCGAAATTCTCAGAGGAGACGCTGCAAAGGCTGCCGAGAAGCGTGAGAGAGTCGAGAGAAGAAGCGACAGAAACAGCGACCGCAGAAGACGTGACGACAGACGTGACGGAAGAAGAGGCGACAGAAGAGGTCAGGGCAGCCGTGATTCGAGAAGAAGTGAAGGGGGTAATCAGTAATGTTACTGCCAAAGAGAGTAAAGTACCGCAGGGTACACAGAGGACGCATGAAGGGCAAGGCGTACAGGGGCAACAAGGTGACATACGGAGATTACGGTCTTCAGGCACTTGAACCCGCTTGGATAACTTCAAACCAGATAGAGGCAGCCCGTATCGCAATGACACGTTACATCAAGAGGGGCGGACAGGTTTGGATAAAGATATTCCCCGACAAGCCCGTGACGGAGAAACCCGCCGAGACACGAATGGGTTCAGGTAAAGGTTCACCCGAGTACTGGGTAGCAGTAGTAAAGCCGGGCAGAGTTCTGTTTGAGATAAAGGGTGTCACCGAGGAAATCGCAAGAGAGGCTATGAGACTTGCAATGCACAAACTTCCGATAAAGTGCAAGTTTGTGAAAAAGGCAGAGCAGGAGGTTGAGCAGTAATGAAGGCATCGGAGATAAGAGAAATGTCGGCTGAGGAGCTCAATGAGAAGCTCACAAGTCTGAAAGAGGAGCTTTTCGCTCTCCGCTTTCAGCACGCTGTAAGCCAGCTTGAGAATACGGCGAGACTTAAAGCAGTCAAGAAGGACATAGCCCGTGTAAAGACTATCCTCAGAGAGGCAGAGCTGGTCGGAAAGCAGCAGTAATATAGTGTAATATAAATATATATAGTTAAGGAGGAGCAGGCTAAGATGTCGGCAGAGAGAAACCTCAGAAAGACGAGAGTGGGCAGAGTAGTGAGCGACAAGATGGATAAGACCGTTGTAGTTGCAATAGCGGACAACGTAAAGCACCCTCTCTACAAGAAGATAATCAAGCGAACAGTCAGACTCAAGGCACACGACGAGAACAACGAGTGCAGAGTGGGCGACAGAGTTGAGGTCATGGAGACACGTCCCCTTTCAAAGGACAAGAGATGGCGTGTAACGACAATAATCGAGAAGGCAAAGTAATTTTCGGCATATGATATGAAGGGCTTGCATGGAAAAGCCCCGAAAGGAGGAAAACGCTGTGATACAGATGCAGACTTATCTGAAAGTTGCTGACAACACCGGAGCAAAGGAGCTTATGTGCATAAGAGTTCTCGGCGGTACACGCAGAAGATATGCGAACATAGGTGACGTAGTGGTTGCATCGGTAAAGAAGGCAACACCCGGAGGCGTTGTTAAAAAGGGCGATGTGGTAAAGGCAGTGATAGTCCGCTCGAAAAAGGGACTGAGGAGAGAGGACGGAACATATATCCGCTTTGACGAGAACGCAGCCGTAATAGTAAAAGAGGACAAGAACCCAAGGGGTACCCGTATATTCGGACCTGTTGCAAAGGAACTCCGTGAGAGGGAGTATACAAAGATACTCAGCCTTGCACCCGAAGTTCTTTGATTGAGGAGGATTTACAGTTATGAGTAACAAAGTTCATGTAAAAAAGGGCGATACTGTTATACTTCTCACAGGCAGATACGACAGCAAGTATGACGAAAAGGGCAACAGAAAGACGGGAAAAGTCGTTGAAGTGAGCCCGAAAGAGGGAAAGGTGATTGTTGAGGGAATAAACCTCATAACAAAGCACATAAAGCCCACAAGAGTGGGAGAGAAGGGCGGAATCCTCAAAACAGAGGCACCCGTCTATGCCTGCAAAGTACAGCTTGTGTGTCCGAAATGCGGAAAGCCCACAAGAGTGGGACACGTTTTTGAGCAGGACGGGGACGTGACAAAGAAACTCCGTGTGTGCAAGAAGTGCGGAAAGACCTTTGAATAATCAGGAATAAGGAGAAACGATATGTCAGCGTTAAAGGATTACTATATCAGCGAAGTTGCTCCTGCCCTTATGAAAAAATTCGGCTATAAGAGCGTTATGCAGATACCGAAACTTGAAAAGGTAGTTGTGAATGTCGGAGCAGGAGAGGCAAGGGACAACGCAAAAGTCATAGACGCAATCAAGACCGACCTTGCGGCTATAACAGGTCAACAGCCCGTTGTGTGCCGTGCAAAGAAATCGGTCGCAAACTTCAAACTCAGAGAGGGAATGCCGATAGGAGTTAAAGTAACTCTCAGAGGAGAGAGAATGTACGAATTTGTGAACAGACTGTTCAACGTAGCATTTCCCCGTGTGCGTGACTTCAGAGGAATAAGTGCGGACTCTTTTGACGGAAGAGGCAATTACTCGACAGGTGTCAAGGAACAGCTCATCTTCCCCGAAATCGAGTACGACAAGATAGACAAAGTAAGAGGCATGGATATAAACTTCATAACGACTGCACAGACAGATGAGGAGGCAAAGGAACTTCTCTCACTTCTGGGTGCACCGTTCATAAAGTAATCAGGGAGGAAAGACAATGGCTAAAAAGGCAATGATAAACAAGCAGAAGAGAACTCCCAAGTATTCTACAAGAGCATATAACAGGTGCAAGATATGCGGTAGACCGCACGCATATCTCCGCAAGTTCGGCGTATGCCGTATATGTTTCAGAGAGCTTGCCCACGCAGGACAGATACCCGGCGTAAAGAAAGCAAGCTGGTAAAAATACAGGATAAGGAGGTCATCTGTAATGCAAATCACTGATACAATAGCAGATTTTCTGACGAGAATCCGCAACGCCAGCTCTGCAAAACACGCCACAGTTGACATTCCGTCTTCAAACGTCAAGAAAGCTCTTGCACAGATACTTTCAGACGAGGGATATGTGAAAGGTTTTCAGGTAATCGAGGACGGAAAGCAGGGCATAATAAGAATCACTCTTAAATACGGAGCAAACAGGACACCGGTTATAACGGGACTCAGAAGAGTTTCAAAGCCGGGACTGAGAATATATTCAAGCTGTGCAGATATGCCGAAAGTGAGAAAAGGACTCGGCATAGCGATAGTTTCAACCTCAAAGGGAATCGTAACCGATAAGAAAGCAAGAGAGCTTAATGTCGGCGGAGAGGTTCTCGCATACGTCTGGTAAGGAGGAAAGGTAAAGATGTCAAGAATAGGCAGAATGCCTGTCACCATTCCGACAGGCGTAGAGGTAACAGTCGAGGACAATCTTGTGACGGTCAAAGGACCGAAAGGTGAACTGAAAAAGCAGTTCAGCACGGAACTCGGAATAGAAGTTTCCGACGGAGCAGTTCACGTGACAAGACCGAGTGACGACAAGAGACACCGTTCGCTCCACGGACTTACAAGAAGTCTGATACACAACATGGTGGAGGGAGTAACAAACGGCTATTCAAAAACTCTTGAGATAGAGGGAGTCGGCTACAGGGCGACTAAATCGGGAAGCAAGGTAACGCTCAACTTGGGCTACTCACACCCCGTGATAATCGAGGAGACCGCCGACATAAAGATAGACGTTCCCCAGCCCAACAGACTGGTCATAAACGGAATTGACAAGCAGGCAGTAGGTCAGTTTGCAGCGGAAGTGCGTGAAAAGCGTCCGCCTGAGCCTTACAAGGGCAAGGGAATAAGGTATGCAGGAGAGCATATAATCCGCAAGGAAGGCAAAGCCGGCAAGGGCAAGAAGTAATTAAGTTAAGGAGGAGCAGATTGCTATGATAAAAAAATTTGACAGCAATAAGGCAAGGCTTAAAAGACACCGCAGAGTGCGTTCAAAGATCTCAGGCACTCCGGAGCGTCCCCGTCTGAATGTGTTCCGTTCCAACAAGCACATCTATGCCCAGATAATTGACGATATAAACGGAGTTACACTCGCATCGGCATCGAGCAAGGACAAGGGCTTTGAGGGAAGAGGCTCTAACGTCGAGGCAGCGAGAAAAGTCGGAGAGGCAGTTGCAAAGAATGCCACGGCAAAGGGCATAACGGAAGTCGTATTTGACAGAGGCGGTTATCTCTATCACGGCAGAGTGAAAGAACTCGCCGAGGGTGCAAGAGAAAACGGACTCGTATTCTGACAGGGAGGAGGATTATAAAATGGCTAACGTTGAAACACAGACACCTGAATTTCAGGAGAAAGTAGTGTCAATAAACCGTGTTTCCAAGACCGTAAAGGGCGGACGTATCATGAAGTTTTCTGCACTCGTGGTAGTGGGAGACGGAAAGGGAACAGTCGGATTCGGACTTGGAAAGTCGGGAGAAGTTCCTGATGCGATACGCAAGGGCATTGAGGACGCAAAGAAAAATCTCGTGAAAGTGAACCTCAGAGGAACAACAATTCCCCACGAGATAGTCGGGGCATTCGGTGCAGGCAGAGTTCTGATGAAACCCGCAGCTCCCGGTACAGGAGTTATCGCAGGCGGACCTGTCAGAGCGGTGATTGAGGTCGCAGGCATAAAGGATATAAGAACGAAGTCTCTCCGTTCAAACAATCCGTGCAATGTTGTGAGAGCAACAATAAACGGACTTGTCTCCTGCACATCGGCAAAGGAAGTAGCTGAAAAGAGGGGCAAGACCGTAAAAGAAATACTGGGATAAGGAGAGAGATAAGATGGCAAAGAATATAAAGCTCGTAAAGAGTCTGATAGGCAGAAAAAAAGACCAGATTGCTACTGCTTATTCTCTTGGACTGAAGAAAATCGGAGATGTTACAACACAGCCCGATAGTCCTCAGACAGCAGGAAAGATAAAGAAAATTTCACACCTCATCGAAGTGACAGAGGCGTAATAGCAAGGAGGTGCAGGAAGAATGAAGATACACGAACTGAAACCAACGTGCGGTTCAAACAGAGACGTAAAGCGTGTGGGAAGAGGACACGGCTCGGGAAACGGCAAGACAGCGGGCAAAGGTCACAAGGGACAGAATGCACGTTCAGGCGGTGGAGTGAGAATAGGCTTTGAAGGTGGACAGATGCCCCTTGCAAGACGTATTCCTAAGAGAGGATTCAATAATATATTCGCAAAGGAGTATGCGATAGTCAACGTATGCGACCTGAACAAATTCAAGGACGACACTGTAGTTGACGCTGAACTTCTCAAAGCATCGGGACTCATCAAAAAAGTTTACGATGGAGTAAAGGTTCTCGGAAACGGAGAGCTTACAACCAAGCTCACGGTAAAAGCTGCAAAATTTTCACAGTCGGCTGTTGAAAAGATAGAAAAGGCAGGCGGAAAGACCGAGGTGGTGTAATGTGTTCAAGACACTGAGGAATGCGTGGAAAACTCCCGAGATCCGCAAAAAACTGCTGTACACACTGCTGATGATAATAATTTTCAGATTCGGAAGTGCCGTAACAGTTCCGTTCCTCAACCCCGACATAGTCGGTTCGTGGATGGAGATGAACGCATCAGGCGGAAACTTTCTCGAATACCTGAACACTATAACAGGTGGAGCACTGTCGCAGGCGACACTGTTCTCACTGTCAATCACACCTTATATAAACGCATCGATCATAATGCAGCTTCTGACCTATGCACTCCCCCCGCTTGAACGATTGCGGGACGAGGGTGAAGAGGGACGAAAGAAAATCGACAAGATAACAGCCTGGGTTGCTATGGTCTTGTCGGTGGCAATGGCTTACGCATATTATCTGACTCTCACGAGAATGACGGACGAAAGCGGAGTTTCGGCGGTCAAGTACACGGAGGGTTGGGAGAAATATTTTGCAGGGGCAGTAATAGTCATCTGTTTTGTTGCAGGAGCTTCATTTGTAGTCTGGATGGGAAACCGCATAAGCGACAAGGGCATAGGAAACGGAGTTTCAATGATACTCTTTGCAGGAATTGCGGCGAGATTCCCCGTTGACGCAGGAAGACTTGTGACACTCACTCTTGACACGCCGTCCAAATATCTGTTTGTATCGCTGGGATACTTAGTATTCATAGTATTTGAATTTGCGTTTATCGTCTTTATGAACGAGGCGGAGAGGAGAATACCGATACAGTATGCAAAGAGAGTAGTGGGAAGAAAGCAGTATGGCGGACAGAAGACACATATTCCGATAAAAGTGATGATGAGCGGAGTAATGCCGATAATTTTTGCGATGTCGTTCATGTCGCTGCCGTCCACGATACAGCTTTTCAAGCCTGACACGGGCGAGGGATTCTACCACCTTTTCTGCAATTTCTTCAGCACGAGGAGTTTTTCATACGCAATATTGTACTTCATATTGATAATAGCATTTAACTATTTTTACGTGTCGATTTCGTACAACCCGATAGAGATAGCGAACCACCTGAGACAGTCAAACGGAGGCATACCGGGAATAAGACCGGGAAAACCAACGTCCGACTATATACAGAGGGTACTGTCAAAGATAACGCTTGTCGGAGCGATATTCCTCGGAATAATAGCAATAGTGCCGATATTTATATCAATGGCAGACCAGAATTTGCAGTCGCTCTCAATGGGAGGTACAACAATACTGATTGCCGTGAGCGTGGCACTTGAGACCACAAGGACTTTGGAGTCACAGCTCATGATGAGACATCATTCGGGATTCCTCAGATAACAGAGGAAAACCGAAAAGGGGTTAAGTCGGAAATTATTTGAGGTGAGGGGGGAAGATCCCCGCACCCTGAATAATGTGACCCGACCGAACCGAACTAAACATTAAATTCGGACACAGACGGACGTTATAACGTCCAAAACAAGGCGGAAACATTCTCAAAGAGAAAAGAGGAGAGTTTGAAATGAATCTTATTTTTCTTGGTGCACCTGGTGCAGGAAAGGGAACCCAGGCGGAAGTTGTTTCGGACACACTGGGAATCCCGCAGATTTCAACGGGAAATATGCTCCGTGAGGCGGTAAAGAACGGCACGGAGTACGGTCTGAAAGCAAAGGAGGCAATGGACGCAGGTGCACTTGTCTCCGATGAGATAGTGATAGGAATACTCAAAGACAGAATTGCACAGGACGACTGTCAGAAAGGATTTATCCTTGACGGTTTTCCGAGGACAGTTCCGCAGGCAGAAGCACTTGATGCAATGGGAGTAAAGATTGACAAAGTTGTCGAGATATTTGTCCCCGATGATACCATCAAGAAGAGAGTTTCGGGCAGGAGAGTTTGTCAGGGTTGCGGAGCGTCTTATCACGTTGAGTACAAACCCACAAAAGTAGAGGGAGTATGTGACAAGTGCGGAGACAAGACGGTAGTCCGCAAGGACGACCAGCCTGAAGTTGTTCTGGACAGACTTGCAACTTATCACGAAAAAACAGCTCCCCTGAGAGATTACTATGAAAAGCAGGGCAAACTCGTAACTGTAGAGGGACAGGAGGAAGTTGCAGACACTTCAAAACTCACACTCTCAGCAGTCGGGGCAGTCTGATGAGCGTAACAATAAAAACGAAGTCCGAACTTGCCATAATGCGTGAAGCAGGGAAAATAACCTGCGGAGCGATATGGTATGCAGGGGAGAGACTGAGAGCGGGAATGACGACACTTGAAGTAGATAAGCTGATAGGGGCTTTTTACGCAAAATACGGCTGTCGTTCGGCGTTCAAAGGTCTGTACGGATTCCCCGCAAACGCCTGTATATCGGTGAATGAAGAAGTTATACACGGTATCCCGAAACAGTCAAGACGGCTGAAAGAGGGGGATATAGTGAGCATAGACACCGGTGCGGTCTACAAAGGATTTTGCAGTGACAGTTGCTGGACGTTCCCTGTCGGAAAGATTTCTGACGATGCAAGGGCACTCCTTGAGACAACGGAAGCGTCGTTGTTTGAGGGGATAGCTCAGGCAAAAGAGGGAAACAGAGTAGGCGATATATCTCATGCCGTAGAGGAATACTGCTCCTCACGGGGCTACGGAATCGTAAGAAATTACTGCGGCCACGGCATAGGCAGAAAGGTTCACGAATCACCGGAGATATTCAACTGGGGCAGGGCAGGACATGGTCCGAGGCTTTCGGTTGGAATGACGATATGTATAGAGCCGATGATAAACGCAAAGGGAGATGATGTCCGCACGCTCAAAGACGGGTGGACAGTCGTAACACAGAGCGGTTCTCTGTCAGCTCATTTTGAACATTGTGTCGCAATAACTCCTGACGGTCCCGTCATTCTGACAGTACAGTAAGCGAGATTGTGCGTGACGGAGGGATATTTATTGTGAAGGTGCAGAGAGGCAGTGTTGTGATAGCTACAGCAGGAAGGGACTGCGGAGGACATTTCGCAGTTGTGGAGTGCATGGAGAGAGACGGCTATTGTCTTATAGCGGACGGCAAGTCGAGAAAGCTTGAAAGTCCGAAAAAAAAGAACCTAAAGCACGTCAGTTTCACACACGGCTTTATAGAACTTGACGGCATGACCGACAGACAGCTCCGCAGGTTGCTGAGTACATTCGGCGAAAAGGCGGAGGAAGATACTGACGGGTGCTGAAAAAATAAGCCTATTTAATTTACAGGGAGGATAAGAGCGTGTCAAAGCAAGATGTGATAGAAGTAGAGGGCGTTGTAACGGACGCTCTGCCGAACGCAATGTTCAAGGTTCGGCTTGAAAACGGTCATGAAGTTCTCTCATACATTTCGGGAAAGCTGAGAATGAACTACATCAGAATCGTTGAAGGGGACAGAGTAAAGCTGGAGATGTCGCCCTATGACTTGACAAAGGGACGTATAATCTGGCGTGTAAAATAACGATGGAGGTAAAATTGAAATGAAAGTCAGACCTTCGGTAAAACCAATTTGCGAGAAGTGCAAGATAATCAAACGTAAGGGCAGAATAATGGTAATCTGCGAGAACCCTAAGCACAAACAGCGTCAGGGCTGATAATAATGGAGGTGTTTTTTGCGATATGGCAAGAATAGCTGGTGTTGACCTTCCTAAGAACAAGAGAGTTGAGATAGGTCTTACTTACATCTACGGAATAGGTCGTCCGACTGCGACAGAGATACTGAAAAACACGGGAGTAAACCCCGACACAAGAGTCAAGGACCTTGACGAGAGAGATGTTGCAAAGCTGAGAGACTACATTGATGCCAACTACAAAGTAGAGGGCGATCTCAGAAGAGAAGTGGCACTCAATATAAAGAGACTTGTGGAAATAGGCTGTTACAGAGGAGTCCGTCACAGAAAGGGACTTCCCGTCAGAGGACAGAGGACAAAGACCAATGCGAGAACCCGCAAAGGTCCTGTAAAGACCATCGCAAACAAGAAGAAGTAAGGAGGGAATGAAACGTGGCACAGCAGAAAGGTAAAAAGGTTTCCACGATAAGGAGAAGAAGAGAGCGTAAGAATATAGAGAGTGGTTCTGTTCACATCAAGTCCACTTTCAACAACACTATCGTCACTATTTCGGACACTGCAGGCAATACGATTTCTTGGGCGAGTGCGGGAGAACTCGGATTCAGAGGCTCAAAGAAGTCGACACCGTTTGCGGCACAGACGGCTGCTGAGACTGCTGCAAAGGCTGCAATGGAGCACGGTCTTAAGAACGTAGAAGTTTACGTAAAGGGACCGGGTGCAGGCAGAGAGGCAGCGATAAGGGCACTTCAGACAGTAGGTCTTGAAGTGAAGATGATAAAGGACGTTACTCCCATTCCCCACAACGGTTGTCGTCCGCCCAAGAGAAGACGTGTCTGAAAGAGCAGGAGGTAGCATAAAATGGCAGTACAGAGAGAACCAATTCTTAAAAGATGCAGGTATCTGGATATAAGCCCCGCAGTAATGGGAGTATCCAAAAAGAAGTCCAACAGATTTGAAAAACCCGGAAGCCCCGTAGTGAGAAAGAAAGTATCTGAGTATGGAGTACAGCTTAAGGAAAAGCAGAAGCTGAAGTTCATATACGGAGTACTTGAGGGACAGTTCCGCCACTATTTTGAGATAGCGTCCAAAATGGAGGGCAAGACAGGTGACAACCTGATAACTTGTCTTGAATCGAGACTTGACAGTGTTGTATTCAGAGCAGGATTTGCCCTTACAAGACGTGAGGCGAGACAGCTTGTTACACACGGCCATTACACAGTAAACGGAAAGAAAGTGGACATTCCCTCTTACAGAGTAAAGGCAGGGGACGTGGTAGAGCTGAGAGAGAAAGACAGGACAACCGACAAGTTCAAAGCTGTCATAGAGGACACAAAGGACAGACTTACTCCCGTATGGCTTGACACCAACAAGGAGAACTTTTCGGCAACTGTAAGCCGTCTTCCCTCGGCAGAGGATATAGACTACGAGGTTGCAACGCACCTCATCGTTGAGCTTTACTCTAAGTAATAAGGCGATTGAAAGCAGAGAGGGCAGGAATGGGAGAGAGTTTCTCCGTTTCCGCACCTGCCTGCTTTTGAATAATTACTCGTAAAACACTTACTGTGAAACGGAGGGTTTTTATGTTGGAAAGAATCAATAAGCCTGATATAGACATTGTTGACCTGAAAACTGACGGCAAGTACGGCAAGTTCGTCTTAGCACCGCTTGAGAGGGGATACGGCATAACACTCGGAAACAGTCTCAGAAGAGTGCTGCTCTCCTCACTTCCGGGCGTTGCAGTTACGTCCGTGAAGATATCGGGCAAGAACGGAACGGTACACCACGAACTCTCAACAATACCCGGCGTAAAGGAAGACGTTATAGAGATAATCCTCAGCATAAAGGGACTGACGGCAAAGATGAGCGGAGAGTCGCCCAAGACTGTATATATAGAGGCAGAGGGCGAGTGTGAGATAACGGCAGGGGACATAAAGACCGACTCTGAGGTCACTATCCTCGACCCGGGAATGCACATAGCTACTCTCAGCAAGGACGCAAAGCTTTACATGGAGATAACCATTGACAAGGGCAGAGGTTATGTTTCGGCAGAGAGAAACAAGAAGATACCCCCGGGACTTCCCGTTGACGTGATTGCCGTTGACAGTATATATACACCTGTTCTTAAGGTAAATTACACCGTGGAGGACACAAGATTCAGGGAGTTTACGGATTATGACAAGCTCACTATGGAAGTGTGGACGGACGGAACTATCTCTGCAAAGGAGGCTCTCTCTCAGGCGGCAAATCTTCTCAGTGAACACCTGAGACTCTTTGTAGACCTCTCAGAGGAAGCGGGACTGACGGAAGTTCTGCAAGAGAAGGACGAGAGGGGCAAGGAGAAAATTCTTGAAATGACGATAGAGGACCTCGATTTGTCGGTGCGTTCATTCAACTGTCTTAAGCGTGCAGGAATAAACACGGTAGACGACCTGATAAACAAGTCCGAAGAGGAGATGATGAAAGTCAGGAATCTGGGAAAGAAGTCATTTGACGAGGTGAAAGAGAAACTCCAGTCACTCGGCTTTGACCTGTCGTCGGAAGAGGACTGACTTTATATTCAACAAAAAACTTGAATACAGACAACGGATAGGGTTTTATAAAGCCCGAACGGAAAAGGAGTGAAATATATGGCAGGTACAAGAAAGCTGGGCAGGACTTCAGACCACAGGAGAGCGATGCTCAGAGGAATGGTGACATTTCTGCTTGAAAACGGTCAGATAGAGACGACTGTTACAAGGGCAAAGGAAGTGCGTGCTGTAGCCGAAAAGATGATAACGATCGGCAAGAACAGCGACCTGCATTCCAAAAGGCAGGTATTGTCGTATGTGACGAAGGAATCTGTTGCAAAGAAACTCTTTGATGAGATTTCGCCTAAATATGCTGACAGAAACGGCGGTTACACGCAGATAATCAAGACGGGACCCAGAAGAGGGGACTCTGCTGAGATGGCAATAATCAAGCTCGTCTGATTTGGTCTTAGCTTTAACAGACCGTATTTTGAGATAAAAAAAGGGAGCGTTACCGCTGTTTTTGGCGGGAACGCTCTTTTAATTTAGAACGATAAGGGGCAGGGGGCTTTGCCCCCTGAACCCCCATTGGGGGCTCTGCCCCCAAACCCCCGCTGGGGGGAGATTGAAAATGGGGACACCCCAAACCCCGCCCCCGAACCCCACATGATTATTCCCACAGAGGGAAAAATTGGGACAGAGAATTTCCCTCTCCAAAAAATCTAAATACTTAATCACGGGTTTCCAAAGGGGGTTTCCCCCTTTGGCAGGGGGTCTGGGGGACAGCGTCCCCCAGTGGGGGGAGTGGGGGGCAAAGCCCCCCACAAAACAGCGTCCCCCAGTCTAAAGCCGTAAGGCAGTAAAGAGAGGAGAGAACAAATGAGCGAGACAGACTGTGTGATATTATTTATCATGTGCATAGTGGTGATATTGATACTGAGGTACATAAGCAAGAACGATTCAGCCGAAAAAAAGAGTGAGGAAAAGCCTGAATTTTCGGACAAATACGTCTCCAAACCGATACTGACGGACAGGGAGTACAAATTTTATAAAAAACTAAAACCGCTTGCGGAGGAGTACGGTTTGCAGATTTTAATGAAAATACGTCTTGCGGACCTGGTTGAACCCGTGGACAAGGACAACAACCCCGACTGGACAGCTTGTTTCAATAAAATAAAATCCAAGCACATAGATTTTGCACTCATAAATTCGGACACCGAAATAATAGCGTTGATAGAGCTTGACGACAGTACGCACGATATGCCCGAGAGGGTTGAGAGGGACAAATTTGTGAACGCCGTCCTTGAGAACACGGGTTACACGCTGATAAGGACTTACGGGGAAATTTCGGGCGTGGAGAAATATCTGTCAGAGGGTTGAAGTGTCGGTAATAACGGCGGTGGGGTAGTAGTGGCTGAGGATTTCCCGCCAGTTTTTGCCGTCCTGAGCCATGGAGTTTGCACCGTACTGACTCATTCCGACACCGTGACCAAAGCCTTTTGTGGTAAAAGTGACGGAATTTTCGGAGAAGTCAATATCAAAGCAGGCGGAACGCAGACCGAGTGCGGAACGTATTTCGCCCCCCGAGAGGGTGAGATTTCCGACTTGTGCGGAGAGGACAGTCCCCGAATCGGAGACGGAATTTATTTTTATCCAGTCAGTAAAATCGTCCTGTAGACTTATATCGGGGAAGGCGTTTTCGAGCAATTTTTTCAGTTCACTTTCGGAATAGCTTGTCTCATCGAGGTATTTCGGAGCAGATTTGTCGCAACTGCTGTCAACGGGGACGAGGTAAGGGGTGGGAGTACCCCAGACATTTTCGGCACTCTCCGTGATGCCTGAAGACATGGAGTGAAAAGCGGAGATAATAGGCATATTGTCAAAAGTTATAATATAATTCAGAACTTCATCAACGGCAGTACTTATTTTTTTGTAGTACTCGTCAAAATTTTCGCCGTAGCTGTCTTTTATCTGTTTTTCGGAGAAGTAGCCCTGATATTTGGAGGTATCGTTTGAGAAGTCCGCACCGTTCAGAGAGTCGTCGGGATTTTCACGGGCATTTGAACGCTGTCTCTCGGCGTAAGTGTGAGCGGAGACAGCCTGAGCCTTTATAGCTTCAATTTCGAAGTCGGCAGGCATTTCGGCACAGACAGCCCCTATGACGTACTCACGGACGGGGACTTCATTGACAGTATTTGTCTCAATGTCGAGAACTCTGTAAGGTTTAAGGGAGTATGAATAAGAAATTTGGGGATTGTCCGCATTAGAAAGATTTTGGGAGACCGCACAGGGTCTGAGACCTGATATTACAGGCACGGCAGGTATTAAAAGTACAGAAATACCGATTAAAGCGAGTGAGGAGAGATATTTTTTCATGGTGAACTCCTTTTGTCTTATATTATAAATATTGTGAGACTGGGGGCGTTGCCCCCTTTGGGATTTGGGGGACGCTGTCCCCCAAGCCCCCCGCCAAAGGGGGAAACCCCCTTTGGAAACCCGTGATTAGATATTTTTAGTTTTTCCACTATTCAAGTTTTCGTTTAATTGTGGAGGGTGTACCCCTGTGGGAGTAATCATGGGGGGTTCGGGGGGATTCTTCCCCCCGACGGGGGTCTGGGGGCAGAGCCCCCAGTGGGGGTTCAGGGGGCAAAGCCCCCTGCCCCTAATCGTTCTAATTAAAATCTGCACAGCCTCCGATAGCTTACAAATAAAAGAAATTTCCAAAAAAATATAATTTTAATAAAATTATTTTTTGGGGCAACGCCCCCTGCCCCTTAGACTTAAAACAGGGGGTTTGGGGGGCGAAGCCCCCCAACAGTCCATAAGTCTAAAAAATTCCAAAAAAATATAATTTTAATAAAATTATTTTTTGGGCAAAGCCCCCTGCCCCTTATCGTTCTAATTAAAATTTTCACGAAGTCCCCCAACAGGTTTTCGGGTTGTGACACCCTATGTCCCGAGTGTACCCCTGAAAAGTCCCCAAAAAACTCACACTTGACATGAGATAATATATGATGTATAATTGAAGTATAACGAGCAGGAGGGTGATATAATGCTGAGTATAAATAGCTATATAGAGAATTTATGCACGGGACTTGAAAAAAATTCCGAAATAAGCCCTGAACTTTTCGAGAAGTATCAGGTCAAGAGAGGTCTGAGGAATGCGGACGGCACGGGCGTAATGGCGGGAATGACAAAGATATGCAACGTCCACGGATATCTCATGAACGAGGGCGAAGTAGAGCCGATAGAGGGACAGTTGATATACAGAGGGTACAATATAAGAGACATAGTTATGAATGTCGAGAGGGAGGACAGATACGGTTTTGAGGAGACCGTCTTTCTGCTTTTGTCGGGACACCTGCCGACAAAAAAGGAGCTTGAAAATTTTACGGGAGCGATTTCGGTTTTCAGGGATTTGCCGTCGGGATTTGTGGAGGACATGATACTGAAAGCACCGTCAAAGAACATAATGAACAAGCTGGCACGTTCCGTACTTGCACTGTACTCATATGACGAGGACTGTGAGACGAAAAGCCTTGAATACGAAATGACGACAGCGATAAGTCTGATATCGAAATTACCCGTTATAATGGCAAATGCGTATCAGGTAAAGAAGAGGTATTTTGACAACCAGAGTTTAATAATGCACCCGATAAACTACAATGAGAACACGGCACAGTGCATACTGTCGCTTTTGAGACCCGACAGGAGTTACACGAAAGAGGAAGCACAGATGCTTGACACGCTCCTTATGTTGCAGGCTGAACACGGCGGAGGAAACAATTCGACGTTCACTTGCAGGGTGCTGACATCATCGGGCACAGACCCCTATTCGGCGTATTCGTCGGCAATATGTTCACTGAAAGGACCACGCCACGGCGGTGCGAATTTGCAGGTCATACATATGCTTGACGATTTCAAGGCGAATATAAAGAACTGGGAGGACGAGGGCGAAGTTGCGGACTACATGGTGAAGACCATGAACAGAGAGACAAACGACCGTTCGGGGCTTATATACGGTATGGGACACGCAGTCTACACTATTTCCGACCCCCGTGCGGTGATATTGAAGCGAAAGGCTTTTGAGCTTGCGGAGGGCAAGGAGATAGAAGCGGAGTTCAGATTGCTTGACACGATAGAGAGACTGACACCCGAAGTTTTTGCGAAAGTAAAAGGCAGTTCAAAGCCGATGTGTGCAAATGTGGATATGTATTCGGGACTTGTCTACAGAATGCTCGGCATACCTGACGAGTTGTTTACGCCTTTGTTTGCAGTGGCGAGAATGGCGGGGTGGTCTGCACACAGAATGGAGGAGATACTCACAAGCAACAGGATAATCAGACCTGCATACAAGGCGATTTCAAAAGAGCGTGAGTATGTAAAGCTGGACGACAGACAGTGATGAAAATTTTCAGGATAATTTTTGTACTGTTGATTTGTACGGGGCTTGCAGGGTGTTCATTCGGAGCGAGTATAGACACGCTTATGTCACCGCCGAGACTCAGCGTAGAGCAGGAGAATATTTACAATGCACTGACGGACGCAACAGGCACGTCAATAAGTCTGAAGTACCCGAAATCGGGGAAGTACCTTTCTGCATTCATAGTTGAGGACATAGACGGTGACGGCGGTAACGAGGCGGTAGTTTTTTACGACAAAACAGGTCTGACGATTGAGGAGAACACTCTGAGAATGAATATACTTGACAAAGAGGGAGACAGATGGCGTTCTGTGTGCGACACTCCCACGGACGGCACGGAGATTGAAAAAGTGATGATTTCAAAATTGGGGAACAACGAGCGTATAAATCTGATAGTGGGGAGCAGTCTGATAAACCGTTCGGAGAAGAACGTTTCAATATACAATTACGATTCGGGAGTTATAGAAAAAACTTTCAATGCACCCTATTCGTTTATAGATATAACGGACCTTGACGACGACGAGGAGAACGAATTTGTACTGTTATCGGGGGCGGGAGCGAATACTCCCGCAACGGCAGAGACTTATAAACTTGATTCCGATGGGAAGTATTACAAGTACGTTGCGGAGCTGAGCGGGAGTTTCACGGAATTTGACAGCGTGAGTTACGGAGTTCTGACGGACGGACAGAAGGCTTTATATATAGATGCGGGAGCAGGTTCGGGAATGTTGCAGACAGATATAGTCTACATGGATGACACAGGGCTTAAAAAAGTTTTCGGTACGCAGGAGGACTCCCTTGCGACGGTCAGACCGTCGGGGTGCAGTTCATATGACATAGACGGTGACGGGGGACTTGAGATACCCGTACAGGTCATAGCGACAGGATATGAAGACGTTCCCGAGAGTGAGCAGATGAAGTTCACAAATTGGCTGTACGTCAGCGAGAGCGGAAAACTTGAGAGGAAGTACACGTCATATTACAGCATAAGCAACGGTTATATATTTATATTTCCCGAGAAGTGGCAAAGCAGGGTGACAGTCAAGAGGGATGCGGTGAATGACGAGATAGTATTTTGTGCCTTGACGGAAGAGGGTACAGCAGGAGACGAGCTTGTGAGGGTGTATGTTGCGGAGGACACAGCTTCACGGGAGGACAGAATTTCGGCGGGGTATATGTTGTTCCACACCAAAGGGGATTCGGCGTATCTTGTCAGTTCAGCACCCGAGAGTATAGCAGGAAGTGATTTCTGGCTGTCATCGGGAGTACTTGCATCGGGATTCAGATTCAAAGTCTGATATTAAGGTGAACGATAAAGGGCAGGGGGCGTTGCCTTGTGGTGGGGACTCTGCCCCCCGCTAAAGGGGGAAAGCCCCCTTTGGAAACCCGTGATTAGATATTTTTAGTTTTGCGACTATTCAAGTTTATGGGGTCGGAGGTGTCTCTCTTGTGGGAATAATCATGGGGGGTTCGGGGGGATTCTTCCCCCCGACGGGGGTCTGGGGGCGGAGCCCCCAGTGGGGGTTCAGGGGGCAAAGCCCCCTGCCCCAAATCGTTCTAATAGGGGTTCAGTGGGTGAAGACCCCCGCCCCAAATCGTTTTAATGGGGGTTTGGGGGGCGTAGCCCCCAATACCAAAGACGTAAAAGACGTGAATACAAAAAAATTTTTCTGACTAAAGCGAGGAGTGAAGATAGAATGAGACGCATACTTATCTGTGAGGACGAGGACACTATAAGGGAATTTGTAGTGATAAACCTGAAACGTGCAGGGTACGATGTTGTTGATGTTGATTGCGGAGAGGCGGCACTGAAAATATTCGAGGCGGAACAGGGCAATTTTGACATAGTACTGCTTGATATAATGATGCCGGGGATAGACGGTTTCAAGGTGTGCAAAGAGATAAGGAAAAAGAGTTCAACAATAGGAATAATAATGCTGACGGCAAGAACTCAGGAGATGGATAAAGTAAGCGGACTTATGATAGGTGCGGACGACTATATAACAAAGCCGTTTTCGCCGTCTGAACTTACAGCGAGGGTGGACGCAATATACAGACGTGTGTGCATGAGTTTCATAAAAAACGAAAAGCAGTCTGTAATAGAGAGCGGACCGTTTCAGTTGAACTTAAAGAGCAGGACGGTCACGAAAAACGGAGTACCGATAGAGCTGACACAGGTGGAGTATCAGATACTTGAATTTTTCATGAACAACAAGAACACTGCACTCGACAGGGCGAGTATTTTGAACCACATCTGGGGGGAGAGTTACTACGGTGACGACAAGATAGTTGACGTAAATATCAGGAGAATAAGAATGAAGATAGAGGAAGAACCGTCAAGCCCGAAATATATAATAACTATATGGGGGTACGGCTACAAGTGGAATGACGTGCAGTAATGGCGAAAAAGAGCATAACAAGGCGATGGATAGTAAACAATCTCGGAGTGATAGTCCTTGCACTGATAGTGATAGAACTGACGGTCATATATGCGATACAGAGTTATTTTTACAGTTCGGCAAAGCAGTATCTTGTGTCGAAAATAAATGCAGTGGGGAGCGTACTGAGCATACACTCACAGGACAGCTCAGCGAGTTTTTCGGCAGAGATGCGGAATATGCTTGAGACTTTCAACGAGAAGGACAAAATTGAACTTATGGCGATAAACTCAAAGGGCAGAATAGTACTCACGTCATCGGGATTTTCGCCTGACGAGGACTCCCCCATGCCCGATTATGAAGAAGCACTTGAATCGGGGGGAGAGGGTTCATATATAGGGAAACTTGGTGGGAGTGAGAAAATACTTGCGGTCTCAATGCTGATATCGTCACTGAACAGCGAGTACAGTTCGGTCAGAATGGTCACGTCACTGACGGACATTGACAGGACTATAAAGAGTTATATAATAGCGGTCACGATAATAGCGAGTATAATAATTTTAATAATAGTGACGACGGGACTTTACTTTGCAGGTTCTATAGTGAAACCTATAAGACAGATAAGCCAGATAGCGAGAAAGTTCGCAATAGGGGACTTTTCTGTCAGGATAGACAGCAAGAGTGACGACGAGATAGGGGATTTGTGTACAGCTATAAACCACATGGCAGACGAACTCTCAACGGCAGAGGCTATGAAAAATGAATTTATATCGTCAGTTTCGCACGAATTGAGGACTCCCTTGACTGCAATAAAGGGTTGGGCAGAGACACTCATGATAGACGGCGGAGGAAGTCCCGACACCATGAAAAAGGGCATAGGAGTTATAATAAACGAGACCGAAAGACTGTCGCAGATGGTGGAGGAACTTCTTGACTTTTCACGAATGCAGAACGGTCACTTTACTTTGCAGAGTGAGGACATGGACATACTTGCGGAACTCGGCGATGCGGTACTGATATACAGTGACAACGCAAGGCGTGAGAACAAGAAGATAATTTACGAAGAGCCCGAGATGTTGCCGTTTGTACACGGTGACAAGAACAGGATAAGACAGGTGTTTATAAACGTCATAGACAATGCGGTTAAATATTCGTCAGCAGGGGATGTTGTGACGATAAAAGCAAGTGCAAAGGACGGACAGGTGATAATATCTGTTGCGGACACGGGTTGCGGCATAAAGAAATCTGATCTGTCGAAAGTCAAGACGAAGTTTTACAAGGCGAACCACACGAGAAGAGGTTCGGGAATAGGACTTGCGGTAGCGGACGAGATAATCTCCTTGCACGGCGGTACACTGGACATAACGAGTGCAGGAGAGGGGCTTGGCACAACTGTGACAATAAAATTACCTGCAAAAGACGGTTCATAAGACTGTTGGGAGTGCTTTGTGGGAGGCTCTGCCCCCACACCCCCCTTGACCCCTATATTTATTTTGAGCATTACCGCAGAGGAAAGTTTTCTCAAAGCTAAAAATAAATTCAGTAGAATAAAAAAAGGTTTCCAAAGGGGGTTTCCCCCTTTGGCGGGGGTCTGGGGGCGAAGCCCCCTGTCTCCAATCGTTCTAAATAAATTATAATTTAATAAATACGGAGAGAGGAAAAATGGGAGAGAGTCAGGAAAAATTCAAGTCTAAAATAGGAGGGCAAGCCCTTATAGAGGGAATAATGATGCTCGGACCAAACAAGGGAGCAATGGCGTGCAGACTGCCCGACGGGAGTATAGACCTTGAAACGTGGGAGGAGAACAACGGAAAGAATGCACCGTGGTACAAAAAGACACCGATAATAAGGGGCTGTTTTAATTTTGTGTCGTCACTGATAAGAGGGTACAAGTACACAATGAAGTCGGCGGACAAGCAGATCACGGAGGAAGAGCGTGAGGAAGCAGGGGACGGTTTTTTTGACACGGTAATGGTCATAGGTTCTATACTCGGCGTTGTACTGGCTGTCGGACTGTTTGTGTTTCTGCCGAAATTTCTGGTTGGACTTATAGGAAGCGTAAAAGAAATGCGGATAGTGAGGTCGGTACTTGAGGGCGTAGTCAAGATAGCTATATTCATATTATATATGTATTTATTGAGTCTCACTAAGGACATAAAGAGACAGTATATGTACCACGGAGCGGAACACAAGACTATTGCCTGTCACGAAGCGGAACTGCCCCTTACTGTGGAGAATATAAGAAAGCAGAGCCGTTTTCACAAGAGGTGCGGAACGAGTTTTATATTTATAGTCCTGATAGTCAGCATACTTGTGATGTGTTTTGTGCCGTTCACGGTGACGTGGCAGAGGGTAATAGCGTCACTTGTTTTATTGCCTTTAGTCGTGGGAATATCGTACGAATTTATAAGACTTGCGGGTAACAACGACAATTTCTTTACGAGAATACTGTCCGCCCCGGGTCTTGCAATGCAGAGGATAACTACAAAAGAGCCTGACGACAGTATGATAGAAATAGCCATAGCAGCTCTTGAACCGTGTATACCTGCCGACAAAGAGGAGGACAGATGGTGAGCAGAATTTCTCTCTACAGGGACTGTGTCAGAATTATGACTGAAAAAAATATTGAAAGTCCCGAATTTGATACGCTCTGCATTTTTCAGAATATTCTCAAAGAAAAAAATCCTCTCCTGAAGCCTGAAGAAGAGTTGTCCCCCTCTCAGATTTATAAAATATATGAAGATGTCGAACAACGCTGTGAGGGCGTACCTTTGCAGTATATTTTAGGGGAGTGGGATTTCTGGAGTTACACTTTTCAAGTTTGGGAGGGTGTACTCATACCAAGACCTGAAACGGAGACACTTGTCGAGAATATAATTGATCTGTGCAGGGAAGAGAGTCTGAAATCGCCGAAAATAGTGGATTTGTGTTCGGGGAGCGGTTGTATAGCGGTGACACTTGACAAAGAGATAGACAGTTCGGAGGTCTGGGCTGTCGAAAAATTTGACGAGGCGTTTGAGTACCTTGAAAAAAATATAGTTCTGAACAGTTCAAAAGTCCACGCCGTAAAAGCTGACGTTCTGTTGCGTGAGACTGCCGAAAATTTTGAAAATCTTGATATAATAGTCTCAAATCCTCCATATCTGACCGCCGAGGAGATGAGCGACCTGCAAAGAGAAGTCCGCTATGAACCCGAGACCGCCCTGTATGGGGGTGCGGACGGACTTGATTTTTACAGGGGGATTATTCCCCTATGGAGGGAATGTCTGAGGGACGGAGGATATATTTGTCTTGAATTTGGTGACGGACAGCAAGAGAAAGTGGGGGAGATACTTCTTGAGAGCGGTTTTTGTGACTTAAAATTCACCCGTGATTCGGGAAATATAGTCAGGACTGTAAAGGCAAAAAAAGTATGATTTGTGTCGGACTTTTTTAATTAGAACGATGAGGGGCAGGGGGCTTTGCCCCCTTGGGATTTGGGGGGCGTTGCCCCCCAAGCCCCCCACCAAAGGGGGAAACCCCCTTTGGAAACCCGTGATTAAATACTTTTAGTTTTCCCACTATTCAATGTATTAGCGAAACTGGCTGAGTTTCTATAATGGGGGTCCGGGGGGATACTTCCCCCAAAAAATAATTTTATTAAAATTATATTTTTTTGAAAATTTTTTAAGAACGACACAGGGATATACCCCCTTGACCCCCAAATTTAAACAGTAAACTGCCACAGGGGCGAGGTTTGTTTTCTCTTTGGGAATAATCATGGGGGGTTCGGGGGGATTCTTCCCCCCGACGGGGGTCTGGGGGCGGAGCCCCCAGTGGGGGTTCAGGGGGCAAAGCCCCCTGCCCCTAATAATCTAACAGGGGGTTTGGGGGGCGTAGCCCCCCAACAGGGAACTGCCTTTTACCGTTCTAACGTGGGTTGGGGGACGTAATCCCCCTGCCCCTAATACTCTAACAGGGGGTTTGGGGGGCGTAGCCCCCCAACAGGGAACTACCTTTTACCGTTCTAACGGTGTTCAGGGGGCATAGTCCCCGTTTAATAAAATAAATTATAATTTAATATAAAGGAGTAGTAAAAATGGCAAAGAAAGAGCTTACAAAGAAGACAAGCGTAGTGAGAATGACGGAGCAGGACGACAAATTGGCTGCACTGGAAAACGCAATAAAACAGATAGAGAAAAAATACGGTGCGGGGGCAGTAATGCGTCTGGGACAGAGCAGTTCTCTTAATGTGGACGCAATCCCGACAGGTTCAATGACGCTTGATATGGCACTGGGAATAGGCGGAATGCCAAGGGGAAGAATAGTGGAAATATACGGACCTGAGAGTTCGGGAAAGACTACCGTTGCACTGTCCGTTATAGCACAGGCACAGAAGCGTGGCGGTGAAGTGGCGTTTATAGACGTTGAACACGCTCTTGACCCGAATTATTCAAAGGCACTGGGAGTCGACATAGACAATCTGCTTGTGTCACAGCCCGACAGCGGTGAACAGGCACTTGAAATTGCGGAGTTGCTCATACGTTCGGGTTCTATAGACGTAATCGTACTGGACTCCATAGCCGCAATGACGACAAGAGCTGAAATAGAGGGAGACATGGGCGACTTGCACGTCGGACAGCTTGCGAGACTGATGTCACAGGCAATGCGTAAGCTGACGGCGGCAATATCAAAGTCAAATTGCGTTGCGATATTTATAAACCAGATAAGAGAAAAAATAGGAGTTATGTATGGAAATCCCGAGACGACACCCGGAGGACGTGCATTGAAGTTTTACGCATCGGTGAGAATAGAGGTCAGGAAGGGCGAGCCGATAAAGGAAAACGGAATGATAATCGGGGCGGAGACAAAGTGCAAAGTGGTGAAGAACAAAGTCGCTCCGCCGTTCAAAGAGGCACGTTTTGACATGATGTACGGACAGGGAATTTCAAGGACGGGAGAAGTCCTTGACATAGCGACAGAGCTTGAAATAATCAAAAAAGGTGGTTCGTGGTTCAGTTACAAGGACAGGAAATTAGGACAGGGCAGAGATAATGTAAAGGAACTTCTTAAGAACGACCCCGAGCTGATGGAGGAGATAGAACAGCAGATAAGGGCGATAAAGCTGAACAAGGACGAAAAACCTGAAGAGGAGACTCCGAGAGATATTACGGATATGGTAGAGGAGAGAGGAGCAGAAATCGAGACGGAAGACGAGGACTTTGACGAGTTTACCCCTGCCGATTGAGTTGGACTGGGGGATGCTGTTTTTGTGGGGGGCTCTGCCCCCACCTCCCGCAAGGGGGGTGTGACCCCCCTTGACCCCCAAAATTAAACAGTAGACTGTCACGGGGGAGGTTTTGTTTTCTCTGTGGGAATAATCATGGGGGGTTCGGGGGGCGAAGCCCCCCAACAGTCCACAAATCAAAAAAATTCTAAAAAAATATAATTTTAAGAAAATTATTTTTTGGGCAAAGCCCCCTGCCCCTTATCGTTCTAATATTTAGAGGGAACTGCACCTGCTCTACAATTGTTTTAAGGGGGTGGGGACGTAGTCCCCAATATCCAATTCGTAAAAATTTATATAATTTACAAAAGAGAAATATTATGAAAATAGAAACAGTGAGACGGTACAAGGGGAGTACGTTTTCGGTCGGGTTTGAGGACGGCAGGACTATATATCTGAACGCCGACACGATAACGGACTTTGAAATTGTACAGGGCATGGAAGTGAGCCGTGAGGAGTTAAAAGAGATAATATATTCGTCAAATTTCAGGCGTTCGTACCAGTACGCACTATATTGTCTTGACTACAGGGATTACTCCGCAAAAGAGATGTACGAAAAACTTCTTGACAAATACAAGAGCGAGAGACTTTGCAGGGCAGTCGTTGAGAAGTTAAAGGAGAGTTCAATAATAGATGACGAGCGATATGCGGAGAGACTTGCAAGGCGTTTTGCGGAGGTCAAGAAGTACGGCTACAGGAGAAGTCTTAGAGAGATAATGCAGAAGGGGATAGACGAGTTCACGGCAGAGGACGCTCTTGAGCCGTATATCGGGCTGTCCGAGGAGAATTTGCAGTATCTTATAGAGAGCAGGTACAGCAGGTATCTTGAAGACGAGACGGACAGGAAGTCAATAGAGAGGGCAAAGCGTGGACTTGTGACACTCGGCTACACGTTTGACGAGATAAACACGGCAATAAGGAAATATTTTAATAATATTAAATAAATTTATATTAAATAAATTTAATTAAATCTAATACAGGGGAGAGGTATAGATATGTCGGTCAAAGTAAAAGTAATATCACTTGGCTGTTCAAAGAATCTTGTTGACTCGGAGAGAATGCTCTACAAACTGAGAAAGGCGGGATATGAAGTTGTGCCCGAGGAGTCGGAGACAGATGTAGTGGTGGTGAACACCTGTGGCTTTATACAGTCCGCAAAAGAGGAAGCAATAGAGACAGTCCTTGAACTTGGGACACTCAAAGCGGAGGGAAGTATAAAGAAGATAATAGTCACGGGGTGTCTGTCGGAGAGGTACAGGGAGGAGACAGCGGAACTGTTTCCCGAAGCAGATGCCGTCACGGGAATAGCTGACGGCAAGGACATAGTTGACATACTGGACAGAGTGCTTGACGGGGAGAGATATGTAAAATTTTCACCGAAGAGCAGTCTGGAGCTGACAGGGGACAGGATAATTTCGACACTCCCATTTTATTCTTACTTAAAAATAGCGGACGGCTGTTCAAATTGCTGTACATACTGTGCGATACCGCAGATAAGGGGGAAGTTCAGGAGCGTGCCGATGGAGGACGTTCTGAAAGAGGCGGAGTGGCTTGCAGAAAACGGAGTCACGGAACTTGTAGTTATTGCACAGGACACAACGAGATACGGCGAAGATTTATATGGAAAGTCGGAACTTCCCGAGCTTTTGAGGAGACTTTGCCGCATAGACGGTCTGAAGTGGATAAGGACTTTATACTGCTATCCCGAGAGAATAACGGACGAGTTGCTTGACGTGATAGCGAGTGAGGAAAAACTTGTGAAGTACATGGAAATACCGATACAGCACTGTGACGGGGAGATATTAAAAAATATGAACCGTTACGGCGATGAGGAGTGGCTTGAAAAGCTGTTTGCACACATAAGGGAGAGAGTGCCGGGAGTAATTCTTAGAACGACACTTATAACGGGTTTCCCCGGGGAGACAGAGGAGAAATTTGAAAAACTTGCGGAATTTGTGCAGAGAGTGAGGTTTGACAGGCTGGGCTGTTTTGCGTACTCACGGGAAGAGGGTACAAAGGCGTTTGATTTTGAAAATCAGGTTGACGAGGAGGTTTCCGCACACAGGTCTGATATAATAATGGAACAGCAAATGCTTGTGAGCAGTCAGAACAACGAGAGTTTCATAGGAAAAGAGTTTGAAGCGGTCGTTGAGTGTTTTGACAGATTTGCGGACTGCTATGCGGGAAGGACTTACATGGACGCTCCCGACATAGACGGAAAAATATTTTTCACGTCCGAGAAAAAATTGCAGTCGGGGGAATATGTGAGAGTAAAAATAACGGACTCCCTTGACTATGACCTGATAGGAGAGGTGACAGAAAAATGAATCTTCCGAACAAGCTGACGCTCCTGAGAGTATTTCTGATACCGTTTTTTCTGCTTTCAATGTACCTGAACTTCGGCTGTCACTATCTGGTCGCACTGGTTATTTTTGCGGGAGCGTCTATAACGGACGCTCTTGACGGAAATATAGCGAGAAAGAGAAATCTTGTCACGAATTTTGGAAAGTTTCTTGACCCTCTTGCGGACAAAGTGCTTGTACTGTCGGCACTGGCAGTTTTTACGGAGATACCCGAAATACACATAGGTGCGATACCGCTGATAATAATAACAGCGAGGGAGTTCATGGTTTCGGGTTTGAGACTTCTTGCAGCGGACAGCGGAATAGTAGTGCCTGCGGGGATATGGGGAAAACTTAAGACAGCGTTCACAATGGTCTCGATAGTCACGTCACTTTTGTGGCTCAGTTTGGTATACGATTTCGGACTTGAAATATCGTCGGGTGTAGTGAACGCAATGGACAGTATAGTGATACCTGTTCTGCTATGGATTTCAACAGTCCTGACTGTAGTCTCCGGACTTGTGTATCTGAAAGCGTACTGGAATCTGATAGACTCCGATAAATAAATATTATGAAAAGGGGAGATACGGATGAAAACCTGTTCGGGACAGATAAGGTATCTGATAGCGATAAGGGAACTTCTGGAGAAAGACGAGTACATAAGATGTGTAAATATATCTAATCATCTGGGAGTATCAAGACCGAGCGTGAGTAAGATGTTGAGGTGTCTTGCGGAGTCGGGATTTGTGTATGAGGACTTCTGCAACAGCGTGGTACTCACTCCCGAGGGGCGTGAGACAGCGGAGGAGCTTTACAGAAATTTCAAAGATATATATATATTTTTCCACAATTTTCTGAGACTTCCCGAGAGTGACGCACACGCACAGGCGGTGAAATTTATTGCGAGTTTCCCTGACGAGACGTGCAAACGTCTTAGAAAGATAGTCAACAGAACTCTTGCGAATAAGAAGTAGAAAATAAAAAAGGACATCAGCGTGAGACTGATGTCTTTTTATTGCCTTACGGTTTTGGATTTGGGGGGCTGTTTGTGGGGGGCTTCGCCCCCCACACCCCCCGTTAGGACGATAAGGGGCAGGGGGCTTTGCCCCCTGAACCCCCATTGGGGGCTCTGCCCCCAAACCCCCGTCGG